>JANJTB010000028.1 GCA_024711295.1 bacterium | reverse complement strand
AACAAATCCAAAGACGGAGTGATGTATTATGATATATTTTTACAAAAATTTAACCAGGGGAACAAAATAAATGAAGCACCTAAAATCAAAAAGCCCGAATTGCCTGCTTGGTTCACAGAAGCAAGGTGATTTTTTGAATATCATGGACTCGCTGTTTCCGGATCCAAAATTATCAGTGCAAGCGAGCATCAGTTTAGCTTTTCTTTTTGCAGTCAGGATATTATTCACTAATTTTGTAAATCCATTTATCGAGAATTCGTAGATAAGTGATTTTGAGCTTGTAATTGCGTAAAATTGCATTATTTTTGTTGTTATACGAAACTATAAGAAAACATTCGTAAATCCCGCAAATTTAGCTGTTTATTACGAATAAAAAGACAGATATAATAGCAATTACGTGAATACGGGAGTTGGGCAAAATATAAATTAACAACTGTAATAGTAAACGAAATTAACCTATAAACGAATTTGAATAAAATTACAACATATCAAATAAAAACTGCATCTATTCGTCAACTATTATTTTTTTTACTCTATTTACTACTTTGCTCTTCACTTTTGTTTAATCACAAGGGTGGTGCTGATATATTGTTTATTTACTTTTTGTTTATTTGCATATTAATTCACGCTCTGATTATAATCATTAAAATAATTGTTGACCGAAAAAAAAAATCAAAAAAGAAATGGACAATTTTCGATTTTATAGCTTTCGTTTTATTAGCAATATTATTTTTAAATTTTGGTCATTTTTTTATGAATTTTATGTGGTGGTTTACAAATCAGTTTGACAAAATATAAAAGAAATGAAAATTATACTAACTTTAATTTTATTGATTGGACTAACTTCAAATGCTCAAGAATTGACTTGTTCTGATTTTAAGGAAGGAACTTTTTATATTCCATCAACAGAAATTGAATCTAAAACCGAAATCGAGAATAAAGAAAATAACGCTGAAACCGAAAAATATATTGTTATTCGAAAAGGGAATACTCAGACCGAGTGGACAAATGGAGTCGGAAATGGAAATCCTGACTACGAAATAATTGAATGGATCGACGACTGCACATATAGACTGACTTATGATGATTCAAAATATGAATTAGACGCAGAAAAAAAATGGATAAATGATAATAATGGAATTGTAGTTAAAAAAACTAAAATTATAGATAATTGTCTAATCTACGTTTAGACATTAACGATGAATGACGGACAAAAAATTTCTCAGAATGGAAAAATATGCCGAGAATAAATACTTTGCCCAACAGCGGTTTTGCGTAATTGCGGGGCTTGTGCTTAGTCGAAAATAAAATGCTTTTAATGAAGTTTGTTGCTAAATTGAAAATTAAGTACATTTAATCCGCAACTACGCCAAGCCGCGACCGTTGTGCGATATGCAAAAACAAAACCACTCAACTTATCATAAAATATGAAAATGAAAGTTTATTTTTTAGGAGTTCTATTTTTTTGCTTCAACAGCAATATAAAGGCTCAACAATTGAATAAGATAGTTTTAGACTCCATCATAAAACAAAGTGAGAGGACTAATAGCGATGCGCTGATTATTTATCAAGACGGCAAACTTATATACAAAAATCATTTTGATAAACCTGTACAGATGATAGAAGCAATGTCTGCCACTAAATCAGTTGTTGCTATGGCTATTGGAATTTTATTAGACAAAGGATTTATTGACAGTTTAGACCAACCTGTTTACACAATTTACCCTGAATGGAAACAAGGGAATAAAAAACTCATTTCCATAAGACACCTTTTGGAACATACTTCAGGTTTGCAAAACGTTCCTAATGCTGGAGATGAAATTGAAATTGCACCTGATGTAATTCAACTTGCTTTATGTGCCGAATTAGACGATATACCAGGAACTCGCTACTCCTATAACAATAAATCCAGCAATTTGCTTGCAGGGATTATTGAAGAAACATCTAAAATCAAAATGGATAAGTTTTTGGACAAATATCTTTTTAGTGAATTAAATATAAAGAAATTTAGTTGGCGGAAAGATGAGAAAGGAAACCCTTATGGTATGGCTGGCTTACAAATTTACCCAGAAGATTTAGCAAAAATTGGGTTATTGATTTTGAATGATGGAAATTGGAATGGAAAGCAATTAATCAGCAAAGAATGGATTGCAGATATGCTAAAACCGTCTAAGACCAATAAAAACTACGGTTACGAATGGTGGCTAACTTATGAGAAAACATACTATTCTTTTGACGATGATTTTTTTGAAACAATAAAGAGTAAATCAGACGATAGCACTTTCCAACTTGTTAAAAAATTGAAGGGAGAATATAAAGATTTGAATGAGGTTAGAGAACAAGCAACTAAAATATATTCCCCTACAGAGCTCAAATTGGTTGGGAAATTACTTCAAAGTATTCCACACTCTCAACTCAAAACAACAAATAAAGGTGAAATTGTTAATTACGCAGCAAGTGGTTACTTAGGGCAATATTTAATAATTATTCCAAGAAATAAAATTGTGCTAGTCCGTATGATTACTACTGACAATTTTAATGAAATCTCAAATAATTCAAGTATGGAGAATTTGCGAAAATTAGTAAATGAACTGTGAAGGCACAATCGCACAACATCGTATTGGCAATAGTGGGGCTGACAGTTGTAAATTCAACATTTGGTATTCTATTGGGCATTAGTGCAAATGACGGGCTGACGTTTTTCAAATGCCCCACCATCGCCAATACGTAAACCGTTATGGCGCATTATAAAACCCTGCTAACCAAGACTATGAAACGAATAAAATTGATTTTTATATTTGCAGTTTTAGTTTTTACAACTGCTTTTGGACAGGAGAAAAAAGTAGTTTGTGACTGTCCCAAGACACCGTTTGCAGGGACAAAAGCTGATACGACTTTTCATTTTTCAAACGGCAGGACAATAGTTTTATGTGGTTATAAGAATCCTAAGAGCAAACCGACAACTTATTCCGAATTTGTTTTGGCTGCTTGTGGACAAGATACAATTATTGATTTTTGGGGTGCTGTTTTGACTTGTAGACTGAAAACTAATAAGGACACTTTACTTGTTGACCAACTTCAGAATTTACCGACTGGCGAAAATTTCAAATTTCAAGAGACTGTTTGGACAACAGAAAAAATATATTTCACTGGTCAAAAAGTTGTTAGAAAACTTGTCGTTAATAGACAAATAAGAAAATACACACAAGCCGAAATTCAAACTGTTTTAAAAACATACGAGACGGAAAAGGCTGGAATTGATGACAATAAAATGATAATTGCAAACAGACTGTTTATTGCAGCAATTTCGGGAGACAATAAAGCAAGACAATATTTCAAGGAATTTAAAAGTAAGTTTGGAACATTAGACGGTGCATTTGCGGAAGAATACAATGTTTTGACAGCAATGTTAAAATTATGGGATAAGAATAATAACGCGCCATAACATCGTGTATAAAGCATTGGGGTTTAAGTGTTTAAATAAGGCGTTTTGCCCCGCATAGGCATTTGTGTCGGCGGATAGGAACGAAGCCCGCAATCCCCAACGCTTCATACCGCCACCGTTATGTGGCATTTTATGAGACCCTCTAACAAACAATGAAACCTTTAAAACTGATATACATTTTTACACTCATTTGGTTGACAAGTTGTAATGACCAACCTAAGACTATTTCAGGGTTGACAGAAACAATTGAAGTTTCATATGTTAATTGGGCGTGTGACTGTGCAGACTTTATAGAAAGAAAATATTTTGAGAGTGACACTAACTATGAAATACGTGCAGAAGACTGTATTTTCATAGAACCAGCTACTAAAGAAACAAAGATACCCGAAGACTATTTTGCTGAAGGACACTTTAAGTATTATCTACGACTTACGGGACAATTCTATTCAGACAAGGGTATTCCTAAGACATATGAAAGAAAAACACCTGAAAGACCTGAAAAAGCAAGAGTATTTCGATATGACAGTTTTGAGCTTGCAATAAAGCAAACAAAAAAATCAAGCATAGACCTATTGACCGGAACTTGGGTTCACGAAAAAGATAGTTTAGCAACTATAAAAATCAAAGATAAATCGTGGACTTTTGAATATGATGGTAAAATTTTGAGTAACGATGATATTTATAATATCAACTTAACTAACAAACTACCTGAATTTGTAAAGGAAATCGAAAAAACTGAATTTATTATACTTTCAAATCAGACAGATACAATGTATTTTGAAATTTTGGGACTTAATGACAATGTTTTGAGCTTAATGAATTTTCCGACAGGACGACTTCACTTATACAATAGAAAATGACAACAAAAACGCCACATAACAGGCGTTTGGCTCAATGGCGGGTGACGTGGTTAATTGAACATTCTACCTCGCATCAACTTTTGTGGTGTATTGACAGTTTTGTGCTCCGAAATCCCCCACTACGACAAGCCCGAAAACGTTTAGAATAAATTAATTGAATAATCAAACTTTTAAAAAAAAATAGAATGAAAACAATCATCACTTTGGCAATTTTCATAGTAGCAACAATGGTTGCTAATGGGGAAAATATTTATACAAAAACTTTTGGTAATCCCAAAGACAAAGCAATTATATATCTTCACGGTGGTCCAGGATACAATTGTGCGAATTTTGAAGCAACTACTGCACAACGACTTGCCAACAAAGGTTTTTTTGTTGTCGTGTACGATAGACGTGGAGAAGGACGCAGTAAAGACCCTAATGCAAAATATACTTTTAAAGAAACATTTGATGACTTAAATACTATTTATCAAAAATATGGGCTCACGAAATCAACGCTAATTGGACATAGCTTTGGTGGTGTAGTTGCAACGTTATTTGCTGAAAATTTTCCCGATAAAATTCAATCCATAATCCTTGTAGGAGCACCTGTATCATTACAGGAAACATTTAAAACTATAATAACAACTTCAAAAATTATTTATCAAACAAAAAACGACAGCAATAACCTAAAATACCTTAATATGATTGAAAATATGGACAAAAATTCTATTGAATACAGCTCTTATAGCTTTATGCACGCAATGCAAAATGGATTTTACACACCTAAAAATCTTACTGAGGAAGCGAAAACCATTTATTCAAAATTCAAATCAGATACAATTTTGACTAAATATGCAACCCAAATGAACTATCAAGCACCACAAGGTTTTTGGAAAAATGAAAAATATACTGCCATTAACCTGACAGCAAACTTGAAAAAATTGAAAGAGAACAGAATAAATATTTACGGCTTATATGGTAAGGATGACGGACTATACTCTGCTGACCAAGTAAAAGACCTAAAAAATATATTAGGGGAAAATAAAGTAAAATACATTGACAATTGTTCTCATAATGTTTTTATTGACCAGCAATCTCAATTTATTGATGAAATTGAGCAATGGGCAAAATAATAGTCGAAGCTAACAAACGTTTTACAAATGCACGTGATATGTGATTCTATTCAAGTTCAGTGCAGGTTGACTGTGAAGTAGCTTAGTAATAGCCTTCAAGGCTAATATTAGCTTTACGACTCCTTATTTTCTGTTATTGATGTTATATAACAAGTTCTCTATCATAAACTCATTATAGCATTGGTGAAATTCTTTTTCGATTTGCAAAATTGAGTCCTCGATGTCGTAATAGATAGTATTTTCGTAGTAGAATTCAGTCAGATTTATCTGGCTTAGGTTCAGAGCTTTTTGCAGGAGTTCAAACTGATTGTTGTTTATTATTTCTTTCTGCACCGAAATATTGGATTCGAGCAATTTCAATTTGTCAAACAACCTTTTTTTGTTATTAATGAAATTTGTCTTGTAAGCTTGCTGTCTAAGTTCGATATATGATAAATCACTTTGTGCCTTAGATGTTTTGTGTTGATTTTCGAAAATCGGAATCGAGAAGTTAATCTGAGCACCTGAGAAATCAATTCCGGGCTCTCTTTCGAATCGGTATCCAAGTGAGAAGTTTGGCAGCCAACCTATTTTGGTAAGACTTAATTTATTTTCATAAAGCTCTTTTTCATTATCGTATAGTTGATTGTTGAAATCAAGTTTTTGAAGTTCGTTTATGAGTGAATCTCTGTCTGAATCTAATTTTACAATTGGATTATCATTTGTGTCAATCTCCGGATTAATGCCGCCATTCAGATTGATGATAGCAGATTTGATATAATCGAGTTCAATATTTGCAAGATTCAGCTTTGACCTTATGAATGCTAAACTGGACTTTGATTTATTATACTCGAGTATGCTTATTTCTGATTTATTGAATCTTTGCTCAATAGTTCTAAAAATATTTTCATAATTAGACATCCTCAGCTCGTAATTAGCTATCAATTTCTTTTGAAAAAGATAATTTACAATCAAGTTGCCGGCAATCAGAGCAATGTCTCTTTTATATTCCATTAGCTTGAATTTGTTCACAAGATTCTGACCGGAGGCAATATCTGATTTAATAGAGTAAACAGTAGGGAATTCAAATGGCTGCATAACTATCAGTTCATGCTTTCCACCACTTGTAAAACCCGATCCGCTCATAATACCATAATTTACCTGTGGATCTGGTGGTAAATTGTTGAATTTACTTTCGATAGAAACGCCTGCCAAATACTGTGAATATGCCTTGATATCCTTGTTGTTGTGGAGTATTTGTGCTATCAGCGAGTCATAAGAAAGCGAATAAGAGGTTGACCAGCACAAGAATAATACAAAAACTAATTTATACATTTTTTTGTTCTCCAGTGAATAATTAAATAGTACACTACAGGCAGTATTATTAAATTTAACAAAGTGGAGCTAACCAAACCACCTAGAATGACCTCTGCCATCGGGCTCTGAATTTCATTCCCCGGCTTATCACCGGCGAATACCAAAGGCAATAGCGCAAGTGCTGCTGTCATGGCAGTCATCAAAACAGGATTAAGCCGGTCTAATGAGCCATTAATTACTGCATCTTTCAGCTGTAAGCCTTCTTCGATCAATTTATTGTATCTTGATACCATTAATATTCCATTTCTTGTTGCAATACCAAATAGTGTTATAAAACCAATTAGTGAAGGTATGCTCATAATTCCCGAAGAAAACCACAATGTAGCTATACCACCCATTAATGCCAGCGGTAAATTTATTAAAATTATGCTTGTGGTCATATAGTCTTTAAATTCATAATTCAACACAAAAAATATGATTATCAATGAAACCAACGAAACCATCAGAATTATTCTTGATGCCTGCTCTTCGCTTTCAAATTGCCCTCCATATTCAACATAATAATTCTCAGGCAGATTGACTGAACTTCCTATTGTTAATTTGATATCATTCACAACACTTCTTACATCTCTCTCAGCAACATTTGCAGAAATCAGTATTTTACGTTTAACATTCTCACGGTTAATGACATTTGCACCCTTGGTTGAGACAATATTTGCCACCTGCGATAATGGGATTTTTTCGCCAGTGGGTGTGCTTATCAAAACATTTGAAATTGATTCAAAATTATTTCTAAATTCGTCTTTCAATCTCAGGACGATATCAAATGATTTGTCATCTTCGTAAACGTTACCAACTGCCAATCCCGAAAAAGCATTATTTATGAAATCATTAAAGTGAATTATCGGAATTCCGAATTTAGCCAACATTTCTCTATTCGGTTTGATATGAATTTGCGGTACGGTAACAATTTGCTCTACACTGACATCAGCAATGCCTTCGACACCGGATATCTCTGATTTAATTTTATTAGCAAGCTCATACATTTTCTCTAAATTAGATCCAAAAAGCTTAATGGCTATGCTGGTTTTAGCGCCTGAGATGATATGGTCAATTCTATGGCTTATGGGTTGCCCGAGATTAAATACTATTCCTGTTATTGAAGATAATTTACTCCTTACATCAGCTAAAAATTCATCTCGGCTGCGCTCATTCAACTTAAATGGAACCTCGATTTCAGACACACTCGAGCCGAATGAGTGTTCCGAAAGCTCTGCTCTGCCGCTTTTTCTTGCTGTTGAAATAACCTCCGGAATACTTAGCAAGGCTTCCTCTGCCTGTCTGCCAATTTTTATTGATTCATCAATCGAAATCCCGGGAGTTGAGGCAACTACAATTGTAAGTGAGCCCTCGTTGAATGTTGGTAAAAAGTTCCTACCCAGATAGAAAAACGAGATTATCGAAATTAGCAATATGATGCCTGTTGTTATCAATAATGTTTTTTTGAAAGTAAATGTAACAAGCAAGGTCTTTTTGTATAGAAATTTCAAAAATGTAACAAATTTGTTATCACCCTCATTTTTAATCAGTAATTTTTGATTAGTAATCAAATAGCTGCAAAGCACGGGAGTAATTGTTATAGATACTATTAATGATGAAACTAGTGATACTATATATGCTATGCCAAGAGGTTGTAGAAGACGCCCCTCAATACCGCTAAGGAAAAACAAGGGCAGGAATGCAATAATGATTATTATGGTTGCATTGATTATAGATGCCCTTATCTCCATTGATGCATCAAATATAACTAACAATGATTTCCTACGCAAATCAGGAGCTAATTTCGAATTTTCCTTCAATCTCTTATAAACATTTTCAACGTCAATAATTGCATCATCAACTAGCGAGCCGATGGCAATTGCCATTCCACCCAAGCTCATTGTATTAATACTCATATCAAGTATCTTCATCAATAATACTGTGGTCATTAAAGAAAGAGGAATAGCTACAACTGAAATAAAAGTCGTTCTGACGCTGAGTAAAAAAAAGAAAAGTATAATAATGACAAAAACTGCACCTTCGAACAGAGCTTTGGTAACATTATTTATGGATATATTAATGAAATCTGCCTGATTGAATGGCTCTGTATGGAATTCAAGATGTACAGGTGCCGATTTCTTCAAGTCGTCAAGATTTTTAATTATCTTATCTGATAATTCTACAGTGCTTACATCAGACTGTTTTACAACAGTAATTATTACTACATTACCGGAGTTGTAAGAAGCATCATTAATCTTTTGGGAAGGAGCAATTTTAATCTCAGCGATATCCGACAGCTTTATTGGTGAACCGTTAACCAATTTCACTACAGAGTTTTCGAGCTCAGAAATGTTGTTTGTTTTGACTAATCCTCTAATAATGTATTCATTACCAAATTGATTGAGAATGCCACCATTTGAATTTGAGTTAAAATTCCGACAAATCTCCGCCAATTCATCAAAGGAAACATCAAACTGCTTCATCTTTTGGTTATCAGCCTGAATTTGATATTGCTTTTCGTCTCCACCCAAAATCAATACTTGTGCTATGCCTCCTAGCGCAAGTATTCTGGGTTTTACGTTCCAGTCTGCGTAAGTTCTTAAATCCATCGAGCTGAGAGAGTCAGAACTCATTGCAAATATCATTATTTCACCCAATAGTGAAGTCTGTGGAGCAAGTATAGGGGCATTTACACCTTCAGGGAAATTTCCGCTTATCTGTGTTAATTTCTCGGTTATTGTTTGCCTCGCTTTATATATATCTGTACCCCAGTCAAATTCAACCCACACAATCGAAAAGCCCAGTGTTGAGTTAGACCTAACCCTTCTTACATTTGGTGCGCCATTTACAGCCGTTTCGATTTGGAATGTCACCATTTTTTCAACTTCATCAGGTGCCATACCTTTAGCATCAGTCATAATTACCACTGTAGGAGCACTCAAATCCGGAAAGATGTCTACCTCCATATTGGTAGCAACAAAAGTCCCTAAGCCCATTATCACTAATCCTGCTAAGAGAATTGCAATCCTGTTTCTAAGTGAGAAGTCAAGTATTTTATTTAACATAACGGGTATCCTTAGTGAGTATGAGAATTTGAAGGTAACTCAGATGACTTTGATGCCAACATTACTCTGTATGAACCCTTGGTTACGACTACCTCTCCAAAATTCAGTCCACCGGATATTTGGTATCTGAGTCCGTCAAATCCGCCTGTCTGTACCTCTCTTTTTTCAAATAGTTCACCGTTCTTTTGGACAAAAACATAATAATGCCCCTGATCTTCCCAAACTGATTCCTTTGGTACTGTAAGCGAGTTTTCTACTATAGTTCCTTTCACATAAACATCAACTACTGAATTTGGCAACAGGCCCATTTTGTTTTTAAACAAATATCTTATGGTTGCGAGGGTTGAGTTATTAGATAACATTGGTTGACCAATCTGACTCAGACCAAAGCTTGACAAATCATGGGTTTGTTTGTAGTCAATGAGATTAATTGTGCTTACCTTACCCAATTTATGCATGTCATTTTTTGGGATGTCAATTTCAAGTACAAGAGATTCGCTGTTTGCAATCACTGCTATTTGTGTACCTGCCTCGACAAACTGCCCTGATGCAATCATAAGTTTTGCAATAATTCCACCTGCTGGTGCTTTTACAATGTTAGACCTGCCATCAGAATATTTAGAGTAATTCTTGAAAATTATCTCTGCACTTTCGAGTGCAGATTTCGATTCCAAATATTCTTTTTCTGAGGTCAGTTTTGATGAAAATAATTCGGATATTCTGGCAAAATCCTTCTTCACTCTGGATAATTCAGACTTTGCTTGCTCGTATCTTACTTCATAATTATCATCTCTTGTGGAATTTGGCTTAATTACAAACAGCTGGCTACCTTTCGATACTGCTCTTCCCTCAACAAGTGAAATATCTAATATTTCAACAATGCCCGAAGTACTTGCAGTAATATTTACAAAATCTTTAGGATTATAAACTACCTTTGCAGTCGCCTTTATTGTATTGCTAAAATTCGTCATTACTATTTTTTCGAGTCCGAAATCAATTTTCCATGCTTCTTCTTTCAGAAATACAATGCCTTCATCTTGCGCTGATGATGCTTGCTTAGCCTCTTCTTTTGTATTGTAACATATTAGATTATCAACCATAATTGTATCAGAAATATTATCGCTGTTGAGGACGAATAGAATATCAAAATTCCCGATTTTTTGTGGCTTATACTTTGCGAGGAAAATGCCCGGTCTTGATGGGTTGTCAATTTTAATTACATCATTTCCGTTGTCGGTTATTACGATGTTTAGTTCACCTTTGACCACTGGTTTAAAGTCAGATAATTTGGTGTAATGAATAATAAATTCAGATTCGTTGCCAACTACAAATGGATTTATTTCTGCAAAAATCTCGTATTTATCAGAGAATTTCGTAATCTTCAAGTTATCAATTTCACCATCTCCGTGCGAGTGTCCATGATCGTGGGCAGTTGCTTCCGAATGGTCGTGACTGTGGTCGTGATCTTCAAATCTGGTTTTTGAACATGCCAATAATAGCACGAACAAGACTAAACACAAATATTTAGCCATATTTTCTCCTAATACAATTAATTAATAATTTTAAAAATCAAGAAAAGTATGATTTGAAGATATGTGGAGGGGCACGTAGCATCATTTTTGTACCCCAAGCTGATTCATAGTAGATTAGTTTATCAATAAGATAAGTACTCTTGGTTACATCTGCTATGTTGGTAGGCTCGAACCTACAGCAAATGATGTAATCAAGACCAGTGGCAAATTTTACAACTACGGTGCTGATTGTTTGTACAAGCGTGTGCCCCTGCAGTAAATGTGTATGTGGGAAAGGATGCTTATCTGTTTGATTATCGTCATGCTCTGAATCTGGTTCATCATGATTATGCGAAAATATCCCTGTAAAATCATATATAAAGCTACTGCTTTTATGATTGCTGTGCTCATGCGGATGAATGTCATGCAAGAAATTCATTGCATAAGCCAATACCAATAATAATATTTTGTAGTTTACTTTCACTTAATTCTAGACGATTATTATTTTTAGTTATTCTTTAAACAGAGAATTAGCATTATAGTCATTTCCCTTTAACTTTGTAGCCAAGTAAAAAATCCTAGATTCCATGAATTGAAATTACGCTTACTTCAAACTGAATTGTTACATGTAAATCATAGCTTTATCCAATCTCAATCTTAATCCTTCTCCCACAGCGTGTCGAACGCTAATTGAATTGTTTTTATTGATAATTGACAATTAACGATGGTATAAATCACATTATTTTTCTACATATTCATTGCCAATTTTTGAATTTTCTGCCGCCTACACCCAGAGTATCGAGCATGATATAGCCGAAAGTTTAGTAAGGTATGTTGTTGGTTGTTTAGTGAATTTCGTTTTCAAATGTAATGCTCCGTCTGAGTGGACCATTTTTATAGAATTCTTTAAGATAATAAATTTTTTAAACTTGATATCATATACAACATTTCTGTTCCAATCTGTTTGTTACGTTCTGAATACTTGCTCTCTTCAAGTTCAGTATTATCATATAATTTGGGGTCGTCATAAGGTAATGAAATTCTGTGTTTTGCACCGATAACAAATGGGCACTCATCGTCAGCATCAGTACATACCATTATTGCAATAAAATTATCCTTAGGGTTTGAGGAATCGTTATATATTTTTGAAAATACTGTAATTGACTCTTCAGTTTCATTGTATTTACATATATATGTCGGATTAATGCCAATTGTAGTAGCATTAATGTGAAAACCAACACTTGTCAAAGCTTTGACACATCTATGATTAAACTCAGTAGATTCGGTACCACCTGAATATGTGTAAAAATTATTTATACCAAAGTATTTGGAAGCTAAAGTAGTCCATATTTGTGCTAAATGACTTCTGCGGGAATTGTGAGTACAAATGAATATCATTTCAACTTTGTTAGTATCAAGCAAAGTCTGCTTTAGAATTTCAGCAATTTTTTCAAGCTCAATTTTACGTTTTTCAGGAATAGAAGAAAAGTTTTTCAATAGTTCTTCGACACTCAGTAATAATTTTGGATAGAAATTTGATTCACGCATCTTTTTTTCTCTTCATTAAATAAATAAAATTATGGACATAAATCAGGATTATTCAAGGTACTTCTTTCAGGATTTTTAAAATATTTCTTTTGAAAATAAAGCGAAGCGTTGACTAAGGAAATCAATACTGGAACTTCAACCAGTGGACCAATAACAGCTGCAAAAGCTTCACCGGAATTAATACCAAATACTGCTATTGCTACTGCAATAGCAAGTTCAAAATTATTACTTGCAGCAGTAAATGAAAGTGTTGCAGTTTTAGAATAATCTGCTCCGATTTTTCTGCCCATATAGAACGAAATAAGGAACATTATAACGAAATATATCAATAATGGGATTGCAATTCTTACAACATCAAAAGGAATTTCGATTATTAGTTCACCTTTTAACGAGAACATCACAATAATTGTAAATAAAAGAGCAACGAGAGTAAGTGGGCTGATTTTGGGAATAAATTCATTATGATACCACTCCTTACTTTTTAACTTTATCAGCGAGAATCTGGTTATAATTCCGGCTATAAAAGGCACTCCCAGATAAATAAATACGCTTTCGGCTATCTGACCAATGGTTATGTCTACTTCAGCACCCTCAAGCCCGAACCAACCCGGCAGTATTGTAATGAATACATATGCATATATTGAGAAAAATAATACCTGGAATATTGAATTAAATGCTACCAATCCTGCTGCATATTCAGTATCGCCTTTTGCTAATTCATTCCAAACAATTACCATCGCTATACAACGAGCTAATCCGATTAAGATTAGTCCATTCATATAAGCCGGAAAATCTTGAAGAAAAATAATTGCTAAGAAGAACATCAACACAGGACCGATTATCCAATTCTGTACCAACGATAAAGAAAGTACTCTGAAATTACGAAAAACATCTCCTAAATCTTCGTATCTTACTTTGGCAAGTGGTGGATACATCATTATAATCAAACCAATTGCAATTGGAATATTTGTTGTTCCTGAATTAAATTGGTTCCAAAAACTGACTATCCCTGGAATTGAATAACCTACTAATACACCCATAATCATTGCAAGAAATATCCACAATGTAAGGTACCTATCCAAGAAACTTAATTTTTTTGTTAACTTGCTCATATAAATTATGATTTAATAAGTTTCCTGACTTCTTTGTCAATATACTTTTTCATTTTCGGAAAACTTGCTGCGTAATCCCAAACTTTATCGAGATTAACCCATCGAACTTCTTTACCATCTACAATTTTGCTTATAATAAGTGTTTGAGTTTCGAGCTGATAAGCATCAGTAAATTTTTCATTTCCCTCTGCCAGAAAATCAATGGATTCAAAAATTATTTTCCCATTTTTCCTTTCTTCGGAATACAATGCATCAACACTTCTGGTAATGTTACTCTCAATAGCTATACAACCTTCGCATCTTGTTGTACCGTGAAAATACATAATTTTTATCAGCTCAGGTTTATCAGCTGCATTAATTTTTGCTACAAATATAATTGAAGCTAATAGCAATACAAAAACTACAATTTTTTTCATTTTTTTATCCTTTATTAATTAGTTCAGCAATATCTTTAACACTTAAAACTCTACCAAAAGAAACTACTTTTTCGTTAATTACTAGACCGGGAGTCATCAATACTCCAAAGCTCATAATTTTATTCAAATCACTTACTTTTTCAACCACAGCATCAATTCCTAACAGAGCTATAGTATCTTTTACATTATTCTCGAGTTTAAGACATTTTGAACAACCCGTTCCTAATACTTTAATGTTCAGCATATGATTAATCCTTAAAAAATTTAATAAAACAAGCCAAAAACAAAGCCTGAAATTGTAGCCATAACTATAACAAGTGAAACAAAAACTATAGTTTTCTGAGTTCCTATTACACTCCTAATAACTAACATATTAGGAAGAGACAGGGCAGGCCCGGCAAGTAATAAAGCAAGTGCTGGTCCTTTACCCATTCCGCTACCGATTAATCCCTGTACAATCGGCACCTCTGTCAAGGTTGCAAAATACATAAATGCTCCAACAATAGAAGCAAAGAAGTTAGCAAACAAAGAATTTCCACCTACTAAATCACTTATCCATACCGATGGAATTATACCTTCGTTACCCGGACGCCCAAGAGCAAATCCGGCAATAAGCACACCCCAAACCAGTAGTGGAGAAATTTGTTTTGCAAAGTCCCAACTTGATGCAATCCATTCCTGCATATCCTCATTTCCTTTGTCAGTTGCAGTGAGCCAAGCTAATGCAATCATTGCAAAAGCAAAAGGCACCATAGGTATTTCACTGAAAAAGTACGCTACTCCAACCACTGGTACAATTGCTATTATAGTTCTTTTAATTGATACCTTAAACCACAACACCATTACGATTGCTAATAATAATCCACTGATTGATGTTAGTATCCACTTCAAATTATAAATAGTATAAAAGAATGTTTCACTTTGGTCTGCTTTTCCCCAATTTGAGAAAATGAGAACGAAAATCATTAATGCAAAATAAACTGCATTTTGCCATAGCGACCTTCCACTCTCAGTCTCGGGTAATTCTGCAAAATCATTTACTTTCTGAATCTCCTCTTTACGATAAATGAAATGCATTATCAATCCGATAACAATACTGAATAAAACTGCACCTACAGCACGTGCAATACCTATTTCCACTCCAAGTATTTTTGCTGTTAAAATTATCGCCAGTACATTTATTGCAGGACCTGAATACAGGAATGCAACAGCTGGACCTAAACCGGCACCCATTCTGTAAATACCTGTAAATAATGGCAAAACTGTACAAGAACAAACAGCCAAAATACTTCCTGATACTGATGCAACGCCATAAGCTATCACCTTGTTTGCTTTTGCTCCGAGATATTTCATTACTGATTGCTGACTCAGAAATACACTGATGGCACCGGCAATGAAAAATGCGGGTATAAGACAAAAAACAACATGCTCCTGAGCGTACCATTTTGCCAAATATAATGCTTCGAAAACAGCATTATCAAACCTCATTTCTCCAACAGGAAGATAAAAGAATGCCAGGAATATTCCTCCTAATGTAGCCAATATCTTCCATTCTTGTTTCCAATCCATGATATTAGTCTTGAAGCTTTTCAATATTATTATTTAGCATACTTATCTCAAGTCTGTTAACTTTTCTGCAGCTAATAACGTCGTTAATTGTTTCATCTTCATCGTTTAGATATTTTGAAACCAATCCCAATACTTCATTTTGTAATTCTTTAGACTTACCTTTATTTATTTGATATTCAACCCACTTGCCATCTTTTTTGTCAATAATTAAGCCAGATTCTTTAAGTATTGATAGATGATTTGATACTGTCGAATTAGCAACGTTCAAAATATTAGTAATCTCACATACGCATAAAGGTTTTACTTCAAGCATTTTTAAAATTCTAACCCTGTTTCTGTCAGAAATGGCTTTGCTTATTTTTAAAAACTCATCCATAATTTTCCCGTAATTACATTTCGATATTTAGCTAAACATCTAAATATAAAAATAAACATATTTTGAATAAATATCAAAAATTAGAATATTTATTTTTCAAAAATTGAATTTATAGTTTCGAAACTTGTTTAATAATGGATTAATGTACAATGTACTGAATGGTATATTTGATAATAATGAAGTATATTGTGAAACCATTGAATTCACTTAAACAAATTCAATAAGTGCTTATTAAATTATTATTTTATATTATTTAAATTCTACCTATTTTAAATAATAAGAAATTATCTTTCATTTTTAAAAACAGTAATTATTTACTTGCTTTTGTCTTCGCTCTGGTTGCAGTTTTCTTTTTAGTTTCACTATTTGACAGAAGCTCTAAACATTCATCAAGTGTTAAGTCATTTGGGACTTTACCCTTAGGAATTTTTACATTCTTTGAGCCATCAGTCACATAAGGACCGAACCTTCCCTTTTTAATTTTAACTTTTGAATTTTGCTCAAATTCTTTGATATTACTGCTTGATTGAATATTTTGTTTATCTGCAATTTTTTGCTTGGCTTCATCCAAAGTTATTGAAAATAATTCATCTTCACTAATAGAAACAAATAGTGAACCATGCTTCAAATAAGGTCCAAATCTTCCTATTTGAGCAATGATTTCTTTTCCATCTTCAGCAACACCGACAAATCTTGGTAAATCGAACATTTTCAAGGCATCATCGAGCGATGACTGTTCAAGAGTAAGCCCTTTTGGCAATGAAACATATTTAGGTTTATCAATGTCATCTTTGTCACCCATTTGAAACATTGGACCATAGGGACCAATCTTGGCATATATCATTTTACCTGTTTTAGGATCAAGACCTAACTCTCTCGACTGAACGGCATCTTCACGCTTAATTTGCTGAGATTGCTCGATAGTGTCATGAAAAGGATTATAAAACGCCTTAATCATATCCTGCCATTTCAACTTCCCGTCAGCTATGTTGTCGAATTCCTCTTCGACTTGTGCAGTGAAGTTAAAGTCAACTATACTAGGAAAATACTTAACGAGAAAATCATTAACTACAAATCCCATATCAGTAGGAAATAGCTTTGATTTTTCTGTACCATAAGTCTCAGTCTCTAAATTATATTCTGCTTTTCCGCTTGTGAGTTCAACACTGTAATATTGTCTTTCTTTACCATCTCTATCTTCTTTAACAACATATCCTCTATCTTGAATTGTACTTATGGTCGGAGCATAAGTAGAAGGTCGCCCGATACTCATTTCTTCTAGTTTTTTTACTAAACTTGCTTCAGTATATCTTGCAGGAGGTTTTTTGAAAACTTGACGACCGGTAATTTTTTCGCGTATTGGATTTTCACCTTTTCTCAAAAATGGAAGCATTTTGCTGTTTTCATCTTCATTTGAATTATCATCATCAATATCTTCATGATAAATCTTAAGAAATCCATCAAACTTTATTACTTCTCCATTCGCAATAAAAATTTCGTTTGAGTTATCAATTTCAATGGTAGCTGTTGTTTTTTCCAATTCAGCATCAGCCATTTGGCTGGCAATTGTTCTTTTCCAAATTAAATCATACAATCTCTGTTGGTCACGTTCACCTTTTATGTCAATTGTTGACATGTTTGTAGGGCGAATTGCTTCATGAGCTTCCTGAGCTGACTCGTTCTTAGTCTTAAATCTTCTTGGCTTAACATACTTATCACCATATTCACTTCCAATAAACTCTTTCGCTGCGTTGATAGCTACTTCAGATAAATTTAACGAATCAGTTCTCATATAAGTAATTTTACCTGATTCATAAAGCTTTTGAGCCACAACCATGGTTTGTTTAACAGAGAATCCAAGCTTTCTGCTTGCTTCCTGCTGCAATGTAGAAGTAGTAAAAGGTGGAGATGGAGTTCTTTTGGATGGTTTAACTGTTAAATCACTAACGGTAAAAGTTGAATCTGAAATTTTGTTTAAAAAATTAATTGCTTCATCGAGATTTAAAAATCTGGTTTTGAGCTCTGCTGTAAATTTTTTACCTTGTTCAGTCAAAAATTCACCAATTATCTTAAATGATGCTTCGTGGTTAAAATTTAAAATTTCCCTTTCTCTTTCAACAATTAAGCGAACAGCGACAGATTGAACTCTGCCAGCGGAAAGGCCTTTTTTGACTTTTTTCCATAGTACAGGAGAAAGTTCGTATCCTACAAGTCTGTCAAGTACCCTTCTGGCTTGTTGGGCATCTACTAGATTTTTATCAATAGTTCTGGGATTTTTTACAGATTCAAGTATAGCATTTTTTGTAATCTCATGAAATACAATTCTCTTTGTTTCCTTATAATCAAGCCCTAATGCTTCACACAAATGCCATGCAATTGCTTCGCCCTCGCGATCCTCGTCCGTAGCAAGCCAAACAGTTTCACTATCTTTTGCTAATTTCTTTAATTCACTTACCGTTTTCTTTTTATCAGGAGATATTTCATATTTAGGTTTAAAACCATTCTTTATATCAATTGACATTTCATTTTTAGCAAGGTCTCTTATATGGCCAATACTTGACTTAACTAAGTAATCACTTCCCAGGATTTTCTCTATAGTTTTGGCCTTCGCCGGTGATTCTACAATAACTAATGATTTAATAGATTTCGAACTACTCATACAAGATTTTACTTTTTGATTAATATGAAAATAAGTTTACGATTATAACAAATTTGCATTGCAAAATAAGTAATTTCTTTTAACAATATCATTCATTAATTCACGTTTTTGCTTATGATTTCTGTGTTTTTTTTATATTTAACAGGAGAATTTTAATGAGTCTTTTAGTTGGAAAACCTGCACCGGATTTTAGAGGAACAGCAGTTATTGGTGGTGATGCTTTATCGCTTAATCCAGATTCAGCATTTAAAGAAATAAGTTTGAATGATTATCGTGGTCAATGGTTGGTACTATTCTTTTATCCTCTGGATTTTACATTTGTATGTCCTACTGAAATTGAAGATTTTGGACGTGCCTACAAAACTTTTAAAGAAATGAATTGCGAAGTTGTTGCATGCTCTACAGATAGCCATTTCTCACATTTGGCATGGCGTTCTTCACATCCTGGTTTAAGAAATTTACCTTTCCCAATGCTTGCTGATTTTACAAGAGTTACAGCACGTAACTACGAAGTTTTAAAAGAAGAAACCGGTTATGCTTTACGTGGCACTTATATTATCAACCCTGAAGGAGAATTAGTTTATTCAGTTGTACATCCTGAGTCAGTTGGTAGAAATACTCAAGAAATAATCAGAGTATTGGCTGCATTGCAGTCAGGTAAGCTTACTCCATGTAACTGGAATTCAGGCGAAGATACACTGAACTAAAACAAAATTATTAAGTTTAGATCTAAACTGCTTTTGAATTATTTCTTAAGCAGTTTTTTTATTCTTTTATCAATTTTATAGTTTTATTGCCGGATATAGATTTATGATTCATAAAATATTGACCTGAGGTAAAACTTGACAAATTTAAATTTATTAGTCCATCATTGTCAAACATATAACTTACAAATACACGTCCCAAAAGATCTGAAATAGTAATCAAATCTCCTGCTTTCCCGTTAACCGTTACAAAATCTTTTATAGGATTTGGATAAACATTATAATCATTGTTGTTTTGAATTATAGAGTTTACATCCATAATACGATTTAAGTATTTCCAAATATCGTTGTTAAATACCGGTGTAATATCAGCCAAAGCATAGCCGGGATTATCACCCAATCGAACCACAACTAATCCCAATTCCTTCGAGATATTTAATATTTGCCCATTCTTGCCCAAAGCAGCTATCATATCAATTGGTGCGTCAGGAAATAACAATTTTTCGATTACAAATTGAGAACCTGGCAACATAAATCCATCTTTTCCATTTAACCACCATAGATAACCATAAGATTTGTTCAATTCCTGACTTGAGTTTACCATATCTTTGAGATAATCTTGCGGAATAATAATTTCATTGTTTTTCCATTTCCCATCATTTTGAACAAGTATTCCAAACCTTGCAACAGATAGAGAGTTACTAAAATATACATTGTTGTAATCTTGCTTGATCCATAAACCATTCATCCCAACCTTATTACGAATTTTTTCTGCAAAATATTGGTTGAAACTTCTTCCGCTAGCACTTTCAAGAACTTTATCTAATAAAGTATAAGGAGCATTATGATAAGACCACCTTGTTCCTGCCTGTGCTTTGAATTTCAAACATTCCGGTTTAGTGCAGAACAGGTCATCAACATCATCATCTAACCCCGTTGTCATAGTAAGTTGGTGAATTATTTTAATGTTATTTTCTTGTTCAGTAGTCAGTGAAGTCCAGTTACTTCCCAAATATTTCGATGATTCATCCATAATCGAAAGTTTACCTTCACCTTCTGCAATACCTATTAGTGATGAATTGATTACTTTACCTGCTGATGCCCAATACCAGATACTGTCCTGTTTAAAATTCCCAAAGTACTTTTCAATAACAATTTTGCCATCTTTAAGAACTATGAATGATTTTGTATTTTTGTAATCTAAAAATTCAAACAATGAGTCTATGATTTCAGAGTTCCAATTTAGCTCATCAGGATTTATTCTTACCCAATTTGAAATGTTGGTGTCAGGTATATATAATTCGTTTGCATTTGTCGATGATAAATGAATTATGAAAACCGATAAAATTAATAAGCAAATTTTCATGTCATGTCAAACACTAATTAATAATATAGTATTAGACAAGATTATATAAATAATAGTTTAATTAAAAAAGGCAGTTAAGTACGACCTAACCGCCTAAACATTTAATTTAACAATTTAAATGTGAGCTTTAAATCCCGCCAGCAATACCCTTCCCTGCTCAGGTAATCCAAGTTGAGATATCCTATAAGTATCTGCAATATTGTTTACTCTTGCAAAAAGTTCTAATGATTCACCACTAATTAGATTAGTATTAAACTGATACGATAATCTGAAGTTTATTATTGAAGTTGCACCAATTTCAACAAACCTTGAAATATCATCAGGCGATCTTTCATACTGCTTTCCTGTAGATTCAAACTCACCTTGCAACGTTAACCCAAAGTTATACTTATATTTCAGAATAACACCTGTCAAAAACTCAGGACGATTATCAATTTTGTCAAGCTTGATTGAATCTTGATATCCGGAAGCATATAGATATGTAAAATTCACATCAACATCAAAATTGTTCAGAGGGTAGAATCTTAAAGATAAATCAGCTCCCAAAATATCAGCACTGGAGTAATTAATCCTCATTCTTCTTCTAAGCTCATCTTGTTCTTTGCTTAATCTGATTTGCTCGATTAATCCATCATATAAATTTGCAAACAATGAAAACTCTGACGTATATTCAAATGTGCTTCTGTTAATACCAATTTCAATCAAATTTCCCGTTTCTGGTTTCAAATTAGGATTTGCAACAAATCTATCTAATGCACCGCTGTAAGATTCTCTCAATGTAGGAAATCTTGTTCTTAATGAATAATTAGCAAAAATTGCTGTTTTATCGTCAAATCCGTACTTAATACTTGCATAGTACCCATAATCACCCATAGTTGAATTCTGATAGTCTTCAAACACACCTGAATTACCAGTAACAATGTAATCATACACAATCCCTGTACTTAGATCAAACTTGTTAATATTATACTCATAACTTAATCCGTTTGAAAATACTGATTGTGAATAATTTAATGGTGAATTGTTATCAATAATTTCTTCATGACTTGTATAATATGAGTTTGAAGTAAACTGGAATAAATGATTTCTGTGTAAATCCCATACAAGAGCAATTCTGGCTCCCAATGTAATGTCATTATCCTTTTGCTTCTGAAAAACAGAATCATAATTATTGTCAGAATAGGAATTAATTTGTTGGTGATTAACATCATACCAAGCTGTAGTTCTTAATCTTAAATTGCCTGTAGAATTCAAAAATGCTGAAGCATTAATTGCAAAAATTGTCCTATTCCATTCAGGGTATCTCCAAAATCGTGCATTCTCGATATGGGTTTCAGGTGCAACTCCTTTTTCACCATTAATATTAAGCACAGATAAACCAAGTTTTGCACTCTCATCAAAATTATACTCAATCCTCGAATAAAGATTTGTAAAACTTCTAAAAGTGTTGTCTCTAAGTCCGGAATTATTATTTTGATTCAAAAGAGAGTCAGGTCTTTTATCAGATATTGTGAAAGCATCATTTTGTGTTTTCCCGGCACTAATCAAATAATTAAAATTTCCAGCTCTACCATCATGAGTCAATGCATATTGATATAAACCGGCTGATCCACCCTGCAACCTAATATTAGCACCATAGCCATCGTTTGCTTTTTCGATTGTACTTATACTAATTGCTCCACCCATAACGTTTGCGCCATAAATGATAGAATTTGAGTTTTTATTGATATCCATTTTACCAATTATATCAGTTGGTAACATACTTAAATCAAATCTATTATCCCATGCTACATTAAGTGGTACACCATCAAAAAACAACCCAAGCTGACGTTCACCGGAACCTCTCAAAAACAACATAGACTCTCCCCTTGAGTTGGTTCTTATTCTTGCAGATGGGATATATAAT
Organism: bacterium; assembly: GCA_024711295.1. GTDB lineage: Bacteria > Bacteroidota > Ignavibacteria > Kapaibacteriales > UBA2268 > JANJTB01. The sequence goes on along the minus strand of JANJTB010000028.1, from coordinate 182,176 downwards.
TGTAGCTCGGCTGCTGAAGAAACATCAGATTTTTGGATATTGAAATAGTTTAATGTATTAATATTTACTTGCGATATACTTGATTTTGAACCCATACCTGTTACACTTATATCACCTAACTGATAAACCTTTAAGCTGTCACTTTTCTGACTTGAATAGGCAATATTCTGTAACAGGATAATTTTAAAAATAATTATTACAAAATAAATCTTAGTCATTTCTTTGTCCCTATATAATAAAATAAATATATAATCAACTCAGGAGTTTTTTAACTGAGCTAATTAAAAATTTGAAAGTGATTATTTATTTAATATGTTTTGGGTGGAGGGTCTAACAAATCAAATTTAAGGGATAATACCTTAGATTTGTAATATGGGAAAAAATTGTAAGCAAATTCAGTTAATATATTCTCTTGATATTCTGATTCAAAAACTTCGAGACTTATTAACTTCATTTTTTTGATAAGATTGGAGTATGGCTTTGCTTTGTCTGAGAGAACAAATTCTTTAAGTAACTGCTCTTCTTTTGTATCATTGACAACATAAAAGATAATTGAACTATCAGTCCTTAACGTTTTATTTCCGTCAACAATATCATACATCTTATCATTATATCTGAATTCAGCTGAATGTATCCATTTAAAGAAATATTTGTCATTATATTTGACAATTGGTATTTCCAATATTTCGAAGTTTCCATCTATGAGATTTTCTCTTATTTGCCTTTTAATCTCTTTATTTATAACCTTTTTATTATAAATAAAAGATAAATTGGGTCCAACAATTCCTATTATTAATCCCCAAAAAACAAAAAAGACTACAACAAAATATTTTTTATTTAATTTCAATTATTTTAAATGTCTTGCTAAATAATTCATTTGTTAAGTTCACTACATATACTGACTGAGGATATTTGCTGAAATCCAATTCTACATATTTTTCGCCGGGAGATATTCGATAATTAGTCAGTTTATTCCCTTGTAAATCAGAAACAGTTAAAGTTGTGACTTTTTGAAAAAAATCATCTGATTTAATTAAATATACTTCTCCAAGCTTGGATATGTTAAAATCATATTTCAAAGGACCTTCAACCATATTTGATGGATCGTCGCCAACACCCTGCATTACGAATTTGATAATCTGATTACCTTCAGTGGTTTTTATAGTTAATGTATCATAAAATAATCCTACTTTTTCAGGAGCAAACTTTAGATCTGCACTTGCTAACTCACCAGGAGATATTATAGTTTTAAAAGGTAAGGACAAACTAAATACTTCACCACTCGAAAATTCCTGACTTTCGATTGTAGCCTTGTAGTTTCCATTGTTTTTTAAAAAAATTGTTTCTTCATAACTATCAAAAATCTTCAATGTATCAAAATCTAAATTTTGTTTTCCGGCTATTTTCAAATCATATACTACATTCTGAGGTAAATATTCGAAGTCTAAGTATCTAATATCAAAACCACTCATCCATAACCTTGCTCTACCACTTTTAGAAAAAAGTGTTGCATGCGAAAAGCCGTCTAATTTATATTGTTTATTTAATTCCATCAACCAATTGTTTCCCATATCAACAGTTTTATAAATTCTTGTATCCTTCATAACTATATATAAATGGTTAGATCCATCCGGAATAAAAATTTTCACTGCTTTGGTCAAGTCAATTTCATTTGGAGTAATATCAATAAAAGTAATCCCTTTATTAAGAGTTTTGTGAAGTTTAAAGCCGCTGTTGGAGTTATAAGAAAATACAAAAAATGTATCTATACTGATTGCTTCAACCATCATAATATAATTGCCCAATTTTGTGTTAATCAAATTGGCACTCTTCCCGCCGTCAGGTGTATAAATTATTCTTCCGTTTACAGTTCCCCAAAGATTTAAATTTTCTCTTTTACTAATATTAGTTGAAAATTTATCTAAATTGGTAATTCCTGGAATATTCGTTTTAATAAATGAGTTTCCACCATTATTTGTGTACAATACTGCAGGTAAAGAACTGTTTGCATCAATTCCAATTATATAACCATTATCTTTGTCCTTAAATGAGAGGTCTTTAATTGATGACAAATATTGGCTGATGTCTTTACTTATTGTTCCGAAATAGCTGAAAATTTCAGTTTTGCCATCTACACCGTTTGAACCTACAATATAGTTTAAATCATCGAAGAAATCTATACAGGTAACTGTGTCTTTTGTGGGTGATAATACTCCTGTAAATGTTGAGAATTGATGTATTATACCTCTTTTGGAATTCAAGTCGTATCCAACAACTGCGTGATGAAAATCTCCACCAACAGCAGATTCATACCATCTAAAATTATCACTTTCAGGGAAATTTGAGGCGAGAATGTGTTTATTATTAGACTTTAATATTATCGGTATATCTATAAGTTGATAATTGATATAATTTCCAGACTCAATTTTTACAAAAACTGTTGCTTCACCCTCGAACCATGGGCAATTATCCCGTAAAATAAAATCAATTTCTTTAGCTACATTTTGCTCTGAATTGAGAACAGTTAAGTTAATTTTTGATTCTGAAAAAGTAAAATAGTCATCTTGGGGTGATAATGTAATAATTACGTTTTGGGCATTCGAAAGATAGTTTATAATGTTCAATTTTATTCTGGTATTACCAAAATTATTAATAGATGAATTCCCGTCAATCTCGATGGAACTTATTTCAATTCCCGGGATATTAAGTCCGGTTCCGGCATAATTATAATTTATGGCACTCAGACAATTTAGCTTACCACTTAGTAAAGGTGTTTGATTATCAAATTTGGTAAGTGTACTTCTTATTTGATGAAAGATTTGTTTGTTGTCGTAATTTGGGAATCTATTAACTAAATTTGTTATAAATCCACTAACAACCGGCGAGGACATAGATGTACCATTTTTTGATGAATATCTGTTGTCGTTTACTGTTGATAAAATAGCTTCACCAGGAGCAAAGCAGTTCACTCTAACACCGTAATTTGAAAAATAAGATCTAGTTCCTTGATTGTTTACAGAACCGACGCTTATAACACCTGGTATAGTAGCAGGATAATATTGATAAAAATCAGTCCAAAAATCTTCATTTCCTGCTGAAGCAACTATTGAAACATTGTTGTCAAGAAGTTCATTCACAACATCCCAAGCTAAGGGGTCGTAATAGCTGCTAGCCCAAGAGCAATTTATTACTTTTGCACCCATTGATGCAAGATACATCATTGCTTCGAAAGGACGATAAACCAACCTGGACTTATTTAGATCATCTAAGGCATTTTTTGTAGATATAAACCTAACATCATACCCTGTTGATGCTATGCCTAAGTTATTATTCGTAGTTGCTGCTGCTGTACCTGCTACATGGGTTCCGTGGTCATTACTTATTAGAATGGGTACAGGATTATTGTCAGGTTTGAAATTCCCCAAAATTGCATCTGTAAGATTTATATTACCTACAAAATCCCAACCATTGACATCATCAATAAATCCATTACCATCATTGTCAATTCCATCACTAGGTATTTCATTAGGGTTAGTCCAAACTTGTGATTTCAAATCTTCATGATTTAGATCAGTTCCGGAGTCAACAATTCCAATTATTATTGATTTAGTACCTTTAGTCTTATCCCATGATTGAAAAATTTTGATGCTATCCATATACCATTGGCTATTGATTCTGGAATCATTAGGTTTTGAATCAAGCAATTTATAATTAATTGCAGGTACTATATATTCGTAGTTCAGATTAGATGATAAGAGTTTACAAATCTCGAAGACTTCTGTATCGCCCATGTACGTAACTCTGAAAATGTAATCTAAATTATATTTTGAGTTGCTTAGTAATTCAGACGGGAAATATTTTTTAAAAGGTGATTCCACATTGCTAAATTCAATATTTCTTATTCCATTGGCATACAACGACTGATATAACTCTTTTTCGAGCTCAGATTCAGACATATTAAATTTTGTCTTAACATAAAACTGATTCTCAATGTAATCTCCTTTTGCAGGTTTTAATATCTCAAAAATCTTTACGGGCTGATAATAGTTTGTTGAAACTTTTTTGCCGCCATAAAAAATATTATATGACTGCGGTATTGATTCGTAATATATAAAAATTAAAAAGATGATTACATATTTATACATCAAAACTCCTGTTGAATAATAAATGAGTAGCAGTTAGGTTCTACTTTAGCTTGTGAATCGTAATATTTAAAACACTCTCTACCCGAATTTCCATAAAGAATGATACTATAACTTTTTCCCAAGGACATCAAAACATCGCTAAAACGCGATATATATCCCTTGCTTTCGTCCTCAAAAAAGAAAAAAGTTGGCTTTTGTTCTCTTGTTTCAACATTATAAGATGAAAAAGTATTTTTTTCAACACTTTCGAAGAATACCGAATCCTGAAGGTTTTTTCTTAACTTAACATATTGCATATCAAGTGTTGCATTTACAAATCTTACCCTAAAAATATTGTTTTGATCAATACTTAGTGGTTTGAATTTGCTGGTAATTAAGTTAAAATCCTGTTGAGTACCTGAAGCCACACATATTACTCGTTCATCATCAGTAGCATTTGTAGTATATTCTTTTCCGTTAATGTTGACAATTTGAAAATCTTCATCTATAACAGTAGCTATAGAATTTGATACCTGAACAGTAGCATTTTCAAGAATCTTTTTGCCTGTTGATATTGAATTGATGTTAACATTAATGTTACTGTTATCTGTTGTTGCATTAACTAATTGAAAAAATATTCCTTTAATAAGATAATCAACTTTCTTGGATTGGTCATCTTCGTCAACTATCGTTAACTTAATATTTCCAAAATCATCTTTAGTCACAATTATCAAGTATTGCTTATTTGCTTCAAAATATGTGTTAGTAGCAAACAATAATCTTGCCGGATCAGATGCAGTAAATACACTTATTGGACCCGGACCGGGATTTAATGCCGTATATTGAGACACCTCAGTAAATCTTAATCTAGATGCCAATGAAATACCCGAACTAAAACCATTTACAAAGTTAACCCTGTCTGATTCCAATCTGGCGCCTATTGAAACATTAATACCTGTTGCAGATTCAAGTGTATTTACAACCCTAACAAGAGCTTTTCCTTCGATATCAACGTTCAGCTTGGGTGGTGGAATTAAAATGGCTCCACCTGCCTTAACATCAGCAGAATCGTAAACGATTAGGGTGTATTTACTCAAAACATCGAGAGAAGTCACTATATTTGACTTTGATGAGTTGTTATAAACTATTTCCAAAGTATCAGACGATGAAGACTTGCAGACTTCGACACTTCTAAAATCATCAATGGTAAGCGAAGGTACATTATCATCAACAATTCCTGATTGTTTGAGATGCACAGATAAGTCAAGTGTAGATAAATTTACAGTTCTGATTTCGGTAGTGCGTAAAGGTACAATTTGCGCTGGTTTGATGGCATTAGGACTCAAATCATTTTCATCTAAAATACTGATTTTCAGATTGCCCGATTCGTCTTCGTGAGCTATTATGGTATATTGACCTTTTGGTGATAAATCAACAGAATACAAATCCAAATAAGTATTTATGGGACCTTGTGCACCATTACTTGTCAAAAAAACTGAGAAATTCAAAGCACCTGATCGTACAGTTATAGGTGTAAAAGAATACTGCTTGTAGCCATAGGTAGGAAACAGTGGTTCACCATTCGGGCACCCCATTCTTAAGGTAATTCTTACAGTAGAATCAGGGAATGCATTTATAAATTTTAAAAGCGACTCGAAATTATTCTCAGGTATAGCAGATGTTGTCCGCAATGGAATGATGGTATCAATTCTACATTGTGTTCTGTCATCACATTTTGAAGAACTCAATCCCAAAAAAGTATAATTTGTATTTCTGATAAACCTGACCATTTGAGTTTGTTCAAATTCAGTATTGTCATTTTTGTAAATTCTGACGAAACCAGTATCAGCAAGAGGATTAAATGATTCCGAGACGCCCCCCTTATATATTGAGGGAGTTCGCGCACCTTCAGTTACCTCGAGAACCTTTGGATTATTATCATAACCTAAATTTAAAAATCTAAATCTGATTGAAGCTGTTTTGTCGGGTGGATTTACTAAATCAGGATTTTCTTCATTGCAAGAGTGTAATAATAAAGATAATAACAAAACAATTAAATATTTTCCCGTTTTCATATCAGTAAGTAAATTATAGTCTAAATTGAAATAAAGATAATTAATCTATGAAAATATTGTATATATGAGTGAAAATAAAAATATTCGAGATAAAGCCGGTTATAATATTTCCCTGTAAGTAAGACTGGATTTTTAACACTTCAAAAACAAAATATTTGATTGATATTTCAACAACTCCGTAGAGGAATGGTCCAAAAAATACTCTTTTCGATGCTAAAGTAATTACAACATCTTAAAGAAATGGACGGGGCTAAGTTTGACAAAGAAGCCCGAAAACTTGCCGAATTTTTCCTAAGAGCACGCCAAGAAACAGAACAATTAGTTGCCAAACAAAAGTTAGTGCCTTTTGGCTTTTCAAAAAAGTAGAAAAGCCCTTTGGGGGAAGGGCTGGAATTAACAATTAAAGAATGACAATTACATCTGCTATTTGTAAGCTATTTTTTACAAAGTCGATAAAAATACAATAATTATCTCTTTTAATAACAATTACCGATATTTTGTCATTATATAAAATTCCCATTGATATTCATAATTAGATTTAAACGATTCTGTTCCGAAACACGACTCTACATTTGTTCCAGAAGCAATATAATGATAATCTTTTGGTTGTAGTATAATTGTTTTTCTTTCTTTTGGTTTAAATTCATATTTATTTCCTCCAATTTGTAGCTTCAATTTGATACTAGTATTATTAAAAATATGAATTCGAGGCTCATAATACTGTGAATAACTTTGAGATTGAATTTGAGAATTTTCTTGCTTTATTATTTCTTTATGAACTTTAACATTCTTACTATCTATTATACCTAATTTCTCAGATTCTATATCATAACAAGTGAAATATCCATTGACAGGTTTTTGATCGTTAAGTATTACTAATGTTCCCTTTTCTAATGATACAAAATCAAATTGATTTTCATTTAAAGCTATAATTAAAAAGGATTTTTTTGTGATTTCTCCTAAAAAATATTGTGAGAATAATTGAAATGGATAAATCAAAGTTGCAAGAATAATCACAATTAATATTTTCATTTCTCTTCTCCTAAATAATTATAAAATAATTACATTACTTCCTTCGCTTGTCAGTTCGCCTTTTTGGGCTTTTATACTGAAGAAGCAAAAAAATAACGCAATCAGTAAGTTGATATTGAAAATACTTGCAAAATATTCAATATCTGATTATTAAAAATAGCTATAATATTTATACTAAGCAAATAGAATATTCAAAAAACCAAATATTTAAGACAAATATCCTTATTTTAATCAATGAAGTAGTAAAATATAAACTAAAAAACCCCGACACAGTCAGGGTTTTAAAGATTGGTTTGTGGAGATGGCGGGAGTTGAACCCGCGTCCGAAGAGCTTCACATTGAGTCACTACATGTGTAGTTTATCTATATTTTTTGAAAATTGGGATAACCGACAAACAGGTTTCCAATTCCGATTGCTTTTTGGTTTCACTCATTAGCTAAGCACACACTAATGAACTATCCTGTTAGTTTGCGACACCTCAGGAAAAATGAACAGGCACATTTTTAGTGAGATGAGCTGCGTAAATTTAATTAGGCAGCTAAAGCGTAGTTATTTTCTGCATTTATTGCAATACCGGTTGTATTTACGTGCACCACCGATTGAGCACGACATGCGACATCAACAATCCGACACCCCGTCGAATCCGTTACATCCCCTTACTGAACTGTGGACGTAAGAATATAGAGTTTAATTTATTACACTTTAAGTATTATAACCATAATAAAATAAAAAAGCATATATTTGTCCGTTTTTTCTTACTTTTAACTACTTATTTATTTCAAACTCAAATTATAATTTTTAGAACTTGTTATAGAAAATGTATGCATCAACTTTTAGCAGCTTTACTAATTTTTATAAGTATTCTAGGTTGCAAACCCAAAGAAGATCATAATTATAGTACACTTAAAGAGAATTTTGAATATTACGAAAAAAACAATATTGATTCACTTTTAATTTTCTCACTCAGCTTAAATAAAAATAATGATAAAATTGACCCCACTTTAATGGGTCTTAAAAGTTATTATATTGGCAGGTATTATTCAAAAAAGGGATTTAATGACAAAGCATTAGAAAAATACTTTGAATCAGAAGATTATTTTAAGAAGTCTAATAATTCTGTAATGCTATCTAAATCTTATTCTATGATTGGTGCTGTTTACCGTCATCTCAAGGATTACAAAAAGTCTGTCGAATACTTTAAAATGTCTTATCAATATTCTTCTTCTAACGACAGTATAGTAAGGGCAACAATTTTGAATAGAATTGGTGATATGCACAGGGACTTGGATAATATTGATTCATCATTTTATTATTATCACCAAAGTCTCAACCTGTGCGGTCCGAAAGATTCTTCCATAATAGCTAATAATTTAAATAATTTGGCAGATCTTTTCACCACAAAATTAATGTTTGACTCAGCGTATTACTATTATAATAAGTCCATTTCTTATTTAGATAGTACAGGGATAGTAAGTGAGATTGCCGAAAATTACACTAGTCTTGCAGAGCTGAAAATGCTCCAAAAAAACTATGATGATGCTATTTCATATATAGAAAAGTCAATTAAAATTTTAGAATCCAACGAAGCTAATTATGAGTTGAACAATGCCTATCAGAAAGCTATTTCAATATACAAGAAAGTTGGTTTAAAAGATTCAGTCATTGTCTATCTCGAAAAGCTCAGTGATTTAGAGAATAATGCATCGAAGGAAAAACTGAAACAAGGACTTACAGCTTTAGAAATGGAACTAAGCCTGAATGATCTTCAAACAATCTCTGAATTTAATAAAAAAATCAACTATTTGCTAATTGCTATAGTAGTTTTGGTTATGTTAATGGGTGTGATGCTATGGTTTCAGATAAGAAGGAAAAAAGCTGAAAACTTAATCTTATCAAAACAAAAAGAGGAAATTGAAAAAGCGAAAATTGAATTGGAACATGCTTATCACGACATACATGACCTGAATGCAACCAAGGACAAGTTCTTTTCGATTATTGCTCATGACCTTCGTAATCCACTTGGTTCATTCAAGGAAATAACAAGATTATTACACGAATCTTACGATGATTTTTCGGAAGATGACAGGAAGGAATTTCTTGAAATGCTTAAACACTCTTCAGAAAATATTCATTCTCTATTGGAAAATCTGTTGGAATGGTCAAGGACGCAACGTGGCACTCTTGATTTTAATCCAGTAAGGTTCAACCTGCGTGATATAGTGGAAAACACCATAAGTCTCCACAGAATAAATGCTGATACAAAATCAATTCATATTAACAATGATGTAAGTCCGGATACTTTCTTAATTGCAGATCCAAATTTGATGACAACTGTAATAAGAAATTTAATATCAAATGCAATCAAATTCACACCTGAGAAAGGTATTATAACCATTGAGTCCTTTGCCGAACCTGAATCAATTAATATATTTGTTAATGATAACGGAATAGGCATGACAAGTGATATTATTGACAAATTATTCAGAATTGACGTAAATGTAACGACACTTGGTACATCAAAAGAAAAAGGTACAGGTCTTGGATTAATACTCTGCAAAGAATTCGTTGAAAGACATGGTGGCAATATCTGGGCAGAAAGCAAACCAGGTGAGGGTAGTAAATTTAAAATTCGTTTACCAAAGATTGAGCATAATGAAGATGTCGCACATTGATTTTTTGAAAGTAGCAATTGAAGAAGCTATGAATGGCTTGAATGAGGGCGGAATACCGATAGGTTCTGTAATTGTACATGGTAATCAGGTTATTGGCAAAGGCCATAACAAAAGAATTCAATGCGGAAGTTCCATACTACATGGCGAAATGGATGCACTTGAGAATGCCGGCAGACTTAAGGCTTCTGTATATAATGAATGTACTTTGTATACTACTCTATCCCCTTGCCCAATGTGTACAGGTGCTATACTGCTATATAAGATCCCCAGGATTGTAATCGGTGAAAATACTAATTTTATGGGCTCTGAAAAACTATTGAAGGATAACGGAGTTGAAGTTGTTGTGCTGAATGATGAAGATTGTATAAAAATGATGGCTGATTTCATCAGAGAGAAACCTGAGATTTGGAATGAAGATATTGGAGAATAATTTGTTAATTAATCATTATAATTAATTGTAATTAAATTATGAATTGTTTGGAACGTCTATAGTTTTTTTATTTTTATCTTATTCCTAACCTGATGTTCGTTAGAATTTTATTAATTTTTGCTTTTTCCTTATTTATACCCAAAACTATCCTTTCTTCAGAATTATTAATGAAGAAGGATTCAATATTTGTATTTTCAGGTCACATTATTGACTCTGAGTCAGGTAATGCACTTAGAAGTGTAACAGTTAGAGTTGCAAATCTAGATATTGGCAAATTATCTGATAAAGAAGGTAAATTTTCATTAAAGTTACCCAAGGGTCAGCATACAATTTTATTTTCAATGGTTGGAATGAAAACTGAAATTATTGATATTAAGCTGGACAAAAATATTGACAATTATAAAGTAATTCTTAATATCAATCCATCTCTAACCGGAGATGTAATAGTAATTGCTGAGACCACTGCCGAAAGACTGATGCGAAAAACCATAGAAAGAAAGCTTAGGTTCACTGACTCGATTAAATCTTATACATACTCTCTTTACACAAAATTTGTTGCATCAGCAGACACAGCTTTTGCAGGTAGGAAAGATAATAACACAGATACTACAATACTATCAATATTTGAGTCATACTCAAAAGGGTATTTTGAAAGTCCTGATAAATATTACAATCAGATTATTCAAAGAAGGCAAAGCGTTAATGTTCCTCCACAAGCTAATTTTGTAACGTTTGGTACAAGTATAAATGCATTCGAGGATTATGTTAGACTAATTGGTGATGATGTTGCCACACCATTTCATAAGAATGCATTGGACTACTACAATTTTACTTTAGACGAAAAATATCATAATCATGATTCCTCCATAGCAAAAATTATAGCTACCCCCAAGTCAGATAATCGTAAGCAATTTACAGGATACGTTTTGCTCGATACTTTTAAACTTGTACCAAAATATGTAGATTTGACCCCAAACGTTGCTGTAAAGCTTCCTTTTGATGCTGTGCTATTTTATAAACAAAGTTTTGATCTGGTCGGAAATAAGTACGTTACCCCCTCTTATATGTACATTTACTCAAGTGTAGATGCAGGATTTCTATGGTTAATATCCCCCAGAGTTGACATTAAAATCGAAACATTCGCTTATGATTTTGAATACAACATGGATATCCCATCGAAGTATTTTAATCGTAAAAGAGTGGAGGCATCAAAAACAGCTGATGAATTTGATACATTATATTGGAAAATGAATCAGGTTGTTCCACTGACCAATGACGAAATATATGCCTATGATGCCATTGCCAGAGCAAGGGAGAATCCAGACTCTGCAATGACTGAAGGATTTTTCGGAACTTATTTTGCACCGATTAACAGGCAGCTTGCAAAACTAGCACGTCCACCATTTACAGGTTGGCAGGATATATTTGCATACAACAGAGTTCATGGTGCATATTTAGGAATAGGAGTAAGAGGTGATTTATCTGATTACAATGAAGCTCTTGGGAAAATTGGATATGGATTTGCCGACAAAAGACCATACGGTTCGTTGCTTTTGAAACAGTTCTTTGAAGAAGAACGTATGGCAGCAATTACGCTAGAAAGTTTTTATAATCTAAAAAGAATGGACAATCCATACGGTTTCAGAAATGAAGGTATAACTTTAACATCTTTGTTGTTTAACAATGATTATGGGGACTACTATTACTCCCAGGGCTATAAAATTGGATTTGAAGCAGGTATAGGACAACTTAGGTTTATCAGAAGAAATGTTTTCGAAAGACCAAAAACCATAAAATTATACTTTCAACACGAAAGACAGCGACAGGCAGAAATAAACACAGAATTCTCAATATTATCACCATCTAGGCTGTTTAGAGATAACCCGGGCATTATTGAAGGAACAGAAAATGCATTAGGGTTTGAACTAAACTACAACATATCACCCGAACGAAGACTATCTGATTTTGGAATCAGGCTGGAGGGGCAAATTTCTGATCCAAAGCTGGTATCATCTGATTTTGATTATAAAAGATTTTTGACATCATTTAATTTAAGAACCAAAACTTTACCTTTGTGGAGACTAGACATGCGTTTTAGTGCCGGCTTTTCTGAAGGTAATCTTCCTCCCCAAAGGTTTTTCAGTCTTGAATCAGCAGTTTCAGGAATTGCAGGGTTGAACTCCTTTAGAGGTCTTGGAGTAAAGGAATTCTATGGTGATAGGTATTTTTCACTTGCGTTTGAGCATAATTTTGGCGAAATTATACCTGGTGTATTGAGAATTCCAAATGTCGCATCGTTTGGGCTCGAATTTACAATTTTTGGAAATGTTGCTTATACAGAGTTTAGTGATAATGTCATTTTTTCACCTTTAGATGAATTATTGATGAAGAATAAACAGACATCAACAACAGCAGATAAATTTTACTATGAAGCTGGATTTGGTATAAATCAAATTCTAGTGTTTTTGAGATTAGATGTTGCCGCAAGGTTCTCACAAACTGACGTGCCGAAATTTTTCGTTACAGTTGGTGCAGCAACATTCTAAAATCCATATTCCATTAGCCCTTTAATAATATCATCACTATAAATGTTTTGTGAATCACCGTACCAGTAATTATTGGGCACTAATATAAGCGACCCATACGTACTAGGATCAAACGGTAAAAAAGCTGATGTTGAAATGCACGTTTTTTCTTCAGGACGAAATTCGTTGTCGTAATCAATAACCACAAAGCTGCATCCTAACTCAATAAAATCTTTATTTAATGGATTAGGATTAAATCCAAGAAGAGAAAAAGGAATTCTGAATTTTATAATATATCCTTCTTCTGTCAGGTTTGAAATCGCTTTCAAGTTCTTGTACTCATTTTTCTGTTCATCAGTTACCTCATCACTAGATGCAACTTTAATAGTTGGTTCTTTTTCCAAATAATTTCCGGGATTGACAGAAAATTTGTAAATGCCTGTTTCGGAATTATCTACAAACTTAACCTTATTATCTTTCGCAGGTTCAGTAAACCGGTTTTCACCATCACTAATATTGATATCAAGCCAAACTTCAATCATATCTGTAATGCATGTATCACAATACTGTGGTACAACCGCATCGTCAGTAACCTCTACCGAAAAATAAAGATAGTTGTCATCATAAGCAGAAGATGCTCTAAAAGAGCAATCCTTATCTCCTTTCCAGTAATATGCACCTTCATGCACATAATCTATATAATCAGAATAGACCTCTGCGTTATACCCCTTATAAACCTTTCTACCTCTATGATATGAAGGCAACATAAGATATTTTCTATAAAAAACTTCCTGACCATTCTTAGTTTTTATGTATTTGTCAGAACCATGTAAATCAACGAAATTCCTTACTTTTTCGTAGGTCAAATCGCCAATTCTACGCGTAGCAAAAACTTCGCTTTTTGTAAGTGCACCATTATCAAAAGTAAAAGCATCCATAGTCCAATCGTACTGCTTATTCTTCTTTGTTACGATTGCTTTATCATCACGAATAACTACGCCGATCTCAAGTGGAAGCTCTAAGAATTCGTAAGTGAATTGGCCTACTTTTGTGAGGAAACCATCAATATCAACAAATAGGTAAAGATACATTTTCCTACTTCTATCACCTGACAGTCTGAGAGTTAATGCCAGGTCATTATAGCCATCACCGGAATAGTCACCTACATCATAACCCCAAATATTAAAATCTGAACCTTGTGGAAGCTGTAAACGAACATCTTCTATAAGGGATGAATCAAAATATGGATCTAATCTTTTTACCAATTCAGGAAATTTAACACCTGACTGAGCGTTTAGATTAATACTTAACAAAATAAATATTATACAAAGTAATAAATTTTTCAGCATTTTAAATCAATTTAATTTATTTATAATTTTATTACGGGCATCAATCATATCAAATTTGGGTCTTGGTCCCATCTGAGATACAATCTGTGATGATATATATGAAGCAAGTTTGCCTGAAAGTAACGGATCACCGGTTTTGATTATACCATACAGGAATGCACCTGCAAAAGAGTCCCCAGCACCAGTAGTATCAATTGCTGATACTTCGTAAGGTGGTATAGAGTAAATAATGTTATCCCAACAAATCATTGAACCCTTATTACCAAGAGTCATCACTACATTTTTGGCATTATCACAAAGTGACTCAAATGCCTCACGTGCTGATTTCTTACCTGTATAAGATATTGCTTCAGTTTCGTTACAGAAAATTAAATCTGAGTTTTCGACTACTTTCGCAAGTCCGTCTTTGAATAATTCTGTAACAAAAGTGTCTGAAAAGGTGACAGAAATTTTTGTGTTATGTTTTTTTGCCAATTCTACAGCTAAATGAATTGCTTCGGTACTTGAAGGCTCGGAAAACTTATAACCTTCTATATAAATCCATTCTGAACGGGAAATAACATCTTCATTGATATTTTTCTTACCAAAGCCTGCGGTTGCTGCCAAACAAGTATATAGTGTTCGTTCAGAGTCAGGGGTGATAAAAATTACGCAAATACCTGTAGGAGCTGATTCAGTATGCTCTGCATTCAGGACAATGCCCAATTCTTTGAATTCCTGAGCATAAAAATATCCAAGTTCATCATTTCCAAGCACTGTTTTGTAAGCGCCTTTACCACCCAATTGTGCGAAACAAATCAAGGTATTTGCTGCAGAACCACCACTGACCTTATGAATATCTTTGTTTCTGAAAGTATTAAGAAGCTCGTTTCTTTTATCAATATCAATCAGAATCATAGCTCCTTTTTGGATATCCCAATTAATCAACTCATCATCTGTAGCTAAAAACTGTAAATCAACTAAGCCGTTCCCTAAACCACACAATTCAATATCTTTGTTCATTAGTTTATTTATCCCTTATTTTTTTCTGTTATTAAAGTCTTTTATAGCAATTTCGATTAACTTTTGGCAAAGTTCAGGAAATTCAATTCCAACAGTTTTTGCAGCCATTGGAACAAGTGACTGCGATGTAAACCCAGGAATTGTATTTACTTCGAGACAAAACGGTTGCCCTTCATCATCAAGTCGAAAATCTACTCTGCCAAAACCTGAGCAACCTAAAGCATTATATGCCAACAAAGCCATATCCTGTGTAAATTGTGCAATATCGTCAGGTATTTCTGCAGGGCAAATATAATTAGTCTTACCTTTAGTATATTTATGAGCATAATCATAATAACCGTCTTCGGTTACAATTTCAATAACAGGCAAAGCATCACCATCGAATATTCCAACCGTAAGCTCTCTACCAGGTACATACTGTTCAACCATAATATGATTGGTATATTTTGATGCTAATTCTAGGCCGGACTTTATATCATCCAAATTTCCATCCAAAATGATACTAAGCCCGATAGTTGAACCCTGGTCATTTGGCTTAATTACAATTTGCTTTCCGAATTGCTTTCTAATTTCTTTAGTCAATTCATCATTTGACAGTTCTGATTTGCTTAGCAAAGTCCAGGGAGGAGTCAATATTCCGGAGGATGAGAATATTGTCTTTGAGGTTGATTTATCAGAAGCCATACTACTGGATTTAACACCACTGCCAGTATATGGAATACCGCGAAGTTCGAGCAATGATTGTATAAGACCGTCTTCTCCATATTTGCCGTGTAAAACCAGAAATGCAACATCAACATTATCAAAATCATCGGAATTGATAGCATCAATATAACTACGGGTTGAGAATCCGCTCAATTCGTCTAAATCATTGAATTTTGATATATCTGAAATTAAATCCTGAGACTTAACAAAAAAATCTTTTCCATAAGAAGGGTCGCAAGGCATAACTTCATATCCCAATCCGGTAAGTGCTTCGATTACTGATCTGCCCCCGGCTATTGCCACATTCCTTTCTGTAGAAATACCACCAAAAATAACAGCAACTTTCATTTTTATCTAAAGATGAGTTTAAAAAATAATTATTTACAAAATTCATTTATCATTTCATAAGCGTTATGCATACCTAATTCACCTGCTTTTGCCCAATCGGTACAAGCACCGGCATTATCTCCTAATTCTCTTTTTGCAAATGCCCTGTTAAAGTAAGCTATTGCAGCAGTTGGGTCTAATTCCAAAGCTTTTGTGTATAAATTGAGTGATTTAGTATGCTCGCTTAGTTCGGAATAACAAAGACCAAGATTAATATAAGCTTCTGAAGATTTTGGTTTGATTTTTACAGCTTGATTATAAAACTCTATAGCCTTTGAATAATCTTCAATGCCGACATAAATAGCTCCAAGTCCGAAAAAAGCTTCAACATTACCCGGGTTAATCTCTAGGGCCTTTCTGAATGACTTTTCAGCATTTTGAATACTATCCAGGTCATTCAAAATATTTCCTCTTAAAACCCAGGCTGAATCATTTTCAGGATTAATACCTACAACTTTATTTAAATCATTTAGTGCATCCGGTACAAGATTCGAAAAATATTTGGAATAACCTCTGTAATAATATGCTATTTCATTATTAGGATTGAACATTATAGCAGTATCAAGGATTTGTAAAGCTAAAGGTAATTCGAAATTCAAAAACCTGACTTTTCCCAACATAGTCCATAATTCATCTGACTTTGGGTCAATAGAAATAGCTTTCTCGATTTCTTGTGCGGCTTCGCCATACTTTTCGACTTTAATCTTAGTTTCAGCTGTTTTTATGTATGGGTCAGTTTGCTCGGAACAAGCCCAAGCTAAACTAATGCTTACTATCAAAATCATTAATCTTATTATCATATTATTATAAGGTAAATTTTTAATACGCAATCAATAAAAATATACTATAACGAATTTAGTAGCATCTAATTTATATGAATTGATATTTATATAAATTTTATAAAAATGAATTTCAAATTTAACATATAAATGGTGAAAAATACATTTTATCATATTAGATTACATGTCTTGATGCTATATTATTTTTACAAATTTGTTGGAGCAATGATAATTCATAATTACAAAATGTAAAATGATTTATTATAAATATCGTTGCTTTGATTTTACAATATACAAAAAAAATTATGATTAAATACTTTTTGCTAATAATGTCATTAATGATTCTCTCAACTTCAGTTAGTATGTTGGGGCAGCAAACATATACAGTAGGCAGTAATAAAACTGTAGAAAATTCTATGGAAATAGTAAACAAAGAATTAACAAAAATGGGTTTGAAAAGGCTTAATGAGCTGATAAAACTTGCTAAGTCTCGTAAGGGTAGTGAATTAATTCAACAGTTAGCAAAGCCGAATCATGTAAAAAACATTACTAACCCTGATGATAAATCTTTGTATGCAGAATCTGTAGGTTCGAAAGAAGATCTTGAGTTTATAAATGAATTTGTAGATTTTTTTGTTGATTTAGACAAACAAACCGGTAAAAAGAAAAAAATCCGAATCGGAATTCAATCATCGGATGAAGAGCCAATAGGGCATGCATTCAGGATGATAATACCGGGTAAGAAATTTAAAAATGTATATTGCAATCATTATACAGTATCTTTTAGATTATCAATAGATGGAAAATATCTGGTTACTGAATGGTATTCAATGCCAGGTAATATAGAATGTCAATAAAAATATTGAAATAATTTGTCAATTACAAAAAAAAGTATTACTTTTGTAAACTATGGTGACGTGGCCGAGTGGCTAGGCTGCGGTCTGCAAAACCGCCTACGGAGGTTCGACTCCTCTCGTCACCTCAAATAATTATTGAAGATTATCCCACTTATTATCATCTATGGCAACAACTTCTGACTTCAAATTAAACGCAATGATAAAATATAACAATGATATTTTTTCGATTGTTGATTTTCAGCATGTTCAAACAGGGAGAGGTGGTGCTTATTATCAAACAAAGCTCAAGAATGTCAGAACCGGTAAAATAATTGAAAATAGATTCCGCTCCGGTGAAAATGTTGACATGGTGTCAGTAAACAGAAGAAATTTTCAATTTCTGTATCGTGATGGAGAAAATTTAGTTTTTATGAATCTCGAAGACTATGACCAGATATATGTTCCGGCAAATACTTTGGGAGATGAGATTAAGTTTCTTAAAGATAATGAAAATGTTATTATTGCTTTCAATAATGATACAGTATTATCGGTTGATGTACCACAGCATGTCAATTTGCGTGTTGTATCTACAGAACCTGGTTTGAAAGGCGATACAGCCACTAACGTATTAAAACCCGCAACACTTGAAACAGGCGCTGTAATTAATGTCCCTCTGTTCATAAACGAAGGTGATATGGTTAGGCTTGATACCAAAACATCTAATTATATCGAAAGAGTAAAAGAATAGAATTAATTACTAAATATTAAAATCTACACTCCGTCTAAACTAATATTTATTTTTCATAATTGGTGCATATATGGATTTAAACTACTTACGCAGATTAGTTAAAATTTTTGACGATAGCAAAGCTACACATTTAGAAATTGAAGAAGATGGTGTTTACATTGCTTTGTCTTTAGAAGGTGCTACAGTACAGCAAGTTGCTGCTCCACAATTCACTATTCCCTACCAAAATCTTGCACCTCAAACATCAGTGCAAACAATTCTGCATGATAATTCTGCAACATCAGATTTAGCTCCAAAGGCTGTAGTAAGCAGTGGATCAAAGAATCATATCATTAATTCACCAATTGTTGGTACTTTTTACAGGTCACCATCTCCTGATGCAGGACCGTTTGTAGAAGTAGGTACAAAAATTAAGCAGGGTGATACACTTTGTATAATTGAGGCGATGAAGTTAATGAATGAAATTGAAAGTGATGTTAGCGGAACAATTGTTAAGATATTGGTCGAAAATGCTAAGCCGGTAGAATTTAATCAGCCACTTTTTGAAGTAAGTATTGACTAAATTATGATTAAAAAAGTATTAATAGCCAATAGAAGCGAAATTGCACTTCGTGTAATTAGAGCATGCAAAGAATTAGGTATATCCACTGTAGCTGTTTATTCTGAGGCAGACAGAGAGTCATTGCACGTTAAATTTGCAGATGAAGCTGTTTGCATCGGACCTGCCCCCAGCAGAGAAAGTTACCTGAAAATTCCTTCTATAATATCAGCTGCAATGATTACAAATGCAGATGCTATTCATCCGGGTTATGGATTTATGGCAGAAAATGATAAATTCGTTGATATATGTGATGACCACGGGATTACATTTATTGGACCATCAGCTGATGCAATAAGAAGAATGGGAAATAAATCTGTTGCAAAAGACACTATGCGTTCTGCTGGAGTACCTGTTGTGCCGGGTAGTCTGGGTGTTGTAAAAGACCTTGCAGATGCTGTTAAAATATGCAATGAAATCGGATATCCCGTTATGTTGAAAGCAGTTGCCGGAGGTGGAGGCAAGGGAATGAGAATGGTTCAATCAGAATCAGAGCTGAAGAATGCGTTTGGAATGGCTCAATCAGAAGCAGATGCTTTCTTCAGTAATCCTGACCTGTATATCGAGAAACTCGTAATGGCTTCAAGGCACATTGAAATCCAGGTGTTTGGAGATAAACACGGGAATGTGATACATTTAAACGAGAGAGAGTGCAGTACACAGAGAAGACATCAAAAATTAATCGAAGAAGCTCCGTCGCCTATAATCAATGAAGAATTAAGAAGAAAAATGGGTGAAGTTTCAGTTAAAGGCGCAAAAGCAGTTGGTTATTACGGTCCTGGAACGATTGAATATCTCGTTGATAATGAGTTGAATTTTTACTTTATGGAAATGAATACAAGAATCCAGGTAGAGCATCCGGTAACAGAAGAATCATTAGGTATCGATCTGATAAAAGAACAAATTATGGTTGCTGCTGGCGAGAAGTTGACACTAAAGGAATCTGCCCCAAAATTTCATTCAATTGAATGTAGAATAAATGCAGAAGACCCTGAAAATAATTTCAGACCTTCTCCAGGAAAGATCGAAGTTTTCCATGCACCCGGAGGACATGGTGTCAGGACTGACTCACATGCATATCAAGGTTATGTAATTCCATCTAATTATGATTCATTAATTGCCAAGCTGATAACAAGAGGAGCTACACGTTCTGAAGCTATTGCCAAAATGTACAGAGCGCTTGATGAATTCATCATCGAGGGAGTAAAAACAACTATTCCTTTCCACAAAAAAATGATGACAAATCCAGATTTTATTGCAGGTAATATTGATACAAAATATTTGGAAAGAAATGATTGGAAATCCATTTAATTTTGTTAATTTTACAGTATGAATAAATGTAATTTTTGAAATACTTTTTTATATTGGAGATTAAAAATGAATTTTCCCGAAAATCTAAAGTACACAGAAGATCACGAGTGGATTAGAGTAGAAGGTAACATTGGCATAATTGGTGTTAGTGACCATGCTCAAGGAGAATTAGGAGATATTGTTTATATAGATATTCCTGACCACGAAGCTTCACTTGCTCAAGGTGACACTTTTGGTACAATCGAAGCAGTAAAAACTGTAGCTGATCTTTTATCACCTGTATCAGGTAAAATTATTGAAGTTAATAGCGGGCTGAACGACGCACCTGAAACCGTAAATAAAGATCCTTATGGAGATGGCTGGATTGTAAAAATTGAGCTTGCTAATCCTTCAGAATTAGATTCATTAATGGATGCAGCTACTTATAAATCAAAATTAGGCCATTAATAAGCTATTTGAATATTTTTACAAAACTGCCTAGTCTTTATAGATCAGGCAGTTTTTCATTTTTTAGGATAGTGTTATTATTAACTCCTTCAAAATCTCTTAACCTTCCACCCTATTTACCTAAATTTTCAGCAATAAGTAATTGAATTTTTTTGGGTAGTTTCTTGACTATCAACTTATATGATTGAATTATAAATGCTTTAAATTCAGAAACACCCATTTCATCAATATTTAATACTTTAACCCATTGATTTTTTGCAAAATAAGGTGCCTGAACAAAATTATCCAAATTGGTTAGATCAAAAAAATCCGTTTCACTTACCTTGAACGATGCAGAGATTGGTATTTCATCCAAACTGACAATTAAAAATAATTTACCAGATACCGAAAAGCAAAGGTTATCTCCCCACTTCATATCTTCAGTAACAAAAGGAAGTGATAGACAATAATTCCTAAGTGTTTCAACCATTATACTTCGCATACATAAATAAGACAACCTTATTAAACACCTTGTTCAAGCTTATTGTTGATGTGTTAACTTCTTCGTCAAAACTTCTTTTATCATGATCAGGAATAGAATCTAAATATACTCTTTGGATTAGCTTAAATAAGTGTGACATAAACCTTCCGGATTTACCATATTTACTCTTAAAAATTGAGTCAATTGTAGTTTTCTTACTGTAAATGAAATATCTGCAATTCTCAATTTTATCATTACTATCATAATTTAATTTAATAATTTGGGAAATTGCATCTTCATGAACCACTCCATTTCCAGTCAATTTATAATACTGTTCCGCAATATTCAGGCAAAATTTTGTAAGCTTACCTCCAAAGAGTTTGTATGCTTGAATCCTTAAATTATTAGCTATGTTAAAGAATATATCAGTTATCATATTTATGCATCTTAATTACTACTAATTTTTCTTCTGTCACATCATTAATTGAATATTTAACACCACCAACTCTGAATCCGGACTCCTTAGAGCCACCGAAAGGCATCCAATCTACTCTAAATGCAGTTGAATCATTTATAATCACCGCTTTTGAGTCAATTTGGTGTGCGAATGACATGGCTTTGTCAATATCTTTTGTATAAATAGCATTTTGGAATGAAAACGGTGTTTTATTACATTGTTCGATAATATAATTTAGATCAGTATAAGGATTTAAATTAATAACGGGCCCAAACACCTCTTCTCTCATAACATCCATTTCATAGTCGGTTTTGGTAATTACAGCAGGTGATATACATGTTTTATGAATTTCATTACCACCACATAACAACTGTGCTCCACCCAAAACTGCTGAATTAATTTGAGACAAAATTCTACTTTTTTCCCAATCATTAATTATTGGCCCAACATCTGTAGAATCATCATTAGGGTCGCCGGTAATTAACTTCCGGGTTTTTGTTAAAATCAACTCTTTAAGCTCATCATAAATTGTTTTGTGAACAAATACATTTTGCGTCGAAACGCAAACTTGACCTGCATGATAAAACCCGCCTTTAACAATAGATGTAGCAGCAAACTCCGTATCACAAACACTATCAACAACAGCTACAGCAGTCCCACCATGTTCTAAACTATATCCTGCTCCGGGAGAGACTAATTTGGGAATTTTCCAGCCTACTTCAGCAGAACCTATAAAAGATACAAATCTGACTCTTCTGTCACTAATTAGTTTTTCGGTATCAGCACCTGAAATTGGTAATGGATTGATAACACCTGGTTCAAGTCCGCCTTCTATAAAATATGAGCAAATCATCAGACACGAGAGAGGTGTCTGTGAAGCCGGCTTAACAACAACGCTATTACCTGCAGCAAATGATGTTGCAACTTGATGGCAAATTAAATTAATCGGGTGATTAAATGCTGAAATAGCTAATACTACCCCCATGCCCTGTTTTATGGTAAAAGCAATGTGCGATTCACTACCTTGAGCTCTATCCATTGTAATTTGCTCTCCATTCAGACTAAGTGCTTGATCACCTGACATTTTAACTGTATTTGCGGCTCTTGCAACTTCAACTCTGGCATCCTTAACAGGCTTCCCACCTTCCATCGCAATCAGCTGCGCTAACATTTCTTTGTCACGTCTAATAAACTCAGATACTTTATACAGTATTTCAGCTCGTCTCCAGGCTGGCATAATCTTCATAATTGAGTGAAATGAATAGTCAGAATTTTGCATTGCCTTCTCAATAACAGCATTATCGGGTATCTCAACTAACCCTACAATTCGGCCGTCAAAAGGACTTTTAATTTCCTTATATTTTTTAGTAGATAGTGCATTTTTTATTTGCAAAGGGAACTCCAACATATCATCTCCAAATCTATTAATCTTAATAAACAAGCTATTTTAAAATTAGTTTTCTGTAAGCCAATTTCTATCGTCTTCAACTCGAAAATCATCTCTTTTTTGGTTAATTTCAACAAGTAATTTCATAGCTTCCAAAAGTTTGTCCATATCAAAAAAAGCTGTAGATATTGATAGAATATTCTCATCGTTTGTCATAATGATTAAACTGTCTGTTTTAGAGTTTATTTCTCTAAACGTTTTAATAAGAACAATGTCTTTCATATTTGCTTCGAAATCAATTATCGACTTCTTATATTCTACTTTTTCCTGATAGATTGATAATAATCTTTCTTTGTTTCCAAAATAGAACAGAAAACCAGAGGCAAACAATCCGAGTAAACTTATTGAAAAAATTTCGGACAATGAATTTTTATCGTTGAAATCAATCCCGTTAATAGCATAAACCAGTACAACAAAAAAGATTAAATATGATAAATACTTGAAAGCATTAAGTTTTTGGGAGAAAGTTTTAATTAACTGAGACATTTTTTTATTTTCCAATAATCTTTATAATTTCATTTAATTCACTCATAGCAAAAGTTAGCTGTTCATCTGTTACGTAGGGAGCAGGACCAAATCTCAGATGGTTTTCTCTGAAATCAGAAAAGATATTTCTTTTGAATAATTCAAGATTTATTTGTGAGGAATATTCAGTTATCAATACAAAAAAGCCACCACTCAGGCTTAGGTCGTCATTATTTTCTTTTCTAATAATGTTAGGATTAAAATCATAGGCATCAAAAAGCTTTGCGAGTAATTTAATTTGAGAGAGGTTCTTTTCTCTTAATTTACCAACGGTCAGTTCATTTTCCGCAAAGAAATCAAACACTTCTGCAGCTCTGTAATTTGATACAGGATCATAAGTGGAACCTGCAAACCTGAAATGTCCTTCGCCATAAGGCACTTCACCTGCTTTTTTGGTTTCTGCCAACTTGTTAAACTCGCTAAACCATCCTGTAATAATAGGCCTGAGCCGGATATCATGAGGTATTCTTAAAAAGCAGTTCCCTTCTCCTAATTGGCAGTACTTATATCCCCCACCCACTAAAAATGAATTTGTCAATCCTTCAATTTTTATATCAAATTCCAACACATTCATTACATGATACAAATCAACCAAAAGCAATGCCCCCATTCTAAGACATTCTTTTTCAATAGTACCCAAATTTTTGACAATTCTTCCATTCTTGTAAAAACATTTCGATAATATCACACAGGAAGTTTTGTCATCTATTTCTTTTATTATCCTATCAGCAATATCTTCAATAGGAGAAGATGAAATTCTTACGATTTCAATATTTTCTTCACCAAGTCGGTCCAATTGCCTTCTGACAGTATGGAATTCCATATCTGTAGTAATAATTTTTGATCTATTTTTTAAATCCAGAGCCGATAAAAATTTTATGATAAGCTCGTGCGTGTTTGATGCAAGAGCTATTAAACCATCATCGTCATTCATCAACATTTTAAATCCTGCCCTCACCCTGTCAGCTTTTTCGAATGCTCTGCCCCACTTCAGATCTGCTAGTTCAGCTGCATCTTGCCATGATCGAATTATCCCTTTTTTTGCAATATTCGGCCACGCTTGATGTGAATGACCAGTCAACAAGATGCGTTCGCTGACTTTAAAGTCAGAATAGTATTCTGCAAGCTCTTCAGAATTTATTCCATAACTCATATCGAGAACTCCGCCCTAATAATCCATAAATCAGGAAATGCTTGCCTGAATAATGTGGATTTAAGATAATCAGCGCCCGAAGAACCTCCTGTACCACTTTTATTCCCGATAGTTCTTTGAACCATTTGCACGTGTCTGTAACGCCATTCCTGTAGGCCTTCATCAAAATCAAGTAAAAGCTCACAAAACTGCGCAATTATCGGTGAATTTTTATAAATATCAATCAATATCTCTTGTAACTTATCATTAGGTTCAATTTTTTTAGTAAAATCTCTATTTAGATATTCATCAGGGATATCAAATGAATTTGAATTAAGATATTTAACAAACTCATCCCACAAAGTTGGTGATGCGAACCTTTCTTCTAACTTCGCTCTTTGTAAAGAATCAGCATCAGTACGCTGAAGTGCAGTTGAGTTTTTCATACCTAACAGAAACTCAAGCTCCCTAAACTGAGTTGATTGAAATCCTGAAGCAGAATCAAGGTAGTTTCTGAATTTAAGAAACTCCAAAGGTGTCATTGTTTCAAGAATATCAACCTGATGAACAAGTACTTTCATAATTGTAATCATTCTTTTCAAAGTTTTCTGTGCATCTGTAATTTTATTACTTCGTAATCTATTTACAAGCTCTTGGGCTTCGTGAAGAATTTGTTTAAACCAAAGCTCATAAGCCTGATGAATAATTATAAAAAGCATCTCATCATGCTCTTGAGGACTGGACTTCAATTCCTGTAGATTAATGAGTTCTTCTACCTTTAAGTAGTTTGTGTATGTTAGTTCCATAGTGTTCTAAAAATAAATATTAGATTAAACAAAAAAATAGATTACGAATTTAGTCAAATTCCTAAAATTAATAAAGAATTATTATTAACAATTTAGAAAATAATTAACTTTGTGCAGCGTTGAAAATATTTTTTATCAAATACCATAAAAAAGTTTATCATTTGAAAATCACATATATAATCATTGCGATACTATTCACTGTCAATATATATTCACAGAATAAACCAAATTCTGTTAAAGACTACGGAGTCCTAATCAATACTCGTTATGATACAACCGAAAAGAAGTTGATACTATCGTGGGAAACAGATACAAATACCTATAAGTACAGAATCTATTCAAAAAGTATCAAAGATACTGCTTTTGGTAATTATAAATACGAAATTTCAGGAAAAATCAATCATATTGAACTCGATTATATTGATGGCAAAGAAACGGAATATATGATTGAGAGAGATGCTTGGAATTATTGGGCATACGGATATATTCTTGCAGGTATGAATATAAAACCGGTTCATTACCGAGGCAGCATACTGATTGTTGTAGATGAGAATGTTTATGATAGTCTGACAAATGAAATTGAAATACTTAAAGACAATCTAATTGGCGATGGATGGGTTCCAAAATTGATCTTATCTCCAAGAGCTGAAGTATTTGACTCAGAAAAAGTAATAACTCTCAAAAACAAAATTGATGATGTATATAAATCTGACAAAGAACTAAAATCATTATTACTAATTGGCAGGGTGCCTGTTCCCTACTCAGGAAGTTTTGCTGTGGACGGTCATTCTCCTGACCATGATGGAGCTTGGCCCACAGATATATTTTATTCAATATTTGAAGGAAAATGGACTGATACGATCAATAACATTAAGTCAAACAATCCAAGAATTAATAACCTTCCCAGTGATGGAAAATTTGATCAGCTTATTATTCCTGCTGATGCTAAGTTGCAAACAGGAAGGGTTGATTTTTTTAAGTTGAATAGTATAAAGAAATCAGAAATTGATTTACTTAAAAACTATTTAAGCAAAAATGATAAATTCAGAAATCATAAAATTGAGATTAAAGATAGTGCAATAATCAATGATTACTTTGGATTAGATTATAAAGAAGGATTTGCTGCTAACGGTTGGATGAATTTTAGCTCATTATTGTCATTCAACAATATATCGACTGAACATTTAAGATATGCTTCAAGGAATAAGAATTACTTATTCGCTTATGCCTGTGGTGCAGGGAGTTATAACTCTGTGTCTCAATCACTCTATACAGATGATTTAGATTCAGTTAAGTACGGAGTTGCATTTACATTGCTATTTGGCTCGTACAACGGTGATTGGGACTCTGAAGATAATGTGCTCAGGGCATCACTGGCGTCAGAACCACTTGGATTGGCAACAATGTGGGCAGGCAGGCCATATTGGTTTTTGCACCATTTAGGATTAGGATATAATATTGGATATTCTGCTTTGTTATCTCAAAATTCCAGAGCAGACATTTATTTAGCTAATAGCCCTTTTGCCAGACGGTTCAACCATATTTCACTTTTGGGAGACCCTTCTTTACGTTCTCATTATCCATCATCAGTTGACACTGTAATTGCTGTTAATAACAATGGCATTATTGAAGTGGAGTGGAATGATTCATCTAAAAATGTAAACGATGTATACAACATTTACCGATCAAACTCGAAGCATGGTAAATACTCGTTGCTAAGCGATAATTTCACAGATAGTATGAATTTCAAAGATTCACTTCCAATGCCTGGTGTCAATTACTACATGGTCAGACGTCAAATAAGGCAAACTACTGCATCAGGCTCTTACTACAACTTATCTACAGGTAAAATATCTAATCCTGTTTTTAGCCCTAAATTGAATGATAATGAATACATCCGAGTTTTTCCTAATCCGGCATTTGACATCATCAATATTGCTTTTGATTTTCAACACATCGGATTGTTTGATGATATGCAATTATATGATTTTAGCGGTAGATTAATCAGAAAATATTCTGCAAATGAAATTCAAATTGAATATAACATAGCAAGCATTAAGATAATTGACGGGATTGATGATAGTTTACCTTCCGGAATCTACTTTCTAAGAATAAATTTTGATGATAGAACAATAATTAAAAAAGTTATATTGATAAAACAAAATTAGGGGATATCAAAAGTTTAATATCCCCGTAATAAAAAATTTGTATAAAAATTAAATTATTTAATTTCTTTATGCAAAGTATGACGTCTCAAAAAAGGATTGTATTTTTTGATTTCAAGACGGCTTGGTGTGTTTTGTTTATTTTTTGTTGTAGAATATCTTGATGGTGGCTTACCTTCAGCTTTTGCTTCAGTACACTCTACAGTAATTATAATTCTTTGTTCTTTCTTAGCCATTTTAAATAATCCTAAAAATTCGATTACTAATATTACAAGATTACAAAAATAACACTTTTTGTTTAGATAACAAAATAATACTAACATGAATAATTATATTTTTTTCGTACCATATAATAGATAAAATCATTATATTTAAATTTGCTCAAAATCCAAAGTAAAAAAATGTTAGATGAAATAAAATCAGTTAAAGAAGAAGTTGAAAATTTACTTGCCGAAGTCAAAGATATGATATCTTTGGAAAACTTCAGATTGCAATTTTTGGTAAAAAAAGGTGCCATTCAGAATCTTTTTGACAGGTTGAAAGAACTTCCAAATTCAGAGAAACCACTTATAGGTAAAGAGCTCAATTTATTAAGTAAATTTGCAGAATCTGAATATAAAAGAATTAAAGAAGAACTTGAGTTAAAAAAAGATTCTTCATCTGATATTGACTTGACATTGCCCGGTAGAACAGATTACAAAGGTACTTACCATCCTGTGCTGAAAACAATTGAAGAATTTGTAAAAATCTTTGAAGGAATGGGATTCACTGTAGCAGAGGGACCGGATATCGAAGATGGTTTCCATAATTTTGATGCATTGAATTTTGCACCTGACCACCCGGCACGTGATATGCAGGACACTTTTTTTGTTGATTCCGATGATGAATTATTGCTAAGAACCCATACTACACCGGTACAAGTCAGAATTATGCAATCACAAAAACCTCCTATCAGATCAATTATGCCCGGACGTGTTTATAGAAATGAGGCAATCAGTGCCCGTGCACTTGCTGAGTTCCATCAGATTGACGGGATTTATATAGATAAAAATGTCAGCTTTGCAGAGCTTAAAGCGACTATGATTGCATTTGCAAAAAAAATGTATGGAGAAAACCTTAAGTTCAGATTTAGACCATCCTATTTCCCATTTACTGAGCCAAGTGCAGAAGTTGACATCACTTGTTACCTTTGCCAGGGTAAGGGCTGCAGAGTATGTAAATATACAGGATGGCTCGAGATAGCTGGTTGTGGTATGGTACATCCAAACGTTCTGATAGCTTGCGGAATTGACCCAGAAGAATACAGCGGTTATGCCTTTGGATTTGGTATTGAAAGAATAACCATGCTCAAAACCGGTATTGATGACATTAGATATTTATATGATAATGATATGAGAGTTTTGAAACAATTTTAGGTTTTTCTATTTTTTTCTTGCACAGAATTAAAAAAAGTATTATTTTTGTATTCTTTTTTAACGCGAAGGTCCCATAGACTAACGGTTAGGTCACCAGCCTTTCACGCTGGCAGTAGGGGTTCGAATCCCCTTGGGATCACAAAAGTCTTTATAAGTCGTAGATTTGTAAAGACTTTTTTTATGCAGACACTATTTTTAAAAATACATTTCATTGTTTGTTTTATTGACCACCCCAATGCCAGACCACCTACCAATTTATTGAAATATCTCATCGCATCCCATAATTCGTAATGTTCATCAATTTCATCACGGCCATAAAATCTGACAAGCTTATAACCCTTGTCCT
Organism: bacterium; assembly: GCA_024711295.1. GTDB lineage: Bacteria > Bacteroidota > Ignavibacteria > Kapaibacteriales > UBA2268 > JANJTB01. Next base: position 152,402 of record JANJTB010000028.1, on the reverse strand, counting down.
TTATTATATTTATTCCTGTCTGGATTTTGCTATGGAACAAAGGGTCAAGTTCGCCTTTCCATAGCTTGTGGCTCATTGGGTTACCAATGCGGATATAGTTCAGATGTATATCGCAGGTTTTATGGTAATGAACATCAAGTCCTATAGAATCTATTCGATTAATTGTTTTATCGTCTGCATTAGATTTAAACAGAGGATTGTTTATTGCTGGGTCTGATGCTATAAAGCTGAATGAAATTGTAATATCTGGTCCGATTGAATCTGTTGAATTAGGCAGCATATTTCTGGTTATTATAAGACTGTCAGTAGGTGTTGAAACGGTACCGAGTTCAAAGCCGCGACTAACCACATAATTATTGCTGCCAACTGAATATTGATATTGCATTTCAGAACGGTTTCCCGGATTTGGTACAGTATTAAACTGTATTTTACCGTTTGAAATAGTACTGCCTGAAGTCATATAATACGGTATTACAATTGACAATACAGGTGCATTGTCTGATGTATCATTCATTGAACTGAAGCTTGCTCTTCGCAGATTAATAGATACTCGCCAGTATTTGCCGTTGATATTAGTGTCAATGGCTTCTTGAGTCTGACCTACTTTTGTATAAAAATTATCACTTCTCCAGGGATTTGTAAGTACCGGATTAGTGCACTGAGTAAGACGTGAAAGCCGGAGACGGTTATTAATAATAAGCGGATTTGTGATATTGCGGTTTTTGAATCCCCAGATGTTCTTCTCTGCATCGTTTGCATTCGGAGAAAAGTTATCAGGGTCAACTGTAAACGTCGGCTTGTAAGTGAAGGATTTTGAATAATATAGCGGATGTGGAGTTCCAGAAAACTCTACTGGTTGCCAAATATACTCAACTTCACGTCCTGTATCATTCGGTCTTAAAGAATCAGCACCCCAACTTGGCTCATGTCCCTGAGAGCAATTCATTTTCAATGCTCTTGTCAGTTTTGGTGAATTATTCCACTGCCATGTCAGTGTGAATTTATTCATTATGTATTCCGGGTCGTTTATATCAAATTGCTGAATATTGGTTCCACTTGAGCGTGGTATCGAAAAATACATTGCTTCCGGCTCTACATTCTGCGAAAATAAACAAGCGACAAACGAAACAATAAGAATTACTGATATTAATAGCGTTTTCATTTTCCACCTCACTTATTTACGATTATTTGAATTGAAGAAACTATGCCGTTTGTTGTAATTCGTGCAAAATAGGAGCCGGATGGTGTTTGTGCTGTGTTCCACTCAAAATTGTGGTTTCCGGCATCAAGATAACCATCAAAAATATGAGCTATTAAACGGGAATTAATATCATAAATCTGAATATTAATTGACGCTGAATTAAGCAGGTCAAATCTTATATTTGCTGTGCTGTTTGTCGGGTTTGGAAATACAATCGGCTCAAATATTTGCACCGGATTGTCCTGTACTGATGTCGGATTCCATTTGGCGTTGAGCATACATATTCCCGCTCCGGTACCGACTGCGATTTTTTCGGCTGTTTTATTTATATCAATAGAATAAGCTAACAATCCATTTTTTTTAAATAACGAATCTTTAAAATAATCCAACAAATACGAATATTGTACTATTCCCGATTCTTTATCAAAAATAAATAATCTTGCTAAATCAATTCCTCCAACTATATACCCGGTGACAACATATTTGCTATCGGGAGAAAATGCAACGGCTCTTGCATCAGTGCCAATTCCGAGATTACGTAACAATTTCCAGTCGGAAGTATTCCAGATTTTGTTGGGAGAAGACTCGAGTGCACCGGCGAGGTATTCGTTGTTTGGGGAGAAAGCTAAATCTATAATGGCATTTTTAGATTCACCAGAGTAAGCAATATGGGATAAACTTGGAACATTCAAAATCGCAACAACTATTTTTTCATCTCCTAAAACAATATCAGAAACAGCAATCTTTGAGTCATCTGGTGAAAACATTAATGAAATTGGTACAGCAACGTCCATTAATTGAGATTTTATTTCCCAATTATGTGTATTCCATAGAATGATATCTCTTTCAATAGAATTTAGTCCGTATTTTGCAAGTATTGCAGCTAAATATATCCCATTATTAGAAAACTTTAAATCAAGCCCCCTCAGTTTATTGCTATTTCCATAATAGTCAATTACTTTTAAAATTTCACCGGAATTAACATTCCAAATAGTAATAATTGATGAATCATTAACCACAGCAATTAATTCACCTGAATTATTAATATCAAGTGACCATATTTTACAGTCATTCCCCTGAAATTCCCTTATTAGTGCTCCCGTTTCAGCATCCCATAATCTTGGTACTCCGTCATCCCCACCTGAAGCAAGATATTTGCCGTCGGGAGTGAATTTTACAGCATTTACTGCATTTGGATAAGTAAACTTAGTCCATACAGTGTCGCTTAGCTCCTCACTTTGAGCAAAAGCAGATTGAACAAAAAGCAGCACCAAAGCCGCCACAATTAAAAACATTTTGCGTTCCATAATGAAACCTCCGTATAAGATAAATTAAAAATTACAGCCTGTCATTTAGACAGGAATGCATCAGGTCATTTCTTAAATCAATAAGTCATAGTCAATTGTCATAAGGCAAAACAAGAATTCATCTCCTTTAATTACAGCAAATAATAAAAACGGGGAGCCAAACCGGGTGCATGGTTTTCCATACACCCTTGTACACCGGGAATGCATGATAATACGGTCCTGACCCAAGACGACGAACATACCATTTGTGGATGTCTGTCTTGAAGGGCCATTCCTGACGCTCTATGGATGGGTTTGTATGCCTCATTGTATAATTCTGTCTATGAATAATAATTAAGTCACGATTATTCATACCCTTTCATTATCTAAAATTTATCTTACTTATTTACAATATCTCAATAAATGACTTTACAAAATTAGCAAAAAAAAATCAATAAAATATACATGTATATTGCTTAAATTGGCTAAATTAACGAAGTAAATTTCAATATGGCAGAATGAATTGCTTTGCTCACTAAAAAATTATACAACTGTCATGTGAATTGAAATGAGCCAATTTCCATTAATATTTTTTATTACTAATAAGTTTCTGCCAATCACAGTTACGCCATTATTCGTGGCTTTATATTTGCAGAGCAAAGTAGCTATATCACCGGAAATGTCTATTTTAAGTATTTCGATGGAATCTATAAATCCACCTATTTTCATCCCATTCTGGAAGTTGGATATTAATTTATCTCTGCCTTTTGCTTCAAGTCCGGCTACATGTGATGAAACATAAACAGCATCTTCGGTATAGAATTGAATAAGATTTTGGGCATTTTTGCTGTTATAAGCAATCCTCCAATTTTCAGTTTTTCCCTGAAATTCTTTTACTAGATTTGTAGCGGCAGAATCATTTAATGATAGTGAATGAAGGAATGATGCAGGTGCTAAAATTAAGATAGCAGTAAGAAGGAAAGTCAACTTTTTCATTGTTCATTTCCAATATTAAATTAACATATTATTTTTAATTATTTCAACGATAAAAAAAAACGCAATGTGTATTTTACCAGTTGTTATTGCCAAATTAAAAAGAGTTTCAAATCAAAATATTAATATTTAATTAAGTTCTTTTGCATTTATTTTACACAAAAATAAACATTCCGTCAATAACTAACTTTTTGACATATTCCTAACAGCCAGTTCTTGCTTAAGGTATTTACCTGTAGTACTCAATCTGGATTTAACAATTTTTTCAGGTGTCCCTTGAGCAACAATTTTGCCACCTTCGGCTCCGCCTTCGGGACCTAAGTCAATTATATAGTCTGCACATTTAATAACATCTAAATTATGCTCAATTACTACCACAGTATTGCCTTTGTCAACCAGTTTGTCAAGCAATTTTAGCAGTACGTTCACATCTTCGAAGTGCAGACCGGTAGTGGGTTCGTCCAGCAAGTAAAGAGTTTTTCCTGTACTAACTTTAGATAATTCTGTAGCGAGTTTTACCCTTTGTGCTTCGCCGCCTGATAAAGTGGGTGCCTGCTGCCCGAGAGTGATGTATCCCAATCCTACTTCGAATAATGTGGAAATTTTTTTCTTTAGTTTGGGAATATCTTTGAAGAATTCATTTGCTTCCTCAACGGTCATATCAAGCACATCAGCAATTGAATGGTCTCTGTATTTTACCATCAGTGTTTCTGTGTTATATCGCTTTCCGTTACACTCGTCGCAAGTAACATAAACATCAGGAAGAAAATTCATCTCAATTTTTTTGATTCCTGCACCCTGACATTCTGCACATCTTCCGCCCTCCACATTAAATGAGAATCTACCGGACTTGTAGCCACGAATTTTAGACTCAGGCAGCATAGCAAAAAAGTCTCTGATAAGAGTAAAAATCCCTGTATATGTAGCAGGATTTGAGCGGGGGGTCCTGCCTATTGGCTGTTGGTCAATCTCAATTATTTTATCAATATGTTCGAGCCCACTGACTGAATTGTAAGGCAGTGGTACAAGTGTGGACTTCCGGTTGAAATGACGCGACAGAATAGGATAAAGAGTATCATTGATAAGACTGCTCTTGCCAGAGCCGCTCATACCCGTAATGCAGACAAACAAACCAAGGGGCAGTTTTAGGTCAACTTTTTTTAGATTATTGCCTTTTGCTCCATTCAATTCAATGAAATTTCCATTGCCTGTCCTTCTTGTATTTGGGATGTTAATTGATTTTTCACCTGTCAAATATTGTGCGGTTACGGAATTTCTGTAACCAAGATACATATCTTTACGGTTAATTATATCAACAGGATTGCCTGTGAGTATAATTTCGCCCCCATGGATTCCGGCACCCGGACCTATGTCAATAAGGTAGTCAGACATTTCAATCATTTGTTTGTCGTGCTCAACTACAATTACGGTATTACCCAAATCACGCAGATGCTTTAGTGAGTCAATAAGTTTAATGTTGTCGTGCTGATGAAGACCTATGCTTGGTTCGTCGAGTACATACATAACTCCGACGAGCTGTGAGCCAATCTGTGATGCAAGTCTGATTCTCTGCGACTCCCCTCCTGATAGAGTTCGGACACTTCTATTTAAAGATAAATAACTAAGCCCGACATTAATCAGAAATTGTGATCGAGTTGTAATTTCTTGAATAATTGTAAATGCTATTGCCTTTTGACGATCAGTAAAATTTTGTTCAATTGCACTACATTCCGACACCAGGTGAATAATATTCAGATTGCACAAATCTGTGATGTTGTAGTCCTGAATTTTAATGAATAGCGATTCTTTGCGTAATCTTTGGCCCTTGCAGTCAGGGCATGTAATCAAACTGTTGAATTCAGAAGCGAAGTTAATTTTGTTATTCTCTCCAACTGCTTTTAGCAAGAATCTGAAAAATCCACGAACTCCTCTGAAATAGTCGAATTGATTTGCTTTAATATATATGTTGGACTTTTTAATTTTTGCTAAGTCAAATTCCTTTTTACCGTCAAATAATTCCTCGAACTGGTTAGGGCTCAGTTTATTTACCGGTATATCAACAGCTAATTCCAATTCGTTGCATAGCTCTACGAAGTATGTAAATTCTTTTGCAATTAATGGGTCAAGCATTGCAGGAACAGCTCCGTCAATAATACTGAGTTCTGGATTTTTAAGTAAGTTTTCAATCCCAAAATCCTCAATTTCACCTATTCCCTGGCATTTTTGACAGGCACCGTAAGGACTGTTGAAGGAAAATGAGTTAGGAGCAGGAGCATCATAAGATTTACCGCAACCCGGACAAGAGTTGTTTACAGAGAAAAGTGAGTATTTCGAATCGTTGGTATCATCTTCGAGAATCATTACAACACCATCTGATTTTGCTATTGACAGGGAAACAGAGTCTCTGAGTCTTTTCTCGGAATTCTCCGAAACGAATATCTTATCAACTACCAGCTCTATATCATGTATGCTATACCTTTCAATAGTTAGATTCTCGGATAATTTGACAATTTTTCCGTCTAATCGGATTCTGGTAAATCCCTGACCCATCAAATTGTTGATTAACTCTTTGTATTGTCCTTTCCTACCCTTTACTATAGGTGCCAAAACCAGTATTTCCTTACCAGAAAATGTGCTTTTTATTTCATTGATTATTTCATCTAAATTCTTCTTTATCACAGGAATATTACATTCTGTACAATACTGTGTTCCAATCTTTGAGAATAATAACCTCAGATAATCATAAACCTCTGTGGTAGTTCCTACTGTTGACCTTGGATTATGACTGACAGATTTCTGTTCAATCGAAATTGCAGGGGATAATCCTTCAATAACATCAACATCTGGTTTTTTCATTATTCCTAAAAATTGTTTTGCATAAGGGGAGAGACATTCCACATATCTTCTCTGTCCTTCGGCATATAAAGTGTCGAAAGCTAAAGAAGACTTTCCTGAACCGGATAATCCGGTAATTACAACGAATTTATCTCGGGGAATATCCAGCGAAATATTTTTAAGATTGTGCTCTCTTGCACCGGATATCTTTATCTCGGAGAGCTCTTCGTTTGATGAATTATCAAAAAATGTATATGCTAAGTTATTCATTATTTTTTAGTAAGGCCTAAAGAAAAATAAGAGCTGAAATTGTTATTATAAAAGCAGTTATAAAAAATATTGCCAGCTGGCGTGTATATTTATCAAGAAATACCTGCACTGCAGGCCCGAACAAGTAAACCAAAGCCGCTATGAGAAAAAATCTAAAGGTTCTGCCTGCTACTGAGATTATCACAAAAGTAGTAAAATCGAGCTCAACCACACCGCTTGCCATACATGCCAATGAATAGGGTAGTGGAGTGATGGCTGCAACCACGAGAGTCCAAAGAGCTAAATCACCTCTGAACGATGTAAGCATCTCATCCCAGACTTCAGGTCCGCTGATGATATTTATCAATTCCTGCCCTAAGACAGACATTAGCTCCATCCCAATAAAATAAGAAATTATTCCACCAATCAAAGAACCTATAGTTGCCCATAGTGCAAAAACAAATGACTTTTTTGGCAATGCAATTGAAATTGGAACAAATGTAATATCAACCGATATCGGCAATATCGAAGAATCAGCAATTGAATGAATAAAAATTGTTGTCTTAGCATAAGGATTATTGGCAAATTTTAGCAATGATGCAATAATTCTTTTCTTCTGAGAGCTAAAGAATTTTAACATAATTGCTGATTAGTTTTTATTCCTGCCATATTCCCATTGCATAAAATTTTTCGCGTCTAAGCTTTGTAAGCTTTTCCTTATTTATTTTGGATACAGTTTGCAGTTCTTTAGCCAATACTTTACTGAAAACATCATACATCTGCTTAGGATTTTGATGAGCTCCGCCTAAGGGCTCTTCGATAATTTCATCAATTACCTTCAATTTCAGCAAATCTTGTGCTGTCAACTGTAATTGCTCAGCTGCCTGTTCTTTAAAATCCCAACTTCTCCAAAGTATTGAAGAGCATGATTCAGGTGAAATAACTGAATACCAGGAGTTTTCGAGCATTAAAATTCTGTCGCCTACTCCAATACCAATTGCACCACCCGAAGCGCCTTCACCAATGACAATAACAATTATCGGAACTTTTAGCTTATTCATCAGCAGAAGATTTGCGGCTATGGCTTCAGCTTGTCCTCTTTCTTCTGCTTCGAGCCCGGGGAATGCTCCAGGTGTATCAAGCAATGTGATAATTGGTTTATTAAACTTTTCGGCTAACTCAAATAATCTGGCAGCTTTGCGATATCCTTCGGGGTTGGGCATACCAAAATTTCTGTACAGGTTCGATTTAGTGTCTTTGCCTTTCTGATGCCCGACAACCATAACAGACTTACCCTCAAAATTCGCAAATCCACCTACAATGGCAGGATCATCTTTAAACTTTCTGTCTCCGTGCAATTCTACAAAATCTGTAAAGCAGTTATTGATATAGTCTAATGTGTTAGGTCTATCGGGATGACGGGCTATTTGTACTCTTTGCCAACGTGTAAGATTTTTGTAAATCTCAACTTTTAGTTCTTCAATTTTTCCTTCTAAATCTTTAATTTCTTTGGAAATATCAATTTGTTGACCAAGAACACGCATTTCTTCAATTTTTTGCTCTAAGTCAATTATTGGTTTTTCGAAGTCAAAAGTTAGTTTATTTGCCATTGGTTTTTCTGTATTTTTATTAAATATATTTCTCAGTAATCAATTTATTAACGTAATTATTTTAACTTATTTTTAGATAAATAAAAAAAAATCATTTTTTAGCAAATTACATTCATTTGATAAAATAATATTGATTTTTTTTAGTTTATAATTCATTATTCAGAAAACTGTATTATGTGCTATGAAAAAGATTATTGAAAATCAATATGTTTTGCTGATTTTAAGATTAGTTGTAGGGTATATTTTTATCTCGTATGGTGTTGGTAAAATTTCAAATCCGGAAAAATTTGTAGGCGAAATTGCAAATTATTCATTATTGCCCGAGGTTTTTTTAAATCTATTTGCATTGATCCTGCCATGGGTAGAGGTAATAGTTGGCGTATTGATTTCTTTGGGAGTAAGAGTAAAGGCGAGTTCTCTAGTATCTTCATCTTTAATGTTTATGTTTATTCTGGCTGTGATTTGGGCTATGGCTATGGGACTTGATATTAATTGTGGTTGCTCTACTACAAATCCTCAAAAAGTGGGTTTGCCTAAACTGATAGAGAATTTGCTTTTGTTTTTAGCATCCATTGTTTTGTTTATTTTCCCAAGCACAAGATTTTCATTTGATAATTAAAATAATTATGATTCTAAATGTTTGACAAAAACAGACATTCTATTTATAAGGCTTTGCTGCGAAATTTATTCGATTTTGTAGCACCACCTCATTGTTTGGTCTGTAACTCACTTTTTAAAGTTAGTAATTCAATCAGCAGTTTCATTTGTAACAAATGCTACGATAATATACCTTTTGCCGATGAAAAAGAGATTATTCTCAACAGGTTTCATAGGAATTTTGAGAATGAAGTATGTTATGTGTCAGAGGCAACAGCACTTATGAATATTGAAAAAAATGAGGGTTATATTGAAATAATTCATGCTATAAAGTATAATAAGTTTAAATCTTTAGGTTTAGAACTCGGTGAGATGCTTGCAAACAGATTAATATATGACAAAATGATTTACTATGACTATATTGTACCTATTCCAATACATTTTGCCAAAAAGCGAGAAAGGGGTTTCAATCAGTCAGACCTGATTGCAAAAGGACTTTGTAGAAAAAGTGGACTTATTTTTTCTGACGATATTTTGATTAGAAAAAAATATACAGTTACACAAACAAAACTAAATAAAAGCGATAGAAAAAAGAATATGACCGATGTATTCGAAGTTAAGAAAAATCAGAATATTACAAATAAGAGTATTTTGCTGATTGATGATGTACTTACGACAGGTTCGACTCTTAATTCAGCTGCCGCTAAGCTTATAGAGTCAGGAGCAAAAAAAGTTGGTATTGCTACTTTAGCACTTGCTCATTAATTTATAAATAAAAAAAGTTAACATAAAATCAAAGGATAGAATAAAATGAGAATTTTAGCTGATAAAACTGCTGCTGTGATGATTGATGTCCAATCAAAGCTATTTCCATATATTTCAGATAATCAGAATCTTGAAAAGAATATAATTAAACTGGTTAGAGGCTTACAAATTTTAGATATTCCAATACTGATTACTCAACAATATTCAAAAGGCATTGGAGACACAATTGAAAGCCTTAAAGAGCTTTTTGAAGACTTCAGTTATATCGAAAAAGCTGAATTCAGCTGTATAGATAATGTAGATTTTCAGGCTGCTTTTATGGGATTAGCAAAAAGCAATTTGATTGTATTTGGAATTGAATCTCATGTATGCGTTCTGCAGACTGTAATTGATGCGATCGCAGCCGGATATACGCCAATTCTGGTCGAGGACTGTGTATCATCGCGCAATTTGAATGATAAAAGAATTGCTGTCAAAAGAGCTAATGAAGAAGGTGCAATAATCACTACTGTTGAATCTTTACTTTTTGAGCTGACGAGAGTATCAGGTACTGATAAGTTTAAACAGATTTCCAAATTAGTAAAATGATTTATCTGAAGATATTTATTTATGTTTTTCTTGCCGTTTTAATTGCAAGAGAATCCGCATTCTCCAATGTAATTATCCTTGATAGTACTGATTCATATAAAATAAATATCGCATTAGGCATACCTGTGGATAAAGATTCATCAGATGATTTGATTATTCACAGAAGCCAGTTTACAGTAAGTTATAATCACACTATTAAAACAACAAACTGGGCTGCATGGAACTTAAATTCAAATTGGATTGGAAAATCCGGTCGTTACAGCGGCAAATTTATCACAGATTCATATTTGCCTGATTCAATCAAAAAAGTAGCACACGACGACTATACAAATACAAATTTTGACAGAGGTCATCTTGTAAGGTCTCATGATAGAACCAATACTCAAGAGAATAATAAGTCAACATTTTTTATGTCAAATATAATTCCTCAGACTGCTGATCTTAACCGAGGTGTGTGGCTGGATTTCGAGAGATTCGTCGAAGAATTGGCTGAGAAAAGTAATAAGGAACTATATATTTACGCAGGCGCAGTATATAAATCCGAAAGGTTTCTTTCAAGTGGAATAAAAGTGCCTGATAGCTGTTATAAGATTGTTGTTGTTTTAGAAAAGGGAGAAGGGCTCGAATGTGTGAATTACAATACAATCATTTATAGCGTAATGATGCCTAATATTGAAGGAATAAGAAATAAAAAATGGGAGGAGTTTGCTACATCCGTTGATAATATTGAGTTTTCGAGCGGTTATGATTTTTTGAGAAAAGTTCCTGAGAATATTCAAGGTATAATTGAGCAATATATTTATAAATGATTTGAATATTCTAAGCATTTGGTAATAAAACACCGAACTTGGTGCCTTCGCCTAATTTACTATCAATCAAGAGACTGCCATTGTGAATATCTACAAATTCTTTTACAATCTTAAGCCCCAATCCGGAGCCTTTTTCTTTATTTGTGCCTGATTTAGTATGGTAATTATTTGAATCAAAAATATTGTCAATTTCTGATTTGTCCATTCCTACTCCATGGTCATTTATAATAATAATCGAATAATCATCGGTCTTTTCGCAGCCAACTTCGATTTCTCCATCATTAGGTGTAAATTTGATCGCATTTGATATAATATTTCTAATGATTGTTTCGAGCATGAATTCATCTGCAAAAACTTCGAAATTATCGGGAATGCCAATAATAATTCTCTGATTTTTGTTGTGAATAGATAAATTCTCAGATATAATCACACTATCTACTATATCTTTAAGCAGTTTTGCCTGTGGATAGTATTCCAATCTGCCCAGTTTAAATCTTGAATAATTTAATAAGTTATTTAACAGGTTAAATGAATTTCGGGCTGCATTATTTATATTCTCTGCATACAAGCTTACCTGGTCATACTTGCTTTGTTTTACATCGTCTAAAAGAAGGTTGGAAAATCCGAGCAGAGCATTGTAAGGACTTCTTAAGTCATGAGAAATAACTGAGAAAAGCTTATTCTTGGTGTTATCACTTTCTTCGATCAACTCTTTAGCTTTTATAAGTTCAATTTGTTGCTTGACTTTGTCAATAAATATCTTACGAATTCCAATCACACCTACCAACATAAGTATTGAAATAAATAAACCTATGACTTCATTACTAAAACTCGTAAAATGCTCTTCACCCGACATTATATTAAATAAGGGAATAATTCTTCGGATTGACATCAACGCTAATGCAAATGAAATTATTACCCAAAAGTATCGGTGATTGGTTACTTTGAATAATGTAAATGCGACAATGGCAGTTGCAAGCTGTGCAGCTACTGATACAAGCAATACTGAAGCTATTAAACTGTCACTATTCATGGTTTACTTAAAGGTTTGACAAGTACTTACCGGCTTTGTCTATATATTCATCTGCTTTTGCTTTGTCCATGTTGTCTGCCTGATGAACTATCAGTTTCATTCTTGGATTTTTGGCTAATTGATCTCTGTGAACCAGTACAAATCTCCAGTAGAGAGCATCCCAAATATCACACCAGTCATCTTTTTTGTAGTTGCTCATTTTGAGTATATAATTCGAGCCTGATATATATGGCTTTGTAGCTATCATTCCACCATCGGCATTCTGACTCATACCATACACATTTGGTACCATCACCCAATCGTATGAGTCAACAAATAGCTCCATAAACCAATTATACACATCATCGGGGGCAATTTCGCATAACATCATGAAATTACCTAATATCATTAATCGCTCGATATGGTGACACCAACCATACTTAATTACTTTTTTGATTGAATCATCTACGGGTTTAATACCTGTAGTTCCACTCCAGAAAGATATTGGCATTTGACGCTCAAATTTCCAGAAATTCTTTGTTCTTATTTTCGAACCTTCCAATATATAACCGGCTCTTATATACTCGCGCCAACCGAGTATTTGTCTGATAAAACCTTCCAATGAATTAAGTGGGTAATCATAATCCTGATGGAAATCCAGGGTGCGGTTTATTACATACTCCGGTGATAAAAGGCCTGCGTTCATTGCAGGAGAGATTATTGAATGGAACAAAAATGTCTCTTCGGATAAAATTGCGTCTTGATATGCTCCGAAGTATTTTAGTCTGTGTATTAAAAAGTCATCAAGGAAATCAATTGCTTCTTTGAATGTAACAGGATAGCAAAAGTCTTTTGTTGTTCCATAATTATCAGGGAAATATTTTTTTATGTAGTTTTCGGCTTCAACAACATAAAGATTCCAAACAGGAAAGTTAATATGAGGCAGTTGGGTATCTGAAGGAATTTTTTTACGATTTTCGGCATCATAGCTCCATTTACCACCTACAGGTTTTGACCCGTCTTCCATCAAAATATTATATTTTTTACGTAACTTGATGTAAAAGTCATTCATCATATATTTATTTTTAGGAAATAGTTCTTCCAACTCTTTTTCTTTTAGAATAAAATTTGATGTAGGATATACTGTCTGCTCAATTTTGTTTTCTCTGCAATATCTGTAAATTCGTGTTTCCAAAAGGAAATCGGTTGTTTCGACATGATGAATTTTCTTAACACCTCTTTTGTGCAAGTCAGCAAAGAAATCCTTCATTTTATCAAACTGATGAAACTCAACATATTCTACATCACAACCGTACTTCTTGAGATAATCTTCATAAAACCTCATCGAAGCTCTCTGAAGCATCAGCTTCTGCTTGTGAAAGTTCAGTTCTTTAAAAAATATGGGGGCTTCGTACAGAATTATCTTTCTGTCGCCTTTAGCGGCAGGATTGTATTCCAATATTTGATTGGGGAATATTATTGATATTTCCATGATGAATTTCTTTTTAGAAATTTACAAAATGTTATTTCTCAAATGTAACAAAAAAAAATTGATGTTTGTATTATCTTATTTAAAAATAAATTGAATTAGCACTTAATATCAAATTAAAATTACTGAAAGAAAAAGTAATTTTAGTTATGACTATTCGTTTAATTCATTTTTCTTACTTTAACAAAAATTATATGTATAGTTTAGACCCTTCAATAAAAGGAATTTGGGGAGTTGGAATATTCTTGCAATTCATATTTTATACGGTGGTAGTAGCTTTTTTGGAATTTTTTATAATACCCGGAAATTTAAGCAATTGGATATTCAGCAAAGGCATTTTTACAATTATTGTATTTGCAACGGGTGTTTTGTTAGCATTAATATTACCTTTTTTAAAATACAAATTCTGGAAATTTGAGGTTAGAGAAGATGAAATTTATTTGGAGCGGGGAATTCTTACTCGCGTCAAAACTACTGCCCCATATAGAAGAATACAACATTTGGATGTTCAACAAAGTATTTTGGAAAGATTGGCTCATTTAGGCAAGCTCGTTATTTATACAGCCGGTACACGTGGTGCTGATGTTGTAATACCCGGATTACCTATTGATTATGCCGAAGACCTTAGAGACAAACTAAAGAATGTCACCACTGAGGATGCTCTATGACGATTCTTTACGAGGATTACAATCACTTTCGAAGACTGCATCCCCTGACCTTACTATACGGATTGATAAGAAATCTTCCATATCTGTTAATTACTTTTTATTTAGGTATTTACCAAAGGCAAACAGAAGAACTTATTTATATCGGAATTTTTTTGCTGGTAGGAATGGTTATTATACCTGCTGCCATTTTAAGATGGTATTATTTTACATTCATGATATCAGACAAAGAGATAATTATCAAATCGGGCATACTTGCAAAAAAACAAAGAACAATTCCAATCGAGAGAGTTCAGAATTTAAATGTTAAACAGGATTTAATACAAAGAATATTGGGAATAGCACGGCTACAAATTGAAACAGCCGGTGATACATCAGCTGAAGGTGTTTTGGAATTTGTGAAGCTTAAAGATGCTGATGAGATTAACAGAATTATTCGTACTTACCAGCATAACCTGTCAAATACAGAATTCTCTGAAGCCGAATTCAAAGTACCTTCGAAATCATCAGAATCATTTAATTCAACTGAACATGGCAATACTTTATTGAAAATGACTAACCGAGATGTTTTTGTTTATGGTATGATTCGGCTAAGACCACTATTTTTGGTTTATGGCGCATGGGCAATGTCATATCTTAGCCAGTTTCAATTTTTACAGGAAAAAGTATTCAGTTATCTTGACGATACTTTTACTTCATTCTTTGAGCTTCCGATTATCTATTTGATTCCATTGATTTTAGTGTTTGTGCTTTTCTCTGTAATCATATCTTGGCTAATAGACATAATATGGACTTTCGTACAATTTTATGGTTTTAAGATAGTTAAGGATGGCAACAAACTATTTGCATCTTACGGGATGCTGTCCAGATATTCAATAACCATCCCACTTAAGAAACTTCAGCAAATAACAATAAGTACCAATCCTGTCAAGAAAAAGTTCGATTTCTTTACTATGATATTGCATACAGCAGGTTACGATATAACAATGAAGTCATCACCAGCTGCAGTACCGCTTGCCAAAAGGTCGGTTCTTAATCAAATAGCCCAACAAATTTATCCGGTAAATTTGCCTGAAACTTTCAAAAGTATTTCCGAGAAGTCAATACGTAGGGCATTTGTACTGTATTTCATTTTGTCGATTCCGGTATTTGTTTCTTCACTTTGGATATTTGAAGTTTATGGCTTGATTACTCTTGCAATCTTACCATTGTTATACTATTTCGCCATTCTCAGGTGGAGGCATCGTGGTTATGAAATAAGCGATAATCTGATATTTGTTCGACAAGGTGTATGGAACCAAAAAGTGAATGTAATCCCTGCGGAAAAAATTCAAACTCTTCATATTGTATCTACCATTTTTCAGCGACGTCTGAACCTTGCAACTATTCACATAGACACTGCTGCATCGGGTGGATTGAATGATGCCACTATACCTGATATTGATTTAGAAACTGCCGAAATGGTTTTGCAGGATATTAATATAGCATTCAAAAAATCCAATAAAGTAACAACAATTTAGTTTTATAATTGTTAAGATATTCTAAAAAGTAAATTAATTTCATTGAGGAAAATATGTCTTGGTTTTTACGTTCAAAAGCTAATATTGTAGAGGATACTCAAAAATCAATGCCAGACGGATTGTGGACCAAGTGCCCGTCCTGTAGCGAAGTCATGTATAAAACCGATTTGGAAGATGGTCTATTTACTTGTAAAAAGTGTAGCTATCATTTTAGAATCGGCTCCAAGGAATATATTCGGATATTGATAGATGAGGGTTCATTCAGGGAAACTCAAGACAAAATAAGATCAACAGACCCATTGAACTTTGTTGATACAAAAGATTACCCGTCCAGAATTGTAGAGGGCCACAAAAAATCCGGTGTCAATGATGCAATTACTACCGGAGTAGGTAAGATCAATGGCAGAGAAGTATCATTCGCCTGTATGAATTTTAATTTTATTGGCGGTAGTATGGGTTCTGTTGTAGGAGAGAAAATTTACAGAGCTGCAAAATACTCATTAGATAAAAAGGTACCTTTTATTTTGATTTCTGCTAGTGGTGGAGCAAGAATGCAGGAGTCAGTTCTTTCACTTATGCAGATGGCTAAATCATCTGCTATCCTCGCAGAATTATCAGAATCATCTGTGCCATATATTTCTATACTGACTGATCCTACTACAGGTGGAGTAACAGCATCTTATGCAATGCTGGGAGATGTCAATATTGCAGAGCCCGGTGCCTTAATAGGATTTGCAGGTCCTAGGGTTATCGAGCAGACTATCCGAAAAAAATTGCCGGCAGGATTTCAAAGGGCTGAGTTTTTGTTGGAACATGGTTTCATTGACCTGATAGTTAACAGAAAAGAAATGAAACAACAACTGTCAAATATTATCGAATGGTTTTATAACTAATTTTTTATGGGAATACAAAGCAATCTGAAACCAATTATGCAGGAGAAAATTCCTGTATCTGTTATGTTGCAAGCTCCACTGAAATTCAAGTGCCTTACTGATGAGGTAGGGTTGGATAATTCTATTACAGACAAAAATTTACATCGTCCACAATTAGCTCTGGCAGGATATGTAGGTTTGTTTAGCTGGCACAGGGTTCAGATTTTTGGAAATACTGAAACAAATTATCTTCGAACTTTAACTTTGCCTGATAGAATCAAAGCTCTTGAAAAGATTACACAATTCAGACTACCATGCATAATTTTAACAAACAATAATATGCTCGACCAAGAGCTGATTGATATTTGTATTAATGCAGAAATTCCTGTTTTACAAACTGAATATGATACATCAAAAGCATTTTACCTGTTGTCTGAATTTCTTGATGATCAGTTCTCCCCCCAAATCGTTATGCACGGCTCATTTGTAGATGTATATGGTGTTGGAATCTTATTTGTAGGTAGATCTGGGATAGGTAAAAGCGAAATAGCGCTTGACCTTATCGAAAGAGGTCACAGATTAGTTGCCGACGATGTAGTAATGCTTACCAAAAAGCGTGAAACAATACTTATGGGTACGGGTACAAGTCTGGTTCAGCATTTTATGGAAATCAGAGGGCTTGGGATTATTGACATCAGGCAGATGTTTGGTATTCGCTCAATCAGATTCCAGAAGCGGTTGGAGATTGTTGTCGAGCTCGAAGACTGGGATGATAAAGCTACTTATACAAGAACAGGACTTGATGAATTACCCCTCGAAATACTTGGCGTTGAAATATCGAAGGTAAAATTGCCGATTTTCCCCGGTAAGAATATTACAGTTATTGCCGAAGTAATTGCCATCAACTATTTATTAAGAACTTACGGGTATGATGCTTCACAGGTTTTTTCAGAAAAATTGAATGAAAGAATTCGACAAAAATCGGGTGTAAAGAAAATTTTTGAAGAAAAGAGAATTATCTCTTATTTCCAGGGTGATAACGAATAACTATTCTCTTGTAAAAAGTTATTCTTATACCACTATTTAACCATTGCAGTTCTAATCATGAATATATTTATTACCGGATTGTTTAAATCAAAAAAACTCAAGCGGGTTCTTTTGTCATTGCTATTCCTTTTTATATCTTTCATAATTTTAGATACTGCTTTTCCTCTAAACCCCGATATTAAATACTCCAGAGTAGTGCGCTCTTCTGAAGGAAAGATTCTATCAACTTTTCTTAGCTCAGATGATAAGTGGAGATTCTATTACACCAATGATAACATTTCCAATACATTTAAGCAATCAATATTGTTTAAGGAGGACAAATATTATTATTATCATTTTGGATTTAATCCTATTTCAATTATCAGAGCAGCTTATCTAAATATCGTGTCAGGAAGAAATAAATATGGAGCTTCGACTATTACGATGCAAACAGCTCGTATGCTTGAACCTAAAGAAAGAAATCTGATAAATAAAATTATTGAACTTTTCCGCTCGATTCAACTTGAGGTTCACCATAGCAAAGATGAAATATTGAATATTTATTTGAATAAAATTCCGTTCGGTGGAAATATTGAAGGGGTTGGTGCTGCATCCACTCTATATTTCGGAAAAAATCCTGATATGCTAAGCCTGGCTGAATCAGCGGCATTGGCTGTTATTCCAAATAATCCAAAGTTTTTGAGTATTCAGAATTCAAATGAGTTAATAAATACTCGAAAAAACCATTTTTTAAAGTATTTAAAAGTTTCAGAAGAATTTGAATTACAGCAAATAAAAGATGCTTTGAATGAGTTTGTAAAACCTGAGCGTAATAATGTGCCTAGAGTAGCGCCACAACTGTGTATTAGGCTGATTAATGAAAATAAAGGCAATACTGAAATTAACACAAACATAAATTACACTATTCAAACAAATGCTGAGCAGATCCTAAAGAATTTCTCTGCTTACTGGAAGTTGTACGGAGTAAATAATTCTGCTGCTTTCATTATCAATAACTTAACGAATGAGGTATCTGCATATGTTGGTTCAAACGATTTTACCAGCAGACTAGCAGGTCAGGTAGATGGAGTCAGAGCAGTAAGATCACCCGGCAGTACTCTTAAGCCATTCCTCTATGCACTAATGATTGATAAGGGAGAGCTGACACCCATGTTATCGCTGCTTGATGTCCCTATTCTCAATAATGATTATACTCCGGGTAATATTGATGGAAAGTTTAACGGTAGAGTGACTGCAGAGTTCGCATTGGCTCAATCATTAAATGTACCTGCAGTAAACTTGTTGGAAAGATTTGGAGTTAATAACTTCTCCGAAAAACTTATAAATGCAGGATTTGTAAATCTTATAAACCAAAAGAGGAAGCTTGGACTTTCGATGATACTTGGAGGTTGTGGAGTATCATTAGAAGAACTTACAATTCTGTTTTCGATTTTTGCACGAGAGGGGATTTTGAGTAAACCTAAATTTTTGAACAACTCAATTTCGTCAGCGCAAGCAATACTTTCACCTGAGTCTGCCTATATAATTACTGAAATATTATCAAAAATTCAGAGGCCTGATTACCCTCAAAATTATGTATCAGCAAAAAATGCCCCCTTGATATCATGGAAAACCGGAACTTCCCAGGGCAAGCGGGATGCTTGGGCAATAGGTTACAACAGAAATTACACAATAGGTGTATGGGTTGGAAATTTTACCGGTAAACCTAACTCTACGATTTCGGGTTCTAATTTAGCGGTCCCATTATTATTCGAACTTTTTAACAATCTGAATCTTGAAGATAAAAGAAGTTCAATTCCAAAGCCTGACAACCTTCATATTCGAAAAGTTGATGGTACTACCGGTTTGTTACCTTCAGAATTATCAGTATCAGTGGTTGATGATTATTATATCCCTGGTGTTAGTTTTAGTAAACAAACAGAGCACTTAAAAAAGGTATATGTATCAAATGATGAAACAATCAGTTATTGCGTAGATTGTATGCCGGATGCGGCTTTCAAACAGCTGGTTTACGAAGTTCCTGAAATTGAACTCCGGTTGTTTTACATAAGTCAAAGAATGAACTTCAGAGAAATACCGCCTCATAATCCTAAATGTGTAACTTATCAAAATAAGGAGCAGATAGTTATCATTCATCCAAAGGATAGAAATGAGTACTTCCTTGAGAATAATTCAGATAATTCAATTATTTTGAATGCTAAATCAAGTTCAGGTATGAGTAAAAAAATCTATTGGTTTGTCAATGATTCATTTATTGGGATATCCAAAGATGGTGAAGGATTTGACTGGAAACCAAAGCTTGCCGGAAATTACAAAATTACATGTGTTTCGTCAGATAATAGTAAACAGGAAATTAATATTAAGGTAAAAATATACTAAAATGAAAGATAAATATCAATATTATGTATTAAATAAGCCATATCAGATGCTCACTCAATTTACCAGAGAAGAAAATAAAAGTACTTTGTCAGATTTAGAGATTCCTAACAGAGATGTATATCCTGTAGGGAGACTTGATTTTGATAGTGAAGGATTGCTGATTCTCACAAATGATAATTATTTAAAGCATAAGCTGACATCACATAATAATACTCATAAGCGTACTTATCTTGTACAGCTGGATGGCGACATTAATGATTCTGCTATGGAACTATTAAGAAAAGGTGTCGGGATAAGCGTTGAAGGAAAGACATATATGACTAAGCAGGCTATAGTAAATAAGATGCAGGAACCCAAGAATATTGCTGACAGAAATCCACCAATCAGATTCAGAAAAAATATACCTACATCATGGATAAAGATTTCATTAACTGAAGGTAAAAACAGACAGGTAAGAAAAATGACTGCTAAAGTGGGATTCCCGACATTAAGATTAATCAGAATACAAATTGAAGATTTGACACTCGAAGGATTAGCACCTTCTGAATTTAGAGTTATCACAAAGAAAGAGATATACAGTAAGCTTAAATTAAGCTAAGATTCTATCTCAATTAAAACAGAACCTTTGTCCACAGCTTGACTTTCGCTGACTTTGATAGCCTTAATTGTACCATTCACAGGTGATTTAAGTGTATTCTCCATTTTCATTGCTTCGATTACTATTAATTTGTCGTCCTCAATAACCTGCATACCCTCTTTTACCAATATTTTAACAACTAATCCCGGCATAGGTGCCTTCACTATTCCTGCATTTGATTTTCCGGCTCCTCCTGAGTTTGCAATATATTTACTGACTACTTTTTTCATTTCATCAGTAGCTTCAATTTTGAAGTTCAATCCATCAAGTGATATCTCGAGCTTGGCGTCATCGTCAAAATCTAATGCTACCTGATAAATTTTTTGATTTACGGCAAATGAGAAAATCTCACTGCTGAATTTTTTTAGTAATTCAATTTCAAAAGGTTTGTTTTCTACAAAAATTGTGCTGTGATTACTTTTATCATAATGAATTTTGTATTCATTCTTCCCGATATTTAATATTAAATCTTCCATAATTACTTCCTATATCAGCTTAACTAAATTAATCTTCTTGTCAATAAATTAGACTCTTTCCACTTACTTACTTTTGGTTGCATTTTTGCAGGTTTTTGGTTGTTCTGAGTCAGTCTGATTCCATACGCAGCAATAGCTGCAACAATCTCTTCGTGTTCATCTTTCATCTTTTCCAGGGTTTCGAAATCAAAAGAATGCTCAATAAACCCGGTATCAAACCATCCATATCTGAACTCAGGATGTTGCATTACAGCGAGTAAAAATGGTATAACTGTCTTTACACCTTTTATCCTGTAATTACGAAGTGCCATTTCCATTCTGCTTATTGCTTCTAGTCTGTCACTTCCGTGAGTAATCAACTTCGAAAGCATTGGGTCGAAATGTATGGTCACTTC
Organism: bacterium; assembly: GCA_024711295.1. Classification (GTDB taxonomy): domain Bacteria; phylum Bacteroidota; class Ignavibacteria; order Kapaibacteriales; family UBA2268; genus JANJTB01. The sequence continues at coordinate 130,977 of JANJTB010000028.1, read as the reverse complement.
AGAGCCGGATTCTACACCACTGTCAACTCTTACTCCGTAACCAGCAGGCTGCCTGTGGTAACTTATTAACCCGGTATCAGGCATAAAATTATTAAATGGGTCTTCAGCATAAATTCTACATTCAACTGCATGACCGCTTATCTTTACATCATCCTGCGAAAATGAAAGTTTTTCGCCCCATGCAATTTTTAGCTGCTCCTTAACGAGGTTTATACCGGTAATTAATTCAGTAACCGGGTGCTCAACCTGCAAACGCGTATTCATTTCCAAAAAGTAAAAATTAAGATTTTTATCCAGTAGAAATTCAATGGTTCCAGCGTTATGATAATTACAAGCTTTAGCTGCATTGACAGCAACATTACCCATTGCCTGTCTGATTTCTTCTGTCAAAACTGATGATGGTGCTTCTTCAACAACTTTTTGATGACGTCTCTGAATGGAGCAATCTCTTTCAGCTAGATAGACATAGTTTCCATGCTCGTCAGAAAGTACTTGAATCTCAATATGTTTAGGACTTTCTATAAATTTTTCTAGATAAACTGCATCGTCACCGAAAGCTTTTAGTGCTTCTCTTTGTGCAGCTTCGAAAGATGGTTGCAAATCATTAGACTCGAATACCTTTCGCATGCCTTTACCACCACCACCTGCAGCAGCTTTTAATAATACAGGAAATCCCAGCTCAATTGCAATTTCTTTGGCTCTTTCGATGTCTGTAATTTTTTCTTTTGTACCTGGGACTACAGGTACACCTGCAGCAATCATAATTTCTCTTGCTTTAGTTTTGCTGCCCATCATTTCAATTGATTCAGCTCTTGGTCCAATAAATTTAATTCCTGCTTCTGTTACTTTACGGGCAAATTCAGCTCTTTCCGAAAGAAATCCATAACCAGGATGAATAGCCTCCGCTCCACTTTTCTTTGCTATCTCGATAATTTGGTCCATATCCAGATAAGCCGATTTTGGAGTTTCACCATGCAAACGATATGCAAAGTCAGCATAGTTTACAAATAGTGATTCTTTGTCAATTTCATGATAAACGGCTACCGTTTCGATACCCATTTCGCGGGAAGTACGCATCACTCGTACTGCTATTTCGCCCCTATTGGCTACAAGGATTCTTTTGAACATCAAATAATTCCAATTCCGGTACAAAAAAAATAACGTCGAAGATAATTTAATTATATTTGAATAATTATCGTTGATTATTTTATTTTTGATTATTCAACTATTTCAAAAAAAAAGCCCGTAGTTTGTTCTACAGGCTTTCTTTATAAAAAGATTATTTACAGTTACTTTTGTTTTTTTGGTCTATTGCTTAAATATGATACACCATACATTACTACAACCAAAATAACAACACTGATTAATATTCCTACATAATTCATTTTTTTATTCCTTTTCTTAAAAAAAATAATTGATTAATACATTGATAAATAATTAAATACACTTCAAATAATCTTTGAAGAGAGAGCTTAGTATTTACGATAATCAATTATTATGAAAAAGAATGAAATGGGTAAATGATTTGCCTGATATAAGAATTGAATGTAAATGATGTTTGATCAAAATCAAAAGAAAAATCAATCTGTGCAGGATTTAAGTCTTTTAAATCTAACTTATTGAAAGCAAAGTCAACAGTACTTTTAATTTCAGATACTTTCCTCTCTGAATTTCTGATGTTACAGTCGCGTTGAATGCTGAATAAAGCTAAATTAATTTGACTGTTTAACTCATAATTTGAGGATTGCTGAAATGATATTCTTTGATAAGTAAAATATTCATAGTAATCCTTATTTCCACGAAGAGTAAGGATTACAAGCAAAAAAAGTAATATGGCTTTAAGTCTGTTTGTCAACTGTATTTTACAAAATCAATAATACAAATTTGATTGTCGTAATTGCAACAAATTATTGTTTTTTGTTTAAATATTTCTAAAATTTTGTGACAAAATCAATTTTCATTTGTCATATATAAGTATATCCTGTAAATTTTGAAAAAGTTTTGAGGTGCTTATTATGAAACAAATAATCATTATGATATTCTTCTTTATGAATGCTTTGCTCTTACTATCAATAGAGCCAAAACTTCAATTGAAAATTGATGGTGAAGAAAATAGAGTATGTTGCTACACTTTATCAGATAACGGCGATAAGTTGTATATTCAGTATAAGATAAGGAAAGGAGCAAATGAATCACTGAATATTTATATTTGGGATATACACAATCAAAAACTTCTCGATAGTATAGAGTCTAAAGTTGAATTCTGTGGAATGGTAATATCTAATGACGAAAAAATTCTTGTTTGCGCAAGTCTGGTTTCGAATGGTACATACGTGTTTGACACAGAAAATAAGTCAGCACTAAGAGCCGACTTCGCAGAAACAGAAAATCCATTTTTCCCGGGGATTTTTCAAATCACCAAAATTGCCGGAACAAATTATTATGCTGTAATCGAGTATTCAGTAAGTAAAATACAGATTTTCGATTTCACTTCCGGGAAAAAAATCAAGGATATCTTTAGTCCTTTAGACTCACCGGCAAGAAACATAAAACTTGCTGATGATTTCAGATTTGCATTGTTTTATTATGAAGAAGATAAATCTGCAGTTGTTATGTCATTGTTAGATGATACTGTTTACCCCAAATTCACGGTTTCCGATTTGCCTTCTAATGTGAGTTTCGGGGAAAATCATCCTATAGCAGTGATTAACTACAGAGCTACAAATGAGTTGAGTAAATTGCAGGTGTTTAATTTCGAAAAAGGTGAGCTTGTCAGGGAAATTGATGGTATCAATGATATTACATATTCAATATTTACAAATAATGATGAAAATATTTATACCGGATTCAATAGCTACAAATATTTACAATTAAATCACCTACAACTTGATAAAATGGAAGTATTTCAAGGTAATTTCAATGGCAATTTACTTAAAAAATATAAAGATGACTCACATATCTGTATTGCTGATATGCAGGGTAATTTTTTCATTTTCGACCCCGAAATAAGAGATACTCTATTTAGAATTAATCAAACTCCATTGAATAATCTTTCTAACTATTACGCATCAAATTCTACTCCTGATGGGAAGTATATTTTTGTGTCTGACTTCAATTCAGGCCTTGTAATGATTTATGACTTAAAGACTGGGGCTAAGGTTTGGCAATTTATGGATTCCGAAGAAATTACTAAAATACTATTCTCAGCTGATTCACAAACCATGCTAACTAAAAGCATCTCCTCCAAATTCAAATTATGGGATATTAGAAATATTAATGATTTAAAATTATTAAAATCTTTCTCAATTGATTCTGCAACAAATTGCTCTTTTTCACCTGACGGTAATTTTATTTTAGCCGGTGGTACAGGAAAAAAACTATTAATGATTGACATAAATACCGATACAGTTTCAATTTTAGACACAACTTCATCTTATATATCAGCCATGGATTTTTCGCCTGACCTTAAGAAAATCGCATTTACTACATATTATAATCTTATCATTATGGAGTACGATGATATAGACAAGAGTTATGTTCGCAAGGCAATTATCACCGCAGATAGCACCAAATATGCAAATTCAGGCGGTTTGCAGGATGTAAAATTCTCAAATGACGGTCTCTTGTTGGTTGTGTCAGCATCTGATTATAAATCAAGATTATATTCAGCTTCAGATTACTCCTTCATACGCTCGTACAAAGCTCCATCAAATGATAAACCCTCGAGTCTGATAAGAAAATCAATAATTTTTGAAGAAAATAAATTTTTACTTAATGTCGGTACCTCTAGTGTAAGGATTTTCAACAATATATTCGGAAATCAGTTGTGGTCATATCATTATGATGGTAATTCAAGCATCAAAAATGTATCTGTTACTGATGATAATATTTATATGATTATATCTTTTTTTGATGCTTCATTGCAGGTTTGGAGAATAAATAGCCCAACTACTGCTGAGAATAATTCAATTAAGTTACAATTACATATCTCTCCCAACCCGGCAAGTGATTACATAAATATTACATTGCCTATAAATATGTTCTCTAACCCCTCGCTGAAGCATGGAGTTGGCAATGTAGTTGAAAATGTGCAGATATTTGATATGCTTGGTGTTGAAGTCATCCACCCCGTCAGCTACGCTGCCACCCCTCAAGATGGGAATTTGCGAATTGATATATCACATCTACCTGCAGGTGTGTATTATGTGAGGATTGGCGATAAAGTAGAGAAGTTTGTGAAGATGTGAGCAATGCAATAGAAAAGTCAAATGTGGCAAAGTTTAGGATTCTGATGAATAATATTTATTATTATGTTGTTGATTTTATGAAAATTATAACCTTAGAAAGTAAGTAAACTTCAAGGGAAAAAGGGGTAAGTGATGAGAAAAATTTTTAGAATTATTGTAACGATTATACTTTTATCATATACGGGATTAATGTATTCAAATCCAGGTAATAACGATATTTACCTTATGTCACTATTCCCCGGAAAATCGTTTAGTGCTGACTCTGTTTTATCAATATATTTCTCAACCGACTCAGAAGAATTAATTACAATTGAACGAGGAAGTAAAACTATCAGAAATATAAGCTCAAAATTTGGAAAATCATTTGACAAGTTAAATTTAAGTGCTGATGAAGCAGTCGTTAATGTAAATTTAGAAAATCCATTTGCAGAAAGAATATTTCTTTCAGATGCGCTCAAGATACAAATACCGACTACAGTTGATAACCAGTGTATCATCAAGACAAATTTTGGTCATCAGAGTGATGGCCTGAAACTTATGGAAATTAGTCAGTTAGGTCAGAAATATTTAATTACAAGTCCTAATATTGCAGATTATGACTCTGAAGTGCCCGTAAATTATGCTATTGTTATAGGAGCATTCGATAATACAAGAGTTACATTCAGGGTAGGCGGTAATTCAAATACAAAAGTATTGGTTGAAGACGGACATTTAATAAGCATGAATCAAACAATTAGGCGAACAGTTAATGAGGGCGATGTTTGGTTGATACCGGCTTATGGTAAAAATTCAGTATTAACTGGGTCTGCTGTATTTGCTAATAAAGCGGTGGCAGTTTTTTCCGGAAGCAACTCGGCATTATCTGAATCTTCTTCCAAGAGCAATTATACAATAATGCAGGAATTGCCTCTAACATCCTACAACAACAATTTTCCGGTGCCCCATTTTTATAAATCATCTCAAAAGCCTCAACTTACAATTTACAGCAACGAAGAAAATAATAACCTGTTTATTGATGGAGTAAAAATCGGTAATATTGAAATACCCGGAGGAACTGAAAATAGAGGTTATTTTCAGATTAATCCAAACCTGGATGTTAATATCAGCAAAGTTTTCGAGGTCCATGCAGTTGACCCGATTAATGTCGTTGTTTCTGATTCAAGAATTACTGTTGATGGTGACTCGCAAAGGTCATTCATGATGCAGCTAATGAGTCTTAATCAATTTTCGAAAGATGCTAAATTTATAGTTGAAAATGCCGGAGTTAACTATGTTAATATAATATATTTTTCAAATGATAAAGGTGATCTACCTGATGATATTGTTATTGCTGATAATTCTGATTATTTCAAAACCTGGAACAAATTAAATACCTACAAATCAGATGCACCATTGAAGTACAAAAGGTATGGAAGTGATACGTCGGATTATTTGTGGTCACGAAATATTTTATTCGAAAAGGAAGGCTCATACATTATAAAATCACCAAAAAATATTGGTGTATATCTGTATGGTTTTAATGAAAATGAATCATTTGGATTCCCTGTCAATATATCCAATATTGATTTTACATACCCTGATACCTTAGCACCAATTGTGAAGGTCAATGGCGATTGCTTTACTGAGATAACAGGTACTGTGCAAGACCAACCGACTATAATATTTGAATATAAGAGTGGACTTAGAAAAGCATATTTAGATGCATCCCAAAGTTATAACTTTTCATTTCACCTTGATTATTTTGATATTGGAGCATCTAATTCTGTAAGTTGGAGACTGGTTCGCAGAGATAGAAGCTTAGATGCAAGAGCATATTTGGTTTTTGTAGATGTTGCCGGTAATAGAAAGGACACTGTTATTGAATGTGCAGCGATGTTCCCGGTCATAACAAAAAACAAAATTGATTTTGGTACTTATAATATTAATACTGATATTGTGAATGATACTGCCAGGTTTGACCTGTTCAAATCCGGACAGCTTTCTCTTCCACTTAAATATGAGTTATATACAATTCTAGATTCCGACAGCATCGAAATCAAGGACGGAGATATCAGAACGTCTCAGGGATTTAGTATTCCCTTTTTGCGAGGGAAAAATCTATATCAAATTTTAAAAGATAATGCTTTATTAAACTCTGAAGTTATATTCAATAATAAGAACCTCGGTATCTACAAAGATTCCCTTGGTTTTGTCTTGATAAGCAGAAATCCTTTGTTTACATATTCTCAAACCTACTTTATCGAGCTCAATGCTGTGGTTGGCACTAATTTTATTGTATCTGATTCGCTTGAGTTCAAAGATGTACAGGTTAGCTCAGACGCATATAAATTTGTCACAATCAGCAATCCAAATACGAAATTAGATGCTACCGCTCTCGATCTTAACATAAATAATATTAGGCTTTTAGGTGATGATATAGGCATTTCGGGCTCGGGGAATGTTTTTGAAGTTGAAATTCCGGATGGTTTGTCAAAAGATAATCCAATAATCCTAAAACCTAATGAAGAGTATAAACTCAAGATCAGGTTTTCACCTAAAGATGAAAAAGATTATGAAGGCAGAATTATTATAGATTCTGATTCGAAGCCCAGAAATCAGGTTAGCGTAGTTAAGGGATTAGGGCTTCCAAGCAGTATCGTTATACAAAATGACTTCAAATTAATTTTGCTAAGTCCCAACCCCGCAAGTGATTATATAAATATAACCTTGCCTGAAAATATGTACTCTAACCTCCCGCTGAAGCATGGGGTTGACAATGTATTTGAAAATGTGCAGGTATTCAATATGCTTGGTGTTGAAGTCATCCACCCCGTCAGCTTTGCTGCCACCCCTCAAGATGGGAATGTGCGAATTGATGTGTCACATCTTCCGGCTGGCCTCTATTTTGTGAAGGTAGGAAATTGTATAGAGAAGTTTGTGAAAATTTAAACAGAATGGAAATAAAAAATAATTAAAAAAATATGTCACCTTTTTCTTGAAAAAGTACATATATATGTTAGAGTTGTTACAATTTTATTAAAATATGGAGGTAAGATAAAATGTCTGAAATTTAATATTAAAAAGCCGAAAATTTGTAGATGATTTTACCGCGGTTTTTTTTTGTTTTTTGAGGTAAATTATTTGGTTAATCTCAATATTAAACTTAAAGAAAAAAATATTTACTTTTTTATCCAAAAAGTAAAATCGCTAAGTTATGTTGAGAACAAAATATTTTTTGGTTTATTTGTTAAATTAAATAAGGTTATCAGAATGAAAAAGTACTCTCTAAGTTTCTTCTTAGTGCTGATATTTTCAGCATTCGTAGTTAGTAATAACCTTAATGCTCAGGATACTATTCCTCATATTGAATGGGTAAAGGTTTATGATATTGGCAGACCTCAATTGGATTTGGATTGTAGCGATGCTATGAATTGTATTTCAGTAGGTAGTAGAGGAATTGATACAAGACTTGTAAAAACAACAGATGGTGGCTATAATTGGTTTACAATTTTTGAAGATTTGCAGAAAGAAATTTATAACGAACAAGGGCAAGTTGTTGATATAATTCCAACCAAGTATAAAGGTGCTGTATGTATTGATTTTGTTACTCCATCATTTGTGGTAGTAGGAAATAAAGAGGGACAAATTACTATTTCAAGAGATGGCGGAGTTACATGGGATTCTACAAATTTAAATACTAATCAAGATTTTAAAATTATTAAATTCACGGACTCCTTGTCAGGTATAGCACTGACAAATAATTTTATTTTTTTGACAAGCGATGGTGGAGTATCATGGAATAATATTACAAGTAACTTTAATTATTCAGGTGCAATAATTTTTCAATCAGCATATATGAAAGATAAATTTATATATGCCGGAGGTTTCTTTTCAACAGATAAAGGTAACACTTGGACTAAAAGTAATCCGATCAGCAATATTGATGGGATGTATGGTGTTTATTTTATTGATTCTTTGAAAGGTTGGTGTTCCGGCAGACGTCAGTTCGTACCAAATCAAAGTCAATATACTCATACAATTCTGCACACATCAGACGGCGGGAAAAACTGGTTTACCCAATTGGATACAACAATATATGAGAGTCCTTTAGGATTGATTGGCAATATATATTTTACAAATGAAGATGTTGGTATAACTTGGGGTGATGGTAATGTAATTTGGATAACAACAGATGGTGGTAATCATTGGAGTCGTGATACCGAATCTAAACCAATAACTAACAATTATTTTAAAGTTATGGTATTACCCAGTAATAATATTAACAAGCGAATTGCAAATATATATTTTGGTGGTGCAATATGGATGTATGAAGACTTAACCTCAATAAATGAAAAAGAAATAAATGTTGATAATATAAATATATATCCTAATCCTTCAAACGATTTCATAACAATTAGTTTTGAACCTTCCGAAGGTTTGAAACCTTCGGAAGGTTATCAAGTTCAGATATTCGATATGTTGGGAATTGAGATAATGTCCGAATCAATTCATCCGATGACTGGCAGTCATCGGATGAATGTAGAGAAGTTAGCTGCTGGCGTCTATTTTATCAGGATTGGAGATAAGGTGGTGAAGTTTGTGAAGATGTAATAAATTCCACAAAAAAAGGGCTGCAATGAACAGCCCTTTTCAATTAGTTCCAATTAATTTGGTTTTGGATTAACCTTTCATTTGCTTTATTTTTTCGGTTAATTTTGGCAATATCTCAAAAATATCACCTACTAAGCCGTAGTCGGCAACTTTAAAGATTGGCGCTTCTTTATCTTTATTTATCGCTAAAATAACTTTTGAGCTTGACATCCCGGCAAGGTGCTGCACAGCACCGGAAATGCCGCATGCTACATACAATGTAGGACTTACGGTTTTGCCTGTCTGACCAACCTGTTCTGCATGTGGTCTCCAGCCTGCGTCAACAACTGCACGTGAAGCACCAACAGCACCACCTAATGCCTGAGCGAGATTTTCGATTAGGTTGTAATTTTCAGGTCCTTTTACTGCACGTCCACCTGATACTACAATGTCAGCTTCGAGTACGTCAAGTTTGCCTTCATTACGTGCAATACTTGTGACTTTGACTTTTGCTTCTGCCGAAGAAGTACCGGCATCAAAATTAGTCACCGAGACAGTACTTACAGGATTCTTAACAGCAGTAAACACATTTGGACGCAAAGATAAAACTACATTTTCGGTATTTATCAGTGTTTTGACAACGGCTTTACCTGCATAAACTGGCTTACTGTAGCTATATTTGCCACCTTCATTATTGATTGCAACACAGTCAGCTACATATCCGGCATCAATCTTAACTGCTACTCGTGGAGCAAGCTCAAGTCCTGTTGCGTTTGCAGAAAAAAGTACTGTATCAAAACCTTCACTTTTGATCAATCGGTTGATAATCTCAGCGTGTTGAGTTGATGAGTAGTTTTTATCACCATCAAAATTAACAGCAAATGCATTCTTAAGTCCGAACTCTGCTGCTGTTTGTAATTGACTTTCGTTGCCACCAATCAAGACACCAAATACATTTTCAGAAATTTTGTGAGCTGCAGTAATCAATTCGTAAGAAACTCTTTTTAAAGAATTATTATTTGGCTCAAGATATACTAATATTTTGCTCATATTATTTATTTTCCTTTTAATATTATCTTAATGTTATATTACTTTAGCTTCTTCGTGAAGACTGCGAACTATTTCGGATATGTCTGCGTCGGAGTCACCCAAAATTTTGCCCACTCTTTCTTTGCTTGGCAATTCCATACTGATAACGCTTACTTTGGCATCAGCAGGTTTAGCGTCTAATTCTTCAATCGGTTTTTTCTTAGCTTTCATAATGTCGGGCAATTTAGGGTAACGTGGCTCATTTAGTCCTTTTTGTGCACTAACCAGGCATGGTAATGAAGCTTCGAGAACTTCTTTTCCACCTTCAATATCTCTTTCTGCGAGTAATGTTGCACCATTAATTTCAAGCTTTGACACAACAGAAATAGATGGTATGTCGAGCATAGCTGCAACTAATGAAGGTACTTGACCTGAGTCGAAATCTACGCTCTGTTTACCGGCAAAAATGATATCGTAATTTTTTGCTTTGGCATGCTCAGAGATGTTGTAAGCTACCTGATAAGAATCAAGGTTGTCGCCTTTGATTAATACTGCGTCATCAGCTCCCATAGCAAGGGCAGTTCTCAGAATTTCGGTTGCTTCGGGTGAGCCGATAGTAATAGCCGTAACATTCCCGCCATTTTTTTCTTTTAGTCGCAAGCCCTCTTCAAGAGCAAATTCATCATAGGGATTTAAAATAAACTTAACACCTTTGGGGTCAATGCTTTTTCCATCAGCACCAACAAAAACTTTAGTAGCTGTATCGGGTACTCTCGAAACGCATACAAGGATATTCATTCATTATCTCCGATTGTAAACATAATTTCATTAAATAATAATTTATTATAAACGAATAATAAGTTCAATATTTTAAATTTTATACAATTTTTTGATTAAAACCACGCTTTATAATTTCACTGTAAAGTAAATTTACAAAATAAGTAATTTATATACTTGTTGGCTCGAATCCTTTTTATTTAGGCTTCGAATAAATATTTTTTTAGTATTTATTTTTAAACTTGAGTAAAAAAAGTTATTTTTGCCAAATTGTAATTTGAATGAAATTATTTGATTAAGTCAATAATAAAAAAATATCAGGTTAAGGTATGCATCAATTGATATATTTGGTCCCATTATTGCCGCTGATTGGATTTGTTACGTTAGGTTTGTGGGGCAAAAAGATTAAAAATGAGACTCTTATTGGTTCAATAGCCAGCACTACTGTCGGCATATCATTTATAATCACTCTTTTAATATTCTTTGAATTATTATCCGGCGGAAATACTCACATCGTGAAATTATTCAACTGGATTTCTGTAGGTAATTTCAATATTGACTGGGCTTATCAAGTTGACCAACTTTCGATAACATTTGCCCTGTTCATTACTGGAGTTGGTTTTTTGATACATGTATATTCAATTGGTTATATGCATGGCGACAGGTCATTCTATCGTTTCTTCTCATATCTCAACCTTTTCATATTTATGATGCTAAACCTTGTTTTAGCTGATAATTACCTTCTTACATTTTTAGGTTGGGAAGGGGTAGGTCTTGCATCTTATCTTTTGATTGGCTTTTGGTATGATAGCAAATTCCCCGGTGTCAGAATCACATGGACCGGTGACGCAGGAATGAAGGCTTTTGTTGTAAACAGAATTGGTGACTTTGGTTTTCTTGTTGGTATGTTTCTAATTTTGATTACATTCAACACATTGAATTATAACGAAGTATTTGATATTGCATCTTCAAACTACATTTCTTATGCAAATACAGGTATTATAACTGCAATAACCTTAATGATATTCCTTGGTTGTACCGGTAAATCTGCACAATTACCTCTTGCTGTGTGGCTTCCTGATGCAATGGCAGGTCCAACTTCTGTGTCTGCTTTGATCCATGCCGCAACAATGGTAACTGCGGGTATTTTCCTTGTAGCACGTAACTCTGTATTATTTTCATTATCCGAAACAACAATGAGTGTTGTGGTTGTTGTGGGTGCTCTTACAGCAATTATTGCCGCCTCGATAGGTTTGGTTCAGAATGATATTAAGAAAGTATTAGCTTACTCTACTGTTAGTCAATTAGGTTTTATGTTTGTTGCGCTTGGTGTAGGTGCTTATTATATTGCAATTTTTCATGTTATCACACATGCCTTTTTCAAAGGATTATTATTCCTTGGCTCAGGTTCGGTTATCCATGGTATGCATGGCGAACAAGACATCAAGAGAATGGGTGGATTGAAAAAATACATGCCTGTAACAGCTAAAACTTTTTTGATTGGTACAATGGCAATTGCGGGTATTCCTTTCTTTAGCGGTTTCATGTCGAAAGATGAAATATTATGGTATGCCTGGTCGTCGCACCATGGCGGTGGTTGGTTGGTTTGGCTTGTACTTGCGGTAGCTGCTATGTTCACAGCATTTTATATGTTTCGATTGTATTATCTGACTTTCGAAGGCAAAGAGAGATTTGATCATCACCATGTTCATCCACATGAATCACCGAAAACTGTAACTTTTGCTTTGATTACACTTGCTGTGTTGTCAACAATAGGTGGCTTAATGAATATACCACCTGCACTTACTCCTTGGTTACATTCCGATCCATTGCTCAAGAGCTGGCTCAAACCAATATTTGCAAATGCAAACATGGTAATGGGTGAGCATGCTCATCATGGAGTTGAAATAATGATGTATGTTTTGATGGCATTAGCTACAGTTGTTGCATTTGGAATGTGGGCGTTAGCTAAAAAATGGTATTCCGATGCTGCTTGGTCAACTCCTAGAAAATTAGCAAAGAATTATCAACCGGTTTATAAATTATTATTAAATAAATATTGGCTCGATGAATTATACTATGCCTCAATTATTGACCCTATTCAGAAATTGTCCACTTCATTCTTGTGGAAGTTTACTGATATAGGAATTATTGACGGTATAGTAAACGGATCGGCAAAATCTGTTGAACTGTTAGGTAACAGAATCAGACTTATTCAGAATGGTATAGTCCAAAATTACGCAATTGTTATGATTGCAGGTATTGTTGGTGTTATTGCCTGGATTATGTTTTTATAATCATTATTTTGTATAATTACAACTGAAGCAAATAAATATGACAGCACTTTTAGTAACTCTGTTTTTACCTCTTTTGGGTGCATTGTTATTATTATTCTTTAAAAGCGAAAACAAAGGATTAATAAAAAATACTGCCCTGGGAATATCACTTCTGACTTTTGTGGTATCGGTATTCTTAATGTTGGGTTTTAATAGCAACAATCCGGGATTTCAATTTATATACGAGGCAGTATGGATTTCTGCTTTTGATGCCGGATTTAGAATTGGTTTGGATGGTATGTCGCTATTATTGGTGATGCTGACTACTTTCATTACACCAATTGCGATATTATCTTCTTTTGATTCAATTAAGAAAAGAGAAAAAGAATATTATGTTATGGTATTGATTCTTCAATTTGCCATGACAGGTGTTTTTGTTTCATTGGATTTATTCCTATTCTATATTTTCTGGGAATTGATACTGATACCTATGTATTTCATTATTGGTATTTGGGGTGGAAAAGATAGACTTTATGCTACCGTAAAATTCTTCCTTTTCACAGTTGTTGGTTCTTTGTTTATGTTAATTGCTGTTGTTTGGTTAGGTTATTATGCAGGTAGCGAAATTCTGAATTTAAGTAATGGATTTACTACAAACTATCTGGTAATCAAAGAATTGCACGACAGGATTCCTGTTGATTTACAAGAGTGGATGTTTTTGGCATTTGCATTGTCATTCTTGATCAAGGTGCCTTTGTTTCCGCTTCACACTTGGTTACCTGATGCACATACAGAAGCACCGACTCCCGGCTCTGTAATTCTTGCAGGTGTTTTGCTTAAAATGGGTACATACGGTTTGATACGTTTTAATATCGAAATTTTTCCTGTAGCTTCTATGAATTATTCAGGTATAATTTCTACTCTTGCAGTTGTAGGTATAATATATGGTGCCTTGGTTGCAATGGTTCAGACCGATATTAAACGATTGGTTGCTTATTCTTCAGTATCTCACTTAGGTTTTGTCGTTCTTGGTATTTTCGCTATGACAGCCGAAGGATTTCAGGGAGCAATCATACAAATGGTTAACCATGGTTTATCAACGGGTATGCTCTTCTTGTGTGTAGGTATGTTGTACGAACGCCGTCATACAAGACTTATATCAGAATATGGCGGAATAGCAAAGGTTATGCCTAATTTTGCAGTAATGTTCGCAATTGCTATGTTCGCTTCTGTTGGTCTTCCAGGACTGAACGGGTTTATTGGTGAGTTCTTGACTCTGAAAGGTGCTTTTGACTCAAAAATACTCGGCTCTTACTGGTACACAATATTCGGCGCTACAGGAGTGATTTTTGCCGCAGTATATTTGCTGTGGATGTACCAAAGAGTAATGTTTGGTACTGTAGATAATCCTGCGAACAAAAATCTTCCTGACTTGACCAGCAAAGAGTGGGCTATGCTTGTGCCAATAGTAATTTTTATTGTTTGGATTGGAATTTACCCAAATACTTTTCTTAAGATTTCGGATGCTTCCACCAAGCAACTTGTGAACAAAATTGAGATGATTAAATTTAACAAACCGGCTTATGAGTTACCTGAAATTAAACCGGCAGATAAAAATATTAAAAAATAAAAAATAGTCAAAAATAATCGGATTATTATATGTCAATGGAAATAATTTACGGTATGCCTTTATTTTTGATAGCTGCTTTGTCGGTTATCGTACTTTTGGTTGATGCTTTTACCGGTAAAAACAAGGCAGTTGCTTATTATTTTTCAATAATTTCATTGCTTGCAGTTGCAGTATCTGCAGCGATTTCATTAAATACAAATATACCCAAATCCGGTTTTGATACTACGATTACCGGAAACAATATCACATTCGGCGGTTATGCTGCATTTTTTGACATAATTTTCAGTTTAGCCGGTGTCATGACAATTTTTGCTTCCAAGCCATATATGAAGCGTGAATTCAAAGAATACAAAGAATACTATTCATTGGTAATGTTTGCAGTTGCTGGTATGATTATGGTTTCGCATGCAAACAGTATGTTAATGCTCTTTATCGGCATTGAATTGATGAGTTTTTCATTTTACGTCCTTGCAGGATTTATAAGAACAAGAATTACTGCAGTTGAATCATCTTTAAAATACTTTTTATTGGGTTCTTTTGCCAGTGGATTTCTTGTGTATGGAATTGCGATGATTTATGGGGCTACAGGAAGCATGATTTTGCCTGATATTTTGAATAAAATTACGACTGGCAATTTTGATATTACTTATTTAAAGGTTGGTTTTGCTCTGATGCTCGTTGGTTTAGCATTCAAAGCAGCTGCATTCCCATTTCATCAGTGGGCACCGGATGTTTATCATGGAGCACCTACTGTATCAACAGGGTTTATGAGTACAGCCGGCAAAGCTGCAGCTTTGATAGCATTTGTTATTGTTGCCAAATCTGTTCTTCCTGTAAATATCTCTGTTGAATCAGTGACCTCCGGCTCACTTGAGCTTAGCAAATTTACAGATAGTGCAAGAATGGTAATCGCGGTCATATCTGCAATTACAATGCTAATCGGAAATATATCTGCATTGGTACAGAAAAACGTTAAAAGAATGCTTGCATACTCCTCTGTTGCACACGCTGGTTACCTGCTAATGGGTATCGTGGCTAATAATCAGGATGGCTGGGCAGGTATAATGTTTTATGCTACAGCTTATTTGTTTATGCAAATTGGCTCATTTGTAATAGTTGGTATAATTGAGCAAAATAATGAGAGAATGAACTTTGATGATTATACCGGATTAAGAAAAAATCATCCATGGATAGCTGCATTGATGGCAATATTTATGTTTTCGTTGGCAGGCATTCCTCCATTCGCAGGGTTCCCCGGCAAGTATATGCTGTTCGTAGCGGCTGTAGAAAGCGGATATACATGGCTTACTATTATAGCTGTTATTTCATCTGTTATTTCAATGTATTTTTATATCGGACTAGTACTGACAATGTATTTTAAAGATAATGAGAATGGATTGATTATTACTGATATTTCATCTGCAAAGATACCTTTGGCAATATCTTTCGTATTTGTATTCCTTTTAGGAATATTACCCGGCTCGCTTATAGATTTAGCTAAGAGCTTATTTTAAAGTTACTAAAAATATAAATTCAAATATTCTGAGCAGTAGTAAGAGTTTTATTACTGCTTTTTTATTTTATAGAAATCTTAGAAAAGCAAAAGGGCTTGGAAGATATTATTCTCAAGCCCTGATTTTTTTTGAAATATTATCTGTTGAATTATTTTCTTAAAATAACAAATTCTGTTCTTCTGTTTTTGGCTTTACCTTCGGGGGTGTCATTAGAATCAATTGGCTTTTGCTCACCAAATCCAACAGCATTAATTCTGTTATCACCTATGCCTTCTTTTATTAGAGCTTGCTTCACAGCATCTGCACGAGATTGTGACAGCTTAAAATTATAATTTGGGTCGCCTGTGCGATTTGAATTATCAGTATGCCCTCTAAGCTCAATAGCCATAGTAGGATATAATTTCATCATTTTCGCAACTTTCTTTATAGCTTTAGAGGATTCGCTCTTAATATTTGCTTTATCTGTATCAAAATAAACCTGAAGAAGATTTATGAAACCTATGTCAGGTAAATTATTGAATATAACAGAGTCCTGAATTACAGAATCCTTCAGGCATAAAGATAAAGTAAATTTATGGTCACCATAGTCGGGTTGCTCAAATTCAACAACATAAAAGTATTCATATCTTTTGTACATATCTTCAAATGCGAGTTTGAACTCGTCCTTTTTGTAGATGTGGTGGTACATTCCGTTGGTACCGTAAGAATATTGCTCCATAAACCCTTTGTTTATACCGTAGCCAAAATCAATAGCACAAATAGAGACATTAGAGTTATTAGCTTTTGTAACCACGTCGTTAACACTGAATTTTGATGAATTATCATAACCATCAGTAAATACAATTACAACTCTTTGCATTCCATTGTCAGCTTTAGAGATTTCCTGAATACCAAGGTCAATAGCATCAGAAACTGCTGTCATACCGCCAAAACCTTCCAAACCATTTCTTTTTAGTCCGCTAAGCAGAATAGATTTTGAGGTAGTAAGAGGAGTTTCTAGTGATACTCTTCCATCATATTTAATAATTGATAATGCGTCTCCCTGCTTGAGAGAGTTAATCAATTCAATTGCAGCATCCTGACATGAATAAGCTCTCTCTTCTCCCATTGAGCCACTGTGATCCATAACCAGTGCAATGGCAAGCGGTTTCCTGTCTTTAATGTTGCTTTCTCTTATTGTCATTTTTTCGACTGGTATTTCAACACCATTTGTAACAATTGTTCCTTTACACCACTTTTTTAACCATTCTCCAGCTGCTGCACCTGTCATGTAAAAACTATTCTGGTCAAAAAAATGAATATGCATTTTCACCTTGTCGCCAGTTTTAGCATCTACCCTTGAAACTACTACCTTTGGATCCTTGAGTGTATGGCTGCTAACGTCTTTTATGTCGGTTAGAAATATCGGATTATGATTAGGAGGTGCCGGCAAATCGGGAAGTACTGCTTCACGTTCACCTTTGTAAACTTGACATGAAACAAAAATTAACATTAGCAAAAATGCAATTAGTCTGAAAGAATTCATAATTATAGAACCGGAATTGATGAAAAATAATATTTCTAATCTAAAATTGATGTCAGAAAAAAATTAATTAACTAAAAAGTAAAGAAAAGATTGTTTATAAATAAAAAACCCGAAAAAAAATCCGGGTTCTAATAATATGATCAATATCAGATTTGATTAATCGTAATCCATAGTTGATCTATGTTGACGGCGAGCCGCTTTGAGTCGTGCCATACGGTTTTCGACGGAGGGTTTCATGAAAGCTGTACGCTTCTTGAATTCTCTAAGAACACCTGAGCGTTCGTATTTTTTCTTAAAACGTTTCAAAGCTCTGTCAATGTTTTCATTGCCTTGAATAGTAACACCTATCACTTCTTTTTCACCTCCTTTTGTTTATTCTTTTTTATTTTAATTTGATAAATTTTCAATTAATTTTTTTTCGTTATTTTTTTCGAACTGCACAATAATTGCATTGCCACCATTGCTTGTTACTTCTTTAGATCTTACGATACCAACATCGTCCCAAACTGCATGAAAAATCACATCACCAATACTATACTCTTCTTTGGGAGAGTATCTTCTGGCATCTTCGCGGGAGATATGAACAACTGCCTTCGATTTATCAGTATCAATCTCTATGGCATCCAAATTCACCAACTGAGAGTGACGACTCTTGGTACATCTTGCCCACTGGTGTCTGCCTGTTTCTGTTTCGATTGGTTCACCAATCAGTTCATGCTTGGTTTCTTTCATTAGAAACGGTGAGTAGAGCGTAATATACTTAGCTCTACGGGATCTTTTTTTGGTAGCAACTACTGTCATAGCAACCCATAAATTTTAAATTGAAAGAACTAATAGAATACAAAAATACGAAAATTTTTCAACATATACAAGTGTAATAAATATCAATGATTAATGAAAACCAATAACAACATTTAGTCAATTAATTATAATAAAAATTTTTAATAATTCAATCATTTACATATATTTGCTAATCTGGAATTCGGATATATTTTTTTTTATTCGGTGAATTGTATGAATATTAATCTCAATGGCAAAACTGCTTTGGTTTGTGGCGCTTCAAAAGGTATCGGAAAAAGTATAGCGGTGGAGTTTTCGAAAGCTGGTGCCAATGTAATTCTTGTTGCCCGTAGTCTTAAGGATTTGACAAATGTTAGTTCATTACTTGAGGGTAATAGTCATAAATATATAGTTGCTGACCTCCAGAATCCTTTACAGGCTGCCGGAGTAATTAAATCTCAACTGCCCTCGAATGATTGCATTGATATTCTTGTCAATAATTCAGGTGGTCCTCCTGCAGGCAAAATTTCTAAAGCAGAAAATGAAGACTTTGTAACAGCTTTTGATAGATTGATTCTTTCATCTCATACTCTGACTCAGCTGGTTCTGCCCGGAATGATTTCAAGGAATTGGGGCAGAATTATAAACATCATTTCCATATCAGTCAAGCAACCGGTGGATAACCTCGGTGTTTCGAATACTATCAGAGGTGCTGCAGCTTCATGGGCGAAGTCTATGGCGAACGAACTAGCACAATATGGTGTAAATGTTAATAGTATTCTACCAGGATTTACTTCAACTGAAAGGCTCACTACATTAATACAAAATACTGCAAAAAACAGTAATTTATCTGAAGACCAGGTTACTAAACAAATATTATCACAAATACCTTTAGGCAGATTTGTAGCTCCTGAAGAAATTGCTTATCTGGCACTTTTTCTTTCAAGTAGTTTTGCTGAAGCTATATCTGGAACCTCTATACCCGTTGATGGCGGCTACCTTCGTACAATTTAAAATTTATTCGGAGTATTTTATATGCATAACATAATTAATATGCAAAGTATCCCAGAGTTGCTTACAGCAAGATGTAAACTCTCTTCCCAAATTGATAAGCCGGCATTCAGATACAAATCAAAAGGTAGTTGGACAGAGCTTTCTCATGCGGAATTATTACGTAAAGTATCTTGCCTTGCTATCAGTTTACTAGAGCTTGGTATCCGAAAAGGTGACAGAATAGGAATTGTATCAGAGAATCGTATTGAATGGATAATTTCTTCCTTATCAATTAACATGATTGGTGCTATCGATGTTCCGTTATTTCCCATTCTAACTTCAAAGCAGGAAGAAGAAATCTTTAGGGATTGTGAGGCAACTGCTGTAATAGTTTCAAATAATTTTCAGCTAGGTAAAGTACTTGAATTCAAAGACCATCTTCATAGTTTGAGACAGTTAATAATAATGAGTGATGAATATGACTCGAAGAATGTGTTTGTTCATAATTTGAGTGATTTGATTGAGCGTGGATGCCAAATGCGCTCAGAACAAGAGAGAGAGCAAATAATTAAAGAGCAATATTCAAAAATTAATCGTGATGATTTGTTAACATTAATTTATACAAGCGGCACTACCGGGAATCCAAAAGGTGTTATGCTTTCTCATGGTAATTTATTATCAAATATTGAAGCTGCTATAATTGCTATTGGTGATTTGTCTCAGGAAGAATCCTTAATGTACTTGCCATTGTGCCATTCTTACGAAAGATTAGCAGGATTTTATACAGTGTTTTTCTCGGGAGCAATTATATCTTTAGCTGAGTCTATAGAGAGCGTTCCCGCTAATATACAGGAAATTAAGCCAACATTGATTACTACAGTACCAAAATTGCTTGAGACTATCAAGAAGAAGGTGCTTATAAACATGGATAAAGAGAGTAATCTGACTAAAAAAATCTTTAAATGGGCAGTCAATACCGGAACTAAGTATATCAGAGCAAGAACAAAGCATACGATTAATCCGATCTTGTCGGCTCAATACAAGCTAGCTGATAAAGTTGTTTTATCGAAGGTAAGGGCTAAACTGGGTGGAAGACTGAGACTTTTTGTTTCGGGTGGAGCACCGATGCCAGTAGATGTCGGTGAGTTTTTTGAAGCAATTGGGGTTACTGTACTTCAAGGATACGGATTAACCGAAGCATCACCTGTTATTTCGATTAATTCCAGAAATAACAATGAATTAGGGACAGTCGGTCAGCCGGTATTTAATGTTGAAGTTAAGTTAACATCCGAAGGTGAAATCCTTGCTAAAGGTCCTAATATAATGAAAGGTTACTGGAATGATAAGCAAGCTACAAATAATGCTATTGACAACGATGGGTGGCTTTATACCGGTGATATAGGTATTATTACTGATAAAGGTAATATACTGATTACTGACCGTAAAAAGAATATTTTTGTGTCATCAGGTGGTAAAAATATTGCACCACAACCAATTGAAAATCTGATTTCGCAAAGCCGATATATTGATAATTGCATACTAATTGGTGATAATAGAGAATATATAACAGCATTGATTAATCCAAATTTCGAACAAATTAAAGCTGTAGCTGAGAATTTTTCTATTAGTTATGAATCCATTTCAGAGTTAATTAATAATCCCAAAATAATTAAATTGATTAAGGATGAAATTGATTACTACCAAAAAGATTTATCAAAATTTGAACGAATTCGAAAATTTCAACTTCTATCGGAGCCTTTTAGTGTTGATGGGGGAGAGCTTAGTCCAAAGATGAGCATCAAGCGTCATGTTGTAGAACGAAAGTATAATGAATTAATAGAAATGATGTATAAATAAATTTTTTCTAAGAAATTAATGTTTAATTTTTTCGTAGGTGGCAAAATGAGAATAAAATTACTTATTATGATGGCATTGATGATGATGTTGTCGCAAATCATGGTCGTGGCACAAACTGAAAATGACCAATCATTCGGAATAGACTCTAGAGGAGGGCAGTATGTCAAAAACCAACTAATTGTAAAATTATCACAAGCAGTTGACATAACTTCTGTTGACAATTTTGCTCAAAGACTATCTACACCTGCTGAGTATTTTGGAATACGCTCCATTGATGAAGTATTGCAGCTAGGTGGTGCTATCGTTGTTAAGAAAATGTTCCCGGGAGCTGAAAGGCTTGCTGCTCAAAGAAACTCTGTTTCAAATGAAGCCATAAGTTTGTCAAACAGTTTGGAGAGATACTACAAAGTTGAGCTTGGTGCAGGGGCTGATATTGAACGATTAAAGGCTAAACTCGAAAGAGATAATAATGTTGAGAGAGTAGAATTTTCTTACGTTTATGAGACTAATGCCGTTCCGAACGATGCACTTTATTCCACTCTTCAGCACTTACCACAAATAAAAGCTCCACAAGCATGGGATATTCACAAAGGTGAGAATGGACCTGAAGTGGTTATAGGTATTCATGATTCAGGTTGTCAGTGGGATCACCCTGACTTGCTTCCAAATTTGAAGATAAATGAAAGTGAATGGACAAATAAAAATGAACCTTTGTTTGTAACGCAGGGCAGCAGGCTGGTAATCAATCCATTGGCTGTTGATGGGTTTGACAGTGATGGTAATGGCTACGTTGATGATGTTGTAGGATATAATTTTTATAATGTTGACGGAACACCTCTCAACGACCCTTATGGCTCGACTACCAATAATCATGGCACTCATGTTGCTGGTATTTCGGCAGGTGTAACCAATAACGGAATTGGAATATCATCAGTGAGTTGGAATGTGAAATTTATTCCTACTAAACACAGCCATAATACTGTCGGCAGGTATCTTTACAATGTGGAAGAAGGACATTGGTTTTTGATAGCTTCCGGGGTAGATATTATAAACATGAGCTGGGGTGGATCGGCTTACTCATTTATGGATGTTGAGTTATATACTTATATGAAATCTCTGGGAATAATTCTTATCTCATCAGCAGGGAACTCAAACCGTGACGAAATTCTGTTCCCAAATTCATACCCTGGAGTTTATAGTATTGCTTCTGTAGCTTCCAATGATAAAAAAGCTTATTATTCAACTTATGGAATTCAGGTAGATGTTTCTTCACCCGGAGGAGATGCAACTGTTGATGGTGGAATTAACAGTACAGTACCACTAAACAACTATGCTAAGTTCCAAGGCACTTCAATGGCTTCTCCGCTTGCTGCCGGTTTGGTTGGATTAGTTAAATCCTATAAACCAGATTGGTCGGCTATACAAATCATGCGTCAGGTTATTGGTACTACTGACCCCATCGAACAGTATAACCCATCTTATATAGGCAAGCTTGGCAATGGCAGAATTAATGCTCTCAGAGCTTTGGCCGAAAGTACACTAAATCTTCCTACTGCACCAAGGTTTGCCCTATTTTCTTCAAGTTGCTTGAATCAGGATTTGGAGGCAACCATCAATCCTGGTGATGTAGTTTCATTTAATTTGCTCATAAGAAACTTTAATAAATTCTATGGACCCGGCACTGTAAAGTTTAGACTTATATCCTCAAATCCTGATTTGACTTTGGTTAACGGAATTGTTTACAAGAATGTCCAACCAGATGATTTATTCAATCTGGAAGGTCTAACTGCTAAAGTATCTAGTAATGCTCAACCTGCGATAGTTGATGTTGTCGTTAGAGTGGAGACAATTGATGGTGAATTCCTTTATGATTTTCCTTTGCAATTTAACATCTCCGGTGGTGTTTTAGTTTATGAGTTCATTAATGGCAGTCAGCATCAAAGTGGAACTTTTCTAAAAGATGAGCTGAACGAAAAAGGGTATAAAGTAATATATACGAATAGCTTACCACAACAATTTTATGGATTCGATGCTGTATTTCTTTCTCTAGGTAATTATGCCGAGCAACCGGTATATGTAATGAGCAGTGAGAGCTACTATGCACTTGCAAATTATTTATCGCAGGGTGGAAAGTTATTTATGGATGCGTCATCAATATTTAGTCTGCAATTAATACCTAATGTCGGGTCAGCTTCATTAAGTTACTATTTCGGAATCAGTTCAGCTACATATTCAAATAATGCTCCTTTTACAAATGTAAATGGATTTTCATCATCTATGGCAAGTGGACTTAATTTCAGCTCAACTGCACAACCTGGTAATGGTTACAGAGTAGAAAGATACACACCTTCATCCACTTATGGCGGTATGGAGATGCTCAGAGAATCTACTTATGGAATAGTTGGTGTTCAAACATCAGGTACTTATGGGCAAAAAGTTGTCTTAATGTCATTCGCTTTGTCCGGTTACAACGACAAGACTTGCCCTTCAACAAAATCGGCACTGGTTGACAGAATTCTTAATTTCTTTGGTTTGGTTAAACCGCTCAAAATTAATATGCCCGATCAATTCTCAACTTGCCAATATACAGGAAGTGTTATACTAACTCCCGGGAATACCCTTGACTGTTCATCAAACTCAATGATGAACCAGACAATTACCGGTGGTTCTGGAAATTACTCAATTTCGTGGACTCCACAAAGCAAACTGAATAATCCGTATATTGCAAATCCTACAGTAAGCAACTTAGCCAATAATGCTACTTATAAAATTTCTGTTACAGATAATGTTTATGGATCTGTAGCTGAGTTTACCACTGTTGTAAAAGCTGTATTACCGCCAACAATAGGTACAGTCCTCTTGGCTAGAGAAAAAGCAAGCACGTTTATTGACTTACATAAGTTTGTTACTAATTATAACCCTGATAATACCTATAATTGGTACCTTAATAATATGAGTAATCAAATTGCTCCGGCAACAGTCAGTAATTGGAAAGTACCTATGGGAACCAATTACCTGTATGTTAATGCAGAGAATGAATCTGGCTGTTTGTCTGCTACCAGAAGGATTATTTTGCTTGGCACCTTGAACAAAGACTCTGACGAAGATATTTCTGTAGGTCTTAATGGTTCAGCAACAATGTATGCTTACCCGAACGTTGTAAGTGATGTTATAAACGTATCAGCCAATTTCTCTGAAGAAACTCATTTTACTGTGAAAGTTACAGACTTGCTTGGCAACGATGTAAGCAAATTGTCAAATGGATTTGGCAGTATTTATGATGAAACGTTGGATTTGTCGAATTTGATTTCCGGTACATACTTTTTAATCATAGATTCAAATACTGATAGAATTGTTCATAAATTTATAAAAATTTAAGTTAGTAAATATTTGATCATTCTAAATACGACTCACCTGAAGATATTTGGGTGAGTCGTATTTATATATTTAACTATTAACTAAATAAAAACGCAAAAAGCCACCCTCGAAAAGGGCAGCTTTTTGATAAAACTTGTAAACAATGAAAATTAGCTGAGTTTCTGGCGAATTTTCTTTTCTGACATGCCGCGCAGGTAGTACAGTTTTGCTCTTCTTACATGGCCAAGCTTGTCAATTGTGATTGATTGAATCATAGGTGAATTTAATGGAAACACACGTTCAACACCAACACCATTCGACACTTTTCTGATAGTGAAAGTTTTGTTGATACCCGAACCGCGAAGACCAATTACAATACCTTTAAAATTCTGAATTCTTTCTTTCTCGCCTTCGACTACTCTTACAGCTACCACAACTGTATCGCCTTCGCGAAATTGCGGAACATTCTTGAAGTTGTCACCGTCTTTTGTTTTACGGAGAGCATCTGCTCTCTCGATAGCTAAATTATTTACGTATTCTAATGAAGTCATTACTTTTTTACTCCGTCAAAAGATTAGAACTACAAAAGTAATAATTTTTAGATTAATAGAAAAAATATTTTTTTTAATCACATTAGAATTTTATAAATTAATACAAATCTCTATTATTTTCTTAACTTTTGAAGCTGCTTTTGCAGCCTCATTAAGAACTTCTTCGTGAGAAACGTATTGAATAATTTCTTTAGCAGAATTAGTTATCAAAGAAAAAGCAAAATAATTTAACTCAAGCGAAATGGCAGCTTTGATTTCAGGAACGGTTGACATACCCACGGCATCTGCTCCTATTAACCTAAGCATTCTGATTTCTGCACGTGTTTCGTAGTTAGGACCGGTAACAGCTGCATAAGTACCTTGATGGTATCTGATGCCATTTTCGGCTATTACAGGGTTAATAACTCTACTTAAATTATATACATTATTATCATGATAGTTATGTGTTTTTTTGTCGTTTAAATAGTTAGAGTTCTTCATAAACATAAAATCAATAAAATCTTCTACTATCATTATATCACCAGGTTTCATGAGTGGACTTAAGCCACCTGCAGCATTGGTGAGTATTAACTTTTTGATACCAATAAGTTTGCTGATAATTACTAAAGAGATGATTTCATCACTTTTTCTACCTTCGTAATGATGAAAGCGACCTGAGAAAATAAGACCATTCTTATTTCCGGCATTATAGAGTATTATACTACCTTTGTGTCCGGCTACGGTTGTTTGAGGCAGTCCTGGAATATTTGCATAAGGAAGTTCATGTCTGAAATTTGAGTTATTCAGAGTATCAGCTATACCCGAACCAGCTATAACAGCAGTTTCGGGTATATAGTCAAAGTAACTGATTATATGCTTTGCCGATGCTTTATATTTTTCCAGCAACTCAGGTCTTAAATTCATATATTATTATTTAGCGTTAAAAACTGCTTTTCTTTTTTCTAAAAATGCGTTTGTTCCCTCTTTAAAGTCATCTGTGCCACATGTTTCACCGAAAAGTTGAGATTCTAATTCCAAACCATTCTCAAGTGTCAAATCTTCAGCTTTGTTGATTGCTGCAACTGCTGCTTTGATCGCAAGCGGAGCTTTAGATAAAATTGCATTCACAAATTCTTCTGTCTTTGACAATAACTCAGCTTGAGGATACACGTGATTAACAAGTCCTAATCTTAGTGCCTCTTCAGCATTAATAATATTTCCGCTGATTATAAGTTCCATAGCCATAGATTTTCCGATAATTCTTGTTAATCTTTGAGTACCTCCATATCCGGGAATAATACCAAGGTTAACTTCCGGTTGACCGAACTTTGCATTATCAGAGGCAAATCTGATATGACAAGACATAGCTAATTCACAACCCCCACCAAGAGCAAAACCATTAACAGCCGCAATTACGGGTATTGAAAGATTTTCTAATCTTGCCATTAGATCAGAGCCGTATTTAGAAAATACCTTACCTGTTGCTGAATCACAAGCGTTTAATTCCTTGATGTCTGCTCCTGCTGCGAATGCTTTCTCTCCACTGCCTGTTAATATCAAGGCATAAATATCATTGGCATTTTCGACATGATTAACTATTTCAGCTAAATCATCAAATAATTGTTTGTTAAGAGCATTTAATTTATCAGGGCGATTGAGAGTAACAATTGCATAATTATTTCGTTTTTCAAAAATAAGTGTTTCAAATGTCATAATAGTTTTTCCTTTATATGATAAAAAATACCTTTAACGAATTATTGACATATTTAATTGATTCAAAAATTCTGTTGTTGATAATTAGTTTTTTACTATTTTCACTTGCATAAACAAGGCAAAAATTAAACTTTATTATTCGAAATTTGTATTCTAAATATATAAAATATTTTATAACTAGCTGCAAATCTATAAATAAATATAGGTTATTAACTATATTTATTATTTTTACAGTCAATTTTGTTTTACCCGCGATTTGCAATTCTCAAAATTCTTTAGATTCTCTGGCAAAGCAAGATTCGTTATTGTCTTCGCCTGAATTTAAGCTAAAAATGGATTCTTTGAACAAGCAGGTTGCGTTACAAATTATAACTGACAGAGTAAAAAGGTCAGGGATAGACACTATTGTAAATTATAAAGCCAAAGATTCAATAATTTTTAATGTTAAGTCTCAAAGAATGAGACTCAGGGGTGAGTCTGAAATCAAGTTCAAGACTCAACAACTGAATGCTGAAGTTATTGAACTTTCATTTAAAGACTCCGAAATGAATTCTTTCGGTCTGACTGATACTAATGAGAAATTAATTGGATATCCGAAATTCAATGACAAAGGCGAAGAGTATTTTGGCGAAAACATTAGATTTAATTTTCAATCCGGACAAGGTGTTATTTCTGTTGGAGAGACCAAAATAAGTGATGGTTTTTACTTTGGTACAAAAATCAAAAGAATTTCCGAAAGTGAAATGTATGTCCAGGGCGGTTATTATACTACATGCGATCATCCGGAGCCGCACTTTCATTTTGGTTCGAGTAAAATGAAGATTATTGCTGATGACAGAGTACTTCTTGACCCTTTAATTCTCTATGTTGAGGATTTGCCGGTATTTATAGTTCCATTTGGATTGTTTTTTCCTACACAACATGGAAGACAAAGTGGATTGATTGTTCCGTCTTTTTTCTTTTCGCAGAGCAGAGGTGTCGTATTCCAAAATTTTGGTTATTACTGGGCCGCCTCAGATTACTGGGATACTCAGATCAGAACTGACTTGTACTCTAAAGGTGGATTTATGCTTAAAAATCAGACAAGGTGGTCATTAAGAAACGAGTTTACCGGAAATTTAGAAATGGAATATGGTCTTACCAGATTTAATGTTGATGAGGAGTATTCAACAAACTGGAGAATGAGACTGAACCACAGTCAGGACTTTACTCCTTCTGATAAGGTAGTGTTTAATTTAGATTTTGCTTCAAGTAACTTTAATAGAAATACACTTGTCGGTAATAACACATTTGTAACACAGAACATACGTTCAGCCGGCTCTTATACTAAAAATTTTGACAACAGAACAACTCTTTCATTATCTTACGACAGAGACCAAAACATTATTACCGATGGCTACAACCAAAGTGCTTCTGCAAGGTATAATTTACCAACAAGTAGATTCTTCTCGAAAATTCAATCATTACCAAGGTGGATTAGGGATATTTCATTTAGCTACTCTACAAATGGTGTGTTTCAAAATAATAAATCACCTCTAACTTTAATTAATCCTATTAGTCAAGAGCCTCTTGAATTCGACACAGTAAAAACATTTAAGTACGATACAAGATTCAGAGTAGAGCATAGACCATCTATCAGTATTAATCCAAAATTCGGTTACTTTACCGTTAGTCCGTTTGTAAGTTTTGGGGTAAATAACTATTTCAGGAAACTTGATCTCCGTTACAACGACTTAGATTCTACATTAATTGCCGATACTTCGAATGGCTTTTTTGCAGAATACAGTTTTGGTACAGGTGTCAACGTCCAAACAAAATTATATGGGATTACTGATGATTCAAAACCTTTTATGGGTTTTATAAAGCCATCATCACTTGGTATTAAAGCCGCGAGGCATGTGTACAACCCCAATTTTTCTTTTGTTGTAACACCAGACCTTTCAAAAGAAAGTATGGGATTCTATGGAAGGTATTTTGATAAAAAAAGCAACAGAGAAGTTTTGTATTCAAGGTTTGAAATTGATGGTGGTGGAATTGCCTCCAGAGCATTTTCAAGTTCGATAAGATACTCAGATATCCATAGCTTTGAAATAAAAATGCCCGGCAAGGATACTTTGCCTGATGTTAATGTTGAACTGTTGAGATTGAATATGTCAACGGGATATGATTTAGCACGCGACTCGATCAATTTATCTGATTTGAATATCGGATTTCGTTCACCATCATTGAAACTTATAGATTTCAATGGAAGTGCCAACTTCTCGTTTTATGATGAAGACAGAATTCAAAGCACTAACCCTCTAATTGAAGATAGATATAGTTTAGTAAACAGGTACCTGATTGAAAGTGGTAAAGGATTAATGCGTTTAACAAACCTTAGCCTGAACCTTTCGACAACTTTTTCATCTGAGGGAATAGATTTGTCGAGCAGGAACAGAAACCCGGAGAATGATACCCTTACTGCTAAAAAAGATAGTGCTGAATTTGGTAAAAGGTTTCAGCAAAGGCATAGCGGAAGTACTAATATTGCTGATATTTTTGGGGATTCATCTCCTGGATACTCTTCTATGAATGTACCCTGGAATGTGTCTTTAGGTTTGGTTTATAATTACTCAAAACCATCAATTAACCCATCGAGCATGAGAGAATCAATGAATCTAAGGTTTTCAGGGAATATTAGACTTACCGAAACATGGTCAATTAATGCAAATGGTGGTTACGATTTTGTAAATCAGGAGTTCAATGTTCCTCAACTGAACTTTATTAAAGATTTACATTGTTGGGAATTGATTTTTAATTGGACACCTGTAGGTGGTAACTCAGGATTTTATCTGAAGTTAGGCATCAGAGCACCTCAACTCAGAGACTTAAGATATGAATTGCAGGATAGTCCATTGATGAGGTAATTCTAACTTCTTTTGTTGAATACCTGCCCTTTCCATACAATTCGGCTGTCAATTAATAATGGTGGTATTATTGCTTCCATGAGCATGAAAAAAGGTATTGATGGTAATATCCATGAATGCAGGTGAAATTGCCTTAGTATGCTCAATGCCGGTTTGATGAGTAGATAATCACCTATAATTCTGCTGAAAAGTACGGCAAAAATCCATAATGGATTCATGCTTACTATGGCAACTATGAGCCCAACCCATAAGGCGAATGAAGTAAAAACAAAGAATACTGCATTGTATCCAAGGTCCATTCCGCCTACTGCCCACCGTTTATGTTGAGAAATATATTCTGACATTGTCTTGCATGGTAGTGTAGTAACTGATGATTCATATTTGCATAGATAGTTCACTTTATATCCTGCTTTAAATACTGCTTTCAGTAGCGCTAAGTCTTCAGTAACTGAAAATTTAATTTTTGGATATCCTCCGATTATGTCATATACCGATTTGCGTATTGATAAATTATTACCATAACAACCCAGAGGATTATTCATGCCCACACCGGAGCAGGCCATAGTATGCATATACAGCCATTCAACACCTTGAATTTTATCGAATGTTCTATCACCCGAAATAAGAGTGTATGATGGTACTAAGCCAATCTCGGAATTTGAAAATCTTTTGCTTACGCTACTAATCCATGACTTATTCACAATACAATCAGCATCAGTCATCATTATGATTTCACCTTTAGATTCACCTATCCCTTTGTGAAGTGCGCCAGGTTTTCCTTTGAGATTTGACTTATCAATATCACTTTCAATGTGTACTACGTTCAGATTCTCGTATTCTAAAGCAAGTTTATTCAGTATTGATGCGGTATCGTCTGTTGAACGGTCATTTACTGCGATAACTTCAAACATCTCTGATTGATAATCTGAGTTCATGAGGTTGCGTATGCAAACTTCAATTTTATCTTCTTCGTTACGGGCAGGAACGATTACAGACACAAAAGGTATTTTTGTTTCTTCTTCTTTAACTACATTTTTTGTTCTTTCCTTCGAGCTTCCCCAGTACATAATTATTGCCCGAATAGAAAATATTATAATTGAAGTAATAACAATCCAAACCATAAAATAAAAGTGTATAATTAAAAAAATCATAGAAAAATATTGTTACTTTTGTAAAGTCGAAACAAAATTAAATTAGTTTAAAATTGGAATTTGTGAGTCAGGTTAATTTACTTGATGGTCCTGTAGATAGAAGTCTGAGGAAATTTGCATTACCACTGGCAGTAAGCTTCGTAGTTAACTTGCTTTATGCATGGATTGACTTGTATTTCGTGAGTACTCTCGGTCACAACGCTGTAGCAGCTTTAGGGATTAGCGAAAGAATCTGGTTCTTTACTTTTGCCTTTGGAAGCGGATTTGCTGTAGGAAGTGGTATTATTATTGCCCGAAGAATAGGCGAGGGGAGAAATCATGATGCAGGACAAATAGCCTTACAGTCAATTATTGTGATGTTTTTGATCGGAGTTGTTCTTGCAGGATTACTTCATTATAATCTAAACGGAATACTGTCAATTTTGGGTATAAAGGGCAAAGTTCGAGAGCTTTCTACATATTATTTTATAGCTTTGGTATGGGGCGTCCCTTTTAATTTTTTGATTTTTCAGGTAAATGCAGTAATTCGCTCAGCCGGTAATTCAAAATATCCAATGTATGTTTTACTGTTATCGAATTTGGTTAATATTATTCTTACCCCAATTTTTATGTTTGGGATTGATATTCTGAAACCAATGGGAATATTTGGTGCCGGATTAGGGACTTCAATCTCTTATTTGGCAGCATCAGTTTATTCTGTTTTACTCCTCGTTAATAAATTTAAAGTGCTGAGGATTGACCTTGCGAGATTTAAATTTGACCTGAATATAATTAAAAGTGTTACAAAACTTGGTATTCCCGCATCATTGCAATTGATTGCGGTTAGTGTAACAAGTATGGGATTAGCAGCGAATGCCAACATGATTGGTACTGAGGATTTAAGTACATATATAATTGGGCTGAGAGTAGATTTGTTGGTATTAATGTCAATTTTTGCTTTTGGTGCAGCTATTGAAATTATAACAGGTCAAAATCTTGGTGCAGGAAATATTGATAGAATTTTTGAATACAGAAAATCAGCAATAAAGCAGTTGTCAATTATTTTAATTTGCCTTGGAGTTCCGGTATTATTTTTTGGAGAATATCTTGGTATGATTTTTTCTGATAATTCCGAGGTCATAAAGGGAGTAAGATTATATCTTTTGTTTGCGGTTTTTGGTTATATTCCGTTTGCGATAGGTATAGTCAACATAAGATTAATAAGCGGAGCGGGGGATTATTTCCGGAGTCTGTATATTGTTATTGCAGCTTTGGTGTTTTTTCAGCTCCCTTTTGCGTATATACTGTCAAATATTTTACACAGTAGTGTAGGTATTTGGACAAGTATGTTTATTTCTATGTTTTTATTTGCAATTATTTCAAATATTCAAACAATGAAAAAAGGATGGCTGAAAGTTAAAATTTGAGCAATTTGAAAAAAAAATAAAAAAAAAGAACATTTTTTTGAAAAAATGCATTTTTTTTGGGACAAAATTCAAATTAATGTGTCTTTATAAGTAAGAAGTCGTGCAAAAATTAAAAAAGTAATTTTTTTTCAGCTAAAAATACTATATTGCATAACTTATATGGTACAAAATCAGAAAATTAATTTAAAATTATTTTATTAATACTTTTTGTTTTACAAATTTATTGGGGTTTTAAATGAAGAAGCTTTTACTGCTTATAGCTCTATCCCTCGGACTTGTTGTAAGTACTGCACTTACAAAAGATAAAGAGTCTGACGAAGATGAGTTATTAAGAAAAAGTTTGCTGTCCGAGCCTCCAACATTCAATTCCGGTTCGACAAGTTTCCCTAGAAATTTTGCTCCTACATCTCAATGGAACACTCCAACGAATGCAGCAGTTTCTACAGGTTACTACTGGATTGATGACAGAGAAGTTCTCAATCAGCAGCTTTTCCCAAACATGAGACCTGCATTTGGTCGTGTTGATACATTCTATCAACCTGAAATGTGGCGTAAAATTGTTCCGGGTCCTCGTATGTTACCCAAAACATATTGGGAAAACAACAAACAAGAAGGTCTGGCATTTTTCCGTCAGCCATTTGATACTGACTTTTGGAACAGTCCTTCAGACTCGACTGACAATGCTATTGCCGGTCCTATTCCATTGGGTATCAGAGGTGGTTTTTATTTCAATGGTTTGAGATATGACTCTTTCTATGTATCTACAAATGGTGTAGTAGCACTTACTAACAGAAGATATTTCTATGACGCAAATGGCAACAGAGTAATTCCTCCCGGTGCATCAAGCTGTTACGATCCAATGTCTATGGACTGGTTCGCAGGCGGTATCCGCGGTAGAGATACTTTGTGGGTTAAAACATGGGATGGTCTTCAAGACTCAGTTATTCCTACAGGTCCTAACATGGGTAAGAGGATTCCTGACTTAGATGGTAATGGTAACGTTCAATATAAAAATGGTCTTAATGACGCAGTTCCTGATAACTTCGGTTATCAATTCTCTGTATTAGGTATTGATCCTATTTCATTATCAGGTAACTCTGCAACATCAGGTATTCGTGGTTTAGGTGGTGACCTCGTCAGTGCTATTAATCAAAACAGTAAAACTGCTTTGATTGCACTATTCTGGGGTGACCTCATTTTGTCCCAATACAATCCTGACACAAAATCACGTGACGAACATGGTTATGTATTCTACAAACGTACATATACCAACGACTCATTAATTATTGCTTATTTCAATGCTCAGCCAAAAGGTACACTTGCAACACCATTTGGTAATG
Source organism: bacterium (assembly GCA_024711295.1). Lineage (GTDB taxonomy): Bacteria > Bacteroidota > Ignavibacteria > Kapaibacteriales > UBA2268 > JANJTB01. The sequence continues at coordinate 97,377 of JANJTB010000028.1, read as the reverse complement.
TAACACAACCTGCTGACATCAGACAAGATAATCCAAACTACGTTACTGCTAATGCTCACATAGTATTATCAGCTGTTGACTCAAGTATCACTATGCATTACTCACCTACAGGTAGAATTTCTACACTTTCTCGTCCGGTTCCCGGCGGTGAAGTGTTCAAATATAACACTACTTGCGGTGTAAGAGGTTTTGCTCGTCACGTCAACTTTGGTAAAGGCGGTATCACTAACAACCAACCTTGGGCTGGTGAATATGTTCAGGCAACTACTTATTGGCAACAATACAGAGTTTATAATGCAAACCTTGAATATCCATATCCAGGTACAGTTGTTAAATTCAAACAATGGCAAAATACTCTTCGTGTACACGAAATTGCTTACCGTGTTAGAAGTAAAGATCCTAAAGCTGACAAACCAACTGAATTCGTTACTGAATTAAGTGCTCAAGACATTCTTGATTATGAAATGTTAGCAGGTCACGAAAGACTCGGTGCTATTCAGCCTGTTGCTCTTATCCAAAACCTGACTAACGAAATTCAAGGTCCAGGTGGCGTAAACTTCGTCAAGCAAGCTTTGAAATTCCGTGGACGTTTCCAAATCAGAAACACAATTACTAACAGAATTATCTTTAACCGTTTGGTTCCTGTTGACGCATTGTGTCTTGGTTTAGACGATACTCCTGAAGAAGCTCAAAAATGTATGGGTGACCCAACTGTAAGAGTACGTTTGGTAAATTATAACGGAACTACTCCTAAGATTTTCACACCAACAGAGTTCAAAAATTCAGGATTTAATGGTATTCCTCCTTACTATTTTGTAAGAATTACTTTCCCTCCATTCGAACCAAATGAATTTATTGATAATCACATTGGTAGAATGCGCTCATTCGTTATCGCTGAACCTATCAACCCAGAAACTGGTGAAAAATTACGTGATAACTGGCCTTTTGATGACTCCTCTAAGATTACACTTTTCGTTATGAGAAGATATTATGATGAGCATCCAAAACCTGAATTCAGACAATTCGAAGATGACGGTTCACAATGGCATGTTGACCTTGAGTCAGGTGACTATATACCTTCAGCTTGGAAATGGGTAAACATCAATGCACAGATGGTTTCCGGTGATGCGGTTTCTAAATATCCATTATCACCACGTAAAATTGATACTGCTCATAACTATTTCCTTGGTGCTATGAACCAGGCAGTAACAATCAGCTCACCTGTAATCAAAATGAACCGTTTACAGATTGATGACGTTAACGAACCTATTGCTAAATATCAGGATAACAGAACACCTAAGCGTGGTGGTGACGAAATTCGTTCATTCCCAATTGACTTACGTGGAAAACAAAATCCAATTCTTACATTATCTATTCAAAGAGTTATTCATAGAGAAGACTGGGCTCGTAACTATAGTGAAGAATTACTTGTAGGTCCTGAACCAAGAGTAATTTCTCAAGGTCAGGCATTGTCAGCTTACACTAATGGTAATGCTGCAAGTGCTGTTCCTGATGAAATAGTTGTTGAGTTTGCAAAACCATCTGATGATGAAATTGACAGAATTACTAACATTAAACTTGAAGACTGGAGACATTTACCATTCAGAAGAGGTACAAAAGATGCTGCCTTAACTAATCAAGCACCTTTGACTTTATTCGGTGGTGGTGGTTATATGGTCGGTTTCCTTGAAACAGACAAAGACTCTACTCTTGCATTACCAGGAACTCCTGCAGGTGCAATTAACTCTTTACGTTCAAGTATATTTGACGACGGTATCGACTTGGAATACAGAAAATTTGCGATTGCTATTCCTGATACATTTATATTATGGAAAAACCAAGGTGCTAAATACTTTAGATTCCGTGTTAAAGTTTATGCTACTAACGACCAAAAATGTTTGACTTGTATCGGTGACGATTCCGACGATTTCTTTGTTGATAACGTTAAGATTCTTTACAGAGCTGAAATCACAGATATCGAAGTATCTTCTGTTAAGGTATCATGGCCATATACTATCGTACCAGCTTCACAAGCAACTTCGATTCCTATTACAGTTAGAGTATCAAACAATACTGATATTGATGCTCCTAACTTCTCAGTAAAAGTTAAAATTTACCGCACAAATGCCCAGGGCGATAAATTGGACAAAGATCCAATATATTGCCGTACTCAGAATATTTCAAACTTAGTTCGCCGTGGTTCAATTGACCAAATTATGCCACCTTGGAATGCTCGTAAGAGTTTATCTAGCGCTGTTTCTTACTTCAGATTAGAAGCAAACGTTATGTACAGCGAGCCTGACCTTGTACCTAAGAATGACACAACATATTCTATGTTTACTTTACGTATCGGTGATGTATTTGCTTATGACCCACCGGATGAAAACGCACAGAACTCATTAGGAGCAGCAGGACTTAATACATTGATGCCAACGCTTCCTTCAGGTCAACCTCGCTCGGGCCCAACTTGGGATCAAGTAGTTGATACACGTGGTTCAGTTGGTGGTTCAGGTTCAGGTTCAGTAGCGATTAAGTTCAACTTGTTGAACTCTGATACTCTACGTGGATACTCAGTATTCTGGGGACCACTAAACCGTGCAGCTGACCAGATCACAATGTCATTATTCAATGGCGGCGACAGATTACCAAACACTACAAACCGTATTTATGGCGAAATAACTACCCGTGGTGGTAAGAACTTTGCTAACGTATATGGTGCTTATGTTACTTACATATTCCCACAACCAATCGTACTTGCAAAAGGTACTTACTGGATCGGTATTTCTCAGGATGGTGAAACAGGTATGGAACTTGGCGTTTCAGCTTCAAGAAGTGGCCAAAGAACATTGAATACATACGTTTCTCCTGCAGGTATTTGGGGTGAAGCAGGCAATACAATGAACTTAGATAAGAACTTCCGTAAAATGCAAGGTGGTAACCTAGTAAATGATAACTTCTTTGCTATGCAGAATGTTTCCGGTTCGTTGGAATGGGTAGAGTTTACTCCTACTTCTGGTAACCCTGCTTATGGTAACTTAAACCATTATGGCGCTCCTGTTGACCCACAAACACAAACTCTTACACGTGGTTCATGGATTCCTATGATTCGTCCATACTTTGGTCCAAAGAGCTATGGCGAAGCTTTAGATGAATTCCAGAACTGTCCTGATGATATACCTGTCGAACTTTACACATTTACTGGTAATGTTCGTACTTCCGGTATTGACTTATACTGGGAAACAGCATCTGAAGTGAATAACTATGGTTTCTATGTTGAAAGAAGAAATGTAAACAACGAAGAAGAATTTAGACAAGTTGGATTCGTTGCAGGTGTAGGTAACTCTTCTGTTATCAGCCGTTACAACTTCGTTGACAAAGATGTTCAGGTTAAAAATACTTACGAATACCGTCTCCGTCAAGTTGACCGCGATGGTACTCAAGAGTGTTTCACTTCTAATATTGTTACTCTTACTTTTGACAGAGTTGGTGAATTGACATTAGAACCTAATACTCCTAACCCATTTGCTAATAGTACAACTATCAGCTTTGATGTTCCACAATCGCAAGATGTAAAACTCGAAGTAGTTGACGTATTCGGTAATGTGGTAAGAGTACTTGCTAATGAAACTCTTCAAGCTCAAAGATATTCCTACGTTTTTGATGGTACTGACAATAGCGGCAACCTCTTACCAAGTGGAAGCTATATTTACAGACTATCAGCAGGTAGCGAAATCTTAACTGGTAAGATGAGCATTGTTCGTTAATAATTGTAAACCATTAACGAATATGTGATTTAGTAATATATTCAGCCCTTTACCAAAAGGTAAGGGGCTGATTTTGTTAAGTTTTTATTTCATATGCGTAAATTTTAATTTAAGAAAATACTTCAAATAATATATTTTGTGTGTATTTTTAAATTAGAATTTACGAAGTTTCGCAAAATGTTTGAAATTTCGTAATTGTATATTTTAATTTGCTGAAAATTATTTTATTAATTAAATTGTAAAGTTATTTAATACAAATTTTGGAAAAATATTTCGATAGGTAATATTAATGGAAATCAAAGGATCAAAAATTCTTGTATTAGGTGGTTGGGGCTTAGTCGGCTCAGCTATTTGCCATAAACTTATGGAACATTCACCTGCTCAATTAATCGTTTCATCTCTAAAAGAATCTGAAGCTCTTGATGCAGTTCAACAATTAAGAAAGGAATATCCAAATTATAATCCTGAAATGTTTGTTCCCAAATGGGGCAATATATTTACACGCGAAGTATGGAAAGACATAGATTTTAGGGAGGTATTGGATGGAGACGATAAAAGGAAAATTCATATCAAAGATATTTTTTATGAATTATCTGATGATGTAGTTGACAATTCAGCTCTTTATAAGCTTATCAGTGATACAAAACCTGATATAGTAATTGATTGTATCAATACTGCTACAGCTATTGCTTATCTTAATATTTATAATACAGTTACAAACGCAATCAAAAGAATTGAGGATAATAAATTAGATGAGCCATTGGTCGAACAAATAATGGCAAGTTCTTACATACCTCAGTTAATAAGACACGTTCAGTTGTTGTACAGAGGTCTGGTTGATAATAATGCTAAAATGTACTTTAAAATTGGCACTTCCGGAACTGGTGGTATGGGATTTAATATTCCTTATACTCATAGTGAAGAAAGACCATCACGAGTATTATTATCAAAGAATGCCGTTGCAGGTGCTCAAACATTGCTGCTTTACATTCTTGCACGTACACCAAACGGTCCGATAGTAAAAGAAATTAAGCCAACAGCAGCAATTGCCTGGAAAGGTATTTCCTATGGTGATATAAAGAGACGCGGCAAACCAATTGAATTAGTTGATATGAGCATCAGCAATGCAAAGAATGCAGATGGATTTTTATACTTTGACGACTCGGAAGGAGTTAGCTCAACAGGCAAAAATTTCCAATCAGTTTATATAGATACCGGCGAAAACGGCATTTTCTCTCGTGGTGAGTTCCAGGCTATCAGTTCATTAGGTCAAATGGAAATCATTACACCTGAAGAAATAGCTGAATATTTAGTTTATGAAATTCGTGGTGGCAACACAGGTAAAGATGTAATCCAAGGCTTAGATGCATTTACAATGGGACCTACTTATCGTGGCGGTATGCTTAGAAATGTTGCAATGAACAAACTTGATTCACTCGAAAAAGAATTAGGTGTTAATAGTGTTGCTTTCGAATTGCTCGGACCACCAAGGCTTTCTAAGTTGCTCTACGAAGCTTTTCTTATAAAGAGAATTGCCGGCACTATGAACAATGTAAAGAGTATAACTGCCGAAGATTATGCATCAAAAGCAGAGCAGTTAATTGTTGAAGATCAGCAGTTACGTAGCCAGATATTATCTATTGGTATTGCTATTTTGATGAAAAATGGAAAAAATTATCTCCGCGGAAAAGACATTAAAATTCCTGTACGCAGAGGAGAAGATAAACTTGAATTTAACGATGCAAACATAAATCAATGGTGCTATGATGGTTGGTTAGATTTACGTCCTTCGAATTTTGAAGTTTGGAAGGAGCGTTTTGCTAACATTATGAGTCATTCTGATTCATTCGACAGAAATGATACAAGCTCCAGATTTACATATACAAATGATTTCTGGGATGGATTCGAAAACATAGATGAAGGAAAAGTAGTAGCCTGGATCTTCGAATATGAAGATAAAGGTTGGCGCTTCAAAAGATAGTTAATTATGATAACATTAGAAAAACAAATAAATATAATATGTTTTACAATTAATAATGGGGTTTTTTAAATGAAGAATCTCTTACTGCTTATAGCTCTAACATTTGGTTTAGTAGTTAGCGTTTCGTATGCTAAAGACAAAGAAACCGATGAAGATGAGCTTTTGAGAAAGAGTCAATTGACAGAACCGGCAATTTTTAATTCCGGCTCTACGAGTTTCCCTAGAAACTTCACGCCAACAACAGCGTGGTCGTCTCCAACTAATGCAGCTGTTTCTACAGGGTATTACTGGGTAGATGACAGGGAACAATTGGACCAGACGCTGTTTCCGAACATGCGCCCTGCTCCGTCAAAAATTGACACTGGTTATCAACCTGAGTTGTGGAGAAAAATCGTAGCCGGTCCCAGAGTATTTTCCAGACAATTCTGGGAAAATAATAAATCTGAAGGCATGGCATTTTTCAGACAACCTGCTGATGGAGAAACTGTTGATGCATTTTGGACAGAGCCAATGGACTCTGTTGACGAAGCAATCGCAGGTCCTATTCCTTTGGGAATGAGTGGCGGCTTTTACTTTAACGGCATCAGATACGACTCATTCTATGTATCTACAAATGGTGTTATAGCTCTTAGTAACCGTAGATACTATTATGACGCTAACGGTAATCGTACTATTCCTCCGGGTGCTACCAGCGCTTATGACCCAATGTCTATGGACTGGTTTGCAGGTGGTTTCCGCGGACGCGATACTCTTTGGCTTAGAAATTGGAATAATACTGCGGATTCTGTCACTTCCGGTGGTCAAAGAATCGTGGTTAGAGACGAATACAATAATGTAATGTACAAAAATGGTCTGAACGACTTGGTACCTGATAACTTCGGTTACCAGTTCTCTGTATTAGGTGCAGACCCGTTAAGCATCGGTTTCGACAGAAAAGTTACTACCAACGGTATCAGAACCCGCGGCGGTGATTTGATGACTACTATTTCACCCAATGTAAAAACTGCAATGATTGCTGTATTTTGGGGTGACTTAATGCTTTCTCAATATAATCCTACAACCAAAACCGCTGAAGAATTCGGTAGAGTTTGGTACAAGAGAACTTCTAACAGAGACTCTTTGATTATTGCAATATTCAATGCTCAACCTAAAGGTACTTTGATAACCGCCTTAAACGCAAGCGGAAGTCCTACCATTACTGCTGATGTACCAATGAATACACGTCCAGGTGATGCTACTCATGCTACTGCAGATGCTCACGTGGTTTTATCAAATATTGACTCATCTATCACTATACACTATACCAGAGTTTCAGACAGTGTTTCATATCTTGATCCTGCTACTGCAGTATTTGTTAAAGGTAGTGCAAGAGAATTATTCAGATATAATACAACTGCTGGTGTAAGAGGTTTCGCTCGTCACAAAAATTTTGGTAAAGGCGGCATTGCTCCTAACCAACCTTGGGCTGGCGAATATATCCAGGGAACAACTTATTGGGACAGATACCGTTCAGATACAATTGATCCTGAAGTAAACTATCCTAATTCAATGTCAGCTGTTAAATTCAAACAGTGGAAGAATACTTTGAGAATTCAGTCATTGAATTACAGAGTAAGAAGTACTGCAATTAATCCTCCTGATCCAACAGCATATACAGTAGATGTACCTGCCGCTACTCAAGATGATTATGAATTACTCGCGGGCCATAACAGATTAGGTCAAATTCAACCTTTCGCAATTGTTCAGAACCTTTCAAATGAAATTCAAGGTCCCGAAGGTGTAAATTTTGTTAAACAAGATTTGAACTTCAGAGTCAGATTCCTTGTAAGAAATTCAATTACCGGAAGATCAATTTATAACAGAGTAGTACCTGTTAATGCATTATGTCTTGGATTGCCTGATAATCAGCTGATTCAGTGTAATGGTGACCCAACAATCAGAGTTAGATTGGTACGCGGTACAACTGTACTAACAAATAATGATTTTATCAATGGTGGATTTAGCGGTGTACCTGCTTATTATGGTGCACAAGTGCAGTTCCCTCCATTCGAACCAAATCAATTTATTGACGAACATATTGGCAGAATGCGTGCTATGGCGGTTGCTGAGCCTATTAATCCGGCTACAAGCGTTGCATACGAAGACCATTGGCCATTTGACGATACTCTCAAAACTACAATGTTTGTAATGAGAAGTTATTATGATAAAAATCCAGATCCAAGATTCAGAGTGTTTGATGATGACGCAAGTGAGTTCTTCGTTGACCTCGAAACACGCGAAAATTTACCTTCAGTATGGAAATGGGTAAATATTAATGCTCAGGTGGTTTCCGGTGATGCTTTCTCAAAATATCCTCTTCCACCTAGAAGAGTAGATACTGCTGCTAACTATTTTATGGGTGTGCTTGATCAACCTGTAACATTAGCTTCTCCAACAATTAGAATGAATCGTCTTCAAATAAATGGTGCCGAACCCCTGACAAGATATCAGGATACAAGGTCACCTGCCAGAAATGGTGATGAATTACGTTCATTCCCTATTGACTTACGCGGTAAATATGGTTCAGTTTTAACTCTTTCAGTTCAAAGAACTGCTCATAGAGAAGATTGGGTTCGCGGCTATAGCGATAGATTACTTGTTGGTCCAGAGCCAAGAGTAGTAAGACAAGGCCAAATTCTTAATCCTTACGTACATTCAAGTTCTGTAAGTCAGGTACCTGATGAATTGGTCGTTGAATTTGCCCGTCCATCAGATGATCAAATTACAGGCATTACTAATATTCCTTTAGCTAACTGGAGACATCATCCTTACAGACGCGGAACAAACCTTTCAGCAAGAACTGATATGTCAGCACTCACCGTTTATGGTGCCGGTGGTTATTTAATCGGTTTCCTCGAAAAAGATAAAGACTCCGTATTAGCGCCTCCTGGTACTGTTGCCAATGGATTGATAAATTCACTTAGAGCTAACATTTTTGATGATGGTATGGATATTGAGTACAATAAGTTCGCTATTCCAATACCTGATACTTTTGTAGTTTGGAGAAATAACGGTGCTCAGTTCTTCAGATTCAGAATCAAAGTCTATGCTACTAATGACAGAAAATGTACAAGTTGTATTCGTGATGATGCGGATGATTTCTTTGTTGATAACGTAAGATTATTGTATCGTGCTGAAATTACTGATATCGAAATTTCTTCGGTAAAAGTAAATTGGGCATATACTTTAGTTCCTGCATCACAAGCTACAAGTATTCCATTATCTGTTAAGGTATCTAATAATACTGGTCTCGAAGCTCCAAGCTTTGCGGTTAAATTAAGAATATTCCGAACTGATGCCAATGGCAATGTTTTGGATAAAGATCCAATTTATTGCCGTTATCAGTCAGTTACAAACTTGTTGGGCAGCAGCACTGTTGACCTTACTATGCCTTCCTGGAATGCCCGTAAGAGCCAGAGGGATGTTGTGGGATATTACAGATTAGTTGCAAACATTATAACTGGTGAACCTGATTTAATACCTAAGAATGACACTACTTATTCTAACTTTACTTTGAGGTTTAGTAATGTATTTGCTTACGACCCACCTGTTGATAATGCTTATAATTCACTAAATGATTTCTTTACTCCTAAAGGCAAAGGTCTTAACTTCTTAGTACCTCAGATTACTATCCCTAACCCGATTCCTGGATTACCTGCAATTCCTGTTAATTCACCTAGAGCAGGTAGTGGTAGTATTGATGGTACTCCGGCATTCCCAACAACTAATTATAGCAATGTTGAAGACGCTACAGGTATCGTTGGCGGTAATGGATCCGGCTCTATTGCAGCTAAATTCATTATCCTTAACTCCGATACTTTAAGAGGATTTGCAGCATTTTGGGCTGGCTTAAATAAAGCAGCTGACCAAATTACTGTTAGGGTTTATGAAGGTAATGAAAACTTACCTAATGAATCAAAAGTAATCAAATTATTGAATACTCGTCGCGGCGGACCAAACTTTGCTAATGAATACGACAAATATGTTCAATATGAATTTGACGAGCCAATTATTCTGACTAAAGGTGTTTACTGGTTAGGCATCTCTCAAGATGGTGAAACTGGTTTTGAACTTGGTGCTACTTCATCAAGATCGGGTATGAGAACAACAAACGTATGGCAAGACCCGACAACACAATGGTGGGGCGAGAAAGGTAACTCTCTCAACCTTGATAAAGGCTTCCGTAAAGTTGTTGGTGGCAATCTTGTGAACGATAATTTCTTTGCATTCCAAAATATCACTACTATTGGAGCCTGGATGCCATTTACACCTGTTGCCGGTAATCCTGCATTTGGTCACATGGATCATTTAGGTTTCAGAGGATTTGATAATTCAACCAGAACTCTTACAAGAGGTACTTGGTTACCATTTATCAGACCTGTATTTGGGTTCAAAGATTTTGGTGAAGCTGTTGATGAATATGTAGATTGTCCGGATGAATGGATACCTGTCGAACTTTATACTTTCTCAGGTTATGTCCGTAATTCAGGTATTGATTTATATTGGGAAACTGCATCAGAGCTTAATAACTATGGTTTCTTTGTAGAGCGTCGTAATGCTGAAAATGATGAAGAATTCCAACAAATTGGATTTGTCTCAGGTGTTGGCAATTCATCAACAATCAGTCGTTACAACTATCTTGATAAAGAAGTTGCTCCTAAGACTACTTATCAATACAGACTTCGCCAGATGGATCGTGATGGTACACAAGAATGCTTTACTTCAAATATTGTTACTCTCACTTACGATAAGCTTGGTGAACTGACTCTTGAGCCAAACTCTCCAAACCCATTCGTTAATCAGACTGTTATAAGCTTTAATTTACCTAATGCAGGTGAAGTAAAACTTGAAGTTGTTGATATTATGGGTAATGTTGTTAAAGTTATTCATGACGGATTATTATCTGCTAATAAGCACAGCTATATTTTTGATGGTAATGATACAAATGGAAATCCTTTACCAACCGGTTCATACATTTACAAGTTATCGGCTGCTAACGAAACGCTTACCGGCAAGATGACTATCGTTCGTTAAAATTTATAGTTTTAACAAGTGAAAAAACGCTCTTGGACGTCAATCCGGGAGCGTTTTTTTATTACTTACACTTTATTTTTAACATGAATGATTCAATATTTACAAAAATTATTAAGCGGGAAATACCTGCTGATATAATTTATGAAGATTCTGATGTGATTGCTTTTAACGATATTTCACCAAAAGCACCTGTTCATATTCTTGTAGTTCCTAAGAAACAAATCCCCACCATTAATGATGCAAATGATGAAGATGCTTTTCTTTTGGGTAAAGTAATTCTGACAGCATCAAAAATTGCTAAAATGAAGGGTATTGATGAGAGGGGCTACAGGGTAATTGTGAACTGTAACCAGGAGGGTGGACAATCTGTTTATCACATCCATTTTCACTTGATAGGTGGTAAACAACTTGGTTGGTCACCGGATTAATTTCAATTAAGGTAGATGTTAAAATGAATTTTAATGAAATAATCTCAGTGGGTAGGCAAGCTTTAAATGATGAAATAGAATCATTAAAAGATGCTGAGCAGAAGCTTTCCCAAAGCTTTGCCGATGCTGCTTTGCTGTTGAGTAATGCTAATAAAATTATTGTTACCGGTGTAGGGAAGTCGGGCTTAATAGCAAGAAAAATTTCTGCTACTTTTTCCAGTATAGGTGTATCAGCTTTGTTTCTTCATCCTGTAGAAGCGTTACATGGTGATATTGGTGTTGTACAGGAAGGTGATGTATCAATTCTTTTATCAAAAAGCGGTACTACAGAAGAGTTAATTAAGTTAATTCCATATCTGAGAATGAGAAATTCACGAATAATATCAATTTTGGGGAATGTAGATTCTGCTATAGCAAGACATTCTGATATAATTCTTGATGGTAGTGTTCAGCGAGAGGCATGCCCTTTCAATTTAGCGCCAACATCGAGTTCTACTCTTGCATTAGCATTAGGTGATGCCCTTGCTGTAACGGTGATGAAGTTACGAAATGTTACAATAAATGACTTTTCGAGATTACATCCATTAGGACAGATAGGAAGGTCTATTACCTTAAAAGTATCTGATGTGATGCATTCAGGAGACAAAATACCAATAATTTATCCCGGTCAATCTTTCAGAGATGCTATAATTGAAATTACAAAAAAGGATTTAGGTTGCGGTTGCATAACGGACAATCAAAAGAGACTTCTAGGAATTATAACTGATGGTGATATCAGAAGAATTCTGCAATCAACCGAAGATTTGACAGGATTAGTCGTTGAAAATGTCATGACTAAATCACCGGTTACAGTATTTGGTGATTCTTATCTGCACGAAGCATTGGCATTGATGGAAAATCGAACCAGCGAAATAAGTGTACTGCCAGTGGTTGACAAAGGCAATACAGTAATTGGTGTTATAAGGATACACGATATAGTTAGAAGCGGTTCTTAACGTCGTAATGAATCATTTTTTGGAGCTGTAAGACTTGGATTGTAAATAGTTGATTGTTCAATCATCTTAGGTTTTTTAGGTTCTTCAACTGCTTTCTTTTTCTTTTCGGTTCTTCTAATGCTGTCAGCTTTGGGTGAATAAGTATTCAATACTTCATTTGCAGTAATCTTTATGTTCTTTACAACTGAGCCGGGCTTTCCGAATAATGGCAACTTTTCTTCATTGCGAAAAATATCTACTCCACCTACATTCCCTAAATCAACGATAAAATATTCCTTTGCAGCCCATGAGTCTTCCATTCCCGGCTTGAGTAATGCTTCAGATATTGATTTACCATCGCTAAGTACTCTAATCCATACTGTATCATGGGATTTTGCATAAAGTCTAATGGAGTCAGGCTTTTCGAAATAAGTAAATAAACTGTTAGTTGTTTCTTCCAAATCAATTGTGTCAACCTTCTTACTGATTTCTTCCGGCTCAACATAGTTGCTAGAACTGTTTAATGATTTGAAACCAAAATATAATGCAAGTAATACAGCCAAAATAAGTAAAGAATATATGGTTCTGTTGAGATAAATGTATCTTTTATCTCTATCTATTCTTGATTTCTTAAATATCTCTACAAAATTATTATATTTGTCATCAAATCCGGTTTTGAGTTCTTTGAGACTATCCTTTCCAACATCCTTAGAATGTCCTTTTTTTTCAGATTTGTTCTCTTTGAGCGATGTTTTCTTTTTTGGTAAGACATCTATTATACTTGCTTTATTTTCGATACTTTCGTCATCAAATTTTTTAGGTTTTTCTTTAGAAGTCTTAATCGTGGGTTCAACATACTCTATTTTAAGGAAATTACTTAAAGTCTTTAAAAAAGATTTGAGATAAACTTCGGGCATAACCGAAAAATCTCCTTTTTCGATTGCTTCGATAACATAGACACGAATTTTTGTTTTCTCACTAAGTTCTTTTATAGAAAGCTTTTGAGATATTCGTGCATCTTTAATTTTTTTCCCGAGTTCTAACATCAAATTACTTCTAAAGATTATTTAAAGTACTCAATATTATCAAATTAATCTCAAATAATAATGATACAAAGAAGAATTTGATTATATTTGCACTTTAAATTTATCAATAATTGTACCAAAATGAGAAAATTCTCAATTATTATTTTTTTTTCTTGTTTTACCTTTCTCTACGAAGCTGTATCTTTAATTAATATAAATAGTTATGATTATTCTCATGGCGTTGAAATTGCTTATGATTTTGCATATCTTGATACATTAACTGAATCAAGCAATTTATTTACAAACGAAAAATCAAACGATTCAATATCCACAGTTCCAACAAAAATTAATCCCGAAGAATTCATGTATGCAGATAATTATCGCGTTACAATCAATGGCGAATTGCCAAACATTGAAAACGATATTGATGCTCTTAGACTTGGAATTTTTGGCGGAATGTTTACCGGCTTTATAGTAAGTCAACATATTTATCAGGTAAATACAATATGGTCAGAAAGCTCAAAGTTCCGAATTATCGAAGATGGTAATTACGCTCTTTATTCCGATAAGATTGGACACTTTTATGGAGCATACTATTCCGGGTATATGTACACTGAGATGCTTATGTGGTCAGGCTTCAACCAAAAAACAGCTACATTAATTGGTTCATTGATGGGAGTAGCTTATTCTACTTATGTCGAAGTTATGGATGGGTTTGCCTATAACTGGGGATTTAGTCCCTCCGATTTTTACAGCGATGTTGCCGGTTTTGGTTTTTATTTATTACAGCAAAATGTACCTTGGTTTCAAAACATCACTCCAAAATTTATGTATGTTCCCGCAGAGTGGCATGGCGAGCAACGTAGAATACCCAGTGAGTTTTTCATTGATGACTACAGTTCTCAGTCATTATATTTTTCTTTAAATGTTTATAATATTTTGCCTGATAACCTTAAAAAATATTGGCTTCCATGGCTTCAAATTACAGTTGGTTACGCTGCCAGAAATTTAATCGAACCCGGTAATCCATTATTTAATCCTGATATTTCAACAAAATATGGTGAAGGTGTCGCAGGTAGTCCAAGGTTGATAATCGGCTTGGATTATGATATAGTTAAGTTGCTGCCTGATGGTATTCCGCTTTGGAATTGGGTTAAGCAGTCATTGAATTATATTAAATTTCCTGCTCCGGCTATAGAAATCAGCGAAAAAGGTACCAGATTTATGTTGATGTATCCTTTTTTGGCATTCTAATTTCCTTTGATAATGTATTAGATTTGTTTATTCGCCAAAAAAGCAGTATTTTTGAATTTTTGTACGGGATGTAGCGCAGCCCGGTAGCGCACTACTTTGGGGTAGTAGGGGTCGGGGGTTCAAATCCCCCCATTCCGACAAAATATGAAAAGCCGAGCTTATTAGCCGGCTTTTTTATTTACAAGCAAATAGTTTTGCTTCGATTTCTACCAATAGCTCTTTTCTGCATATATCTGCTTCGACTATTAATAAATTACAATCAGGATATCTGTTTGTTATAATTTTTTGAGCAATCTCGGAATCGCTTATATGTTTAACGTAGCATCTCATTAAATTGAAGTTCGAAATCTCTGACTCAAATCCTACATTATGTTTATAAAGATTATCTATTGATAATAAAGATTTAATATTGTCAATAGTTATAATAGTTTGCTTTTCACAGTTATTTTCGATTGAATCCTCTCCAATGATAGCTGCAGTGCCCGAAACGTAAACATCTGCGTATTTATCAAATACTGCTATCTTACCTCTTTCAAATTTTGGTGTATTATCATTCTGTATCAAAGGGATATATCTTTCTGAGTATTTGTGAGCATCTTCCTGCAAAGGATTATGTAGAGCAATAATGTGATTCTCATCATTAACTTTATGAGCTGCAAACTCTATTATACATCCTTTCAGACTCATTCCAATGCCTGTTGCAGAAGGATATCCAAGTTTCCAATCTGCACGGGAATAATGTTCTGCTCTGGCAAGGTTAAATAACTGATAATTTTCGTAATTATAGTTATTGAAATTATCTTCTTCATTAATGAAGCCTATATAATTCCATTGTCTTACGATATTATTAAATTTTAAAGAATGCGCATCAAGAATACTGTCAATCTGTTCAAAACAGTTCCGCGCATTGTCAAATACAGTCTTTTGACAATCCATTGAAGTTGCAAATCCATAAACTTCGTAGTTGTTGTCGTATTCTATTCTGTAGAATTTATTAGTGCTGCTATCAAACTTTACATTATATTCTGACTCATTTACACTAATAGACAAAATTTCAGCTACTACTTCAAAATTATAAGGTCTTTGGGGTATAAAAACTAAAGGACAATCAGATTTAATATCATTTCGGAACTTAAGTTCAAATTCTGAAATTTGCCTACTGTAATCGTTATCAATAGAGTTGTAATAAAAATTAATTCTTAATATTATCTTTGAGTCATTTTTGAATTTTGATTTAATTTTATTGAGTATTGAATTGAGCTCAGCATCGATCTTATTTTTACTTTCAGGATAAATAAGATGCTTTTCTTTAATTGACTTTTCAGGAATGTATAAATTAATCATGCCCGTTTTCTGCCAATTACTACAAAAAAACCACCTTCATTATATCTTTTGAATACCATTAATAACTGTTTCAATTTTCTGCTCAACTCTGTTCCGATATTCTGTTTAGCAAAAATGTTTTTATTTGTGGTACCAAAATCAAACTCAGGTATTGCTGATACAAAATCTATATTATTTGATTCGAACCATTTAATTACCTCTTCAAATGTATGTGATGACTCATGTGGATTTTTATACTGGTCCATAAACCACATTTGCTTTTTTATTTCACTAATGTCTTTTCGTCTCAAATGCGGGTCAAGAAAATCTAATCTGGAGCCTGTTAAATTATAAATAATCCTTCTAATATGTGTTGACAGTCTGCCATACTTATTGTAGAGTCCGATAATAATGTAGCCATGTTTTTTAAGTAGCTTTGTGAGTATCTGAAATGCTAATTCAGGATTTGGTGTGTGATGCAGAACTCCGTTGCTTATAACTAGATGAAAAGATTCGTCGCAAAAACATGGTTCAAAAATATTCATTTGTATGAACATACTTCTATCTAAAGAGTGCTTATTCTTAAACTCGTTTCCGAGTTTAAGTGAGTTGACTGAGAGGTCTGTTCCAATTACCTGCCTTTCTGAGAAGGATAAGTAATTGGTGAGCTGGCCTGTACCGCAACCTGCTTCGAGAATCCTGATTCTAAATGGAAGTAAATCATTTATTTGCTTGGGGAAATTTGCTCTTTCTGCCTTTGAAATCAAGGAAAAGGGACTTTCTAATTCGTCATAGTTTGGAAATGGATTTTCTTCGTAGAATTCCTTTTCTTTCAATATTCGATTGTCAGTTATTGAATTTTCGGGATTCGATAATAGAATTCCCTCATCAATAGTAAAATGAAAAGTGCAGTTATTACAGCTAATACTCTCATTCTGAAAAAGAAGGTTACTGCTGCATTTTGGGCAAATTAAGATGTCTGATATACTTTGAATGTCGAATTTCATCTATTTCTCTCTCCCAAAATCAGATAAATGCTCATCACTTATTATGCTTTGTTCTGATTTAATAATAAGGTAATCATTAAGAAATAGTATATCCGTATCAGTTTTCATAAAACAGTTTAGTGCATCATCGGGTGAGCTGACTATTGGTTCATCTCGGACATTAAAACTTGTGTTGATGATAACAGGACATCCAGTAATTTCGTAAAAAGATTTTAGAACTCCGTAAAAATGTGGATTTACATCTTTATTCACCGTTTGAATACGTGCTGAATAATCCAGATGTGTTACTGCGGGAATTTTTGACCGCTTAAAGTAAAGTCGCTCCATTAATCCCATGTTGTAATAATCTTCAGGCAAAGGATTGCATAAATCTTCTTTAACGGGTATTACATTAAGCATATAAGGTGATGGCACTTCAATATCGAACCAACTTTGAGCGTGCTCTTCCATTACTGCAGGTGCAAATGGCCTGAATCCCTCTCTGAATTTAATTTTGAGATTTAATTTTGACTGCATCTCGGCAATTCTTGAATCTGCAAGAAAACTCCTGCATCCAAGTGCTCTTGGTCCAAATTCCATCCTGCCCTGAAAGTATCCTACTACTTTTCCATCTGCAATATAACGGGCAGCAAGTTTGTAAAGTTCATCTTTAGATGTAATATGGTGGTATTGGTATTCCCAACGTTGCAAAACATTTTCAACATCAGAATTTTCATACTCTATTCCTAAAAGTGAGCCTTTCATTTTATCCGGTTGTTCTACAATTCTATGTTTATCAAGGTATATATGGTAGGCAGTTAATGCTGCACCAAGTGAGCCGCCAGCATCACCAGAAGCCGGCTGAATCCAAATATTTTCGAAAATATTTGACTTAAGAAGTATTCCATTTGCCACGCTGTTGAGGGCAACCCCACCGGCAAGTACCAAATTTGTGGAGCCTGTCAAATCCTTTGCTGTTTGTGCCATTGCTAAAAAGATTTTTTCTGTAACTTTTTGAACAGCAAAAGCTAAATCTGCATATTCCTGAGTGAGCGCTGAATCAGATTTCCTACGTTTTAATGCAAACAATTTTTCCCAACTTGAGTCTTTGGTCATTGTCAGACCAACAGGAAAATTAAAGTAGTCCAGATTAATTACTATCGAACCATCATTATGTATTTTAACAAGTTCAGTTTCAATTTTATTTATAATCTCATTAACAGATTTTGAATTTGGGTTGCTATATGGAGCAAGCCCCATGAGTTTATATTCACCCTCATTTACCTTAAATCCGCAATAGTAAGTAAATGCAGAATACAATAGACCTACTGAATGAGGAAACTCCATTGTTCGTAATAGTTTAATCTTATGTCCATTACCGGATGAAATGCTGGCAGTGTCCCATTCGCCAACACCATCAAGTGTAATTATTGCAGACTCTTGAAATGGTGACGGATAAAAAGCAGACGCTGAATGAGATAAGTGATGCTCAGGGAATATAATTTTAATGTTTTTGTCAAATCCTATTGTTGATAATTCATCTCTAATCAGCTTTTTCATAAATAGCTTTTCTTTAATCCAAACGGGCATTGATTTAAGAAAACTTTCAAGACCAATAGGTGCAAAAGAATGATATGTTTCGAGTAGTCTTTCAAATTTCAGAAAGTTCTTCTCATAGAATGATATTAGATTTACCTCTTCGGGCTTTATATGTGCATATTTGAGTATAGATACTATTGCCTTGCTCGGGAAATTACTGTCATTTTTCTTTCGGCTGAACCTTTCTTCCTGGGCTGCAGCAACAATATCACCATCAATAACCAATGCAGCAGCACTGTCGTGGTAATACGCAGATATACCCAATATTACATTCTTCATTCTTAAACTAAAATAATGTGTAAATAAACGGTGCTATTGCTGAGCCGCCTGTTACTATTATCAGAATGCTCAATAAAAGTAGAATTACTATGGTTGGGATAAGCCATAATTTCTTTCGTTCTTTAAAAAATCCTATCATCTCTTTCAAAAAATCCATTTTTATTACCCTCAGTTATATACACGTAATCTAAGTTTGTTGGCAAACATTAATAATATGATGTGTTATACAAAAATACAATCATTATTATTTAAATCAAAATATATTATTGAAAAAAGTGAAATATTCTTATTAGTTATCTATAATTCAAAAGTTAGCTTAATATTAATTCTAAAATAACCCTTTTATTAATCATTTATGAATATATGATTAAGTAAAAATAAGCAAACATAGTATTTACTATGATTTAGCTAATATTTCTTTGTTTTTTTTATTTCTTTTAGTTATATTAGCAAACTGAAAAAGTGTTAGATGTAATACAAATATTATTCGAAAATTAATAACAAATGGACTAAAAACTTATCGTCTCGAAGATTGTTAATAATTGAATAATTAAAGTGGAAATATTTATACTAAAATTTTTATTAAATCATATTTTAGGTGAGTTATGGTAAAAAATCTTACTAAATTATGGCTTGTAGCTGCAATGATGTTATTTGGTGTTGCAGCATACGGCCAGGTTACGATTGGTAGTACTACATACTCCAATCTTGCCACGGCATTTAATGCAGTGAATGCGGGCACTCATACCGGAGATATTGTAATGCAAATTACAAATAACATTACTGAATCCTCGGTGCCTACTCTTTATGGGTCTGGAGTTGGCAATGCTGACTACAGTTCCATTCTGATTTATCCTACAGGTACTTATACTATTCAGATTTCTAATTCTAATGGTGTCCTATGGCTACAAGGTGCTGACAACGTAACTATTGACGGACGTGCTAACCAATCTGGAAATAATCGTAACCTGACATTCAAAAATAATTCATCAGGTGCGGTTATCCGTATTGACTCATTACTAACTAGTCAAGACCCTGCAAATTACAATAAGATTATGTATTGTAATATTACTGGTGGAAGCAAAACAGGCAGCTATGGTGTATGCTTATCAACAAGCAGCAGCTATACAGGATCGGCTTCCAGCACAGGTAACGAGATTGCCTACAATCACTTAAGAATGATGTATCAAGGTGTAAGAGTTTATTCAACTTCAGGACGTGAAGTTCTTGATACTAAAATTTATGGTAACATCTTTGGTTCTTCGACATTGACCGAGTCGGTTTCGTACCAACCATTATATATTTACTACACAAAGAACACAGAAATCTACGATAACGTTTTTGACTATATAGATTATACTTCAACTATTTATGTAATGTATGTTTATTATTCAAATAATGTTAAGATATATAATAATACTATCCAAAATTCAAATGCACCGAGTTCATTTTACTCGATTTATGCTGTAACATGTTCGGATGCAGAGATTTATGGTAATACAATCAATAATGTCAAGTCCGCTGGTGCAATTTATGGTGTATATTTATCATCAGGTCCTTATGCAAAGATATACAATAATACTTTAACAAATTTATCTGCAAACAGTACTTATTATGGTATATACCTGAGCTCAGGCACTTATTCACAGGTATATGGAAATACTATAAGAAATACATCCAATACTACTACTTCTTATGGCTATTATTTCTCTTCTTGCAGTTATTCTGATATTTATAATAATACGTTTGAGAATTTTACCAATAGCGGAACTTCCACAAACTATGGTATGTATCTCACTTCTACATCATACTCAAACGTAAATGACAATAAATTTGTTAACCTAACAAATGGTGGGTATTTCTATACATTCTACGTAAGTTCATGTACCGAATCAAAATTTCAAAGAAACATTGTTGATAAAATATATAGCAATAGCGCAAGTGCAACCGGTGCTATCGGCTTTTATGTATTATCATCAAACAATTCAGTATTTGCAAACAACTCAATTTCGAATCTTTTGACAACTAGATATAGCACTGGTAACACTACAAATCCTGTTGGATTTTTATTCACAAGCGGTACAGGTTACAAGCTATACTTTAACAGTGTGAACTTGACAGGTGAGCAATTCTATGTTGGATCATCTCTATCGCAACCTGTATGTTTATGGATTTCTTCAACTTCAGTCAATTCATTAGATGTTCGCAATAATAATTTTTACAATGATGTTGTATCGCAGTCAGGCAGCTGGAAGTATGCTATTTATCTTGCAGGTACCGGTAACTTAACCAGCTCAACTTTTGATTATAATAACTATTATGTATCTGGCTCAAATGCCGCTATTGGTTATTTGAATGGTAATCAAACTTCTTTAGCAAACTGGAAATCAGCTACATCAAGAGAAGCAAACTCTACTAATTTTGACCCGATGTTTAATTCCAGTAGTGTGCTGGCTCCATTTACAGGTTCTCCAATTCTGGGCAAAGGAACATCAATTTCAGGTTATACTACGGATATTATTGGTGTAAACAGAAATGCATCAACACCTACTCCGGGTTGTTACGAAGAAGCTGACGATATAGTTGGTCCTGATATTCAATTCAGTAAACTTTTTACTACAACAAGTTTAGATAACAGAGTTGTGGTTGCTAAGATTACTGACCGTACAGGCGTTAGTCTTGCATCATCAGAGCCAAGATTATACTATCGTAAGGCTAGCCAAGAGAATACATATTACAGTAATTCATCATCTACAAGTGGCTGGAAGTATGCAACAGCTATGCAAAATGGCGATGAGTTTACATTTGTATTGGATTACTCAAGAATAAATGGTGGAATTTCTGTAGGTGATGTAATTGAGTATTTCATCATTGCTCAGGATATAGCAACAAAGAAAAATATTTCAGTTACAAGCGGTAACTTTACAAATTATCCTACTTCAACTAATTTATCTGCAGCAAACTTCCCTATGTACAATGTTGACAGCTACAGATTAGCCGCAAGTGTATCAGGTAATTTTAATGTTGGTACAAACCAAACTTATACTTCATTAACAGGTGCTAACGGCTTCTTCAAGTTTGTGAATGATAATGTTGTAAATGGCGATGTAAATGTTTACATTACTTCAAATATTTCTGAAACCAACGAAGTAGCTTTAAATAATATTAATTATGAAGGTGGCACTTTTACTATCACTATCAGACCTAACTCAGCTACAGAGAGAATTCTATCTGGTGATATAGCAGGTGGTGCACTTATCAGACTTATCGGTGCAAGTAATGTAGTATTTGATGGTAATTATGATGGTGATGGCAAGTATTTGTCAATTACTAATACATCATCTACATCTCCAAGGGCATGTTTGATGATTGGTTCGAACTCAGGAACAGGTGGTAATAATATTACAATCCAAAATTGTAATATTTATCATAGCAACTTCAACGCTACTTCAATTGCTGTTGTTGTTTCTGATGGCGCAATTTCTACTTCATCATCAGCCAACAATCTATCAAATCTTACTATAAGGAACAACTGGATTTATAATAGCCAAATGGGTATCTTAGCTCGTGGAGGTACATCAACCGGTCAATTCCTCTATAATTTGCTTATCGAAGGTAACCAAATTGGTCATTCAAATACATCATCACAAATTTACCAATTCGGTATTGATGTTCAAAATGCGCCAAGTGGTATGATTCGCAGAAATACTATTTTCAACATCAACAATACAGCATCATCGAAATGGGGTATTCAGTTGGGAAGCACTACTTTGGCTGCAGGTATTATTTGCGATGGAAATTATATTAATAAAATTTGGTACACCTCTACAGGTGGATGGGGTGCTTATGGCATCAATATCATCAGTGGAAATAACCATGTGTTAATGAATAATATGATTTCTGATATCAAGACTGATAGATATTCTTTGACATCTACGACTTACAATCCTTTTGGTATCCGTATCGCAGGTGGTTCAGGTCACAAAATTTGGCATAATACAATCGTAATGACAGGTAACCAGCAAGCCACAAACTCTACAGCGTCATTGACAGCTAATATTCTCTATGTTTCATCATACACAAGTATGGATATAAGAGGAAATATTTTACACAACTCATTGCAAGGTGTTTCTGGTACTCGTTCATTTAATATTTTCTTGTACACATCTTCAATTGGAAGTGCTTTTGCTCAATTAGACCACAATCTTTATTCAATTGGTGGTGCAGCCGGTGTCATCGGTGGTTACGGTACATCTTCACCATTCGTTGAAGCAGCCAGCTTATCAGCATGGAAATCATTAACAGGTAGAGATGCTAACTCACGACAAGGTCAACCAATATTTGTAGATATGGATAACAATCTTCATATCAACAGTACAAGTATAGGTAATTCGAACTTTATGTATGGTGGTATTCCTGAAATAACAACAGATGCTGAGGGTGAAGTAAGAAACAATCCTACTTACTATGGAGCCGATGAAGTTAATGCAATTTTCAAACTTGTTTCTGATACCAAGGTATCTCCTGATATACCTGTTCAGTGCGTTAATGACGTAGCTACTGTATCATTCGATCCACAAGTAACAGGATTTGGTGATGGCATTGTAAGATCAGGTATTTCTACAATATCCATGCAATGGTACAAAAATGGTCAGGTTATGAGTGGTTTTAACGGAAAGAATGTAACATTCAACCCGCTTAAGATGGCTGACTCTGCTCGCTACTACGCAACTGCAACATTTATGGGCAAAACTTTAGTTGGCTCAGAAATTTTAATGAAAGTAGAAACACCGATTGGATTATCATTGCAACCTGTTAATAGTGATGTATGTACTACTACTCCTAACCTGTATCTATACACTAACCCTATAGGTAACATTTTTGGTTATCAGTGGGAATTCCGTAAAGCAGGAACAAGTGAATGGGTTGATGTACCAGGTGCTACTCATCATGATTTAGAAAGATTGATGGAAGATGCCGAAAATTCAGTTGGTGATTACAGACTAAAAATATCAGGTCCTGGCAACTGCGGTCCTTCAGTATTGTACTCAGACATTTCATCAGTTACTTTGTCAGATCCATTAGATAATATATCGATTGCACAGGTCGAACAAAGTGCAGGGAAAGACTTGACTCACACATGCTTTGGTGATTACATTACACTTCAAACTTCAGTAACAGGCACAATTTTTGGTTACAGATGGCAAAGAGATGCAGGACAGGGATTTGTTGACTTATCGCCTGCTCAATACCCATCGGCTCATACTCCTACATTATACATTAATAATGCTGATCCAAACGAATCAGGTTCTTACAGATGTAAAATATTAGGTTCTGCTTCATGCGGTACTGCCGAAAGATTTACGGACGCTATCCCAATAAGAGTATGGCCTTACTTCAGTCTTGACCAACAACCTGAAAGTAAGACTCTATGTATTGGTGAAAATTCATTTATACGTGTAAATATCACAGGTGTTGTTTACAACTATCAATGGTACAAAGACGGTGTTAAAATGACTGCAGCTGACAATCCATACTACGACAAGCCGGTATTATACATTGACAAAGCAAACTTTGACCATGATGGAGAATATACTTGTAAAGTTGAAGCTGAAGATTGCTTTGGTTATATCAGCTTAACATCAGAACCTGCCTCAGTTTACGTTGTTACTGGCACTGAGATAACAAATGCACCATTTACACAGGCTGTTATCGAAGGCGATAATGTAACATTCAGATTAAGAGCACATGTTAATGGCGCTCCTGAAGGAACAAAACCAGAAGTTCAATGGTACAAAGGAAATACTCCATTAGTTGATGGACCTAGATTTGCAGGTACAAAATCTGATGTATTAATGATTCGTAATGTTCAGGCTGCTGATTTTGGAGAAGATTACAGAGTAGTTGTTCAGGGCAAGTGCGGACTTGACGAAGCACGCAACTTTGGAATCATCAAAGGTACAATCCAAATCACTGAGCAACCTCAGAATGTTGATGCTTGCCAGGATGAGCACATCATCTTAAGCGTTAGAGCAAATACAAATATCCCTGAAGCCGTAATTACTTATCAATGGTATCGCGATGGCATTAAATTATCAGATGCCGGCAATATTACCGGTACTAATTCTCAAGATCTCCATTTGAATCCAGCTGATAAATATCTGTCTGGATCATATTACTGTCTTGTAAAACCACAGGGTTCAGTAACCGGTTTGGCTACTGTTGATGCAATTGTAAGAATTGAAAACAAGGCTGAAATTACCTCACAACCAACTGCAAGTGTTAGCCTTAAAGTTGACGAAACACTTGCTCTTACAGTAGAAGCTGTAGGTAATGATTTGACTTACCAATGGTATTTCAATGATACACCTATTGATGGCGAAGATCAAAGTACTTTGATGATCTACAACATGAAAGAAGAAAATAGCGGCAAATACTATGTTGCTATTACTAACAGCTGTGGTACTATCAACTCAATAGTTTCTGACGTTTTGGTTGTTCCGACTGCTACTGATGTTGATGATAACAACTTATCGTCATTGTCACTTGGCGTTCCTACACCTAATCCTGCTAACAGTAATGCTGAAGTAACATTTAATCTTCCGTTAAATACTAATGCAAAACTTGTATTGGTTAATTCTATCGGTGAAGAAGTTGCTGTATTACTCGACGCTATTGCTAATGAAGGTGCTAATAATCTGATGATTAATGTTGAAAAATTCAACTTGAATTCAGGTGTTTACAACTTAGTTTTAAAAGTAAACGGTGCTGTGGTTTCACAGAGATTTGTTATCGTAAGATAATTAATCAGGTCGTATTTTTTGAGGGCTTCCCATTTATTTGGGAGGTCCTCTTTTTTATTCAAAAAAAACATTAAAAAAGAGAAAAAAAATATTCAAATAATTGAAAAAAAAGCAATTTTATGGATAATTTTATTATGTTTGAAAAAGATAATAATAATAATTTAAAATTTATGGTTTTACTATTTTTTACGGAGTGAAAAATGAATACAGGTGCAGAGACAGATATCAAAACCTACTATACGCTCGAGAAGGCACTTCTTG
Organism: bacterium; assembly: GCA_024711295.1. Lineage (GTDB taxonomy): Bacteria > Bacteroidota > Ignavibacteria > Kapaibacteriales > UBA2268 > JANJTB01. The sequence goes on along the minus strand of JANJTB010000028.1, from coordinate 71,627 downwards.
AGCCAGAGAATGTAAGAATATTAGATTTACATTACAAAGATTTAAGCGAATTCCCCGAAGAAATATTCAAACTTGTCAACTTAGAAGAATTGATAATTTGGAATAATCAGCTTCAATATGTACCGGAAAAAATCTCAAAACTAAAGAAATTGAAAAAATTAGATTTGAGCGGCAATAGAATAATTACGTTACCATCAAGTATTTCTCAGCTGGAAAACCTCGAAGTATTAGTTGTTAGTTGGAACAGATTAACAGAATTACCTGAATCTGTCGGTGAATTGAAAAACCTTCAAAGACTTGGTTTGAATAACAACAAGATTAAGGAATTACCCGAGTCTATCGGTAATTTATCTAACTTGAATGAACTTGTTGTAAGTGAAAATGAACTGAGAAACCTGCCCGACAGTATCGGGAATCTTACTAAATTAGAAAAATTAAGAGCTCCGGGTAATCATCTGACTAAATTACCTGACACAATTTGCAACCTTAAACAACTGAGCAAACTTGAAGTACAAGAGAACAATTTAACTGAATTACCTGATAGCATTGGCAATCTTACTAAACTAGAAAAAGCAAGATTATACAAAAATCTTCTAGTAAGTATTCCAAATAGTTTCTGCGAACTCAAGAGTTTGAAAAAATTGCTCTTATACGAAAATGAATTAAAATCGCTTCCTGAGAATATTGGTGCATTGAGTCAGCTCGAAGAGCTCGAGCTTGGTTTTAATAACCTATCTCAATTACCTCAAAGTATTGCAGGGCTCGAAAAACTTAAGTATATTAGTCTTACCAGAAATGAATTTGACGAATCTGAAAAAGAAAGAATAAATGCTGTATTGAGTCATGCAAGGATTGACTGGTTCTAATTTGTTCTATTAATAATTCCACAATGGGGTTCATATTTTTGATAAATATGAGCCTTTTTTGTTACCTTTAACAACTTATTACGTTTTGTATATATACTGTCAAATATTACAATATACTTGAAAAGATTACGTATCTTATATTTTGGATAGATTATCAAGTTTTTAATTTTTAACTTTAATGGAGTATTTATGTTAAAGAACAAGTTTTTATTACTTTTATCAAGTTTTGCTGTCATAGCGATTATGATGGTTTCTTGCGATTCCAACACAGTTGACCCTGATCCGGATCCACAACCTAAGCCATCACCAGCATCAAATTTACAAGCTACTTCGATTAATGCAACGACAATTCATGTAAAATTTGAAGATTCACCATCAGAAAGTAATTTACTTTTCAAAGATTATCAATTATCATGGAAAGAAGATGGTGGTCCTACTGTAGGTGACTCAAAAGTTGTTCTTGCTAATGACCCTAACATTGTTGAAGTAACTGGTTTAACTGAAGGAAAAGTTTATTTGTTTACTTTAGTTGCGCGTTATACTAATGATTCTATCAGTACACCTATCACTGTGCAATGGTCACCTGCTTCAAGATTTACTCTTAACAACAATGATGATGAAATCAAAGTTTACGAAACAAGCTCAAACTTTGGCAGCGGGTTACAAATGTTTTACGAATCTGATGGCGCTCCAAGAGTTCGTACCGTAGCTAATGGTAAGGATTGGGATATTGCACTTGATACCCGCGATAATAAAATTATTATTGCTTCTGCATCAAAAGTTGGTTATAATTTCCCTACAGGTCAAACTCCTGAGCCTACTTACTTCTACAAAGATTATTTTACTGCAAGTTCATTAAATGAAATATTCGACAGCCGCGCTATGAATGATGGCGACAGAAACAGTAACTACTCTGAGTTAACTTTCGATTTATCAACTTTTACAGATAACAAGAGTGTTATTTTCTATGTTCGTAAATATCAACCAGGACAAACCAGATATAACTACGCTAAAGTAATGTTAAAGCGTCCTGCAAGCGGAGGTTCTTTCTTACAAGGGTCAACACCTAACAGATATGTTTTATTCGAAATTTCATATCAAAAAACTGCTGATGTACCTTATGCTAAGACACCTAAAAATAATGCTACTAACTAATTTAATTTAAAAGGAATATTCAAATGTTAAACAAAATTGTAGTATTGATACTTGTAATGTTCGTTGCCTTTTCTACTGTATTTGTTGCTGATTCATTTGCACAAAAACCAATCAAAGGGCAGGTTGTTAGCTTAAACGACATCGTTATGGGTGGAAAAGGTAAAATTACCAAAGAGCAAGCTGTAGAACTTGCCGAAAAAGGCAGCCCTGTTGTTTTTAAGTCAGGTAAGAAGATATATTTCGTTTATAATGAAGATGGTACTTTTGCCGGAAAGAAATTAGCTAAATATGCCAGTAATGAAGTCGTTGGTATTGTAGGCAAAACTAAAAAAATCAATGGTATCGAAATTATCATAGCTACCATGATAGATTCTATGTAATTTGTATATCAAAATAGGTTTATTATGAAATTTTATAAGTTAATCTCTTTATTTGCCGTTGCAGGATTGTTGTTTATTCTATCATGCGGAACTGAAGAGAAAAAGAATGAGTTAGAAAAAGTTGAATCAGTGGATGAGCTCATCGAACACATGGACAATCAAGCCGAAAAGATTGATGCTGCCCCTGATAGTGCTTCAATCACTGACAACAAAGACGCTGCAACGAATGTTGCACCTGTTGAGCAATTGACTGAGGAAAAAATTACAGCTGCTCCCGTTAGTGGTGACTATCTCAGCAAACCATTTCAGGGATACATTGCCAGTTTGGATGCTTTGGTTACCGGTAGCGATGGACGTGTAAATAAAGCTAAAGCTCAGGAACTGCATGCAAAAGGTAATTTAATCGTACTCATGGGTAGCGATAATCAAGTATATTTTGTGTATAATGAAGATGGTACATTCGCCGGAAAACGCCTTGCAGGATATGCCAATAACCAGAAAGTTGGTTTACTTGGCAAAGCAAAGGTAATTGATGGTATTAATGTATTTATCATGAATCTTATCGAATCCATGTAACTCATTTTTGATGATTATTTATAAAAGGACTCTGTTCGATAATTTGAGCAGAGTCTTTTTTTTCATAAATACAAACAATTTTAATATATTTAGTGGTTTTTGCTATTTTTGTAAAGTATTTTATTATATACCATTGACGTTTAAATATCATGAGTAACAAAAATTTGAATATTTTGGCAGGACTATCATTCATTCCATCAATCATTGCTTTACTGATTTTTATTATTTGGATTGATTCTGCAAATATGAGCGAAATTCAGGCAGAGAGAGTTGAAATATTTTACTCCAGATTGCCTTCATTTCTGAGAGCTTACAACAGAACCAGTCTTTTTAGTATCGTTTGTTTGATGTTATCCATTATTTTAAGCTCTGTTAGCATGAAAATTAAAAGCAAATCCATCAGGATTTTGCTACTAATAAATATCATATTCTCAATTTTACTTATGATGCTGAATATATTTGGGATGATGTAGATCTTAATATTTGATTTTCTTCTGAAAAATTGGCCCTAATTCTGAAACAAGCAAACCACCAAATAGCAGCAATGCTCCCGAAAATTCTCGAAATGACAGAACTTCTGAAATGATTAGCATAGCTAGAAAACTTGCTACAATTGGTTCTAATGAAAATATCAATGCAGCTTTGACAGGCGTAGTATATCTTTGGACCGATGTGTGTATTATCGTTACCATAAACGATGCCAAAATGCCATTGAAAGCTAAAGCCGACAAAAGACTCATACTAAAATTGATTCGATAATTATCAAGTTCGAAAATTAGCAGTGTCAGGATTGCAGGTATAAGTGCTGCCACAAACTGATATGCAACCAGTCCTCCGGTTTTATTTGATTCAGTTGATCCTTTGGTATATTTGTCCATCAGAGTAATGTAAAAAGCCCAGAAAAAAGTTGATAACAGTGTCATGAAGTCGCCGGGATTGATATCATCAAAATCAGGATTAGTAAAAATGTATAATCCTGTTGTTGCGACAACAACACCAATTTTTGACCAAAAGTTGATTTTTGATTTTTGAATCAGTTTGAAGACAAATGGAGTAATTGGCACTGTCATACCGGTAATGAAAGCAGACTTTGATACGGTAGTAAATTTTAAACCATACGTTTGCAACACAAATCCTCCACCGAACAGAAGCCCTAATATTAGGCCTTGCTTCATTGTAGTAGATGAAATGTTTAATAATCTTTTATTATAGAATACAACTGTCAGCCCTAAAGCAATCATAAACCTGATAATAAGAAAACTTGATGGAGTGCAGTCGTCAAGTCCGATTTTTGTAAATAAGAAAGTGCCACCCCAAATAAGTGTGACCACAAATAAGGAAAGTTCAGCTTTCCATTGTTTCAACGAATATCTCCGATAATTAAATATTTTAAGACTACAAAAGTAATGTATTTTGTCCTATTTATCTGAAAATAGAAAAAAAAACACCCGCTTGCTGATGCTTACGGGTGTTATGTGCTTTCAGATGAATTGTTTAAGTCTTTTATCTAGCAATTATTAATGGCTTAATTGCATATCCATTATTTGAGGTGATTTTTACAAAATATGCACCTTGATTTAATGTCCTGACATCAATTCTAAATGATGAGGAGTTTTCGTAATTATTAATTTCAGTAACGGTGCTACCTGCTACATCAAATATTTTTATGGAATTAATTTTGACATCATTTTCAATAGTTATCCAAAGGTAATCACTCACTGGGTTAGGGTAAACTTCTAAGCCCGCTACCACAAGTTCATTTACTGTTGAAGGAGTTTTAACAGACATTTCAACTTCCTTTTCAATGATGCTTTCACCATCATTTTCAAATGTTGATTCGACTGAATAGTATCCAATCTTGTCGAATACTAAGGAGTATTTTCCTGAAGGAATATTTGAGAATTCATATTTACCCTGATCGTCGGTTGTGAGCTCGTCCATAATTCTGTTATCAGAATTAAGCAGGTAAACATTTGCTCCGTTTAGTACATTATCAACTTCGGAGCCACTAACGATACCTCCTTTATTTTTACCGACTTCTCCTTTTACCTTTCCTTTTCCATTCTTTCTGACTACATTATCAAGCATAATAGTATAAGGCCCGCTGTTGCCGGTTTCTTCGACTTCTACCCTTGTTGCATCGTCCCATTTTATCACTGCAATTCCATCTTCATTATAAAATCCCGGAGCATAATTCTTATCATGATTTTTTGCATAAAGGATATACTTGCCCGGAACTAAATTACTTATCGTAAATGTTCCAAAATCATCAAGTTTACCACCTTTGCCAAAGTAAATGTATCTGTCGTTTTTAATATCTGTATCAACGAGGTAAGCAATTACTTCTACATTCCCGATGGGCTCATTATCTTTATTTACTACTTTGCCACTGATGCTATTATTATAGTCGGGAATAGCATTTAATGCGAAGTCTATTCCACTAAGATTTTCAGTAATCTTAAGTGTAACTGCATCCTGCGGATTATCGGCGAGTTTGTAATATTGAGGGAAATAAGCCCAATACCCGTTGTTTGAATTTTTAATTTGCTTGCTTGTAGCTAAGGCAAGGAATGAGAAATTTTCAGGTAGTTTAATTTCGTATTTGCCATCTTTACCTGTAGGAGATGAAAATACTTCTTTTCTATCAGAATTAGTCTCAACACCCATAAATTGAACGAATGCATTTACAATAGGTTCCTCAGTAGCAGCATCTGTAACTCTGCCACTAACGGTGAACCGTACAGGCTCTGGTATAGCTTTTACAACAAAATTAATCACCAATTCATCACCGCAATCAACTTCTATCGGAGTCGCGTCAGATAATTTAAGTGCATTCTCGTACCAGGTAATATAATATCTGCGGTCGCTTTTGTTACTGAAAGCCTGAACTCCTAAATAATATTCACCTTTATCGAGTCCTTCGATTATATATTCACCATTTTGGAATTTATATGTAATATCTCTGCTTTTTTTAATTTCGCCATTATCAGGATTAACCGAAATAAGTTCTATTGCTCCCATTAGAATTGATTCACCGTCTTCGGTTTTGATCGTACCGGAAATCTTTGCAGGTGCGTCACATTCTCTTATTTCTACCATCCAGTTTTGAATAGTGCTTGCGGCTTTATCGCTATTTGAAGTATAAATTTTTAGGCTTAGAGAAAAATTAAAAATGCCTTTACTCTTAGGAGTCCATGTAATTTCACCGGTTTCGGAATCAATTACAGCTCCATCAGGATGCTTAAGCAAAGAGTAAACAGCTGTAGGGTTTTGAATATTTGTCTCAAATTCCGGCAGGTAATTGTATTCAACACCCAAAGCAGCTTTTGTCATTGGTTTAGAAATTATCACAACCTTGTCAGTAGGTTTATCATTCTTAAGCTGATAATACACAGGATTTGACTTTTCTGACTCCTGGTCACCTACAATTGCAGTAATTACAAATGTCCAACCGCCTGTATTGCCTTTTAGATTTTCGATGCGTGAGCTATAAACATTCTTGTCGTTTTGTTCAGCTTCAACATTGTTTAAAAGTATAAACTCCGAGTTGTCGCTTATTTTTCCGTCTATGTAATATATATTGTATGAATCTACATTGTAGTCTTTCTGGGGATACCACCAGGTGATGACACCACTTGCCTGATATATGCCCTCAACAAGCTTGCCTTGTAAGTCAACCTTTACTTCCTTGACCGGTGGTATCTGAGCATAAAGATTGCTCCCCCAAATTATTGACAAGAAGAGAATTATTAACATCTTCTTCATATAAAGATTAGTAAATTTCATCATAAACCTCACGAATTAATTTAAACATGTATGCATTTAAACAAAAATACACTTTACATTCAAATTGGTTGCAAATTTATTTTTATAATTATTTCTTTTATGCTATAAATCTTAATAGGTATATTTGTAATCATAAAAACTGTAATATTAGAAAATCGAAAAAAATAGAATTCAAATCATTCAAATTAAAATAAATATGCAAAACTTAGAAAAAATCGTGATTCTGGACTTCGGCTCTCAATATACTCAATTGATAGCTCGCAAAGTACGTGAATGTGGTGTATTCGCAGAAATTTATCCTTACAATATAACAGAAGAAAAGCTAAGAGAAATCAGTCCTAAAGGTATAATATTATCCGGAGGTCCGTCGAGTGTATATGCGGATGAGGCTCCGCATCCTGTTTTTGATATCTTTAGCTATGGTGTGCCAATACTCGGAATTTGCTATGGGTTGCAGTTGATTGCATTCAAACTTGGTGGCTCGGTTGACAAGGCTGCACACAGGGAATATGGCAGGGCTGAGCTGATTACTAATAGTCAAAACCCACTATTCGAAGGGATTTCTGCAAATTCAACAGTTTGGATGAGCCATGGAGATGCTTTGACAAAATTACCTGATAATTTTGAGATTATTGCTCATACACTTAATGCTCCGATTTGTGCAATACATTCTCCGGAAAGAAATATCTGGGGTGTACAGTTCCATCCTGAAGTGCATCACTCAACTGAGGGGAAGAAGATTTTAGATAATTTTTTGAGAAATATTTGTGGTCTCAAAGATAGTTGGGATGCACATTCATTTGTCGAACGAGCAATCGAAAACATTCGTGAGCAGGTCGGTACAAGTGAAGTTATTTGCGCTTTATCCGGTGGGGTAGATTCTACTGTTCTTGCTGTGCTTTTGCACAGAGCTATTGGCGACAAACTGCATTGTATTCATATTGATACAGGCTTAATGCGACAGAATGAAAGTACAAAACTGATGAAACTTTTTGATGAAAACTTCAATATGTCTATTGAACTTATAGATGGCTCCGAACATTTCTTAAACGGGCTTGAAGGAGTGAGTGACCCAGAGCAGAAACGGAAAATTATCGGAAAATCTTTCATAGACTTGTTTGATGTAGCTGCAAAGAAATTCAATAACGCAAAATGGCTTGCACAGGGAACACTCTATCCTGATGTAATCGAATCTGTATCAGTCAAAGGTCCATCGGTTGTCATCAAATCGCATCACAATGTTGGTGGTCTGCCCGAGAAAATGGGTCTGAAACTCCTTGAGCCATTCCGCGAGCTATTCAAAGATGAGGTTCGTGCTGTTGGTCGTGAGCTTGGTGTACCTGACTGGTTTGTAAATCGTCATCCATTTCCGGGTCCAGGTTTAGGTATTCGTATCCTTGGAGAAATAACTCGTGAGAAAATTGCTACTCTCCAAAAAGCTGACGCAATCTATATCGAAGAAATTCGCAATGCCGGACTTTACGACCAAATCTGGCAGGCATTTGCAGTTCTTCTACCTGTGAAATCAGTCGGGGTTATGGGGGACGAGCGTACTTACGAGAATACCTGCGTCCTTCGTGCCGTAACTAGTGTAGATGGTATGACTGCCGATTGGTTCCCTATGCCATACGATGTCCTCGCCAGAATGAGCAACCGAATTATAAATGAAGTGCGTGGTATCAATCGCGTAGTCTATGACATCACAAGCAAACCACCGGGAACTATTGAGTGGGAGTAATTTTTGATATAGACGAATATAGACCAATATAGATGAAGACTATTACGAAGTATAGAATTTGTATCAATATGCAATCAAATATAAATATCGATTCTTGTTTTAAATAAACTTAATCGGAGAATTAAATGAGTATTTATTTATCACCAGCTAGCAAAAAAAATCTAAATACTAGCATTCGAAAAAGTGTACCTATTAAATTGTTAAAAAAGTACCTATCATTTGATGAATTACAATCTATATTGGAATCATCAGATGATAAAATACATTGTTGGGCAATGACCAAAGGACTCCAAAGTGCATATAATTCCATGGAAATCGGTGATTGGGTTATATTCTCAGAGAGTAAAACTGGGAAATTTACTGACTTTGGAATTGTATCTTATAAGCTCTGTAATATCAATTTAGGAAAAGCTTTATGGCCCGTTTCGGGGAGTAAACCTTGGGAGAATATATATTTTTTAAAGAAAATTCAAAAAATTGATATATCAAAGTCAGATTTTATTTTAAAATTAGGATACAATATTAATTTTAATGTTCCTGGTCAAATACGAATTGATAGAACTAAAGAATATGATTTTATTCAAAAAAATGGACCATTTGATAGATATTTGCAAGTTGATTTACACGAATCAATAGATGATATCGAAGATTCAGAAATAATTAAGATATTTGAATCAGAACCAATTGAAACAAATGATAATCCTTTACCCCGAACAAATCAAAGAGTAATGGGGAACCGAAGCTATTGGGAAACAAAGCCTGGGATATCTAAAAGTGCTCTAATCTCTGCAGAATTTATTTGTGAAGTAGATAGTTCTCATAATACATTTACATCGAGAGTAACAAATAACAAATATGTTGAAGCTCATCATTTAATACCAATGAAATTTCAAAATGAATTTCAAAATAGTCTTGATCATAAAAGTAATATTATTAGCGTATGTCCAAATTGCCATAGATTGCTCCATCATTCTATCATTAAAGAAAAAAAGGAGATATTAAGTAAATTATTCAATAATAGAAAAGAAGCTCTAGATAAAGGAGGTATTAGTATTACAGAAAAAAAACTAATGAGTTATTATGGTATTTGAACAAAATATTGAAAAGCATATTAAATTATTAAATCCATTAATCAGCGATGGAGAAAGAAGGCTTTGTCATAAGGTTAGGACCTCAAAGTATTATGGAGGTATTGCAACAATTGATGTTGTGGGATGTTTTTTAAATTGTATCTTTTGCTGGGTACCAGAATTTAAAAGATATTCAGAAGGAATTAAATGTAATAAAGAAAAATTTAAATTCCAATCTGCAGAAGAATCTGCTGAGATTTTAATATCATTAGCAAGAAAATATCAGCTTAAAAATTCTAGATTAAGTGGAGGTGAACCTACTTTAAACAAAGTGCATTTATTAAAAACAATAGATATTGTTGTAAAGAATGACATTAACTTTATTTTAGAAACCAATGGTATTCTATTAGATGATTTATTCATTTCGGAGTTAGATAAATATAAGCATCACCTTATGATTTATTATAGCCTCAAAGGAATAAGTCCAAAGTATTTTAATCTTATAACTGATTGTGATAAGGAATTGTGGTTCTTACAATTGAAAAACTTAAGAAAATTGGTTAATAAAGGATTTACTGTAGGTATTAATACCATGATCGATTTTTATCATTTACAAGAAATAAAGAATTTTGTTCTTCTGTTAAATTCTATTCATGACTTGCTTCCGCTTGCAGTTGATATAAAAAATACATCTCTATTTCCTCATGTGAATAAAAGATTAAGCTACAGGGAAGTAAAATTTGAAAAAAAATTTACTAAACAACAGTTTAATAGTTTATTAATTGAGATTTTTCCTGATTTTATAGATAAATTTAAAACAAATCAAATTCTTCTTGACAATATGACTTTTTATAAATTTAATAATTTATTTAATTAAATTTACATCATTTAATCGTTACATTGAAGACTACTTAGTGGGAGTGAGAGGCAATTAAGAATTCAAATTATTAACTAAATTAAATGAAAGAAAAATTATGTTACTCAAAGAAAGAGTTTTTTAATTTGTAGTTAGAGGAGTAATATTTGATAAAATTTAACGAATATGATTACGTGATAACTGAGAAACAAATAGAAAGTGGTTTTTGGTATTGGGATAGAGCAAAAGGCTCCCCATATGATGTAATTACTTATCCCAAAGAGTACACCGGACAAACTAATGTGGCTATCGCCTGTACTCAACTTTGGCAAGTACCTGTTAAAGAACAAAAAAAAATCCTCAAGGAGTGGATTGAATTTTTACCAACATGTCAAAACATAGAAATGCTCTGGTTTTCATCGCATACTACTCAAAATCTGTTTGATAGTGCATGTGAATTAAAAAACTTAGTCGGATTCAGCATCAAGTGGAGCAATATTAAAAAACTTGATAATATATCAAAATTGACAAAATTAAAGCACTTGAAAATAGGCAGTTCATCTCAAGTGGAGAGTATTATGCCGTTATCCAAAATGAAGCAACTTGAAGTGTTATATATTGAAAATTTTAAAAAAATAACCGACTACACTCCTATATCGGATTTAAAAAATCTTCAATTTTTCTCGTTGGAAGGTGGAATGTACACAAAACAAAAAGTTGATTCATTCGAACCATTTAGCAAACTGACTAATTTGATTTACTTTAGTTCAGCAATGGTGAGTTGTAAAGACAAACGAATTGATCCTTTATATAATCTTAAAAATCTAAAAACTATAAATTGGCCATTTAGACTTTCAGAAAAAGAGATGGATAAGCTTAAAGAGAAACTTCCGAATTTGAAGTATCTTCCTCATCGTTACTATGAGCACAATATGACTATGATTAAATCAATGTTCGATGATAAAAAGTAGTATTTCGCTGAAAAAAAAGGTGCGATTGAATTTGATAAATTGCTTTAGGTAAAAATAAGGTAATTGAGAAACCCTTAAAGGGAAAAGTGGGAAAATCAATTTGATTTTTGAAAAAAAGTAACAAAATTTTCCTTTCTAACGCACTTTGTATATTCAGATATATTTAAATATCTAACAAGGGAAAAAAATATGAAAATAAATAAACATGGTTTAGTTTTACTAGTTATTGTAAATGTAACTTTATTATTAGGTTTAAACTCTTGTCATAATATTAGTTACGTTTCAAAGAAATTTAATTCTGAAATTATACTTGACTCTAATTATCAGATTAAAGATAAAAGTATTAAAGAAATCGTATTGAAAGACAAATCAGAGAATACGATTGTCAAGACATTAAATAATGATTGTGTGATTGTTTCAGTAGAGAGTTTTGATAATGAAGCAGACAGAAACTTTATTGGAGAATCAAAATATTTTTATTCTGACGGAAAACTTAAAAAATCTATTATTTATAATAAGAAGAATTTATATTCTGAAGTAAAGATTTATCATTCCAATGGAAAATTAAAAAGAGAAGATTATTTTAAGGATATGAAATTAATCAAAGGTAATTGTTTCGATAGTCTCGGCGATTTGGTTAAACACACTGAATATGAGAAATTGCCTGTAATTGAAATAGAAAAATTTGGACAATGCCTAATGTATCCTGATTCATTAAGAAAAGAAGGAATAGAAGAAGATGTAATTCTAAGAGTTTTGATTAATAAATTTGGGAAAATCGTATTAATAATATATGATAATTTACACTCCAAACTTTTTATTGAGGAAGCAGTTCGCTGTTTAAGTAAATTAAACAACATCAAAGGAGCTATTCAGCCGGCACTTATTGATGGTGAGCCAATTGATATGTGGATTTATATTCCGATCAGATACAGATTAACTATATTTGGATATTAGTTACCAATATTTTGAAGAGATTGAAAAGGCCGCATATTTCAAGAATCAACATTAATTATAATCTTGAATAATTAGTTTTGAGCTGAAAAATCAAATAAATAGGCTTCGAAAGAAAAGCATAAATAAATTAATTATTTTTTAATAAAAAAATCCCCGGGAACCTGTATGATTTCCGGGGGTAAATATTATAATCTTTAATATTAGTCTAAATCTTTGGTCTTCGGTTTACGGTACTTGTAGTCAAGCTCCATTTTACGGATTCTAATATTTTCTGGAGTTACTTCAATCAGCTCGTCATCAGCAATGAATTCGATAGCCTGGTCGAGAGTAAGCATCCTTGGCGGTCTGAGTACAACAGTTGCATCAGAACCGGAAGCACGCATGTTTGTGAGCTTCTTTTCCTTAGTAATATTGATATCGAGATCAGATGTTTTGTTTCTTTCACCAATTACCATGCCCATGTACACTTGAGTTCCTACAGGGATAAATAAATCGCCTCTATCTTCCATTCCAAATGCCGCATACGCTGTTGCTCTTCCTGGACGGTCGGCAACCAATGCACCTGAAACACGTTGAGGTATATTTCCTGCCCAATTATCGTACCCATCAAACAATGTATTCATTATTCCTGAGCCCTTGGTATCGGTCAGAAACTGACTTCTATAACCGATCAATCCGCGTGCTGGTATTCTAAATTCTAAATCTACTCTACCATGTCCATGGTTTATCATATTTTGCATGATTCCTTTTCGGATTGAAAGTTTTTCTGTAACCACTCCCGTAAACTCTTCAGGAACATCAATATAAACCATTTCGTATGGCTCTAAAGTCTTTCCGTCTTCCTCTCTTGTGATTACATTTGGTTTCGAAACCATAAATTCGAATCCTTCTCTTCTCATGGTTTCAATAAGTATAGCCATCTGAAGTTCACCACGTCCTTTTACCTCGAATGCATCTGCTCTGTCTGTAGGTTCGACTTGAATTGATACATTACGCAGAAGTTCCTTTTCCAAGCGTCCTTTTAGATGTCTTGTTGTCAGGTATTGACCTTCAGTGCCTGCGAACGGGCTGTTATTAACGTAAAAAATCATAGATACAGTTGGCTCATCTACTTTTATTCTTTCGAGAGGTTTGGGATTATCAATTGAAGTAATAGTATCTCCGATTTTTGCATTTTCGATACCAGCAATTGCAATGATATCCCCGGCTTCTACTGTGTCAACCTGCTTTTTTTGTAATCCTTTGAAAGTATATAGAGCGGAGAACTTAACTGTTGTTTTAGAATCATTCTCGCCATATAACAGATAACTCTTGTTCATAGCAAGACTACCATGCGACAACCTTCCGATAAGAATTTGCCCGACATAAGAGTCATAGTCCAAACTTGTTACCAAAAATTGGGGTACTTCGTCATCAGTGGCAATAGGACCAGGTATGGTGTTAATAATTGCTTCGAATAACACTTCTAACGAGTCTGACTCCTCTCCAACTTTTAGGAAAGCCTTTCCTTCTTTGGCAATTGTATAAATAATCGGGAATTCTATTTGAGAGTCATCAGCGTCCAAATCAATAAATAAATCATAAATTTCATTAATTACTTCTTGAATTCTTGCATCAGGTCTGTCAATTTTATTTATTACAACTATTATTGGTAAACTTCTAGCAAGCGCTTTCTTCAAAACAAATCTTGTTTGTGGTAGCGGACCTTCGCTTGAGTCAACCAAAAGTAATGCACCATCAACCAGATTTAGACTGCGCTCTACTTCGCCACCAAAATCGGCGTGACCGGGAGTATCCATAATATTTATTTTGATTCCTTTGTACTCAACCGACGTATTTTTTGCCGAAATGGTTATACCGCGCTCTCTTTCTAAATCCATCGAGTCCATGATTCTTTCATCTACTTGCTGATTAGCTCTGAATGTGCCGCTTTGGCGAAGTAAATGGTCAACTAATGTTGTTTTGCCATGGTCAACGTGCGCTATGATGGCAATATTTCTAAAATTCTCTTTTCTCATTAAATAAAATACCTGATATGATAAATGTAAATTTCTATGTGTTATAATTTGAGAATGTAAATATAAATGTTATTGTTTTGCGAACAATATAACATAAATAAAACGATTAAAACAATTTTATAGTATATAATATATACAATTAAAATGATTGACAAAGATTAAAAAATATCTTGCTAATTACTATAAAAATCATTAAGTTTGAATATTAAAAATAATGTATTAAGAAATGAAAATTTTCTTATCTGAAACTATAAAATTTGGAGCTGAAATGAAAAAAACGCTTCTTTTTTTGCTGGTGTTTGTTATCTGTAGCTGTCAGCCATTAGTCAATACACTTGACGAAATTCAGGAATGTAAATATTATTCAAAATCCCAAACTGAACATCCGGTTAAAGACACATTACTAATTATGACCTGGAATATTCGTTTTGCATGTGGTGGTCTTGAACAGTGGTTTGGTGATGCCTGCGGTAATAGGTCTTTATTTACTAGAGCTGAAGTAATAAATAACTTAAACAACATTATTACTGAAATTAACCGAATTAATCCTGATATTTTATTGATTCAGGAGATTGACATCAGTAGCAAAAAAACTGCATATATTGATGAAGTTGATTATATTCTTCAAAAAACCTCATTTACGAATGCTGTTTTTGGTTCAAATTGGGATGTTCAGTTTGTACCAAGTGATGGATTAGGCAAAATAAACGACGGTAAAGCTATTTTTTCAAAATGGAAAATTAAGAGCCATAAGTTGCATCCATTCCCATTGAGAAATGATTTAGACGCACTTACCAAATACTTCTATCTTCGTCAGAATTTCATAGAGTGCACAATTGATTTAGGCAGCAATATCGAAATTACAGTTGCGAATGTTCATCTCGAAGCCTTTTCTACAGATGACACAAAGAAAAGGCAAGTAGATGTTGTACTCAATTTTATGAATAAGTGTAATCAAGAATCTAAATCATTAGTTATTGGTGGAGATTTTAATTTATTACCTCCAAATTCCGAGAAAAGTGATTATTGCATCGAAGACATGTGCCCTGATGAACATTTTCACGGAGGTGGCGATAATCCTTTTCATAAGGAAGGTAGTTTTTATACACCCGAAATCAATTGGTTGACTCCCTTTTTTCAGGATTTTCATGCCTCTTTAGGTCTTGACAGATATCTCAATACTAACATATATTTTACTCATACCACTAATCCGAAAACATCATGGGATAGAACTTTAGATTACTTATTTTCGAACTGAGAGTGGGTAAATGATTCACATACCGTTTACAGTAACCTGAGAGCGCTTTCCGACCATGCTGCTGTTAGCTGTCTTTGGAGGTTAAAATGAAAAAGTACATATTTCTGATAATAATATTTCTGATGAACTACAACATATCCAATTCTTCTGAGTTATTCAAATTCTCCGACAAGAACTCATTTATTCCCGAAACTAATAACTACTACCTTTCACTTTTTACTTTTTCAGAGTACACTTTCAGCGAAAATCTTTCATTATCATTAAATCCTTTATCCTTCTTCATTTCGCCCTCAGTTGAACTGAAATATAGTTTTTATAAAGATGCTGATCTGGCTTTTTCGTCATTACACTCGGTCAATTACCCCACATTGCTGTTGTCATTGGTCAAAAGCTCAGGTGCAGGAGGATTTATATCTCCGGAGTTTGAAATTCCAAATATGGTTTCGGTCTCAAATGGATTAATATCTACATTTAAAATTGATTCATTGAATTATATTTCAGCAATGATATTGATTGATTTTGCTCTAAATAACAAAAATTTAAGCCCGGCAACATCAATTGACCTACCTGTAATTTTTCCTAGAACGGCAGTATTATATAAGTCTTTAGGGATAAGTTTTACTTGCATTTCTGAGAACTATATCGACAAAAATTTCAATTTTAATGGAAGTGTAACATTATTTTCGTTCCCTTTGACAGCTACTAAAATTGATGATGAATACCCCGAGCACAGCAACATGCGCTATTTTACAGAAATTAATACTAATCTGGTTTGGAAAGTATCAAAGAAAGTCAATATTATTGGTGGTGCAAAGTTATGTTACGGAGAATACCCTTTTGGAGGAAAATGGCACCTACTGCCAAATATAAATTTGATTATATTTTAGCTAAAATAGTAAATATCGACTAAATGTTATATAAACTAAAAAATTGATTTGCTTCATACAAAATTATTTGTTATTTTGCAAATAATATTTTGAAAAAATCAAATAATTATGACTTGTGGATATGTCATTAATGAAAAAATAAAAACGGCTACAACAATGAATGTTATAGCCGCCGACGGTATTCGTTTATACTGTCTGAAGTTTGGTCAACTTCTAACAGACAGAGACGAATACTCCTGTGGTTTATTAATTTATATATTATTAAATTTTAAAGGAGTCTCTTTATGAAAAAGTCTAACTTTTTCTTCGCTCTCATCGTAGTTTTTGCGATGATGATTATCGTTTCTACCAATGTTCGTTCTATGAACGAGCCTCCACCTTGTCCATTACCGGACTGCCTTCCAGACCCTGGCTTTGTTCCAATTACTTACCAAACTACCGCATGTACTTTTGATGGAAGTACAAATACATACTGCTGCGTTGATGTTACATATACATTAACACGTTATCAGGCATGCCCTCCTAGTCTATTTCCTTACTGGAGATTTAATATAACTAGTATTAAAGCTGTTGGTGATTGTTACAAAGATCAAGACAAAATGATGGATGCTGCAGTAAAAGCAGTCATTGCTGCAAGTGCAGGACACAATATTGGAGAGGGTTCAATTTCTGTTCCAGCTTGTATTATTGCACAAAACTGCGATGACCCAACAATGACTACTGTATTTGAAAGTTGTGGAACAGGATGTTGTAGATTTGACTTTAAAGCAGGTTGGGATAGTGTTGCAAATGATGTAAGTTTGGTTGATTCAAGATTAACTGGTGGTGCACCATGTACAGTTATACCAGGATGTATAACTTGCAGAGATAATTGTGCTGATACATTATTTCCAGAAAATGGTTTATTTGATTTATTTGGAAAATTACCAAGTGCTTGTACTTCCGGTTGTAATACCAGCCAAAGTATTATGCCTATGTTAGTTGAACATAATGCGGGAGGTAATAGAGTTACCGGAGAATTCTCAATTGGCTTTAATGGTGGTATTCCTTGCATTAATTTACATTATTTTTGGATACATTCAGGACCTCTAACTCCTGAAACAGCTTTAGAATTGTTGATTAAGAAAGCATTATTTGACTATGCTAGTAAGCCCGGTGTAACCCTTCCATTCAATATTAAAGTAAATGTATGGAAATGTTTAACTCAGCTTTATTCTGCATTGCCAATTTATATAGGTTGTACAAATGGATGCTGTACGATAGAATTTCAGATAACCGGCACTTTACCAAACATAACTGCTACTGAAGTAAATAGAAATCCATCTCCTGAATTGTGCACAATTAACTGCACAGACATTTGTGATATTTTAAATTCGGGTCCTTATTCATTACCTAAATTGAGTGTTAACGAATCCAAAGATAATGAAAAAATTAAAGTTAATATTATTCCTAATCCGACAACAGGATTGTTTAACCTTAATTTTGATGCTATAAATAGCGGTTCACACAAAATTAAAATTGTTGACATGACTGGTATGGAAGTCTTTTTTACCGAAATAAGTGCGAAATCCGGTAATAATAACTTTAAAATTGACTTATCACACATAGCAAACGGTGTTTATTATTTACAAATTATTGAGAATGGTTTACAAATTTCAAGCATTAAGTTTATTAAAAACTAAATGAAGAAAATTGTAATATAATGACAATGGATGTCCGGCATTTTTTAATTGCCGGGCATCTGTATTTTTTTAATTTATAATACTGAGCCAGTTATGAAAACTCTATACATATTTCTTATATTTATTTTTTCTTTCTCTACTTCAATTGCCCAAAAAGAAGCATATAACTGGGACTTTGGTGGTCCAAATGTAATTACATTTAATACACCGGATGGCGAGCCGGCTATATTAATGCCAAGTGTGATGAGAAAATATTCACATAAGTTTGTTGATTATAATTGGATTAATTGGGGAAGTTCAGCTATTTCCGATTCAACTGGTAAATTTCTATTTTCTTCTGATGGAGTATATCTATATAATTATTCAAATGATTCAGATTATATGTTATTTAATGATTCTTTACTGGGATTAATATCAAATAGAATGTTTGGATTTCATGTAGCTCAATATAGCTCTGTTATAACCAAGCTCCCTGGGAATAATAATATTTATTACATATTTACTTCGCATTGTTATTGTAGTGTAAATAACATTCTTGATACAGGTTATTATTATTCAGTTGTGGATATGAGTAAAAACGATGGTAAAGGTGCAATTGTTTCAATTAATAATCCAATTTATTCTCCAACATCTGGTCAACTAAGGGCAATAAGACACGCTAATGGAAAAGATTATTGGATAATTACTCATAAATATAATTCAAGACAATTTTTTGTATATTTATTTAATGAGAATGGACTTAATATTGAAACTCCTATTATAAGTTCAACTAATTTGTTTTTTCCCATT
Source organism: bacterium (assembly GCA_024711295.1). Taxonomy (GTDB): domain Bacteria; phylum Bacteroidota; class Ignavibacteria; order Kapaibacteriales; family UBA2268; genus JANJTB01. Next base: position 52,638 of record JANJTB010000028.1, on the reverse strand, counting down.
CCGGGGATTTTAAGAATATTACGTTCAAATTTGAAAGGTGATTTGTTAGTAAATTCAGTTGATGGCAATACTGAACTTTTAAAATTTGATAAAATGACCGGAAAAATATCATCATTGATTGATTTTAAAATTGACAGTCTATATATATATGATATTGAGTTTTCGCCGGATAATAGTAAATTATATGTTCTGCATAATTATGTTCATGGTTTTGAAGATTCAATTTATAAAAATAATATTATTTATCAATATGAAATTTCAAAAATGGATGTTTCTTCAATATTGGACAGCAAAAAAATAATTTATGAAAATAATCCTGAATATAAAGATAGAATTCAAGGTTGGATGTATGGTTTGCAACTCGCACCAAATGGTAAAATTTATGTAGCAAGGGATAACACTGTTAATATTGACGGAGTACTTTATTCACCAGGTGATTGGAAACTATCAGCCATTAATAAACCGAATTTAAGTGGTGATTCCTGTGAGTTTAGTTTGAGTGGTACTAAAATTATATCATCAGGTAGTCATTGGGGTTTTCCAAATTTCCCTACCGGAATATTTGATTTTGATGTAAAAATAAGTTCAGAAAATGTTTGTGATGGTGATGAACTGGTACTTACAGCTCATGCAAACCCTGATATAACTGTCAATAAATATACGTGGTTACTTCCGGATGGCTCTGAGCGAACCGGGAAAACAATAAAAATATCGAACACAAATCAAAAGCACTCCGGAATGTACAAAGTTACGGTTGATATAAATTCTACGATTCGTGAAGATTCAATAATGATTGAAATTTACCCGAAACCTTTAGCAAAAATATCGGGAAATTTATCCTTTTGTAAAAATGGCTCGACTACACTAAGTGCAAATAATGGAAATAGTTACAAATACAAATGGTCAACAGGTGAAACAACACAAAGTATCACTGTCAAAAATGAAGGCAGGTATATTCTCACAGTTGAAAATGAAAATGGATGTAAAGCGTCGGACACCGTAAACGTAATATATAGCAGTGATTTAGAGTTCGATATGGTTGCCCAAACTAAACTTTGCACCGGCGATACTTTGCTGATTTCTACAAATTTAATTGGTAATGACTTCAATTTTGATTGGTCAACCGGTGAAAAAACTCCACAAATTTTAATCACAAAAGGCGGAAAATATGTCCTGAAAGTCAGAACTGATGCGGGCTGCGAAGGAATGGATTCTGTAATTATTGAAGAATTTGAAAAGCCGGAAGTAACTTTTGAAAAGTCATTTTATCAAATCTGCGAAGGTGAAAAATTGACAATAAAACCCATAAAAATTGACACTAAATATAATTATATTTGGTCAGACGGAATCACTGAACCGGAGCGAACTTTCAGCGAGAATGCAGATTTATATCTAATTGCAAGTATGACAAATGGCTGTAATGATACTGCTTTTGTAAAAATTGATGTTCTGGAAATTCCGATTGCAAAAATTTCTGCAACTGAAACAGAGGTCTGTTACGGCAATAAAATCACACTCACAGCCGATAATTTCAATACTAAATTTTCATATTTATGGTCAACAGGAGAAACATCAGAAAGCATAAGTGTTTCGGAATCAGGAACTTATAGATTAATCGCCGGCAATGGAAATTTGTGTGCCGATACTGCCGAAATTGAAGTGAAAATTTATCCTGATTTAGCTCTTGAATTAATAGCAGATAAAACAAATCTATGTTTCGATGATTTTGCAACAATTTCTACTAAGCAAAATTACGTAGAATACCTCTGGTCAACCGGAGAAACTACTCCTTCAATTACTGTGAAAGATGCGGGAATTTACAAACTTATTGTTAAAAATGAGTTTGGATGCGCCGATACGTCAGAAATTACGATCACAAAATATAATGCAAAAATCTCAACTGATATTAACCGACTTAATTTCAATGACTTATGCGTTGGCGAAACTCAATCGAAAACAGTAAAAATAACATTAAATGAAGGTGAAGAATTTAAAATATCTGAGGTTTCAACAAACTCATCGGCTTTTGAAATAAATTTGGAAAAAAATGTTGTTAAATCGGGTGAAAGTATTGATATTACGGTAACTTACAAACCAACAGATGCAGGAACTTTTGATGATGAATTAGTCATAAAATCAATTTTTCCGTGTGAACTTGAGAAAATTATTCCAATTTTCGCATCTGCAAAACAAATCATAAAATTTTCACTTTCAGAAATATCTACTGAGCCGGGAAAATTTATCGAAATACCGGTTAATGCTGAAATTATTTGTCCAGAACCACAAAATTTAAGCTCAGATTACGACCTTGAAATTTCAATTGATAAGGAATATTTCAAGCCGGATAGCGTTAAAATTGGTCTTATATCATCAAATAAAATCATTGGAAATGATAGAGTTATCACAATTTCGGCAAATTCCGATTTTCATAAAAATGAAAGTGAAATCAACTTGATTTATGGTCAGGCACTAATTGGTCGCGAAGAAACCGTTCCGATGAAAATCACAAATGCAAACTTCCCTAATCCAAAATATTTGTACGAAAGCAAAGACGGCTCGCTTCGTGTTGACGGATGTATCAATAATATCAGTGGCTTACAGATGTTTCAGCCAACAACGATGAAAGTTACTCCAAACCCGAGCGATACAGAAATTAAAGTACAATTTGGTTCACAGGAATCAGGTAATTTTACAATTTCGATTTATGAAATTCAAGGTCGTGAAGTCGCCAAAGAAACATTTACCAAATCAAACCGAAATTTTGAGATACACGAATACTTATTTAATATCAACGACTTAGGAAACGGAGTTTACACTATACATCTCACAGCCCCATGGACAATGCTGAGGGAGCAGGTAGTGGTGGTGAGGTAAGTTGTTGTAAAAAAATCTTTTTTTGTTGTTTTTTGAATAGAATAAAAATTATTTTGGAGTTATATCATGAAAAGATTACTACTATCTGTAATTGTCTCGCTTTTAGTGAGTGTTAATTTTGTATTTGCTTCCTATTCTTTTCAAGAAAACAAAGGACAAATCAGGGATAATGCCGGCAATATCCGCAGTGAAGTCCTGTTTACCGGTGAAGCTGACAATTATACTATTTACCTTCGTAAAAGCGGTTGGAGTTATGTAATCAAATCTTATGACAGCACAGGTTTAGATGCCGTGAGGGTTGATGTGGAATTACAGAGCAGTAATATTAATTTCAAAACTGATACAAAACATAAATTGCCCGGATATGATAATTTTATTATGAGCGGAAGCGAGTTCATTTCAAAAGTTTTTAGCTTCGAAGAAGTTGTGTATGAGGGAATTTACGATGGAATTGATTTGAGATTTTATTACGATGAAGGCAGTTTGCGGTATGACTATATCGTTCACGCAGGAACAGACCCCAATCAAATCAGTATGGAGATAATTCATTCCGAAAATCCGACATTAAATGATAATATGCAACTGATTATACCAACTTTGCTTGGCGAGATTAACAAGGAAGCTCCTTATACATACCAAATCACTGACAACAAAGAAGAAGAAATAAACAGTAATTACGTATTAAACGGTAATATTTTAAGTTTTGAAACAGATACTTATGATACATCAAAAGAACTAATTATAGACCCCGTTACCCTCGTGAGTGCCAAACTAAACAGAATTAAATCATTATACAGATTTGATAGAAGTCCTTGGGACCCTTTTTATTATAGCTTTTCACTTAATTATAACAATGTAAAAAGACTAAGTGATAACTCAATGTTTCTTGTTACAAATGATGTCAGAGACAGGGATTTTATTGAGGATGCAAAATTTCGTACAAAAAAGCATATTCGATACTATGGGCGTTATACTGATTTTTTACCGGCTGTAATATACAAGTATAATTCTGAAGGAGAAAAGGAATGGAGTACATATATTTATGAGAAATATAATTTTGTCATATCCTGGGATGCAACAGACAGTATAGCGTCAGTATATTCACAATCTTACACATATTACGATAGTACATCATTTTTTTATGATAGAGAGGCAGTATTTGTTAGTATGTTCGATATGAAAAGCGGATTGCTTCTTAACCGTTTTGAACTCGAAAAACCCGAAGGAATAAAACAACTCAAACATACTTACATGGATGGCGAATTATTCTTCAACATGATTTCTGATGTGAATAGCAATTATCAAGCGAGTATATTACATAATAGTGGATTTGAATGGAATAATAACAAGTCTTATGAAAAAGTACTCTATTTGAAAGATAGTACAATAACTCTGATTGCTTTAGGGCAATATCCGGGTAATAATGATACAGTTTATGATTACGGATTGTTCCTTCAGAAATATAATCTGAGCGGTGACCTCATTTATAACCATGAAATCAAACGTAACAAAATCTATCTAATCGCAAACAAGCGGCAAGTTGACTTTTCAAGAAGTGACTTTGGTTATAGTAGTATAACCATGGATTATAAAACTGTGCGTTTTTTAAATGATGGTTCGTTTTTAACAATGAATCAGGAAATAAAAAATAAGGAAAAATTTAAACAAAACCAAAGTTTCTTTGACGTATATTACAACATTTATGATTCAGACGGGAAACTTATTTTTACATCCGAACAGGATAATGATTTCAGATTTCTTTTTGAAAAATATAGGGGCGGAGATTCTCTAAGAGAAGGTTATGGTTGGTACCATCCCTACACAATATATCATATAGACAGCAGTAAAAACATATATCTAACAAAAAACTTAGGTAAGAATGATATATTATGGAAAAAGTACAAAGACAGAATTAAGATTAATCCATATAATCCGAATCTTGATAAGGGTCAGCCCTGTCTTATGAAATTCGATAGCACAGGAAAACTTTTATGGCTAAGTCAGTTCCTTAAATTTCCTGATAATTATTCAATTAGCGATTTGCGGTCTACAGTTGGTACAAGTTATACAGATTTTAATGATAATGGTGAATTGGAAGCTACTTTTGATAAGGTATTAAGGGAGCAAGAAAATTATTATTATTTGGATATGAATGATAATATATATCATAACCATACAGTTATGTTCAACACAACAATGAACACAGGAACTGAACTGATAATGAGTTTGGACAGCATAGGTAATATATTTATACAAAGATTTGTAGATTCAGTTGAATACCGCTCACACCCCACCACAAGGCGGCTTGTGGTAACAAAAATGTCACCGGATGGTGATGTCATCTGGCAGGATACTGCGGCTCTTTATATCAAATATGATAATCTTAAAGAAGGTTCAAGAAAATTTCAACTGTTTGAAATTAAGAGCTCACGAATATTTAATCATGAACTTTATTTGGACTATTTTGTTTCCAATGTTGACGAAATGACTTATATGCAGGATAGCAGCAAATATAATATTGATGATTTTTATCCAATAGAATCATATACACACATACACCAGGATTGGAATACCATTGATAAATATTGGAGTACCAATGCACTTTTTGACCTGATTACTTTCCGCTTTAAGCTTGATGACAGCAAACTTGTGAGTGTAACACCAACCAAAATACAAATCAGTGATACAATATGCGTAAATCACGAGACCTCATTTAAGGTAGAAGTCCGCAACGAATGGCACTCACAAATGGAATTTGAGCCACCGCACTTGACAGGAGAAGGATACAGAATAGTACCAAATGAAGCATTCACACTTCAGGCGGGTGAAAAGAAGGAATTTACTATAATCTTCGCACCCAAGCAGCATAAAACTCATACAGGTAGTGTAGTATTTAAGCAGAATAGTATTTCAGATTTCAGCCATACTGTTGAGTTTAGCGGAGTAACCAAAGCAGTAATAATTGAAACTGATTTAGTCTGGGATTTGGGAACAATACTTATTAATAATACAGCATCGGGTACATTCAGAATACACAATAATGGTGATGTTGCTTCATGGATACAAGCAATTAAAGATTTGCCAAGTGAATTTAAACAGATAATTCCCGAAAGTTCAAGCAATTTCATAAAAGGCGGTGAATTCCTTGATTATACAATAGAATTTACTCCTACAGTTGCCGGAACATTTGAGTACAAATATAAAATTTATGCCGGAACGGGCTGTCCTGACACACTTGAGGTACTTATCAAGGGAGTGGGAGTAACTGAAAGTATCGTCATTGATTCTGATTCACTTGACTTTGGCTATCTGTATTTTTGTGAGAATAAAACAGATACTATAACGATTGAAAATGTAACCAACTTCGCGGTAACATACAACTCATCACAAATCATAGGATTAAATGCAGATAATTTCACTATTCTTGAAAAGCCGACAGACGGAACTATTTTGTTACGGGGTAATCCTGTGAATTTTGTTATAGAGTACAAACCGCTAACTCCTTATGGTAATAAAACCGCAATATTAGAAATTATTACATCCGAAAAAACTATTAATTGCCCACTAAAAGGAGAATATGCCGAAATAGATTTATCAGCAAATGATATTGATATGGGCATCAGAAATCTAAACGTATTATACGATACAGTGCTTACAATCAGAAATAATACAAGAGATAATATCACACTAAATAATATTATAATTGGTGATAACAGAGTAACATTAGCAACAGCACTTCCGATTGAAATTCCCTCAATGCAGGAAATAGAAATTGAATTAGAAATGTCTTCCTCAATAACAGGCGAAATCAATGCAGATTTGGAGTTTATTATCAGTGGCAGATGCTCGCAAAATTTAACAAGTAATTTGATTTGCAAGTTTGATTCCTCAAAAGCAGAAATCATCGGAATAGACTTTGGAAAAGTGCCTTGGTGCGAAGAACTTATTGATAGTCTCCGCATCTATAATACAGGAAATTCGCCTGTTCAGGTAACTGATATTTCGTTTATAGAAAATGATGGTAGTTTTGAATTCGTGGATGTTTTAACATTACCTATTGAATTGGTGTCAGGGAAATATATAGCTGTTGCAGTGCGGTATTTACCACAAGACAAAGTGAAATCTCAGAATTTCGCAAAAGTCCGGGCTAAACTGATGATTGATGGCTCTGAAAGAAATTTTGATGCAGAAATAAATGGTGAAAGAGTAATTCCTGAACTTGAGTATTTGACTGAATTAGACTTTGGCAAATTGAAACCGGGTGAAATCAAGAATATTAATTTTGAAATTTTGAATAGAAGTGAAGAAATTGAAATTTCAGATGTAAAAATTAATACATCAAATTTCAGCATTTTATCATTTACTAAAACAATCTACAAAAATGAAAAAGGATTGATAAACCTATCATTCTCATCAGATATAATTGGTGAATATGCCGATGAAATGACTGTATATTTTAGACTTGGTGATTGTGAAGATTCAATCAAAATTGCGCTTAAATCAGATGTCAGCCGATTAATGACAATTTGGGCTAATCATCACACTTCTGAAGTTGGAATAAAAGGTTATGAAATTCCAATATTTGCAGATACAGATATTGGAGCACAAATAAGTGGCAAGAAATATAAACTCAATTTACGATATTTACCTGAATTATACTACAACGTATCAAGTCCTGACGCTCAAATTCTAAGTAAAACCCCTGATGGTAATTATGAAAGTATGGTCATTGAGAATACTTTCCCAGAAATTACAAGCACAGAAACTGTACTTTTCCATCTGAATGGTGATGTATTATTTTCACCAAGAATGACCACCCCAATTCATATTGAGTTTATCGAAAGTGAAGCATCGCTTTCTGTTACTACCCGTGACGGCTCACTGACACTGGATTCCTTATGTCAGGTGCCAATTCGTGGGATACAGCAATACACCCCAACCCGTATGTCTATCTCCCCTAATCCAACAGACGGAGAGTTGAAGGTCAGCATCGGCACGCAGGAGGAGGGCAGTTTCCGCCTTGTAATATTTGATGTTCAGGGTCGTGAAGTGTATCGCACAGAATTTACAAAATCCGACAAAACATTCGAGCAAAAAGACTACAACATCAACACCCAAAATCTGGGCAATGGCATTTACACAATCCACTTAACAGCCCCCTGGACACTGCTTAGGGAGCAGGTGGTTGTGGTGAGGTAAAAATGTTAAAGAGAAGAACTAAAATGCCATAATCTGTAAAATTATTTACTAAGCACTAACTATTGAATGATATAAATACCATTAAAGGAGAAACTTGTTATAAGTATTACGATTGCTATATATCCAATAATTTTTCTTTTGTAATTTATAGGTGATTCGTTATACACCGGTGGATGATTAAGCTTGATACCAAATCTTGCTATTAATGCCCACAAGAGCCATCCAATCCAACCCTTATAGGCAATAGGGAAGTGCTGTTTTATAAAATCTAAGGGCGGGTATAGCACAGATTTTAGGATAATTAAAGCTTGGTTATTAAAACTATCAGAGAGTAAAAGATGGATTTCACCAAGCAAAGCACCAATTCCTATAATCAATAGGATATAAAATGTACTTTTTGCTAAAATTTTATGAACCTTTTTGCCAAACATTGAATAAATGATATGACCACCATCAAGTTGTCCCATAGGCAATAAATTAAGAGCAGTGACAAATAATCCGAACCAGCCGACATTTAAAAATGGGTAGTGATAAATTTCATTCATTGGAGGTAAGAAGCCACTTTTAGAACCAATCGTGGAAGCAAGTAAATTGTAAAATAAAGTATCGCCAAAAAAAAGTCCTTTTTCAGGTATTTGGCCTCCGAAATAGTCAATATACTCCGGATGAAGGTTATAAATAAATTCTATACCGGGGAGTGTCGTAAGCCCGTAAATCAGAAAGGATGAAGCTACAATAAAACCTGATAATGGTCCCGCTACCCCAATATCGAATAAAGCATTCTTGTCTGGAATAGGTGTTTTGGTTTTGATTACAGCTCCTAATGTGCCAAAATTTATTGTGAATGTTAAAGGAATCGGGATATAAAAGGGTAGAGTAGCTTTTACATTGTGAATTCTTGCCGCAATATAATGACCGAATTCATGTGCTGATAAAAAAGTAAGAATAAGTATTGAATACTGAACCCCATAATGCCAGTTGCTTACTTCAAGATAATCTTTGAATGCCCACTGTGTACCTGCGATCATACATGTCAAAAAAGTTGACAATAATAATGTTATAAAAACAAGTAGTTCTTTATGCGTAATCTTATTTATTGAGGGGTTAGTATTGATATGGTCTTGCATTATTCTATTTGTGACTGAATAACAGTTTATAAAAAGGCACACCGACTAACTAAGCGAATGTGCCCATTTGTTAAATCAAATATTATCCTGAACTATTACTTTTTCAGGCTTCATCTGTGGAAAAAATAGCACATCTCTTATAGATGTTTCGCCTGTCATAAGCATAACAAGTCTATCTATACCAATTCCCAATCCGGCAGTGGGTGGCATTCCTATTTCGAGAGCATTCAAAAAGTCTTCATCAACAATCATTGCTTCATCATCTCCGGCGGCTCTTATTGTTGCTTGCTCTTCTAACCTTTGACGTTGGTCGCGCGCATCATTTAATTCAGAAAAGGAGTTAGCAATCTCACCACCATTAATGAATAGCTCAAATCTCTCAACTAATCCGTCAATATTACGGTGTTTTTTTGCCAGTGGTGACATCTCTAATGGATAATCAATTACGAATGTCGGTTGAATCAGATTCTCTTCAACTTTCTCTGAGAAGATCTCGTCGAGAATTTTCATACTGCTCATAGTAGGGTCAATACCAATGCCAATTGATTTAGCTGCTACGAGGAGCTCTTCTCTGCTTAAACCCTTTAAATCCATTCCTGTATATTCTTTAAACAAGTCAAACATGGATGCACGTCTGAATGGCTTAGCCAGCGAAATTTCAGTCCCTGCAAAATCAATCTCGGTAGTGCCGTTTACTTCCATGCATATTGAGCTGATTAAATCTTCAGTCATCTCCATCATCCAATTGTAATCTTTATATGCCACATAAATTTCCATAGATGTAAACTCAGGATTATGCATTTTGTCCATACCTTCGTTGCGGAAATTTTTTGAAATTTCGTAAACTCCTTCAAAACCGCCTACAATGAGTCTTTTGAGGTAAAGTTCGTCAGCAATTCTAAGGTAAAGAGGTATATCAAGAGCATTGTGATGAGTAACAAATGGGCGGGCAGTTGCTCCACCGTAAATTGGCTGCAACACAGGTGTTTCCACTTCAAGCCATCCATTTTTGTCGAAGTAGTTTCTCATTAGGGTTATAATCTTTGACCTTTTTAAAAAAGTCTTTCGGATATCAGGATTGACAATCAAATCTATATATCTTTTTCTGTATCTTGCTTCTTTGTCTGTAAATGCATCATGAACTATTTTGTTACCTTGTTCATCTACTTCTTCCTTGGCTACTGGCAAAGGAGTCAAAGATTTACAAAGCAGCTCAACACTTTGAGCATGTATAGAAACTTCACCAGTCTTAGTTCTGAATACGTAGCCGTTTACTCCAATTATATCGCCTATATCGAGTAACTTCAGGTTTTCGTAAAAGTCAGGTAAATCATCTTTTTTTAGATAAATCTGTATTTTGCCGTCTTGGTCTAAAATATGAAAAAAAGATGCTTTTCCCATCCTGCGAATAGCCATAATTCTGCCTGCTACTGCTACTCTTGATAGTGTCTCAGGTGAATTATCGTCATATTCAGATAAAATTTGTGTGCTGGAGTGGGTCTTTTCAAAGCTATACGGATAACAGTTTAGACCTGTAGATTCAAGAATTTCAAGTTCTTCAAATCTGCGTTTACTTTGTTCACTGCGATTTTCAGACATTTTATTGGAATTTTTAATTTAACAATTGTATAATTATATATTAACGAAAAATTATTCAAATAGTTTTATTTCTTATGTCTGTAAGAATCAAATTCTTTGGTATCGAGCTCATTATTAAACAGATTCATAAACTCGCTCATTTCTTTTTTTGTTGCTCTTTGAGGTTTTGATTTGGGATTTTTTTTGTCAGGTTGATTGTATTTGGGTGATATTGAATGATTAGTGTCAATTTCACTCAGAAAAGACAATGATTCATTTGCAACAATACCATAAATTCGAGCAAACTTAAAAACCTCAGCATCAGAGCTTACAACAATAATATTACTTTTTTTGTTTGATTTTTCAATTATTTCTTTGATTTTATTGTCAGCAGTGTTATTTTGGGATTCAATAATTGTGATATTTGTACTAAAAGTATTTATAACATCAAGTTTGCCATCAATAACAAGGGTTGCTTTATATGTGGGATATTTTTTGAAATGATTTGCCAATCTGCTGCAAAGCCCTGATACAGCAGTTTCTTTTGATTGATTCAGCAATTTCTTGAGTTCACTGCTTTTATGTATTACATTTAATGTATCAATTAAGTATGTTTTCATTTAGTAAATACAGCTTCATTCTACTATTAGTTTTCTTTTGTACTTTGGGAACGTACTCACAAGAAGACGTAACAATTGAAAACTTAATTGAGAATATTGGTGAGGAGACCTACTCATCACCGGAAATTGACCTTATTGAATACTTCAGAGATTATCCTATTAATCTCAGAACAGCTGATGCTCAAGAGTTATCACAATTGCCGGGAATCAGCCTATTGATAGCACAAAGGATTCTTGAAATAATCCACTCAAATCCTTTATCCAAAATCAGTGTAATTTGTGATGATTTGAATTTAAGTCCTGAAATTGAACTCCTACTTGAGCATTGCACAATTAATATTGAGCCGGAAAAGATGAAAACTAATTTTGAGCTTGCATCAAGGTCCAGATACCGTGATCGTTTAGAGACTGTTAAGGGATTAGAAAATGGCTTATATAAAGGTCCCGGAGGAGACATTTATAATAGAATCATTACTTCTTATTCCAATTTTGAAACCGGTGTTCTGACAAATAAGAAATCAGGTGAAAGCAACCTGAATGAATTTACAAGTTTTTATGCTGCATACAATACAAGCAATACAAAAATTATAATAGGAGACTTTTATGCAGATTATGGAATGGGCTCATTGTTATGGAGGCAATTCTCCTACAGAAAAGGTTCTGAAGTAATATCTCCGGCAGTAAGTTTCGGTAGTGGCATCAATCCGTATAGGTCTAGTATTGAGTTTGCATTTTTCAGAGGAGTATCAGCAAGTCATTCAAATCGCATAGGAGATGAATTACGTTTTAATATTTCGGGATTTTACTCAGACCGTAGTAAGAGTGCAACGATAGACACAATAAATAATATTGCAACATCAATTTATACTGCCGGTTATTTCAGAACAGAGTCTGAAATCGAAAAAAAAGGCAAGCTTAACGAAAGAGCCATTGGGTTTAATCTTGATTTGATAAGCTTGCATGGATTCAGATTAGGAATCAATTTATTAAACTTAAATTATGATAAAGCCATAATTTCTGAATCATCAAATTCATTTAGAGGTAATGCCGGTACATTAGTAGCAGCTAATGCAGCATATAATTTTTCCAATAATATTGTTGCGTTTGAATTATCTAATGATGCAAAATCAAATAAAAACTTTAAATTTGGGTTTACTCACAATGGCGAATTCGCGGACTTTTCATTATCTGCAAGGTATATCGAACCGGAATTTCGCTCACCCTATGGTTATCATTTCGGAGAATTTAGCGCTCCTGCTAATGAACAGGGATTATACTCGGGCTTACTGATAAAACTATCCAAGAAGATGAGAATTTCATTATTTGCTGATATATTTAATTCCATTTCACGCACTTATACAATACCGTCGATAGTTAGGGGATTGGATTTATTCTCTGAGATTAATTATCAACCGGACAGAAAATCAAAGTTTACATTAAGACTCAGGAGTGATACAAAAACAGATAGCTATAATGATTTACAAGGGAATAGAGTAGTTGATTTATCCAGAAAAAATTCTATTCGTTTTGAGGTTTATAAAACTCTTTCAAAAGAATTATCAGGAAGAATGAGGTGTGAATATGCAATGTTTAAAAGATTAGATAATTCTTTGAACTCTGAGGGACTTATGAGTTTTGTAGATATCACTTGGAGAAGTAGTGAAAGAATCAGGTTGAATTTTCGGTATTCACTGTTTTCGACTGATGATTTGAATTCAGCAGTATATCAGTTTGAGTATAATCAACCGGGTATTATACAGACTATTCCTTTGTATGGAAAAGGCAGCAGAATTTTATTCGGATGCGAGTACAGGCCAATTGAAATAATAAAATTGCAGGGTTCATTTATGACTACAATCAAAAACGAAGTTAGCACGATCGGAACCGGAAATGAACAAATTAATTCAAATCTTGATAATAGGTTTTTATTTCAAATTGAAGTAAGAATTAGATAACAAGATAAGAAAGGGTACATATTAGATTTAAACTCCTGATTAATGGATAAAACATAGATTAATCTTTAAAAAATGAACTAAGTATGAATAAATGATACAAATTCAGTAAAAATCTATCTCTACAGCATTTTTGTTTTTGTTTATTTATTTTTTTTTGTTAAATTACTTTTTGACTATTGACAGATTTTTGTAAACAATTGAAAATATAATAGTTATTTTTATTTATTATAATGGTGGTAAAAAATGAAAAAATTTACAGATTACCTAAAGTCAATCAGGATATTGCTTTTGGGTACCATTTTGTTGCCTCTGATGTACAGTCAATCTGCGGCACAATACTGTGATGCAAGTGCAAATGACACTTGGGAACATATTCTATATTTTGAGATTGGTGATATCAAGAATGAATCAGGCTCATCAGGTAATGGTTACCAGAATTTTTCTGATGTCAAGACCAATTTATTCATGGGAAAGACTTACGATATAAATGTCAAAATACTTGACGACGGAAGTGAGCAAATGCGCGTTTGGATTGATTACGACCAAAGTGGTACATTTGATGATTCTGAATATGTTACTTTATCACAGCCAGGTGGTTCTGGTTCAGGATCATTTACTGGAAAGATTACTATCCCAACTACTGCAAAATCAGGTGAAACCGGATTAAGAGCAAGAGTAACATGGAATAATACTCCTATAGCATGTGGCTCACAAGGATACGGTGAGGCTGAAGATTATACCGTAAACCTAATTCCACCAATTCCTGATGCAGAAGTTTCAGCTATGACAAGCCCTGTTAAACCATACTTGGTTGGTACATATCCTGTAATTGTTACTCTGCGTTCAAATAATGAAACTGCAATGACAACTTGTAAAATTGACTGGTGGGTAAACAATGTATTTCAAGGCACTTCAGTATGGACCGGAAATATCAGAAACGGTCAAACTGCAAATGTTAACCTAGGAAATTATAATTTTAGCTACCCTGAAAATGAAGTTAATTTCAGCCCATTTCAGATGAAATTTACTGTTCGTGATGTCAATAATGACAACCCTGATGCTAATCCGGGTAATGATACATACCAAACTTCAACTGTTCCTTCACTCAATGACTGTGGTGCTATTGGTTTCTTTGGTCCTCCCGAAGGATTTGGTGCCGGGCTAACTCCTGTAAGAGCAAGAGTTATGAATTACGCTCCTAAGCCTTTGTCAAGAGTTACTGTTTACTGGAAAGTTGATGGCGTTGACCAGACTCCTGTTACATTTACCGGATTGAATATCAAACAAAATCAATATCAGGACCTCAATATGGGTACTTTCTTCTTCTACAACAAAACACCTCTAGGTCCTTTTGCTGTTGAAGTTTGGACAGAAAATCCTAATAATGTTGCTGATGAAAATACATCAAACGACAAATATGTTGGTGGTATAGGTCCTTCATTGACAGCCGGTATCTATTATGCTGGTGGTGTAAACGCTCACTTTGCAAATCCGGCTGAAGCAGCATCATACTTAAACTCTAGTGGTGTATTTGGTCAAGGTACTGTAGTGATTGAAGTTAGACCAGGTACTTACAACGGTCAAATTATTTTGAACAACCCATTGGTAAACAAAAATCCAATAGTTTTCCGTTCTTCAACAGGCAGAGCATTTGATGTTTCTATAGTTAATGCTCCTTCTACTGCTAATAACTTTGTTGTGCAATTACGTGATTTCTACAACCTTTCTTTCGAAAATTTAACATTCCAGAATAATAATTCAAATATCAGCAATGCTGGTAGAGTATTTGTTGTTGATAATGTTGATGGTCTCAGATTTAATAAAGTAGTTATTAATGGTGTTTCAAATGCACCTAAATCTGTCAGCTATAATCTTGTTACTCTTAACAATACAAAGAATGTTGATTTCTTATCATCAGAATTTTATTTCGGTTCAGCTTCAGTTTATAATACTGCTGCTATGCCTGCAAGAATGAATTTTGATAACAATATGATTATGAACTTCTCTTGGTATGGTATTTGGAGTAATTTTGATTATTACAACAGCTCAGATTTCTTGATTTCAAACAATACTCTGAAGTTAACTGGTGCAGGAAATCCAAATGGTGCTATTTGGTCACATAACAGCTCAACAATCAAAAATAACACTATTGGTGATATTGTAGGTACCGGTAATGCTAACGATGCATTGATTTATGTTAGCCATACATACCCTGATGCTGATAATACATCATGGATAGAAGATAATATAATTACAAATTGCTCAAATATTAATGGTATTGGAGTTAATAATGCAAGTGCTCTTGTAAATAAGAATATCGTCGTTATGTCTCAATCAGCAAATTACGGTTGTGCGTTGTTAGACTTTAATAATGCTTTAGGCGCAGCAGGCAATAATATGCTTATGGGTTCAAACATTATGGGTATTGATGTTAATAACTCACCTAATTACTATGTTATTTATAATACTGTATCTGTTGAAGCTAATGGTATTCCTGTATTTCGTTCTGCCGGTGTTTCTCCATACACCTGGAGAAATATTTTTATGAATAAAGGTAATGGAGTTGCTCTAAATGTAGCTACTGCAGTTAACGTTGATCAAAATATATTATTCTCAACAGGTGGCAATGTTTTAGCTACAATCAACGGTGTTAACTATGCTGACATGTTTGCAATCAAAGTTGCAGGATTGATGCCTGCTTCTTCACAGGTAGATGTTGAATTCTTCAGCCCAAGCGACCCACACCTAAAAGTGTATAATGCTGCATTGTTGTTTAATTCACCTTTATTCAACATAAGCACTAACTGGAATGGTTGGTACATTGAATCAACTGATTTTGATGATGAGCAAAGAATTTCTTATTATGCCGGTATTGATGAAATTAACCTTACTATTTCAATTGAACGTCAGACAGATGGCTTTACTGATTGTAATGGCTCTACTGATAACTTCTTGACTGTTTCATCTGCTATCGGTTATAATGCTCCTATGACATATCAGTGGGAACATGATGGAATGGCTATCCCAGGTGCAAACGAACCTATTTTCTACTTTACTAACTTACGTCATTCACAGGCCGGTGTTTATCGCTGTTTAGTATCTGGTCCCGGTAAAACTGTTCCTGTTTATTCACGCCCTGTTGCTGTATATGTAGCTCGTCCTACAGACATTACTCGTCAGCCGGCTTCACAAAAAGTTGCGATTGGTGAAAATACTGCTCTCAGCTTTGACGCTCATGTTAATGGCAAAGAAATCGAAACTGCTATAGTTAACGATGAAGTTAAAGTTCAGTGGTTTAAATATGTTGACGAAGCTAATGATATTCCACTTGTTGATAACAACTGGATAAGCGGCTCAAAATCAAACTATTTATCATTCCGTAATTTCCGTCTTGCTGATCAAGGCGACTACTACGCTGTTATCGAAGGCCTTTGCGGTACTGTTAAGACCAAGTTGGTAAATGTTTCAGAAGAACTTATTGACTTAACTGTTACTAAAGCTCCTGTTGATGCTGCTCTTTGCAGTGGGAATGAAGCTACTTTCGAAGTAGAAGCAACTACTTCAACTGATTTTGAGATTACTTACAAATGGTCGAAAGATGGTACGCCACTTAATGACTTAGCTGGAAAAATCAGTGGTGCCAACACTAATAAATTAGTAATTGCTGATATTAGTAAAACTGACCAGGGTACTTATACAGTTCTTGTATCGCTTGTTGGTACTGCTCTAACTGAATCTCCTATGGCTATGCTGAATGTTACTTTATCTCCTGAAATTAAAGTTCAACCACAGGATGCTACGGTACAAAGCGGTCGTCAGCTGTTAATAGACGTTATTGCAGAAGGTGACAACTTACAATATTCATGGTTCAAAGATGATGAGTTATTATTCACATCAGAAGAATCTGTATATGTGGTTGACCCTGTTACTCCTGACGATGAAGGACAATACTGGGTAGAAGTATTTAATGACTGCGGTAAAGTTGTATCAGAAAAAATTACTGTTACTGTTACTACAGGTACTACCAGCGTATTCGAAGTCAGCAAAGCAGGATATAGCTTAACTACTGCTACACCAAACCCTGTAAGCTCTAACTCGGTTATTTCATTCGTTGTTCCTAATGAGTCAAATGTAAAGATTACATTGACAGATGTTACAGGAACTTCTAATCTTGTATTAACTGATGGCGTTTACAATGCAGGTACTCATAACCTTAATATTGATGCAAGAGCTCTTAATTTAGTTAGTGGTACTTATTATTACTTCTTAGAATCTAATGGTATCCGTCTTGCTCAGAGAATGATTGTTGTAAGATAATCTTCTTACACTCATAACTAAAAAACTCCTTACTCTTTCGGGTAGGGAGTTTTTTTTGAAATATAATGAAATTGAGTATGAAAATCAAAAAGCAAACAGTTCTTTGTAATACTTTGCTCTAACTGAGGAAGATGCACCAAAATCTTTACCGTTACTTGCATAAATAATGTCGCGGGAAACATTAATTATGGATGGTCCATTTCCATTCGACCTCATTAATGATTGTACATCACCACCCTGCGTTCCGACCCCGGGTATTAATAAATAATTTTCCGGTATGATTTTTCTGATTTTGGAAATATCCTCAGGGTGAGTGGCACCGGTTACAAATCCTGTGCTTTCGATTGTTCCCCACGAGATTGACTTTTCGATAACATGCTGAAATAGAGGTTTGCCATCAAATACTAAACGTTGAAAATCGGCTGATCCTGGATTGGATGTTAGTGCTAATATAAATGTCATTTTATCTGAAAATTTAAGGAATGGCTCGACAGAATCGTAGCCCATATATGGTGCAACTGTTATTGCATCTGCACCGAAATAATCAAAACACGACTTCGCATAAGCATTACTTGTATTACCAATGTCACCTCTTTTTGCATCAGCTATTACAAATGACTTATCTTTAAGATATTCCATTGTTTTTTTTATAACATCTAAGCCCTCACTACCGTATTGCTCGTAAAATGCAAAATTGATTTTGTATGAAGATGCGAACTCTAAAGTACTGTTTATGATTTCGAGATTAAAGTCAAGCAGAGATGATACTTTTCTTTCGAATACATCAGGTAATTTATTCACGTCACTGTCTAATCCGACACAAAGCAAAGATTTCTTTTCTGATTGGTAATATTTGATTTTTTGATATGAATTCATCGTTTATCCTGATTATTGATTAAGCTTTTCTCATAGAATAAATTAATGTCGAAGTAAAACTGTTCGTAACCGCGGTCATTCTCATTCACATACAGTATGTCATAGAATTTGCCGTTTATTTCTACAAGTTTTTGCTCCTTGAACTCCAGTCCCAATGCATCTAATATAGCATATTCATCTGATACTGAAAGAACTGTGAAAGCGGTCTCGGGAGTCTTACCATTTCCTGATGCCCAAATAGTTTTAATTAACTTGATATACTTATCCATCCATAGACTTGCTTGTTCGGGTTTGCCTGTTTTATCATAACTCAGAGCTGTTAGATGAACTCCGTCAATAAAAAACGGGTCGAGTCGAAGTACAAATCCTGCAAGTTCAATTACGCGCTCAAAAGATATCTCTTTTTGATACAAATATTTACGTAATGCGATAACGGAGTCGTGGAGCTGAGTAAGTGATGGATTAAAATAGGGCTGAAGTGAATGACCGTAGTAAAGACGCCTGTAATCATCCAAATGCAAATTTGTATCATTTGCTGAATAACGTGCAAATAATTCTGGATAAAAATAAATTGACTTTTCGTCGCTGATCTCACTTTTAATTGTTTCAATATTTACTTTTTCATAGTTGTTGGGAAAAATTTTGTTGTTTGTAACTACTATTAAAATTAATAATATCGTGCCGAAAATTCCATATTTAAGAAACATATTTTTGTACCTAATGATTCAATATACTTTTAATTGACGAATTTTGTTGATAGTAATTTATATTTGAATCCAATTTTAGTGGAAATAAATTTAATGTTGCTTGTTAAACAGCAATATATTTTTTGAAAATATGAAAAAAGTAGCTTTTCCCCATTAAATAAAAAAAGCGAGTAAATAAAGTTTACATCGCTTTTTTTTTGTACCCGGAACAGGACTTGAACCTGCACGAGCGTAGCTCACTACAACCTGAATGTAGCGCGTCTGCCAATTCCGCCATCCGGGCAAATACAGATTACAAAAGTAAGTCATTTTCCTGTAATAAAAAAATATTCCTAACTATTCATACTATTATGACAATATTCGCCATTGGCTAAATATCTACGATAAAAATTTGTAGAAAATAAGAATCCAAAATTGATGGTATGATTAGCTAAACCATTGAAATAAAAAGGTTAATAATTTAATATCCACATTAATATTAAGTGAAAAAAACATAGTGGCACAATGCTTGTGTCTAAAGATTTGTGAAAAAGAATAGCAAGGGTAAATAGCATTGATTAAAGAAATCTATACAGCCGCACTTGGAATGCAGAGCCAGATTACAAGACTCGAAACAACGGCAAATAATATTGCCAATGCGCAGACCACAGGCTACAAGAGGATGTCAATCTTTGAGAGAGATTTGATATTAGCCCAGGATAATCTGAATAATATTGAGGGTGATGTTGAGCAGGATGATCCTGCCACAGGCTCATATTTTGATTTTTCACAAGGTGTAATGCAAATTACCGATAACCCTCTCGACCTTGCTATCGAAGGAAAAGGTTTTTTCACTCTGATGGATGTAGATGGTAAAGAGTACCTGACCAGAGGAGGTAGTTTTCGGATATCGGAAGACGGGACAATTCTGTCTATGGATGGGAAAAAGCTTAAGGGTTCGGAAGGACCGATAAGCATTAACAGGGAGTTCTTTTCCCGTCATTCGATAACCGCTGATAACACTGCAAGGAGTATCAGAATCGGAATCGCCGGCGAAGTTTTTGTGAATGATTCGGAAGTAGCAAGAATTTCGGTAGTTGAACCAAAGGACTTGAACACCTTGCAGAGAGCTTCGGCGTCACTTTTTACTCTTTCGGAGGAAGCAGAAAAGGAAGAGCTTGAAATGAATAAGGTGACTATACGCCAGGGATGGCTCGAAGGCTCTAATGTCAATATAGTAAAAGAGATGGTGCAAATGATTGAATTACAAAGAATGTATGATGCAGGAAGCAAGGTAATTCAGACAAATGATAATACTATCGAAAAATCTATTATGACAGGTAGATTTGTGTAATTTAACGGAATAACTATTTTGGTGCTTTTATGGATAAAACATTAAGAACAGCTGCAACAGGATTATCGGCTCAGCAAAAATATGTTGAGATTATAGCCAATAACCTGTCGAATATTAACACTACCGGTTTCAAGAAAATACGTCCGGAATTTCAGGATTTGTTGTACGAAACACTAAAACCTGCCGGTAATACCTCGAGAACAGGTGTAGAAGCGTTGAACGAAGTTCAGATTGGTTCGGGTACTGAATTGGTTGCAACCAAAAAGTTATTCTCACAAGGGGATATTAAAAGTACCGAGAACCCTTTGGATTTATCAATAAGCGGTGAAGGGTTCTTTGTTTTGCGACGTCCTGATAACTCGTTTGTATATACACGTGATGGCTCATTTCAGTTGAATAGGAACGGGCAAATAGTCACATCACAGGGTTATCAACTCGATCCCGGATTTAATATCCCAAATGATGCAGTCCAAATCAATATTTCGAGAGATGGTGTCGTAAGTGTTGTATTGGATGGCTCAGCTGAAGAGCAAAGTATAGGTCAAATTAATCTTGCCAGATTTATTAATCCTGCCGGCTTGAGAGCACTGGGAAATAATTTATTTACCGAAACTCCAGCTTCGGGTATTGCATTGCTCGAAGTACCGGGTGTTATGAATACAGGAGAGCTTATACAGGCACATATCGAGTCAAGCAATGTTGATATCGTTGAAGAAATGGTAAACATGATTAATGCTCAACGTGCTTATGAATTGAATTCAAAGTCTGTCCGTACCGCCGATGAAATTTTGACTACTGCTGTTAACTTGAAGAGATAATGACAAACAAAAGTAACATATTGCCATTTATATACAGCTTATTAATTATAGCTGTAGCATCTTTTAATTGTTCTTATTCCAAATCAACCTTTTCGGGTGATAGGGTAAAAGATGCAATAGAAAAGATTGTTATACAGAAATCAATGAATAAAGCTCAGTTAGATTTCATTAGCGTGCCCAGAACAATAGAGTTCGAAGAGCCTAACGTTGAAGCAGATATTATTGTTCCTGACGAAATAAAAGCTGGAATTAATAATGTATCAGTAAAATATACAATTAATGGTAAACTTCTAAAATATATTGATTACAATATCAGAGTCAAACTGCTTAAAGATGTATGGGTAGCAGCAAACAAAATAGCTGCAAACAGTGTTATAAGTATGAATGACCTAACTTTGAGAGAGATAGTAGTTTTTAATGATGTTAATTTCCCATCCGAAAATGAGCTGGTTGGACGAACTGCCAGCAGGAGCATAAACAAAGACGATGTACTAAAAGTTGAAATGATTGCTCCTGATGTAAAGGTAAAGAGGGGTGACAAAGTTACTGTTGTTGTAGTCTCCGGAGCTGTAGTAATTAGATGTAGCGGAACAACTTTGCAGGAAGGTGTCGTTGGAGATATGATAAGAGTCAAAAGAGACGGTTCTCAAAATGTTGTAAGCGGCAAAATAGCTTCTGATGGCTCAGTTGTAATTAATTCGGGTAATATTACTTATAATCAGAAGAACAAGAAATGAAAAAGATAATTTTAATATTTCTCATTTTACTATCAAGCTCAGAACTCTATTCTCAGTTTATTCAAAATAGTTCGAGGTCTCTATTTTCTGATGTAAGGGCATTCAAGCCAGGTGACGCTATTACAGTGTTGATCATGGAAGATACCGAAGCCGGAAATGCAGCAACTACATCATCAAGCCGAAGTACATCACTGGAGGCAGGTTTTGACTTTAATGCAGGTTCATCAGGTACCAGAGGCGGCGGGGGCATAAATACGGGAAATGGACATCAAGGAAGAGGTAACACTTCCAGAAGCGAAAAAATTCGCTCAAAGATAAGTGTAAAGGTTATGGAAGTAGTTGACAATGGTAATCTGAGAATTGAAGGCACCCGCACAACCAAAGTAAATGGTGAATTGCAAACAATTATCCTAAAAGGAACAGTCAGGCCTGTTGATATTACGACCGATAACTCCATATATTCATATTCAATACTCGATCTTACACTATATATCGAAGGTGACGGCTCAGTATCAGAAGTTCAGGAGCCGGGTCTGATAACTAAATTTTTGAGAATACTATTTTAATGATGAAACAAATATACATATTATACCTGCTTCTATTTTTACTGTTTGTATTTGATTCACAGGCAGCAAGAATAAAAGATATCGCATATATCGAGGGAGTATCGGGAGTGCAGGTGATTGGTTATGGCTTAGTCACAGGATTAAATCAGACAGGTGATAATCAGCAAACTACATACACAGTACAGTCTGTATCAAATATGCTTAAAAGATTTGGGTTGACTATTCCGCAAGGTAATCCAAGGATTAGAAACGTAGCTGCAGTTATGGTTACAGCAACAATACCTACATTTTTGAAAAAAGGTTCGAAAGTTGATGTAACAGTATCATCAATAGGTGATGCAAACTCTTTGCAGGGTGGTGTATTGCTTATGACACCCATATCAACTGCTGATGGCAACATTATCGGTTTAGCACAAGGACCTCTCTCTGTGGGTGGATATGATTTTAACTCATTAGGTACCAGCATTTCGAAGAATGTTTCTACAACAGGCAGAATTCCAAATGGTTTGATTTTAGATTCGCCTATGAATGCAGAGTATGTTCAGAATAATCAATTAAGAATTACACTCAGGGAGCCTGATTTTACTACTGCAGCAAGAGTCACTGATGCTGTAAATGCTTTATCAGGATTATCAAATTCTGCAACACCTCTTGATGCAGCCACAATTGAGGTAAAATTACCCCAAAATCAAACTCAGCAACAAATTATGCAAATAATTTCACAAATTGAACTTGCTAATGTTATTGCTGACCCTATTGCCAGAGTGGTTATCAACGAACGTACCGGTACTGTTGTCGTTGGAGGGAATGTCCAATTATTGCCTACTGTTGTTGCTCATGGTGGTTTAGAAATATCAGTGCAGCAGGATGTATTAATACCGCAACAGGCTCCATTTACACTCAATCCGCAGCAAAGCGAAAGGTTTTCGAGAATTAATTCTAAAGAAGAATTAAAAGAGTCTGTCCCGCTTGTCGTCCAGGGGGCAACAGTTCAAGACCTGGCAAATGCTCTTAATTTACTCAAAGTCAGCCCGCGAGATTTAATTTCAATATTTCAAGCTCTCAAAGAATCCGGAGCTTTACAGGGAGAATTGGTATTACAATAATATGAATGAACTTAGCCGAAATATTAACTTTGATCCTCTACAGCAAGTTCTAAAGACTAAAACTGAAGAGCTTGGCAAAAATGTCAATTCTTCATCATCAAAGCTTAGTGATGATGAAAAGAACAAATTTGCCAAGGTGTCGAGAGGATTCGAGGCAATGTTCATAAATATGATGCTTAAAGAAATGAAAACCACAAAATTCTCTGATGAAGACAGTGATTTTGATGGACCATTGAGCGAATATACTGACATACTTTTTTCTGAACAGGTTTCTACGGTTGGTGCAGGTATTGGAATAGCGGAAAAGGTATATAAATTTCTGACTGGCGAAGAGTTGGCAGAACATAAATCTTCTAAGATAATGAATACTCCTGTCAATGCAATAAAGAACTTTAGCAATGAAATAAAAATCAATACACCTGTAACTGAAGTAAAGCATGCAAATGCCATCAATGAAACCCCAATTTCCGGAAATTTTGTAAACAAAGTAAAGAACAGACTTGAAGTGTACGATAATATTATTGATGCAGCATCAGCAAAGTATAATGTTCCTAAGGAACTAATAAAGGCAGTGATAACAGTTGAGTCTGCCGGGCACAATCATGCAAAATCAAAAGCCGGAGCCAAAGGATTAATGCAATTGATGGATGGTACAGCCAGAGATCTTGGTGTGGTGGATTCTTTCGACCCTGCACAGAATATATTTGGCGGAACGTTATATCTGAGAAGAATGATGAATAAGTTTGGTAATTTGGATAATGCACTTGCTGCATATAATGCCGGTCCCGGAAATGTTGAAAAGTATGGTGGAATACCACCATTCAAGGAAACTCAAAGCTATGTTAAAAAAGTAAATAAATATTTGAATACATTTAAAGAAGAAAAAATATCCTAAAACAGGAAATTATTTATGATTGAAAAATTGATGATATATCTGAGGTACGAGGAACAACTACTTCAAGAATTAGTTGATTTGGCTAAAATTCAACAAGCATGTTTAATAAATCTGCATCTTAACAAGCTTGATGATATTAGCTCAGAGCAGGAAGAGTTATTAAACAGACTAAGAAACGCCGAAGATGCCAGAATTAATTATATTGCTGATTGGCTAAATATCGCCAAAAAAGAAGCATCAAGTATGACTATGACTCAGATTATCGCATTTTCAGATAACAACAATTATAGTGTTTTATCACTTATGCAAGAGTCAATGAACACATTGACAAATCAACTGGTTACATTAAATTTGACAAACAGGGTTTTAACAAATAGAGCTAAGCATTCTGTGTCTGAATTAATTAATATACTTACAAATGGCACAAATAATGTATGTAATGTAAGAGTATAATTTATTATGAATTTATCATTTGAACAGTTATGAGTACCACACGTACAATCACAGATTCGGCTTTAATTAAAGCCATAGAAGTTAAATCTCAGGTCAATGATATCGCATTTACATTGCCGGAGAATGAGCTTTACCAAGTACGAAAAAGAATGTTAGACACAATCAACGACCTTGAAGATAATATTCTTGATGGGTTTGCCCTTAATAACAAAATTGAAAGAGTCCGTAGATTTGTAAATATTGTAGGCCGATTGATGGAATGCAAGGATTATCTGGACTATATACATAAGTCATCAAGAACTGATGTACGAAATGTTAACCAGCAAATTGATGAGCTCTCAAACTTACTTTTAATTAATAGCGGAACACTAAATTAATTATGTCAGGTTTTGCAGCACTTGAAATAGGGAAAAAAGCACTTCTTGCTCAGAGATTCGGTCTTGATGTTACTGCAAATAATATTGCTAACGTCAATACTGATGGTTATTCTCGAAGAGTAGCCGTGCTTAATGAAGATATTTCGGTAAGGCGAAACGGTTTTTTTATGGGCAATAGTGTAATTGTCCAAAAAATCCAAACTTTTCGTAGTGAGTACTATGATCGTGAAATACGCAACAATATATCAAAACGTTCGAGTCATGATGTAGATTATCAATTTCTCAAAAGGATTGAGACTGTTCTCGGAGAGCCGCTAAACGATAGCGTTGATGACATGATTACTGATTTCTTTGGTGCATTCGACCAGGTAGCTCTTAATCCTGATAATGTAGCACTTCGTAGCTATATTGTTGAAAGAGGAGTTGCTATTTCTCAGAGATTCAACAATATTGCAAGCAATTTTGATGAGTTCAGACAACAAACACTAAATTTCGTCGGCTCACTAACTGGTACTATAAACACATTACTTAAGGATATTGCAGAGCTCAATAAATTTGTTACTTATAATACAAATAAAGATGGTGCTACATCTCAGCAGTTTATAGACCAAAGAGAACTAAAGCTACAGGAACTTGCAAAATTTATGGATATTAAGGTAACATCAAATGAAGATAATACCTTGAATGTCTTTGTAAATGGAATAAATGTTGTTTCATCGACATACTACTCTGAAATTGATTACAAAGTAACCGATAATGCAGGTGAAAAAACTGTAAGTATTATAAAAAAAGATATTGATACCGGAAACGAGACTCCCCTTGCCATACAGGCAGGTGAGTTATATTCAAATGTAAAATTATACAATGAAATTCTAGACCCCAATGATACAAGTGGAAATTTGTCTATTTACAAAGAGCTTAACGACTTCGTAAATGCTTTTGTTACACAAATTAATGCGCTGATGGCAACTGGTTATGGTATGGATGATTTGTCCGGTCCGCCTCCAGGTCGGTTATTCTTTGATCCATTAGGTACAAATGCTGGTACCATAACTATCAATACATCCTTGATCAACAACCCGAAAGATTTGCCTCTGTCTGAATTACCCGGTGAACCGGGCAATACAGCAATTGCAAGAAAAGTTGCTAGATTAGCCGAGAGTAAAACCTTTTTGAACAATTTAACACCCGTTGAGTATTATTCGGGATTGGTAACAAGAGTGGGCTCTGCAGCTAGGGTTGCGAATGATGGGTTGGCAGCCAGTAAAGCAGTTGACGAGCAATTAAATACTCAAAGAGAATCACTTATGGGAGTAAATTTGGATGAAGAGGCTGTAAATTTAATTAAATTTCAAAAAGGGTTTGAAGCTGCTTCCAGAATTATATCTATTACAAATGAAATGCTTACAACGCTGATTAATTTAGGGAAGTAAAACATGAGAATAACTAATAAATCAGTATATTTCAATTATCTCGGTCAACTCGAAAACATTCAGAGCAGCAAATACAAAGAAGAGATTAGGCTTACTACCGGAAAAAGAATTACAGGAATTGAAGAAGAACCAGAAAGACTTAATGAAATAAAAATTCTTCAATCTAGGATTGCAAAAAATACAAATTATATTAATATACTCGAAGAAACGCTCTCTGAAATGAGAGTCGCAAGTGAGAATATGGATTTCATATCCGATACTTTAAAAAGACTTCGACAGACTGCCATTGATGCACTTAGTATCAGTGCAAGTACCAGCCCTCAAACTTTTGCCAGCCAGATAAAAGATTTACTGAATGATATAATAGGACAGGCAAATAAGGATTATAACGGGAAAACTCTGTTCTCGGGTACAGCAACTACTCCGCAAACACTGGTTGCCATTCCACCTGATGATTTGGTAGCAAACAATGATTTGCCATTCGAACTTATTGAAGAAGTACCTCCAAGTGACCCTATAAATAATCCCTCAGGATTGAGGGTTATATTTAAAGGTAACAATAATGACAGACTAATCAATAAAGATCAATATACTGAAGAAATTACAAACGTAAAATCTGAAGAATTGTTTGGCTCCGGTTATGAGCCTCAATTATTTCAGTATATAATAAAAATATATAATATTATAAAATTTAAGTCTGACGGAAGCTTAAGAACTGAAACAGACCAAATTACAACTGCAGAAATCAATCAAGTTGATACTTTGCAAAAAACACTTCTCGACCACGACCAAAAAATTTCCAATACAATTGCACTTTTTGGAGCAAAATATAATAGATTGGATAGTTTGGTAAATCAACTATTAAATGATAATATCAGGTTACAGGAAATTAATTCAATCAAAAGTGATACAGATATTGCACGCACAACTATTGAGCTGAGAAAAAATGAAACAGCTCTTCAGTACAGTCTTCAGGTAGGTGCGAGGATAATGCAAACATCACTTTTTGATTTTCTCAGATAAAAGTGTTATTTTGGTAAAATGAAAAACAGCACACTTATAGGAATTATTATAGGTACAATTGCTATCCTTGGGTCTTTTCTGCTCGAGGGCGGAAAGTCCGAGTCTTTATTCCTAATTCCACCAATGATAATTGTCATTATCGGAACACTTGCTGCAGGTCTTGCCGGCCATTCATTCAATGTATTTAGAAAGATACCTGCTTTAATAAAATATACAATATCACCACCTCATCATGATATAAAAAGCATAATTCTTCAAATTGTTAATTTTGCTGCGTCTGCCCGAAGGGAAGGTTTGCTCTCACTCGAAAATAAGCTAAGCAGCGCAAAACATCCTTATCTAAAAAAGTTAATGGAAAATGTCATTGACGGGGCAGACCAAGAATCCCTAGAACATTTAGCAGAGAATGAACTAAACTCAATTACAGAAAGACATCTTGTTTATATAGGATTTTTTAATAAACTAGGTGGATACTCACCTACGATGGGTATTATCGGTACTGTAATGGGGTTGATAGCAACATTATCAGCCGTTGGTTCAGATCCTAATGAGCTGATTGCAAATATCGCATCAGCATTTATCGCTACACTTTGGGGCATCTTTATGGCAAATATAGTATGGCTTCCTATTGCTGATAAGTTACGATTTTTGCATGATGAAGAGATGGTTGTGTTAAATGTTATTATCAATGGAGTCAAATCTATCCAAAAAGGTGATATTCCACTTGTAATACATGCTAAACTGGTTTCTGCTCTGCCAATTAGTGAGCAATCCTCTGTGATTTTGCCCAAAAAATATAAGGATGAGGCAAAAGAATTGAATCAGCTGAATCAAACTGAGGCAGTAGTCGCCGAAGTTTAATCAATGCTAAAAAAGTATAAAAAAACGCTTCTGCAATTATTTCTTACAGAAGCGTTTTTTATTGTGAATAATTCTGCATACTACAATTTAATCTCTAGACGTAGAATAACATCAAACTTCGCTTTTATGAGGTCGAATGGAAACTCATCTTCTGTTTGTCCTTTAATCCTGCTATATTCTGTATAAACATAGAAATAGGGTTTGGATTTTAGTCCATCAGATATAGCTTTTGCTGATGCTTCCGGTACTTCAATGATATGCTTTGCCGTTCTGAAATAGTCTTTTATTTTAACATTTTTAAATTCTCCTAAAAGAATTTTCGGAGAATTAGGGTCAGGTACAAAGTCACCTTTATTGGGTGATGTTGGAAAACTCAAAGGATTTGCAAACTGGAAACTATATCTAATGTACTCAAACTCTAAGTCATCATCTAAATTATTGAATACACTGCCATCACCATAAATCAATGAATCAATACGATAATTTAGCTGAAGGATTTCTGCTTTTTGGACTCTGTCCTTGTACTCTGTATATTCAGGATACTTGTGTAAATTTGTAAAATCAATTGATGTGTCAGGTACTGATCTGTTTTCGAAAGGTGTATCAAACAAAATCGGTACCTGAATACTGAATGTACTTAAATTATCCACTACCTCAGTATAACAACCTGACATTAAAACCGCCATCAATATAAAGATATATTTTTTCATTAATTTCACTCCTTTTTTAATTAATTGGAACTTTAGCTTCGACAACAACTGTACGGCAGTAAAACCTTCCTTCCGGCAAATCGTTGTCATAAATGAGCTTTGATTCGCCTACCCCAACTGTTTTATATGGATGACCACCAAGCGCTTTACCTGTTGATTCAGCCCTTGCAGTAGATAATTTTAAGTTATAATCATCATTACCTATTCTGTCGGTATAACCATATATTGTTACGTCTGTATTTGGTGTAAGCTCTGATTTAATAAAATCAGTAATCCTCTTATTGACAATATTCAGATCAGATTTGTTGAAATCAAATAAGATCAAGTTATACATGTTTAGTGATGTATCCTTTGTAGCATTCAGTCTTTTATCCTTAACCGAAATTACTTTAACAGGATTTATAAGTGTCAGTTCTTGCATTTGATTTTCTTTGTCGTAAGCAACAAATCTTGTAATCAAATTACTACTTAATAATTTTTTACGGGTTCCTTCACTTGCAAGCATCCAGTTGTAAAGTGACTCAATGTTTTCTTCACCACTCATTTCTCTTAGCTTTGTATTACCTGATGAGCTGTTGATTGACCAGCGTGCTAAACCTGCTTCGGAATTAATCTTTGGCAGATATTTAATGGATTCAGGTTTTACTCTCAGAAGGGTGTCAACAATGAATACAGGTGCAGTAATATCAATATCATTGGATGATATCTCAACTCTTCTATTCTCTGCCTGACCATCAACATCAGATGAATTTGATGGAACTGTTGGCAGATTCTGAGCCTTAACTATAATTCTATTTTCTTCAATATTCCACACATTGACTAAGTAATCTTTAATATTATCGGCTCTTTGTTTAGAAAGTTTTTTGTTATTCTTCTCTTTACCAATATTGTTGTTGGTACCTGTCAAGGTAAGGTTTGCATTTGGTCTGTCTTTAAGTCTGTGTGCAATAACATTTAAAACATCATAATAACTTTCAAGAGAAGACTTGCCTGAGAGTTCAGAGAAATTGAAACCTGATGTCTTGTCTCGGGTAATCAGATTATATTTGGAAGGAATGTTTGATTCTCCCTGATCGAAGAAAATATAAGGTAAAATAGCTCTTGTTTGTCTTGATTCAAACTCTTCTATCACAATAGTATCAAGTTTGCTTAGGTTACCTTCGTATTCTCCCTGCATTTCTAGATTGATCCTGAAATCAAACTCTTTGGGCACATACTTAGAGACTGGTGCTGCTTTAGCAATATATGGTGTAGTAAAGTCTTTAAATGCAATTCTTGGTGATCTCATTTCATCCATATCCGGTGTGAAATACTCACGTGGTTTGAAGAACTCTTCTTTGTGCTCAAATATTTTGAGTGACACACCGAAATTGAATACAGGTTGTGCAGCCCAACTTATATCTCCATGAAATCTTATAATAGGCAAATCATAAGAAGCACCGGCAGTAAGTCTGAAAAAATTGTACGACTGGACATCAATTTTAAGATTTTCTCCATTTCGAATTTCTGAAAACGGAGAGTTCACTACATCGTTAGGATTGAAATCAGTTCTTATAAGTTCAATATTCCCCGAGAAAGTTTCAAACTGCAGACCTCCATAAACCTGAAATTCGTCAGAAAATTTATTACTGGCATTTACTCCAAAGGCAAATGAAGAAATGCTTATTCCCTGAGGTCTGGATATGGAATGAAATGCAGCTGTCAATCCGTAAGATAGCGGATTATCAGGTTCCTGCAATCCAAACTCTTTATCAATATTCTGATTTGCACCAATCGTAAAATAAGTAAGTGGAGAGTCTTGTACCGGCAAAGTAAGGAATCTAAATCTCAACTCTGATCGGGTTGGCAATCCAATGTACATTTGTAATATCGGCAAGCCAGGCATAATTCCAATATTATTTCCTTCTAGGAATCCAACTGATTTATAAAATGAATCTGGTGGAAATGCACCCTGAGGAGATGCGAAAATGGAATACGAATTGCCGCCATATATAGTAGGTTGTTGGATTGTTCCCTTAAAATTCTCAATCAAACGGCCATCATGCATACCTGCTGTTTTGACTCTTACAGGATTACCATACAAGTCAGGTAACTTAGCATCATAATTCTTATGACTGTCAGGTATCAGCATGCCCATTAGCGAAAGATTGAAACCAAAAGACCAGCCATTGCTGTGGTATGCAGTATTATAGAGGGACGTATTCAAACCTTCACCAATTGTAGTAAATAATGGTTTGAGGTATCCGGTTGCATTATCAGAAGTGATAAGTGTAAATTCTCTTGTTATTTCAAGGTCATTAGATTTAAGAGAACTCAATGGTATGATTGTAATAAACATTACAAGGAAAAATAGTAATAATCTTTTCATCTCTATGCTCACATTAGTTTTCTAATTTTTCTATAGCGATTGTTTTAAAAATAATAAGAATAATGACATAATAAAAATTAATTTTTGCTTTTTCCATTCTTTTGTCGTTTATTGATTTGATATGTATAATATTTATTGATAATTTAATATTCAATTCATAATATTTAATTTATATTCGTCGATAGTAATATTATTATTATTTTTGTAATTAAACTTTTTTCTTTTTCAATCAGGAAATAATGATGCTAAAAAAAATTATCAACCTGCTGTTCATAATTTCTTTGTTTTTTGTATATGTTACTAAAGCTGAAGATAATAAACATATTAAAATCGAAGCACAAAGCTCTGTCAAAAAAGTTACTCAGGGGCAAGACTTTTACATTAAAGTCAACATCAAACTTGACGAATATTGGTACACATACGGATTTGTCCAGAAACTTAACTCCGAAGGCATTGGTCCCGCACCTACCGAACTATCAATTAAGCCAAAAGAGAAATTTGAAATTATTGATAAATTTTATGCACAAAAGCCAAAGACAAAATATGATGAAGGATTCGAGATTGACATAGATGTTTACGAAAAAGGAGAATTTTACATTCCTCTGAAAGCGAAAACTGATATGGATTTCGAAAAAGACAAGATTGAAATTGTTTTATATTTACAGCTCTGTGATACCGTCAGATGTCTGCCGGCAGAAGAATTTCCTGCATTAGTAAAAGCGTCAGAGTTTAGTGTTGATGATAACTTATTAAGTGAATTAGTTTTACTTAGTGTTACTTACGACGAAAATGGTTATCCAAAAGCTGAATATCCTGATGATTACGTAAGTATTTCTGATTCCAATCAAAAGAATGATAGCAATATGGAAGTTCAGCAGACTGAGTCGAATGAAATAATCGAAAAGAAGAAGCAGGAAGGTATATTTTCCTTTTTATGGTTTTCTATGCTTATGGGTGCAATTTCTTTGTTGACACCATGCGTCTTTCCAATGATACCGATAACTGTTTCATTTTTTACAAAAAGAGCAGAAAAAACCAAAGGCAAGGGGCTTAGGGATTCATTAGTTTACTCACTGGGTATAATATCAACATTTACTGCTATAGGTATTGTGGTTGCCGCAATCGCAGGACCTACAGGTATTTCTGATTTAGCAACCAACGGTTGGGTAAACTTGGGAATAGCATCTGTATTTGTAATTTTTGCATTGAACTTGTTTGGTGCTTTCGAGATTCAGCTACCTACAGGATTAATGAACAAACTGAACTCAAAGAGCCAAGGAGATAGTATAGTAAGTGTATTGGTAATGGGATTAGTATTCTCACTTACTTCATTTACTTGTACCGTGCCGTTTGTTGGTTCATCGCTTATTTCCGTCAGCTCAGGTGAGTGGTTTTACCCTATACTTGGGATGTTGGGATTTTCGACTGTATTTGCGCTGCCATTTTTCTTATTAGCTCTTTTCCCTTCTGTTATGAACAAAATGCCTAAAGCAGGTGGCTGGATGAATAACATTAAGGTAGTTATGGGATTTATTGAGATCGCAGCAGCAATCAAATTTTTCAGTAATGCTGATTTATATTGGTCATTCGAGCTAATTACCAGAGATTTATTTATAGCTATTTGGATTGCTTGTACAATTATGATTGTTTTATATATAATTGGTTTGTTTAAATTGCCGCATGATAGCCCGGTTCATGGAGTTAGTGCTACAAGAATAATGATAGCATTGATTTTTGGTGCAATTACTGTATGGTTCTTCACAGGATTACTTGGCAAACCATTGGGTGAACTTGATGCTTTTATGCCACCTAAGGAATATGGAGTACCTGAGCAACCCCTTATAATGGGAGCTTCTACTAGGAGTGCCGGTGCTAATATTGAACTGACAACATGGTACAAGGATTATGATGAAGCACTTGCTATAGCTCAAAAACTAAATAAAACATTATTCGTTGATTTTACAGGTTGGCAATGTACAAACTGCAGATGGATGGAGATGAACATGTTTACCCGATCCGAAACAAATTCGATGCTAAATCAGATGGTTAAGGTTAAACTCTATACTGATAGTCGTAAAGAGAGCGAAATTGCAAACAGAAAAATGCAGCAGGATAGATACGGCTCAATAGATTTACCGCTTTATGTGCTTCTCGACAATGAAGAAAAATTGATTGCTACAAAAGCTTTCACCAGGGATGAAAATGAATTTAATGATTTTCTGAAGAAAGGATTGAAGTAAAGATATTATTTGTTAAGATAAAAGCTCATCATAAATACAACAAATTGATGAGCTTTTTTTTGTAAATGTATTTTTAGTCGCAGAATAATTGTAAAATTAATTGTATCGTTAAGTGATTGAAATCTATTTATCAAAAAGCATAAACTCAACTCGTCTGTTTTTAGCACGATTTTCCTCAGAATCATTTGGAACAACGGGCATCAAGCTTCCCTTTCCTTCAAAGACAATTCTTCTTCTTGCAATGCCATTTTTAATTAAATAATCACTGACAGCTTTAGCTCTATCAAGGCTTAAATTAGTATTAAAAATAGAATCTCCTGTATTATCAGTATGTCCTGTCAAAAGAACACGATAATCTGAATTCTCCATTAAAAAATTTACAAGTCTGTTTAGTTCTGGAAAAGATTCGTTTTTAAGTTCAGATTTGTTGAAATCGAAAAATATATTGTTTATTGTGACTTGTTCAAGCTTATCAACAATAGAATTAACACTTTTTATTACTATATCCTGCTTGATAGTATTTTTATTAATAATGTCCTTTAAGTTGATATTATGAGATGTTGGATAATAGCCTTTTGATTCAGCAAAATAGCCATATCTTTTCCCAGGTTTGAGTGTTATCAAATACGAACCATCACGAGGGTCGCTTTTTATATGGCCAACAATTTTACCTGTTTCAAGATCTTCCCAGGTAATGGAAGCAGAAATTGGATTTCCATAGCTATCAATTACGTTTCCTGTGATAGTTATTAATTGTTCAGGTTTTGCCTTTTCTGGCAAGGTTATAGAAAAAATATCCCAATTACCATAACCATTTGTGGACCCATCTTTTGCAAAATATGCCATAGAACCATCTAAAGTAACAACATAACCCCAGTCATCGAATGCGCCGTTGATCTCTTTTCCCAAATTTACAGGTTCTGACCATTCTTGCCAGGAAGTATCGTTTAGTCTGGTTGTTTTATATACGTCAAGTCTTCCTAAGCCATGATGACCATTTGAGCTAAAGTAAAGGGTTTTCCCGTCAGGATGAAGGTAAGCAGCTCGTTCAGCATAAGGAGTATTTAATATTGGTCCTAGATTAATTGGTGTGCTCCATGAGTTTCCATTCCTTAATGAAACATAAATATCCATATTGCCCATTGTTGTTCCACCGTAGAAACCTTTGTTAATAGGTACATAAGGTCCTATTCCTCCCGGTCTGTCAGAGGTGAATATTAAAACATTGCCGTCTGCTGATAAACAACCTGATTCTTCATGATATTCAGAGTTTACGGGTTTAGGAAGGTGCTCGAGAGGTTTCCAACCAATACTGTCCTTTTCTGCAAAGTAAATGTCGTACTCCCCATAAGTTCCGGAAAAATTCCCTGATAGTAGCAGCCCTGTGCCATCGGGGCTTACATTGTCAACTGTTTCATCTTTGTAATAATTGATTGGCCTTCCTATATTTACTGCTTTCTGCCACTGACCGTCAATGTTTTCTGAGACCCAAATATCTGCTGCACCTAATCCACCATTCCTGTGGTCAGCAGAGAAATAAATGTATTTTCCGTCCAAAGTAGGGCTAGGGTCCCATTCACTATCAACGGAATTTATGTTTGGTCCTAAGTTCTTAACCACTAAATTTTGAAGCGGTTCTTTCAAAACTACTACTAATCGGTCAAATTTTTCATGTAATTCTGGAAAAAGTGGCTTGAATGTGTTTAGAATCATTATGGTAGAGTCCCATTCCTGTCTGATAATATAACTATCCGTAATTCTTTGTAAAGCAAAAAATGCATTGTCAGATGGTGCATTACGCTTAATGTAATCAATGTAAAGCGAGTACATATCGTGTGTTGCTGTTTGTGATATCATTACATTTTCGAAAATCTCAATTTGATTTTCAATAACTTTTGAGTTTTTTGGGAAAAGAGGTTTATACATGTTGAAAATGTAAGCAGATACAGCAGATCTTTGCAAAACAAAATGTTTGTTTGCCAATACAATCATAGCATTAAATGCACTGTCAGAGGGTGCATATTTCTTAATGAAATCATCAAATTCTTTAAACACATCTTCAGTTAGAGGTGCTCTCAGATTAAGAGACTTTTGAGAAATAAGTTCTGAGTAAGAAAAAACTATGTAAATAGTGCACAAAATTGCAAATTTAATTATAAATTTCAATTTTATATCTCTAAATTATAACCTAATTCGATTTAATTCGTTTATTATAGATAAGTATTTTATATAAATTAGGTTTTTTCTCTATGATAAGATATCAGTTACTACTGGTTTTGTTAATATTTAATTTTAACGCAATTTACTCTCAATTTCTAAGTGGAAAAGATGCTCAAGTACTTGTTAAAGGTAAAATTTTTGAAGAAAATACCCTTGAGCCATTAGTACTTAGTATTGAGTTTCGCTCGCAGGAAGGGAAAAAAATTAAAACTCAGTCGAATAGTAATGGTGAATTTGAGCAACTTTTACCAAGTGGAAGCAAGTATCTGGTTATCCTTAACAGTGACAGTATTTTGAGAAAGGAATTTAATTTCATCGTTGATGATTCAGATAAATTTATCGAGCAAAAGACCGAATGGACAGCAATAAAGCCAAAAGTAGGTTCCAGAATTTTTGGAGGAAACATTTTTTTGAATTCCTCATCAAATCTAAGTGAACAAGGGATTGAATCACTCAAAGAATTGCAGATGCTTCTTAGGTTTAATCGTTCACTTTACGTTAGTTTCGAGATTTCGAACAAAGAGAATCTGTATGAGTCAAGACTGAATTTTCTAAAGAATTATGTTGAATCATGGACACGAGAAAAAGCTAGAATTGAATTTAATAAAATGGGCAAGGAACAAAGTAATAATGATTTAAATGTCAAAATTACTAAAATGAGTGACTTTTTGAATAAATAATTGCTACTTTTGATTTTAAAATAAAATTCTATTTAAGAAATAATCTCATGAATGAGTTTCTAACAACAGGTATTTTGTATTTTACATCATTTTTTACCTTGATAAATCCGATAGGTACTATGCCTGTTTTTATGACCATGACAAGAGATTTAAGCGAAAAAGACCGAACCAAAACAGCAAGAAAGGCAAGTTTAGTTGCATTACTTACAATAATTGGGTTTGCATTTACAGGTCAGTTTCTGTTTAAGTTTTTTGGTATTTCCATCAACAGCTTAAGGATAGTTGGAGGAATAATTTTCTTCATGATGGGTATGGATATGCTTCAGGCAAGGTTAGGCAAAGTTAAAATTGCCGAATCCGAAGTACGAACATATGTTAATGATATTTCTATTACGCCACTTGCAATTCCAATGATTTGTGGTCCGGGTGCTATTACAAATGCTATTGTTTTGATGGAAGACTCCAACACTATTCCACTAAAAATTGCTTTTTTCGGTTCAATTGTTTTAGTTATACTCATAACATATTTTATTTTATTCTTCTCATCAAAGATACTCCGATTTATGGGAGATACAGGCAAAAATGTAATGATGAGGCTAATGGGATTGATTGTAATGGTAATAGCTGTTGAATTTTTCTTTAGTGGTTTAAAACCAATTATTGTTGATATTTATAGAATGCTTTAAAAATGAAAATTGTAATTATCCTGTTTTTTTTGATTAATGTTAGTTTGCTATCTCAAAATTTAGCCAAATTTACTTTGAGTGATTGTATTGAATATTCTATCAAAAATAGCCCTGCTGCAAAATCGGCAAAGGCATCATACAAATCAAGAACCAATGGAATAAAAGCATTTAATGCGGGTTTTTTGCCACAAATAAGCTTGAATGCTTCACTCCCCGGATTATCAAGAGAAATTATTCCGGTATTACAACCTGATGGTAGCCAGTTATTTCAGCCGCAAAGCCAATACTTTGGAAGTGGATCTGTTAGTTTGAGACAAGCAATCAATCCACTTGGCTCAGAAATATCAATTAGTTCAGGATTATCAAGAATTGATGCCTTTGGCTCGAGAGATTATTCTATATGGCGTAGTACACCAATTATGATTTCCTATAGTCAGCCGATCTTTTTTTACAACTCACTCAAATGGGAATCTAAAGTTCAGGAAATTAATGAAGAGATTAATGACAACGAGTATTCATCTGAGATTGAGAATATTTCCGTAAATGTTACCCAAAAATACTTTGATGTATATATATCCAAAATGAACCTGAAAAATGCTGAACAGAATGTTTCAGTAAACGATACTCTATACATTATATCAAAAGGGCGATTCGAAGTTGGAAAGATAGCAGAAAATGACCTTCTTCAGAGCGAGCTTGCATACCTCAATGCGCAAAATTCTTATGAAAGAGCTCTGCTGGACTATAAACAATCTATAGACGAGTTCAGAATATTATTGGGTATTAGTGCTGACAAAGAAATAAATATTAATCCGGATTTGATAATGCCCGAGCTTGATATCAATGATGGCTTAGCTTTAAAATATGCTTTAGAAAACAATCCGTCATTTCGCAACTTTGATATTGCAAAGTTGAGAGCTGAGATGTCTTTGATGCAGGTTGAGGCAGCTAACAATCTGAATGCAAATCTTGTTGCCTCGTTTGGACTTAATAATAGTTCTGACTTATTACCTGATGCATATAAAGAGTTACTTCAGCAGCAGCGGCTTGATATTACTTTGCAGATACCAATATTTCAATGGGGAAGAAATTCTGCACAGGTTGAAGCTGCTTTAGAAGATAAAAATAGAACTGTAATCAATACTGACTTGCAAAAAAATAACCTTGAAACCGAAATTAAGTATGAAGCACTCAGATTGAAGCAACTCATGAATCAGGTTCGTATTGCTGCCAAAGCTGATACAATTGCATCACGCAGATTCGAAGTTGCTATAAACAGATACTACATTGGTAAGATAGATTTAAATTCATTTTTTATTGCTCAAAACGAAAAAGACTCTGCATTTCAGTCATATATTCAAATGCTTAAGGCATTCTGGACTTCATATTATAATCTGAGGAGATTAACCTTGTATGACTTTATTGAAAAAAGGGTAATAAATCACAAGATTTAGATTATTCATCAATTTTGGTCAACTGATACAAGCCATTTGATACCAATTCAAAATGAAATTTCTTTTTGAGCTTGATATAAGTCCATATTTCATATTGCTTTCCTGATATTAAATCTTTTTCGATATTATCAGGCTTGCCAAACAAAATGTGAATTTTTCCTCTTTCTGTTTTTGCACCGTCTTTGTCTCTGGTTGTTTGGAAATTAAAAAAAGCGTAATCAACTCTTCTGAAATATTCTGTCATAGCTTCATTAAAGGGTGTGCTGCGGGTTGGATCTTTTTGTTTCCAATATTCCATTATTTTTGTAGCTTTTTTATCATTCGAGCCGGAATTTAATTTATCATATTCTTCATCATTAAGAATGTAATACATCATTTCCAATGAATAAGAGGGATTTCGCATCGAAAGAGGCATGTCAACCCAAATTACTTCAAAACTATATTCAGCTGAGTCTTTATTATTATCATTCTTTATGGTTAATGTGTAATTACCGGGTGATAAATTCTCTGATGGCAATTTGATATCAAGGACTCCAATTGCCCTGTCATTACCTGTGTTATATTTATATCCGCTTTTAATGCTTACAGTTACAGGTAAATCTAAGTTTTTTGATGCTACAATATTACAATTATCACTAGGTATACTTTTGCCTGAAAGGTTAATCATATCATTCCAAAACTGATCTTCCTTTTTTGTATCTTTTTTGATGGAATAATAAAAAACATTATGGTTTAAGCTATAGCTTACAGGGATTAGAATTTTTGCATCTTTAGAAGTGAAATTGATTTTGTTTGAGAGTATGAAAGGCACAGACCTATACTCGGCTAAGCTAGAATTAGAAGCTGTAAAAATGGGATCAGAAATGATATTTGATTTGTGAAAGTCAAACTTTGAATTCAAATTCAGTTCCACTTTTTCTATTACTTTTTTATATCTATCCAGCAAGTTTACTGTGCAGTTGTAATTTCCTGCCAACATTTTTAAGGTGACGAATCCCTCAGCAAACTTCTCTTTTGATTTAGTATCATTATAATCTTTTGTCCAAACAGTATCGCTCCATATCATTCTGTTTCGAATTACACCATTATCATCTTTAAGTATAATTTCAATGTTTGGAGTTGCTTGAAAACTACCCGGATTATCCAAAGGATTAACCTGAATAAATATCAGTGCATCATATATAGTTTTGAACAAAAAAAGCACATTCACACTGTCAGGTGCTTCATCGGGTAAGGTGTGGGCCTCAGCAAACATTTTTACACCATAAGAATAATAAGAGGCTCTGTCGAACTGCTCTTTTTGGGCTGAAGCCATACTAATAAAAGCTAAAAATATTACTATATATTTAATCATTTTTTACTCCAGTTCCGACAAAAATTGCTCAAGAATTATTACTGCTGAATACATGTCCAACATTCCCTTTTTAGCTCTGCTCTTTTTTTTGATACCGTAATTAATCATAAATCCACCTGCTTGCTTTGAGCTGAAAGACTCATCAACAAAGAAAATCTCAAGATTGAATTTTTTATTAATCGTATCTGCCATCTTTCGAATTTTTCCGGCAATGGCATTTTCTTTACCATCACGGGTTTCTGGCATGCCTATGACACATGCTTCGACTCTTTCATTTCTAAATATTTCGGTAAATGACTCAAAAATGTCATCTTTGTCAGTATGAATAGTTTTTACAGGTTTGACTGATATGTGCAATTCATCGCAAACAGCAACACCTATCCTTTTGGTACCGAAATCAATTCCGGCAATTCTTTTCCCGATTAAGTCAGATTTCAAATAAATGCTCAAATTTATTTCTTTGTATGTATTTAAGAATAAAAAAAATACAAAATATTGTTTTGTGAGCTATTCTTTGAGTGCTCCTGCAGTCAAACCTTGTATAATTTGCTTTTGGAAAAATATAAAAATCACAATGATAGGCAGTGCTGAAATCCCTGCACCTGCCATTAAATGACCCCAGTCAATTGATTGTTTTCCAAGATAAAATGTTAATCCAACCGGTAATGTGCGATAAAAATCATCATTTGTAAAAAGATATGGAAAAAGGAATGAATTCCAATTACCAAGAAATGTATAAATGCCTAAAACAGTCAGAATAGGCTTGCATATAGGCATAATGATTCTAAAGAGAATGTACCACTGACCTGCTCCGTCAATCCTGGCTGCATCTTCAATATCAACAGGTATAGTGCTGATAAATTGGCGAAGCAAAAAAATTGCAAAAGGAGTTACCATCCAGGGTATTACAAGTGAAAAATAACTGTTTATCCAGCCAAAATTAACCATCATGCGATACAATGGAATCATTACAACATGCGGAGGTATTATTAATACAGCCAAGACGCTAACGAAAATGGCGTCTTTACCCGGGAAGTCCTTTCTAGCAAAAACATAAGCAACCATAATACAGAAAACAATGTTTCCTGCAGTTACAAGAGTTGCAACAATAACTGAATTTAAAAAATATGTGCCAAAAATATCCGAGCTCAAGGTATCAAGGTAATTACCGATAGTATATGGAGAGAATATCATTTCGGCAAAAGTTCTGTATCTCTCAGGAAACTCTTTTATTGAAAGCAAAATCATCCAAAATAAAGGGAATAACATACCAACTGCTACAATTATCAGTATAATGTGCAACAGGATTTGTTTTATTCTTTTGAAATCCATTATTTTACTTCCGGATTGGAGTCCACAACTTGGTATGATGATAAAATCCTACCTAACTCATTTTCCAGCAATTTATATGCTCCAACATTTGGACCATTGAATATAAATGCAAAAGCCAACTCTTCGCCACCTATTGTTGTAACATATCCTGCTAGAGCGCTTACATTTCTTAGGGTACCTGTCTTTGCTGCTAAATTTCTCTCTGCAGGTGTATCCTTCATTCTTTTTTTAAGAGTTCCGTCAACTGATGCCAACGAAAGTGAATTCCAATACTTATTTTTACCGACTGAGTGATAGGTTTTTTCTAAAATTTGTATTAATGATTTACTTGTTACTAAATTACGTCTTGATAGTCCTGAACCGTCATTTAGCACACAACCCGAGAAGTTAATACCATGGTTTTTGATAATGCTGTCGGTTATTCTTCTTGTTTGTGAAGCAACGTCATTTTGCTCTCCAGCTGATGCTCCTATTATTTTGAATAAAATTTCTGCCAAATAATTGTCACTGTCCTTATTGACAATATTAATTACATCAAAGACAGGTCGTCTGAAATCAGTAAGAAACTTAAGTTCTGTCTTATTTGAAACTGAATCCCAACCTTTTACAGAAATATCACCTGTAACATTAATTCCTCCGGCTTTTAATCTATTTTTGAATGCTCCTGCAATACTCAGTGGTGGATTATAAAGTAAATGCTGATATGAATAAGTACTGTTTGGTTTTAATGTACCGTTAACTATAAATTGCTGTTTACCATCAGAGGTAAGATTTGTACCAACTTTAATCC
This sequence comes from bacterium, assembly GCA_024711295.1. Taxonomy (GTDB): domain Bacteria; phylum Bacteroidota; class Ignavibacteria; order Kapaibacteriales; family UBA2268; genus JANJTB01. The sequence continues at coordinate 9,949 of JANJTB010000028.1, read as the reverse complement.
CTGCAAAACTATTAAGCAGCATCAATGAATTAAAATCACCCATTGGCAAATCTTCACTTGGTTTAATAAAATTGTCATAATGTTGGATATTATTTTCACCTCGACTCCTTTTTTTTCTTCTAGTTTGTGGCTTGCGTTTTGGTATGGCAGGTGTTCCAACTTTTGCGTTGTTTATAATGATGTGTGAATCCGAATTCGGCATTACATGGATATTGGGCTTAACTCCATTTTGGCTACCTGCTGTGACTATTATGGTAGAAGTGTTCCTATCAATATTCAAAGAAGTGATTGGAGGAGTATGCTGAACAACTTCATTATCTCCGCTATAAACCGAACGCTCCGTCTTTTCATCAAAGTATGTTGGATCGGCAATAATCTTTCCATTGATTTTTAAGATGCCTGACTTTCTTACTTTGTCAGCCAGCAACTCTAAATCTGAAGTTGAAAAAAGTGGGTCACCTTTACCTCTGATATAAAGATTACCATTGAGAGTACCGTTATCATTTATACTGCCATCATAATATACTTCTGTTGGTATTGAATAATCAATGCCTAAGAGGTTAATCAAGGTATATGTCGTAAAAAGTTTGGTTGTAGATGCAGGAGTAAGGGGTTTGTCAATATCCTTTGAATAATACCATCTATTATGAGTTATTGAATATACTCCCAATGAGTATTTAGTGGATTTCAGATTTTTAGAATTGATATTCAGCTGATCGTCAATATCCTTAACAAGCTTGAAAATTGAATTTAAGGAGTCAATTTCTGATGGACCTGAGAAATAAGTTTCATCATAAACTCTTGCTGAATCTACTGAATATAAATTGAGAGAAAATACTAAAAAACTAACTAAAAAAACAATTTTTTTCTTTATGCTGCTGTTCATTGATTTAATATTTGAATAGGTCGATAATCTATAATACAAAACTAACTGATTACTCAAAACTAAACAAATATTAAATTAAAAATGTCGAATATTTTTTTGTTAATTACACTTTAATTTATGATACTTATGTTTAAAAAAAATATTCATAAAAATTAATTATTTAAAAAATTAAAAAAAAACAAGAAAATTTAAAAAAAGTTTTGGAATTATCAAAATCAGTATTATATTTGCAAGTGTAAAGTTAGTATGTAAATTAATTCAATTAGGAATATAAATATAAATATTTTTACCACATATGATGGAAAAAGCTTCCTCTAATCCCGATCATATCCACGAGCTAAATTACCTCGTTTAGCGAACTTTGGCTGTCTTTGGCTCCCAACCTCAGGCAGCCGATTTTTTTATATTTAGGAGTAAACATAAATGATATTAATAGATTTAACAAGAGATATTTATAATGATATGCCGGTTTTCCCTGGTGATAAGCCTGTTAGAATAAACCAAACACATCAAGTGAATGAAGATGGCTATTCAAATTTTCGAATTGAGGCGTCTTTTCATATTGGTACCCATATTGATGCTCCGGCGCACTTTTTGGAAAATGGTATTAAGATAAATGACATCGAGCTTGACTTGCTCTGTGGTGATGCAGTATTAATAGATGCAAGGAATAAATTTTTCCTTGATACAGACCTAATTAATGGTTTAGAAATTCACTCTAAAATGCTGGTATTCTGCACTATGCACTACAACAAATGGGGTACGGATGAATACTATAGTAATTATCCTGTCATAAGTCACGAGCTCTGCGATGAACTTATAAAAAAAAGGGTGAAGATGATACTGCTTGATACACCTTCACCTGATAAATCTCCTTATGAGATACATCCACGACTCTTTGGGGCAAATATATTGATTGCTGAAAATATTATTAATACCGAGAAACTTATAGGTAGAAAAAATATCAGAATCTATGCTCTACCTCTTAAAGCTAAAGTCTGTGGAGCACCAGCAAGAATAATTGCTCAGTATGATATCTGACCTACATTGAGTACATAACTCTGCATCGTTTTTTCAAGAAAATCAGAGCATTCTTTTGACAATTCAAAAAATGATTCCAGCTTGATGTCTTTTCTTACATTATTTCTATTTAAGGAATGAACAAAGTCCTCTGTAGATACATTACCAGCTGCAACTTTGGTGAATGGACATCCACCTAATCCGCCAAATGCTGTTTCGAAGTATTCTGCACCTGCATTCATAGCTGCATAACAATTAGCAATACCTAATCCGTATGTATTATGAAAATGTGAGGTTAGTACAGTATTTTCATCAAAAGATTTAATAGCTGAAAACAGACGTGTTACCTGTTCGGGATATGCGTGTCCGGCAGTATCTGCCAGAGAAATATTTATCAGACCGTTTTCAATATATTTTTTTGCGATATTCAATACATGTTCTTCTGAAATACTACCCTCGAAGCCACATCCAAATGCACTTTGAACAGATACTTGAACTTTTTTGCCTTCATTGGTAAGCATTCTGGCAATATTTATAATTCTGCTCACCGCATCTGAAGTGTTCATGCCAGTGTTTTTGAGGCTATGTGTATTACTTGCCGAAGCTCCTAAACAAATTACATCGGCACCTGATTCAACTGCCATGTCAGCACCCTTTTCATTAAGTGCCAAAGCGGAGAATAGTACTTTGTAATCGTTTGACTTGAAATGTTTAAAAAGTATATCAGTATCTGCCATCTGAGGTACTTTTTCCTTATTAACAAATGAGCCAAGTTGGATAATATCAACATTGCTGTTTAGGATCCTTTCTATCCATCTTATTTTAAGCTCGGTAGGTATTACAACTTTTTCGTTTTGCAATCCATCTCTGAAGCCAACTTCATGAATTTTGATATTTTTTGACATTACATTCTGCTATTATATACAAATACTAAATAATGTAATATTTAATTTTTTCAAAAATTGCTATAAATAATTATCATTACATTTTGAATAAATATTCCGTCAGTAATTGGATGCTGACGGAATGAAAATTTTAGAAATCAAATTATTTAAGTAAACCAACATTATATAGGCATTCTTTGATTCTTTCGAATGTTCTTTCAATTTCGAAATCAAGACCGAATGAGAACCTTACGATACTACCTGTCATTCCGATATCATTTCTAACATCTTCGGGGATTTCAGATGATGTAGAATGGCTTGGCGAGCTGAATAATGTCTTGTAAAATCCAAGTGATACTGCAAAATATCCAACTAAATTATCTTGCATCATAGGTAGTAATTTGGCTGCAATTTCATCGGTCTTAACATCGAGAGTTACCATTCCGCTATAGCCTAATCCAGGGTTCATCAATTTGTTCATCAATTCAAATTGAGGATGATTTTCAAGACCTGGATATATCACTCTTAGCCCTAACTCTTGCAATTGTCTGGAAATGAACATTGCATTTTTACTGTGTTGCTGCATTCTAACATGTAATGTTCTCATATTTTTCAATATGCTTGCAGCACGTAAGCTATCCATGGTTGGACCAAGCAACATCGAGTAACCTGAATTTACATCTTTAAGACTCGAAATAAATTCTTTGTCAGCACAAACACATCCGCCAACAGCGTCGCTGGCACCGTTAATGTATTTTGTAAGGCTGTGCACCACAACATGAGCACCTAAGTTGTAAGGTGAAATAATCATAGGCGTAAATGTATTATCAACAACAAGTTTGCAATTATATTTATCTGCAAGCTTACGAAGCTCAGGAATGTTAGCTACTTCGAGCATTGGGTTGCTGATAGTCTCGCAATAAATTACTTTTGTCCTTGGTGTGATTGCTTTCTCTACTTCATCAAGATTGATTATATCAACGAAATTACATTTAATACCTAAATTAGGAAAAATATTTTTGAATAAAGCGAATGTACCACCATATACTGTTCTGCTTGAGACTATTTCATCTCCGGAGTGACAAAGTTGCAATGTAGCACAACTTATGGCACCCATACCGGATGCAAAAACATGAGCAGAAGGAGTGTTTTCGAGCAAAGCCAAAGCATCGCTCAGAAAATGATTCATAGGATTCATGTGACGAGAGTATAAGTAGCACCCTTCTATTTCATGCTCAAATATCTCAGACATTTTTTCACTTGTCAAAAAAGTAAATGTAGAAGAATCTGTTATTGAAGGATTTACACCTCCAAATTCTCCAAAAACTAAATAATCCTGTATTCTGTTAGCAGGTTTTTTTTCCATTTTTACTCCTGTTTTTATCAGTATTTAGAAAAAATCAAATTAATAACATACAAAAAAGCTGTTTTTTTAGGAAATAATCAAAAAAAAAAGCCAAGATGACACTTTTTGAGAATTAAATTATTGTTCTTGTTAAGAATAAAATAACTTTCGACAGTAAATTATTTACTGTTCAAGCTTTATGAATAATGAACAAATTTGTATATTTGCAGTTTAATAATTTTAATTATCAATTTAATGATAGATTTTGTAATTATCAACTATAACACACCGGAGCTTACCGCTGAGTGTATTCAGTCTATATATGATACTTACAGCCCGGAATCCCGTGTTGTGATTGTTGATAATGCATCTTCAGATAATTCTGTAGATTATCTAACAAATAGATTTGATAATGTTAAAATTATAGTGAATGAAACAAACCTCGGATATGCTAAAGCTGTTAATATTGGAGTGAATAATACAAATTCTGAATATGCGATGGTTTCGAATTCTGATATTCTTTTCTTGGAAAATTCAATTTATAAATCTGAGAAATACCTGCAAAGTAATTCAATTTGTGGCATTTGTGGATTTTTTCAATATACTAAGAATCTGCATCCATTGCGCAGTTATGGATATTTACCTGGTTGGAAATTAGCATTCTTAGAGCTATTTTTGGTTGATAAAATATTTGAGAAAGTTCACTTGTTGCTTCGAAAATTAAATATTTGGTACAATGAACCTTTTGATGTTGATTACATAGAGGGTGCTGCCCTTTTGATCCGAAGAAGTGTTTTTAATGAAGTTGGAGGATTTGATGAGGATTACTTTTTCTATTCTGAAGAAGCTGACTTTTGTTTGAAAACTTCAAGACTTGGTTATGGAGTAACAATACTACCCTTTGCCGGAGTAATACATTATAAAGGTGCAAGTACAAAAAATGAAGATAAGCTGGAAGCTGCTGCTTTGATGAATGAGAAGTCTCATGTAATTTTCATCAGAAAAAACGGTTCTATTAGCGAGTTAAGATTTCAAAGGTTTAGTAGAATTACAAAAATGTACATTATGTTATTTATTATTTCTATTTTTGAAATAATAAATAATAAAAAATCAAGCAAATATATGACTCAAAAAAGAATATTCAAGGCAATAATAAAGTTTTGGAGAGAGCTGAAAATTGGATAAAAACTATGATTTAGCAATTGCCTACAGGATTTACCCCAAAATTTCTAAGGTACCACCTATTTATCCTGAAGATAAGTACAAGTTATCTGAGCTGTGCCTGGCGTCTTTGGTTAAGTCTGTCGAAAACTTAAAGGTAAAGTGGTTTGTGATTTTTGATGATTGCCCAGATTCTTACTTTGAAATGTTTAGAAAATACTTACCTGAAGATGCAGAATATATTTCTACAAATGTTAGAAGCAATGGTGCTACTTTTGGTATGCAAATGGATATATTGTTGAAACAAAAATATTCAGATTACATTTATTTTGCTGAAGATGATTATTTTTATATTAACGGTAATTTCGAAAAGATGCTTTCTGTCATCAAGTTGGATGATATAGATTTTCTTAGTCCTTACGATCATCTTGACCTATATACAAGTACATTCCATAATGAAAAGTATGAGATAAGATATCTTTCAGATAGTCATTGGCGTTCTTGTGCATCAACAACCATGACTTTTCTGACAACAAAAAGCACATTGGCAAAAACAAAATCAGTTTTTTCGACTTACATTCGAAAGAATTATGATAGTTCTTTATGGATGGCTCTAACCGGATATAATGTACACAACCCCATTAGATTTATTAAATTATTAAAAAGTCACAAAGAGACGTTAAAGATTTTTGCCAAGAGTTGGATTTATACACCTTTGCAAGTATTGTTCGGAAAAAAATATAACTTATTTACCCCAATTCCTTCATTTGCCTTACATTTAGATAATAAATGCATGTCGCCCGGAATAGATTGGAATAATGAATTTGAAAAAGGAAAATTATGGCTTATCAAATAAACCTTGGATGTATTATTTGCGGCAAGTGTGCACGTCACTGCCCTGTAGAAGCAATAAGCATGGGTTTTGAAATTTTCGAAATCAACAAAAAAAAGTGTGTATCATGCAAAGGATACCACGATGAACCTCAATGTGTGGCAGTTTGTCCGGTTGATGTAGTCACTAAATCAGGTAAACATGAAAAACGTAAGCATTACAGTTGAAAATGGTGTTATAACTGATATCAGTAATTCTGAAATTACAAGAATATTGTGGGAAGGCCAGGAATATCTCTATCATGATTGTGAGATATTACCTGCCTATACAGACTCACATTGTCATGTTTGGGGTCTGGGAATGATTAATTCAGGTCTTGATGTTTCTGGGTGCAGTTCAGCAGAAGAAACTGCTCTTAAGGCCTATTCAAATAGGTTTATGAGGGATAATTGGTTCGTTGGAAGAGGATGGAATAATGAGTTGTGGGGGGAAGGCAATCTACCCGATAAATCAATATTAGACAAATTATTTCCAGATAATCCGGTATCACTAACACGCATTGACGGCCATGCAATATGGTGTAATTCTAAAGCACTTGAAATATCAGGTATAAATGAAAATACTTCCAATCCAAACGGTGGAATTATTCAAAAGGATAGCAACGGCAGTCCGACCGGTATTCTGATTGATAATGCAATGTATTTAGCCGAAAAGAATATTCCCGAGTTTTCTCAATCTCAACTTTCAGATTTCATTATTAAAGGTTTAGACCTTGTTTCAAAGTCTGGTATCACTTGTGTTCATGATATGGATTTAAATATCAGACATCTGGATTGTTATAGAAAATTAGCACATGAAAATTTACTAAAAATAAAAGTTTTTGCTTTTTTTGGAAATCAAAATGGTGAAGCAGAGAAACTAGACTTAGAACCAATGCAAATAGGTAATTTCAAGTTACAAGGTATTAAGTTATATGCTGATGGTGCATTAGGCTCTTATGGTGCAGCATTGCTAGATGAATATTCTGATAAACCTAATGAGAAGGGCATTCTAATGCTCAGCTCAGAAGAAATATTTAAGCATTGTTTGTTCGCACATAGCAAAGGCTTTGATGTAGCGGTGCATGCTATAGGTGATAGAGCAGTTCGTGAAGTATTGGATGGCTTTGAATTGTTCAGGAATGCAGTATCTGAAAGCAGTATCAACCTTAGAATTGAGCACTCCCAAATTGTGAACCCCGATGATATCAGTAGATACAAAGAGTTGAATGTGATTGCATCTGTACAGCCAATTCATTTTGTAAGTGATTCGAACATGGCAAAAAAAAGGCTTGGAATCGAACGGTTGATTGAGTCAGGTTATCCCTGGGAAAAATTCTTAAACAATAACGTGATGATGATTGCTGGTTCTGATTTCCCGATCGAAAGTTATGATGTTGCTGCCGGTATTGAAGCTTTCACTCAAAGAGCCAATCAACTGGGAGCAAAAGAGATTTTTAGAGAGTGTGTTGAATTCAGTTCAGCTGTTGAATGCTACACTGTTAAGCCTTATCTTGCATTAGGCATCCATAACTATGGCGAAATCTGTGTCGGTCATAAGTGTGACTTGATTATAATGGACAGCAGTAAGAAAATTATTGATGTGCTTAATAATAATCATATCTGAATTTTTCAAATAAATTCGCAGGATTTTATCCAATCGTTAATTAACTGTTGAATTTTTAATTTATGAGCCCCGATACTATTTTTTGAATTCAAAGTATATATTGCTCTGTCGTTTTCCCGCCATGTTAAAAGGTTATGCGGGTCATTTATCAATTTATTTTCGATAGGCTGCTGCTTCTTCGCACCCCGATGAAAAATTATCTGTACCTTAGTGAGCGGATAAATCTTGATTGTAAACAAATCATTACCGTCAATACTGAAATTAGGGGAATTCCATTTAATATTTTCAGTTAGTTTAATGTTAGATGATAGTATTATTTCTCTAAGCTCAGCCAATTCATTAATCAAGGGATGATTCAGTGATTCTATAAGCTTAGTTACATCGGTATTTAGTAAAGTCATTTTTAATATCTATGTTTTAATTTAAGGATAAAATAATAAATAAACCAAGTAAAATTTTTTCAATTATTTATCAGATAAAAAAGGCTGCCTCATTGTGAAGCAGCCTCAAGTTTTTCAAGACAATCAATCAATTACCATCTTGCAGCGTTAAGTTGCTTGCCGCCTCTTCCGCCGAGTGTTTTAGACGCATTGTATCCGCCGCCTCTACCATCATCAACCTTGAAAGTCATAACGAGGTCTCTTAACTGTTCGGTAAGTTGAGCTAATTCATCTGCGGTTTTTGCCACATCTTCAATTCTAGAAGTTGAGTCCGCAGTGACCTTTGAGATCGCAATTACGTTTTTGCTTATTTGCTCGCTGGTAGCTGACTGCTCTTCACTTGCAGCAGCAATTTGATTAACCATATCCAAGACTTCGTGAGTTGAAGTTAGGATTTGCTTCAGGGATTCACCGGCTCTATCTGCAAGTTGGATACCACTTTGTACCTCAACAGTACCTTTGTTCATGGCAACAACAGCCTGTTCTGTTTCTTGCTGAATGCCTTTAATCATCTTTGCTATTTGCTTGGTTGCTTCAGTTGTTCTCTCAGCTAATTTACGAACTTCGTCTGCAACAACTGCAAAACCTCTACCTTGTTCTCCTGCTCTTGCGGCTTCGATTGCTGCATTGAGAGCCAGAAGGTTTGTTTGGTCAGCAATATCGTCAATAACAGAGATGATTTCACCAATTTGCTTGCTTGACTCACCTAGTTGCTCAATACTGTTTGCAGAATTTTGCACAACACCGGCTATATCTTTCATCTTCTGGACAGTTTGTTCTACAACTTTACCGCTTTCTGATGCCATGGTACTGTTCTTGGTTGCTACTTCAGCTGTTCTGCTCGCGCTCATAGCATTTTCGGTGATGGTGCGACTCATTGCTTCAACAGCGTTTGCTACTTCGTCGGCTTGAGCTGATTGTTCCTGTGAAGCAGCAGCAAGTGATTCGGCTGTAGATGAAATTTCGTGTGCAGCACTTGCGGTATTCTGTACTGAGTCGGTAATCTTGATAATCAAATCACTCAAAGAATCTGCGAACAGGTTGATGTCATTCTTCAATCTTGCAAAGTCACCCTGATATTCGTTAAGTATTCTTGTAGTTAAATCGCCAGTTGCAAATACTGACATAACAGTACTTGTTTCTTCAATTGGAGTTACTACCATGTCAAGTGTTTGGTTAACACCCTGAACTATTCTTTGGAAATCACCGTGGTGATGAGTGATATCCGCGCGCGTTTGTAATGCACCCTTGTCTGCAGCATCAACCAACATCAAGGCATCATTAACCAGAACATTAACAGCATCAATACACTGGTTAAGATTATTCTTTATTTCGTTGAAATCACCGTTGTAGTTGTCAGTAATTTTTGGAGGTATATCGCCTTTGGAAATTCTGTCAACATATTCAGCAGCAACATTCAATGGACCGATTACATGGTCTAATGTATCATTAACGCCCTGAACTATTGTTCTGAATTCACCTTTGTGTTTTGTAGCATCTGCACGAGTATCTAATTTACCATCTTTGGCTGCCTGAGCTAGCAACTTTGAGTCAGTAACTAAAGCTTTGATGTTTGCTCTAACTACATCAATTGTTTCATTAATGAATCTTTTCTTGCCAGGAAGTTTTTGAATATCAGCATCCAGATTACCTTCACCAAATTCTTTAAAGCATCCCATAGCCAATTTCTTAACTGCAATGTGTCCATTAACCATG
>JANJTB010000026.1 GCA_024711295.1 bacterium | reverse complement strand
CAATGTAGTTGAAAACGTGCAGATATTTAATATGCTTGGCGTGGAAGTCATCAACTCTGTCAGCTACGCTGCCACCCCTCAAGATGGTAATGTGAGAATTGATGTATCACATCTACCGGCAGGTGTGTATTATGTTAGAATAATTGGTAGCAATGGAGCTTCTTCCATTATAGAGAAGTTTGTGAAGATATGAAAAGATCACACATCCGATGTTTTTGTAAATATCGGATGTGTTTTTGAATTATACTATATCAGTTTTTACTCTTTTGATGTTAGCACCGAGGTTATTTAACTTCTTCTCAAGTTCTTCGTAGCCCCTGTCGAGATGGTAAATTCTGAAAATATCTGTTGTTCCCTCTGCCACCATTGCAGCAAGTACAAGTGAGGCGCTTCCTCTTAAATCACTCGACATCACCTGTGCACCGTTGAGCCGTTTACCGCCTTTTATTACCGCAGCATTGTCAATAACGTCAATATCAGCACCAAGTCTTACAAGCTCAGGTACATGTTTGAAACGGTCTTTGTAAATATTATCAGTAATCATCGAAGTGCCATTAGCCATTAGCATATAAGCAGTCCACTGTGCCTGGATGTCTGTGGGTATCCCCGGATACACGGCTGTAACGATATCTGTGGGAACAGGCAGTTGATTCATTTCGAGAGTAATTTCATCTGAGTTTACATCAATTTCACATCCTGACTCTTCAAGCTTTGCAATCACAGAAGTCAAATGATATGGATTTGTTTTTTTGAGTTGGATTTTCCCCTGAGTCATAGCAGCAGCAATCAAAAAAGTAGCGGCTTCGATTCTGTCGGGAATAGTATCTTCATCAACAGGTTTCAAGTTGTCAACCCCTTGAATTTCGAGTTGAGTAGTACCGATGCCGTCAATTTTGGCTCCCATTTTAACCAGCATTCTTGCCAGAGCTGTTATTTCAGGCTCAAGGGCTGCATTTGTCAACAATGTATTTCCTTTAGCAAGTACAGCTGCCATAAGTACGTTACCGGTAGCACCTACACTCGAAATATCAAAATGAATTTTTGCTCCTTTCAATTCTTTTGCACTTGCCATAACATAACCCGAAGTCACTTCAATTTCGGCACCAAGTTTTTCCAATCCCTTAAGGTGCAAATCAACCGGACGCGGACCCCATGCACATCCACCTGGTAATGATACTTTGGCTGTGCCGTACCTTGCAACCAGCGGACCCAAAACATAAAAAGAAGCTCTCATTTTCTTGACATGCTCATAAGGAGCTTCGAAAGCAGTTATTTCTCTGGTATCCATGAATAATTCATTATCATTCAATTCACAAAATGCACCCAGCGAGCCCATCAATCGTGACATAGTCCAAACATCGCGTAGATTTGGGGTATTCCGCAAGCGGTAGGTTCCCGGAGCAAGTAGTGTGGCAGGCATCAAAGCTAATGAGCCATTTTTGGCTCCGGAAATATTGACGGAACCAACTAATCTTGTACCGCCCTGAACAACAAATTTATCCATATTTTCTTATATCAATTTAATATTTTGGATTACAACAAACTACAAATAAAATCACACTTGCCGAATTAAAAAAATTTAAAGATGATTATTCTGAAATTATTCAAATTTTATGATGAATTTAATTTATAATCAATTAAATAATCATTTAATTATGAGCTAAAACTTTTGTTTCACATCCAAAAAACTTGTATTTTTGCAATAACTTAATGAAAACTACAGTATTTAAAAATACTTGACTTTTTGCTGATTTGTTTAATATGAATTGAGATTTTCTACTTTAAAATACTTTAATTTTGAGAAGATATAAAATTGATATTAACACTTTTACAAAAAATGATTTTTATTTGACTGTAATGTAGTATTTTTATGAAAATTACAATGGAAAAAAAATGTCAATATATGTGAGTAAGGATTATGTTCATTATGGCTGCGGCTTAACCCTTACACCTGAAATAGTTTGGGAGTCTGTCCCTTACAGTGTTCAAAAAAATATTAAGAAAGCAGAAAAGAATAAGGTCACAATTTCTAAAGTATCCGGTACTAAAGAGGATATTAATGTCCTGCGTAATATGTGGTACGACCCCAAAGATCCAAATATGCCGACATCATTACGCGAAGATGAATTTATGTTTGTGGCATATAATTCAGAATCCCAGCCAATAGGAGCAGTAATACTTCTTCCGGTCGGCAATCACCTCTTTCTGAATAATCTTGCAGGAAATGAAGAAGGCAAAAATCTCAGGGTACAGGATTATTTACTTTGGCATTGTGTAAATTATTTCGAAAATTCAAAGTTTAAATATATTGATGTAGGTGTTTCTTATCGTCTGTCACTATATGAGTTTTTTAAGAAATGGCAAATGATATCTTATCCTGTGATATTTAATGTCCCTCAAATTAAATTACATATTGATTTACATCCATTTGATATAAATACTTATCACAGTTCTGCAACTGTGGGTGATCCAGAAAAGTCAGAAATGAAATTAAGTCAGATGCTGTGTGGCAGAAAATACACGTTCTTACCAAATGTTGAAGAAAGTAAAAAGGTTTTCGAAAGACTTAATTTAGATTTTATTGATAATACTTTTAACTTTACGGATGAATCCGAGAAGAGTCCTTTTATTATTGACTTAACACAGCTTTTTTCGGTTCAATTCGGTGTTTTAGTTGTTAATCTCGAACTCGATGACAAACAGTTATGGAACGAACATCGCACACTTGATGTATATAAAAGAGAGTTTGTATTTAACAATATTGCCGAAGAATTAAGTGAATTTGATGTTGTTGTTGCTAAGCGTAAACGAAATATTGAAGAATTCAATAATTACTTTGCTCTCGAAGGAATACACTGTATTAAGCAAAACGAAACAGTGCCATCAGCATATTATTTTTACAGTGAGTTCAATGAGCGCTATCATAATCGTCTTAATGATTTTGGAATTTCACATTATTATAATGAAAATAATAAAATTATCGGTTTACCTGTTCACCAAAATATAAAGAAGAGCCAGATTGAGTATATTTATGCAATATACAGAGGTGTTTTGAATTTGTGCAGTGAATGGGTTCATACCGATTATTATACTGATATTAAGTAAAGGAAAAAAATAAATATGAAAAGTGCAATAATTAAATCATTATTTGCAACAGTTTTATTGATATTTGTATCAAATTTCAATTTACAAAGTCAACCTGCAGATAACCGTGACAAGATGCGTGAAATGGTAAAATATCTATCTTCGGACGAATTGAAGGGTAGGTTCCCGGGTACAGATGGCATCGAGAAAGCTGCAGCATATATTGAAGAGCAGTTTCAGAGTATTGGCTTAAAGAAATTCGCAAATTCTTACAGGCAGGAGTTTGATGTAACAACAGCTCTAAAGGCTGGTGATGACAACAATGTTATATTTGAAACTATTATTCAAAGGCCAGGTATTCCGGTAGAGAAATTGCCCCGTGCCAAACAAAACTGGGTAGTTAATCAGGATTTTGTACCACTTGCTTTCAGTGACAATAAGCAAGTTTACGGAGAAATTGCATTTGTTGGATTCGGTATCTCAGCTCCTGAGCTTAAGTATGATGATTATGAAGGGATTGATGTAAAAGGAAAAATCGTTTTACTTATTTCGGAAAATCCCGATAAAGATAAAAAAGATTCTCCTTTTCTACAATATTCATCCTTGAGGTACAAGGCAACCAATGCCAGAAACAAAGGTGCCATCGGTATGATTATGGTGAAAATTCAGGGTGACTCAATGAATGTATTTGAACGCCTTGAATATTCAAATATCGGAAAAAATTCAGGCATTGTTGCTATACAAGCCTGGAGGCAATCATTATCCAAGTTTTTCCCAAAAAATAAGTTACTCATTGAGTTAGAAAATAATATTGTAAAAAATAAAAAACCTGAAAGCTTCATTCTTCCAAATGTTTTTGTTTCAATTAAAACAGATTTGCAGGATGTTAAGTCATCTACAAGTAATATTTTAGGATATGTTGAAGGTACTGACACAAAACTTAAAGATGAATTTATTGTGGTAGGAGCTCACTACGACCATCTTGGATATGGCGGACCAACATCAATGAAAGGGCATGGCGGTCGCCCACAAGTGCATAACGGCGCTGATGATAATGCATCAGGTGTGGTCTCGATGATAGAAATTGCTCAGAAATTTATGCAGAATCCGCCAAAAAGAAGTGTAATTTTTGTATCATTTTCAGCAGAGGAAATGGGCTTATTAGGTTCTGTGCACTTTGTAAATAATGCCCCTATCGAAATTGATAAAATCACTTCAATGATTAATCTTGATATGGTTGGTAGAATGAAGAAGAATGAACTTACTGTTTTTGGTACATCAAGCAGTAATGCATTTGACTCGATAATTGATTCTCTGGATCTGTCTGATACTGTTGCAGTCACAAAAGCGTCAGATGCTTATGGTCCAAGTGACCATGCTTCATTTGTGACAAAAAACATTCCGGTTTTGATGTTCTTCACAGGTATTCACGAAGATTATCATAAGCCGAGTGATGACTGGGATAAAATTAATTATCAGGGTATGATTTGGGCTACAGATTATATTTATTCAGTAGTTAATACTTTAGCGAATACTGAATCTAGACCATCTTTTCAACGTACAAGTATCGGAGAAGCTCCAAAACGCCGCACTGACCGTGAGCAGGGATATGGTGAAGTGTGGTTTGGTATTATTCCGAATTTCGAAGAGCATCCTTTAGGTTGTAAAATATCTGGCTCTACACCGGGTTCGCCTGCTGACAAAGCCGGACTAGTTGCAGATGATATTATTGTTCAAATAGATGATGCTAACATTAAAAATCTTTATGATTTTATGTACAAAGTTCGCTCTCACAAAGCCGGTGATGTACTTAATGTGCATATCCTAAGAGGAAAAGATTACAAAGAAAAGGTTGAGTTGAAAGTAACACTGGTTACAAAAACTAAATGAAAGTGATTTACAATGAAATATTAAACAAAGTAGGAAGAATTATTAAGTATAATATCAGAATACCTGAAGATAATAGTTCTGTGCCACTCATAATATTTTCTCATGGATTCAAAGGATTCCGGAACTGGAGTTTTATTCCTTATGTATGTTCAAAGTTTAGTGATTCAGGATTTATTTCGTTAAATCTTGATTTCTCGATGAATGGTATAATTGATGATGAAAAACAGATTTATGATGACTCTGTTTTTAGGAAAAATACCGTTTCATCAGAAATTGCGGATTTGATTTGCTTAATTGAATATTTAAAAGAAAATAGAGAAAATGCCGAATATCTTAAAAATTGGAATAGTGAAATAATATTGGTTGGGCATTCTCTTGGTGGTGCTGTTTCAATACTAACGTCAGAAAAACTCAATGATGTAAAAGGTATAGTGTTATGGGCTTCTATCTCAAAGTTAGACAGAAATACTCAGCGACAAAAAGACTTGTGGAAGGAAATTGGTTTTGTTGAAATTGAAATTCCTATTACCGGACAAAAGCTTCATCTTGATTATACTTATATTGAGGATAAAGATAACAACATTGGGGTAGATGCAATTCATAAGGCATTATTAAAAATGGATACCCCGATTTTAATTATTCATCCCGAAACAGACATGACAGTTTCAATAAAAGAAGCTTACGAAATAAAAAGTACAGCATCAAAGTATAAAATCCGGGACTTAATCGTCATACCTAAGTCAGGGCATACATTCAACTGCCGTCATCCTTTCGAAGGAGCTAATGCAGGACTGGATATTGCGATTGAGTCAACGATAAAATTTGTTAATTCTCTGTATGAATAGAAAATTAGTAGTAATAATATTCACTGTTTTATTAAATAGTTGTGAATTGATTGTAATAGGAACAAAAACGACACCTCAGGTAAAAGAGTTTGTGGACTACAACCAGAAAACTCCACTTGGAACTATTTATCTTTTCAAAGCTGAGCTCGACAGCAACAACATTTCTGCAGCATCAGAGCTTTTGGCTGCAAGTGATGGTAGATTCCTTGCTTATCAAAGGTATGAAAAATTTGATGAGGTATCAAGATTCAAACGCATGATGTCCCTAAAAGAAATTACTGATGTTGAGGGTGACAAAATTTCTGAAAATTTATATAAATACAAACTTGAATTTGATTATAGGAGAACTGTGACTTTTGTTACCAACAAAATCAGTAATAATTGGTTTATAACTGATATGGAAGGATATGAAAGACAGTAGTCAAAACATATTTATATTTTTGTTTGTTTTGCTTTTGACTTCATCATGCATTAATTTGAGAGAGCCATATCCAAGTATAAATTATTATACTTTAAATCAGGAACCAACAATGCTTGGCAAGCTTCAGACAAGCGATAAAGTTGTTTTGCTTAGGAGGATAACCGTCAACGAAGCATTAAACTCACCCCAAATTCTAATTACAACCAATAAAACTAATATTCAGAGACTTTTCTATCACAGGTGGATAAGTGATGTGTCATCATTAACTGATGACTTTATTGCAACACGGCTAAATAAAAGTGGTTTGCTATCGAATGGTGTGATAAGAAGTTCATCAGCCGCTTATCCTGATTATATTATTGAACCTCATTTAATTAATATGGTTGCACATTCATCATTAAATAATGTGACAGAAGAAAACTTTGTGACAATAGAGATTAAAGTTGATCTGCTTAGAAGAGATACAAATAATAATTTGCAGATTGTTCATAGTAATACATATAAACAAACATACATCAGAAATAATCAGGAGATAAAATATATCTCTGATGCTTACAGCAAGATATTTTCAATAACTGTTGATAATATCATAGCTGATTTATCGAACATTTTAAATTAAAAATATAAATAATATGCCAATTCGTGAATCTATACTTTTTGCTGACATAGGAAACTCAAGAATCAAACTTTTCAAGGAAGGGGTAAAAAATGCATATCACTACAAAAACAATGATTTCGCCACTCAATTATCCTCTTATCTTCAACTTGAAAGGTTCGAAAAAGTAGTTTATTCATCTACAAGTACAAATGTGGAAAACATTTTTTTGACTTTTGTTCGTAATAAGAAAGTATTTGATTCTGTGAATGTTAAGGAACTCTTAACCAATCAGAATATAATTAATTTGAGCAATGTAAAAAATATGGGGCAAGACCGTTGGTTGGGATTAATGGGGGCAATAGCCTACGCCGAACCTCCAATAATTACAATTGATTGTGGTACAGCAGTAACTGTTAATGTTTTGGATTACAAATACGATGTATTAGGTGGTGCAATCTTCGCAGGCGCTTACACACAAAAAAATACTCTTGCTTCGCTTTCCGAAAAACTGTTCTTCCCTAAAATGAATTTTACTGCTAATCAAATCGGTCAAGATACACCGTCATCCATCAGTTACGGAATTGTTTTTGGGATAGCAGGTGCTGTTCAAAAAATCATAGAGAATATAAAAAGTACCTTTGGTTTCAATAATCCCTCAATTTTCTTCACGGGTGGTTATGGTGGAAAAATCCTTACTCATCTTGAGGATGTTTTTCCAAATGCTATTTATGATGAAAATTTGGTTTTTCGTGGTATGGCAAAACTATATGAAAATGTAAACGATCGTTAAAAATTTATTATAATGGAAGGATTTAAGTTTTCTCTTCCAATAAGAATATCAAGGAAAAATATATGAAAATATCAAATGCAAAAGTGGATACACTTTGTGTACATTCAGGAACAAAAGAAAGTAAAGAAGGGGCAGTAGTAACTCCGATTTTTCAAACTTCGACATTCAAATTTCAGTCTGCTGAACATGGTGCAAGATTATTCAAAGGTGAGGAAGACGGATATATTTATACTCGTATGCGTAACCCCACAGTTGAAGCAATGGAAGATGCCGTTGCTATACTCGAGGGTGGTGCTAAAGCGATTGGATGTGCCAGTGGTATGGCTGCCGTACATTTGATTTTGGCTGCTTCTGTTAAGGCAGGAGAGCATGTAATTTGTTCTGAATCAGTTTATGGGCCTACTGTTACAATTTTAAAAGATCTTTTTACTACATTCAACGTTGAAGTGAGCTTTGTTGATACTTCTAAGATTGAAAATGTCGAGTCTGCTTTTAGAACTAACACAAAATTAGTGCATATCGAAACACCCGGTAACCCTACTTTGGTAATGTCGGATATTGCAATGATTTCAGAAATTGCTCATAAAAGGGGTGCCAAAGTATCAGTTGACAATACTTTTATGAGTCCAATCATGCAGAGACCATTCGATCATGGTGCCGATTATATCATGCACTCAATGACCAAATATCTGAATGGACATGCTGATGTTGTTGCAGGTATTGTTGTAATTAAAGATATAACTGAGTATCCAAAGTTTAGAAAAGTGTCAAACTTGGTTGGTGGTGTAATTGATCCTTTCAATTCATTTTTGGTGCACAGAGGTATTAAAACCTTAGCATTAAGAGTAAGAAAACAGGCTGAAAATGCATTCGAAGTTGCCAAATATCTTGCTAATCACCCAAAAGTTGAATGGGTTATGTACCCGGGCTTAGAATCGCATCCACAATACAGTATGGGATTAAAACAAATGACCGGACATGGTTCGATGATTTCAGTTGAGCTAAAAGGAGGATACGAAGCAGGTAAAAAATTAATGGATAACATAGAATTATTTGTACTTGCTGTTAGTCTTGGTGGTGTCGAGTCATTAATCCAGCATCCTGCATCAATGACACATGCATCAATGGGTAAAGAAGCGCGTGAGCAAGCTAAAATTACTGATGGTTTGGTAAGAATTGCTGTTGGTATCGAAGACGTGGATGATTTGATTGCTGCCTTAGATAGAGGGCTTCAGTTAGTATAATTAGACCATTCTTAGAAAAATTGAAGGACTTGGTTTTGCTTTTTTGCAAACCAAGTCTTTTTTTTATTACAGAATATATTTTCCTAAGTTTTCAGAATTTTTCTTTACAAAAAATAGCTTAATTGGTTTGTTCACAAATTTGAAAGTGAAGTAATTTTTGGGATAATCAATATAATAATTGTTGGTAATTGAATATATCATACCTATGAAAAACACAGATGCTATATTAATCAAATTATTGGCGCTCAGAAAATTTGTAACAAAAAGATATCCCATAAGATACACCGCAATTGAAATTAGTCGTTTTGTATTATCATCAAGTTTATTATAAACATTACTTTGGTTCAATATTTTAAAACCGACTACATAAATCGAAATAAATATTAGAAGATATGCTAAAACTCCTAATATTCCCAATTCAGCAAGTACAGCGCCGAAAGAATTATCACTAAAAGCCCATCCATCTGCGTATGGACTAAGATATGTAAGTCCCAGTCCAACTCCTATCAATGGAGAAGACTGCCAAATAGCAACCATAGAAGCAAAATTTTCACTTCTTGTTGTAACAGATTCACCATCTATACCACTACCAAACTGAGCACCCGTGAATATGTTAGCAATCGAACCAAACCTCATCCCGAACATCTCCAGAACGCTGATTCCTGAGTAATTCTCTACCATAACATCAGCTATATAGATTAATATTATTGCAAATGGAAGAATTTTGAGCATTTTGCTGAAAACATTCAATCGTTCTGTAAGAAATAAAGTAAATATCAATATTGAAACAATTGCCACACCCGTCAAGGAAAATGCCAGTAACAATCCAATTATAGTAAAGAAAATGATGATGAAATTTAAGAATTTTGACTTGATAAATGGTTTTAATTTTTTTATACCGGGGATCAAAGCAAATGTTATAGTTATGCCATTAAACGCTCCCAGTGCAGATGGCTCAGAGAAAAATGAGGTCGCTCTGAAAAAACTTTCAAATCTTAGACTAAGCTGTGATAATTCATCAACTTCGTTCATATTCCTACTAAAAAAAGATGCACTTGTTAGGTTAAACCATGCGAAAGGCAGATCTAATGCCCTAGCAATAATCTGATATACACCAAAGATATTTATAAAAATTGACAGTATTAGCCAAACCCGAATAAAACTATTCCAAGTTTCATTCTCGAACCTGTTCAAAATTAGAATGAATAGTATTGAGTAAATGAAGCAAAAGTTGGTAATGGTTTTAAAATACTGGGTAATGTGTGATCCTTCACCTGATAAAAGAGGGGTAAAACCAGAGATGAATGCAGTTGCAAAAAACATTAAAAAGAAAAGGACGGCAGGATTTTTGGCAATTTTGAATTCCATGCCGTCCCAAACAGCTAACTTTAAGAAAACAATAACTGAAATCAAAGTAAAAATATCATTTGTTGAGATGCCGTTAGTACTAATATTAAACCAGGCATAAACCTCAAAATTGAGTGAAACAGCAAATAATATAATTAAAATGTTCAGTATTTTCAAATCAATCCTGCCTTGTGTTTAGCAGATAATTTTTCGAGCATATCCTTTGTCATAGTGCTAAGGTTGAATGCAGGATTCCAGTTCCATTCATCTCTGGCAGATGAATCGTCAATAGATGCCGGCCATGAGTCAGCAATTTTCTGCCGGTAATCAGGATTATAATCAATCTTGAAATCAGGCAAAGTTTTTCTGATTTCATCTGCAAGTATTTGAGGTGTAAAAGTCATCGAAGCAACATTAAAATCGCTGTGATGCTTCAAATTTTCAAAATTAGCTTCAGCAAGGTCAATTGTAGCTTTTATACAATCAGGCATATACATCATAGGCAATTCTGTATCAGAGCGCAAGAAACAATTGTAATAGTTATGCTTAACTGCTTCGTAAAAAATTTCGACAGCATAATCTGTCGTTCCACCACCTGGTAATGTTTCTGAAGAGATAATTCCTGGATAACGTAAGCCTCGACAGTCCAGACCAAATTTATTTACATAATAGTCGCAAAGCAGTTCACCTGCTACTTTTGTTACACCATACATTGATGATGGCTTTAGGACGCTTTCCTGAGGGACATCATATTTAGGAACTCCAAACCCCCAAACAGCAATCGAACTTGGTACTATTACACGTGCTAACTCATATCTGACACCCATGTCAAGCACATTGATAGTACCATTCATATTTACGTTCCAGCAAAGATGTGGATCGCGTTCTCCAACTGCTGATAAGATAGCAGCTAGGTGAAAAATTGTGTCAATATCATACTTGATTATTGTGCGGCGAATATCGTCTGATTTTGTTACGTCCAGGACTTCGTATGGACCTTCCTGAGCAACCCTGTTTGATGGATTTGGTCTCAGATCGCTTGCAATAACATTTTCGATTCCGTATTTGTTTCGCAATGCAGTGACAAGCTCTGTTCCAATTTGTCCTAATGCTCCTGTTACAAGTATTTTCTTAATATCTCTTTTCATAAGATTAAATCCGAATTAATTCCTTAATTTTAGTAATTTTTTAGAATACAAAGATAATGAATATTTATTTATCTTTTTAAATGAAAATATTCTTTTGTTATGATTTAAATCTTATTTAAAAAACTTTTATATCAATCAATTATTAAAATACTCGAATGCAGTACCATTGAAAGAAATGATTACTTTTGTATTCCTTTTAATTACAAATTCGCTTAACCCTATCTCGTTTTCTCCAAAAGCCCAATTATAAGTATAGCCTAATCTTGTCCATGGGTACTTGGAAGCTTTGTTTGTACTTGGGAAATATGAATTCAGAATGTTATTATTAAACCAAGATCTATATTCATCACTTATATTTTCGGGGAATTCCAAGTCAGCTGAACTGTCGTTAATCTCATTATCAGGGCTTGGTCTAAATAAACTATCAGGATCAACCCACATCTCTACAATATATTTATAAGAATTATCATATGGTAAACCCAAACATTGGTGTATCCTAAGATTTAAGATGCTATCATTACTTATGTTCTTTTGCTTAAAATAATCATACAATTCTGGTGAAACAGTTACCCATGTTTCTCCCCAGGATGTTTGAATGGTATCCCCAACAGGATAACTGTTGCGGTATTTTGTAAATGTCAATACTTGTATCAGGTTCTTACCATTGATAACTTTTCTCCTGATATAATTATTGTTGTTATTGATAGCAATCAAATTATCTACCTTTTCATTACTCTCAGCAATGATGGCGTCATTAACAGCATTTTTGTATAACTCTTCGAGTGATATTTCTTTCTGATTTGTTGATGTATCTGAGCATGTCGTAAGAAAAATGCTTAAAGTCAATACAAGAAATAATGATTTAATCTTTTGCATTATATTTCCAAATTTTTTATTAAAAATCTGATTAAAAATACCAATTAATTTACAATTACAGAAAAAATAAATTTTATAAAATAAAAAAAAGAGCGAACTTTACAAATTCGCTCTTCTTTATAGTAATTAAATTAATAAACTAATTATTCGAAATCAAATCATCACTATCAATATGCATTACAGGTTCTTCAATTGCTGTATTCCTTAAGCTGATTGCTATTTCTTTTTCATCAAGCTGTTTTGTACCGGCTTTGAACTCGAATTTTAATTTTTTGTTTTCATCGTCATAGTCTCCGATTATTTCAGCCCCGATACCAAGTTTTTCTTTGAGTAAAAGTTCAGCCAACTCATCTTCGATATACTTCTGTATTGCTCTGCGCAATGGTCTGGCTCCATACTTGATATCGTATCCTTTATCAACAATAAACTCTTTTGCAGCCTGAGTTAGCTCAAATTTCATTTTATTGTTTTTAATTCTCTTCATTAATTCAGTCATCTGAATATCAATGATACCATAAATATGGTCTTTCATTAACTGGTGGAAGATTATAAAATCATCAATTCTGTTTATAAATTCAGGATTGAATAATCTCTTTACTGATTCTTCTATTGTTGATTTAACATTGTCATAATCTTCCTTATCCTGAGACATCGAGAAACCAATTTTTCCACCGGCTTTTACATCACGCGTACCAACATTAGAAGTCATAATAATTACTGTATTTTTGAAATCAACTCTTCTTCCAAGTCCATCTGTCAGAATGCCATCATCAAACACCTGTAATAAAATATTAAAAACATCTGGGTGAGCTTTTTCAATTTCATCAAGTAGAATAATAGAATATGGTTTTCTTCTTACTTTTTCGGTTAGTTGACCGCCTTCTTCGTATCCCACATATCCGGGAGGTGCTCCAACAAGCCTGGAAACAGAGAATTTTTCCATATACTCACTCATGTCTATTCTTACCAAAGCCTCTTCTGTATCAAACATCACTTTGGAAAGTGCTTTGGCAAGTTCAGTCTTTCCTACGCCTGTAGGTCCAAGAAACATGAATGAGCCAATTGGTCTTGATGGATCTTTAAGTCCGGCTCTGGCTCTTCTTATTGCCTTTGCTAATGATTCAATTGCCTCATCCTGTCCAACAACCATTTTCTTCAAGTCTTCAGATAGACTGAGCAATCTAACATTTTCACTTTCAGCAATTTTATTTACAGGAACTCCTGTGACCATTGCAACAACGTCAGCAACATCATCTTCAACAACAGGAAATACTTGTTCGCTGGATTTATTTTCCCATGATTGTTTGGCAAGTTCCAGGTCGTTTTGAAGTTTTTTCTCCAGATCTCTTAATCTGGCAGCTTCTTCAAAATCTTGTCTTTTAACTACTAAGTTTTTCTCTTGTCGTACTTCAGCAATTTTTTCTTCAATCTCTACAATTTCTTTTGGTACTACAATGTTTGCAAGGTGTACTCTGGCGCCTGCTTCATCCAGTATGTCAATTGCTTTGTCAGGGAACATTCTGTCAGAAATATATCTTTCTGCAAACCTAACACATGCCAGAACAGCATCTTCAGTATATGCTACACTATGATGCTCTTCGTACTTATCCTTGATATTATTTAGGATCTGAATTGTTTCCTCTGTTGATGGTGGATCAACCAACACTTTTTGGAATCTTCTTTCTAAAGCCCCGTCTTTTTCGATATACTGACGATATTCATCTAGAGTAGTAGCACCAACACATTGTATATCACCACGTGCAAGTGCAGGTTTGAACATGTTTGAGGCATCCAATGACCCTGATGCACCACCGGCACCGACAATTGTGTGGATTTCGTCAATGAATAAAATCACATCTTTTGCTTTTTCAAGCTCATTGATAACCGCTTTCATTCTTTCTTCGAATTGTCCACGATACTTAGTGCCTGCAACCAATGATGCTAAGTCCAATGTTACAATTCTTTTATCAAACAAAGCTCTTGAGACTTTCTTTTGAATAATTTTCAGGGCTAAACCTTCTACAATTGCAGTTTTGCCCACACCTGGCTCACCAATTAATACAGGATTGTTCTTTTTGCGACGGGACAATATCTGAGATACCCGCTCAATTTCTTTAGTTCTGCCAATAACAGGATCCAACTTGCCTTCTAAAGCAAGTTTAGTAAGGTCTCTTCCAAAATTATCTAGAACGGGAGTTTTGACTTTCTCCTTGCTTTGCTTCTGTTTTGATTGATTGCCAAAGCCTTGCTTTTGTCCACCAGATGATGGATTGCCTGACAAAATATTATCCAGCTCTTTTTTTGAATTTTCGTAATTTACCGAAAATTGTGATAAAATCTGTGCTGCAATATTTTCTTCATCTCTTAATAATGATAGTAAAAGGTGCTCGGTACCAATAACTTCTGACTTTACAAATTTTGCTTCAAGATAAGTTATTTTTAGAACTTTTTCAGCTTGTTTTGTTAATGGAATATTTCCGATAGTCATAGTTGAAGCACTAGACCTTACGGTATCCTCTACGCTCTTTTTTAATTTATATAAGTCTGTACCAAGATTCTTCAAAATTTTGACAGCCAGACCTTCACCTTCACGTATAATTCCCAATAGTAAATGTTCTGTTCCAATATAATCATGTCCTAATCTGATTGCTTCTTCTCTACTTAGTCGGATTACATCATTTACTCTGTTCGAAAAATTACCTTCCATACTTTTGCCATATTGTTTGAATTGATTAATTAATTTGACGGAATTATGTTCATAATATTTAGTTTTTCAATACGCTTTCAAATAGTATAAGAATTAAATGTATGGTATAAACATTCTCCATGCTAACAAAAAATAAAGTTTATCAATGTCGAATTACATATTTTAATAATTTAATCGTATAAATTTATTATTTTTAATGTTTATATAAAGCTCAAAACATATTTATTTTTAGAAATGAATCAGGGTTAGAAATGGCAAAATTGAAGGCGAAACAATCAAATTCCAGTTTCGGTAATACCAATACAAAATTCACATTAATACCTGAGCAGTATCAGGATTATATTTTTATAGGTTTGCTTGCATTATTGGTGTTTGTTTTTTTTGGTGGAGTTGTAACAAGTTACGAGATCGCAGCATCAGATAACTTTGCATCTATTAGTTTCAAAAACTATCTTAAGGATGCTGCAGAATCAGGTGAGTTTCCACATTGGGTACCTTATATTTTTGGTGGTATGCCTTCATACTCATCATTATTGGTAACAGGAGAAAGATATTGGGATTTTACTGCACAAATTTTCTTCGGTTATACAAAGATTGTGGGATCTATTTTTGGAAATGACTCTATCAGGGTTATACAGTTTTATATTATTTTCTCAATAGGTATGTATCTTTTGATGCGTACCAAAAAACACGCTACTTATGTGGCATTATTTACTGCTATCGCTGCCGTTTTTTCTACCGGTATTATTCATTGGGTGATGATAGGCCACAATACTAAGCCAATTACCCTTGCTGTGCTGCCATTTGTATTTTTGCTCTCTGAGAAGATTCTAGAAGAGTTCAAACTAATATGGATTGCATTGCTTGTAGTTGCTCTTCATTTACTTTTTGAATCTGCTCACGTACAGATGATGTTTTACAGTGGTGTTGCAGTTGGGTTATACATTCTGTTTGAGTTAATCAGTCGGGCGGTTACTAAGAACAAGCTAACTAATGTTTTGAAATTGATCGGTGTTATGTTGGTTGCCGGTGGTATTGCTTTTGCTTTATCATCTGACAGATATCTGGCAATCCAAGAATATACTCCGTATTCTGTCAGAGGTTCAGCACCAATTGCAGATACAGGAGGGAACAAGTCGGACGATCATGGAGGAAACTCTTACGAATATGCTACTATGTGGTCATTTAGTCCGCAAGAAGTAATTTCTTTTGTTTTGCCAAGTTATTATGGTTTTGGTAAACTGCCATATTCAGGACCAGCTACTGGTGGTCAGGAAGCACACATCCCAACTTATTGGGGTCAAAAGGTATTTGAAGATGTACCGCCATATATGGGAATTTTAATCTTCTTTCTGGGTATATATGGATTCATAAGATTTAGAAAAGATATTTTTGTTCAGTCGCTGATGGTTGTTTCAATATTTATACTTTTCTTGTCTTTTGGAAACAATTTATCAATAATTTATGATATCTTCTTTTACTATGTTCCATCTTTCAATAAGTTTAGAGCACCGAGTATGGCTCTGGCAATAATGCAATTTGCTTTTCCGATTTTAGCCGGCTATGGTCTAACAGCTATTATCGAAGACTGGAAAGAAGGTAAGACACCTTCCAAATTTGCAATTCAGTTAATTTCCATAAGCGGAGGTTTTCTAATTCTAGGTTTGTTATTTGCTGGTGCTGGTAAAGAATTCTATATGTCTTCAATGGCTAATTCAGCAAATCAAACTTTCCAGAATGTCAGTAAACAAGTTCCTGATATTCAGGAATTCATATGGGGTGTATTCAGTACAGATTGGCTGGTAATAGGGCTTTTATTCTTAAGCTTCGGACTGGTGACTTGGGGATTAATTAAAAATAAAATCAATTTAAACATATATATTCCTGTTATAATATTGATACTTCTTATTGACTTGTGGAGAATGGGCTGGCGCCCATTGGAATTATCAAAAGAAGATACTGTAGCTCAATCTTTACAAAAAAGTGATGTAATCGAGTTCTTGGAAAAAGATAAAAATATTTTTAGAATAGCAGATTTTGCTATGTCGAATATATCACCAAATTTACCTGCCTATTACAGATTAGAAAATGTTGGTGGATACCATCCGGCAAAGCTGCGTGTATTCCAAGATTTACTCGACGTAGCTGATCAAGGTTCGACCAGTCAGGTTACAAATCCATTTTTATGGAATCTATTGAATGTCAAATATATTATTGCTCCACAGCAAATGGGTCCACAACCTGTGTTTCAGTCCCGACAAAACGGATGGTTGGTTTATGAGAATACCTCAAATCTACCGAGGACATTTTTTGTTGACAGTATTGTAGTAGCTAAACCTATGGAGATTTTGACCAACATAAAAGAAACGAAATTTGACCCTATGCAGGTTGCATTTATGGAAAAAGCTCCGGTTTCTTCAATCGAACCTGTTAGTGATGGGGCAAGTGTTAATATTGTTGAGAAGAAAAATGAATATATCAAAATTAAAGTAAATGCTACCGGAAATAATTTATTATTTCTAAGTGAAGTTTACTATCCATTGTGGAAAGCAACAATCGACGGTAAGGAAACTGAAATTTACAAAACAAACTATGCTTTCAGGTCAATTATTGTTCCTAAAGGTGAGCATACAGTAGAATTTAAACTTGAAACTCCTGGTTTTGAAAAAGGTAAAATGTTAAGTATCATAACCAATATTCTCTTGGCAATATTGCTTGCATTCAGTATTTTTATAGAGTGGAAAAATAAAAAGAAAGCAGAATAAATATTCATGCATAATTAAATATTGAAAAGTTGCTGTACTTGATTAATGATACAGCAACTTTTTTTATATTCTTAGAGTGTTGACAATTTCAATATCGGTTTCTGCCGGCAATTCGGAATAACTGATAACATTAACCATAGGATATGTTGAATGTATCATTCTGTAAAAATATGGGCGAACTTGAGCAGAGCAAATCACAACAGGTAAATATCCGTTCATAGTTATATCATCAATACTTTTTCCAAGATTGACTTGGACATTATTGATAATATCAGGTGGTAGTCCCAGTGATGGAACAAGGGCATTTTGATTATTTGCCTGCAGAGACCTAGTCATTATTTCCTCAAGTCCCATATCAAGTGATATAGCATGTATTACACCATTATTATCCTGGTATAATTTCTTTATGGTCTCAGATAAATTATGCCTAACATATTCTGTCAAAACATCAGTATTTTTTGTAACTTTGTAATACTCAATAAGAGATTCAAGTATCATAGGAAGATCTCTTATGGGGATACCTTCGCCAAGTAACCTTTGTAAAATCTTTTGGACGGTCGAAATAGGTAGATTGTCAGGTGTAATCTCTTCTACCAAAGCCGGATAATCATCTTTGAGATTATCAATGAGGTGTTTGACATCTTGTCTGGTTAAAAGCTTATCAGAATTTCTTCGTAACAATTCTGTAAGATGTGTTGTCAGTACTGTAGGTGCCTCAACTACAGTATATCCTCTCACTTCAGCATTTTCTCTTTCGAAAGTGGATATCCATGTTGCAGGAAGTCCAAATACCGGCTCTGTTACTTTAATACCTGCGATTTCGCTGTCTGCAGTGCCGGGATTCATTGCTAAAAGCATATTTGGATGTAATATATTTCTAGTAATTTCATTGCTGCGAATTTTGATGATATATTCATCAGGCTCGAGTTGAAGATTGTCCCTGACCCTTACAGGCGGTAAGATCAAGCCCAATTCCTGAGCTAATTGTCTTCTGATATTGGTAATTCTTTTGAATACATCTCCGCCTTGGCTTTCATCAACAAGTGATATTAAATTGTATCCAAGTTCTATTTCGACAGGGTCAATTTTTAGAAGCTCTTCAACTGTTTGTTCTTGAGGTTTTACTATCTCCTCTGACTCCTTGAGTTCTAATGCAAGTTTATTTTCACTTTCCTGAACTATAGCCTTCTTACGATAATAGCCCAGTCCGGCAGTTAATGTAGATAACAGAAAAAATGGGAAAAATGGGAAACCGGGTAGTAAGCCCATTATTATCATTGCGCCCGAAGATATAAATAATGGCTTAGGATTGCTGCCAAATTGTTTGCCAAGCTCTACATCAAGATTATCGCTTGAAGCTGACCTTGTAACCACAAAACCTGCAGCTATAGATATCAAGAGAGCTGGTATCTGAGATACCAGTCCATCGCCGATGGTAAGGATTGTATAAATAGAAGCTGCGTCTGCAGGGCTCATATCTAATTGTAATACGCCAATTGCAAAACCTCCAAGTATGTTTACACCTGTGATAATTAATCCTGCAATAGCATCTCCCTTAATAAATTTTGCAGCACCATCCATTGCTCCAAAAAAGTCTGCTTCTTTTGATAATTCATCTCTTCTTTTTCTTGCAGTCTGCTCATCAATATATCCTGCATTCAGATCTGCATCAATCGACATTTGCTTACCCGGGAGAGCATCAAGAGTAAATCTTGCGGTTACTTCTGCGATTCTGCTGGAGCCCTTGACTATCACAATGAAATTTATAATTACCAATATTAGAAATATGATAATACCAACAACATAATTACCCTTAATAACGAACTCACCAAATGCTGTAATCACTTGTCCTGCATCTGCTTCACCCAAAATTAGTCTGGTTGATGACACATTAAGGCCTAATCGAAACAAAGTTGTTATTAACAAAAGTGTGGGGAATGACGCTAAGTCAAGTGGATTATGGAGATATAATGCTACTAATAAAATTAATAATGAAACAGCAATGTTAATACTCAAGAAAAAGTCAAGTACGAATCCTGGAAGAGGAATTATCAATAGTCCGATTATTAATATCAGACCGCCTGATAATAATAAATCAGAATTATTCGCCAATTTTGAACCGGCTAAATTTTTAAACTTTTGTACACCGGGTGAATCTAATAATGCTAGTTGGTTACTTTTCGCCATTTATTGCTTATATCATTAATTTCTTATTGAAAATATAATAATTGCAATTTGTTTGCCAAAGTAAATTCTGGTTGTTTTGTTTAAAATTTTAACTTCTTGCTTTCGAAAACAAAAATAATATAAAGAGTAGCGAATAATAAGATATATGTTCCAAAAGATACAATATTTACTCTTGTATCAGCATGCCATACCCATAAATCGAGCAAAGGTAATCTATCTGACAAAGGTGTAAGAAATGGTAATATTGAGTTGTAAGTATTAGGATAATCAGGAGTTAATAAAAAACTTCTAATGCTTATCAATTGTGAGATTACCAATAATCCAAAAGTATATTTATAATTTTTGATTGAAATTCGTTCTATACTAACTAAAAATATTAAATAAACAACCGGCATTGCCCAGTAAAAAATTCTCTCAGTATCCGAACCCCCCGCAGCACCGAGCACAAATATTATCACAAGTATTAATCCGAGCTCCTTATTCTCACCAATATATTTATAGCAATTTTTAAAATTTACTAAAATTAGAAAAAGTATCGGTCCAAAAGAGTAAAACAGACTATGGAGCAAAACAAAAATTGATTTTTTGTATATCCAGGTTACTGCTACTGCTAAGAATGAATATGATACTGTAGATTTGACTAAAAAATGTAAAACTAATATGGTGAAAATTGCCAATGCAAAAGGTAATAGATACTTAAATTTTAGATTTTTAAATGAGATACTAAAAAATGGCAACTTATCTTTAAATTTAAATTCAGTATGATATAAAATTAAAACAAATGCCGGAATAATATTTTTTTCTCTTAAAAGAACACCTAAAACAGACAACAATGTAAATAAAATCAGACTTAAAAATGAAAAACTATGAATTAATCTTTTTAATAAAATCAATAACAATATGAGTATTAATATTGCTAATGGGTCAACATGTACTGGATAATACCAACTCATTCTCAGTGGAGCATGCCAAGAAAGTGCGTAAAGTGATACTGGAATTAAATTGAGGTAAGACACTCGAAAATAGAGATTCAAAAAGAAAAGTAAAGCAAATGCAATTAACGAAGAAGCAATAATATTGATTAATTTAAATCCAAACAGTAAATCATCCGGAAATATCATTGATACTAAATACGGGGTACCAACTCTATAAACAAATGGTGCTCTTGCTTCAGGTGTTTCAGATTTTACAATATCTTCCGAAATTTTGTAATAGTCAACTCCATCCATACCTTTACCACCGTTATTTGATATCATCGGCTGGTAAAAAAATGACAATAAGTTGACAGTCAGAACTATCAAACAAGTAATAGTTATTTGTATTAAGAGCTTATAATTTGCCAACATTTAAATATTACATTCTAAAAATACCAAATCTTGGTTCAGGAATTTCCCGGTTCAACGACATTGAAATTCCTAATGCAATCACTTTTCTTGTATCCAATGGGTCAATAATTCCATCATCCCAAAGCCTTGCTGAACTATAATATGGACTTGCTTCTTCTTCGTATTTCTGAAGAATTGGTTCTTGGATTTTTCTTATTTCATCATCAGTCAGTTTCATACCGTTTTTTTCAAGTTGCTTTATTTTTACTGTTGATAAAACATTTGCAGCTTGTTCACCGCCCATAACAGAAATTTTACTGTTAGGATACATGAAAAGTAATCTTGGCTTGTATCCTCTACCGCACATAGCATAATTACCAGCTCCATACGAGCCGCCAACAATCACAGTAAATTTTGGAACCTGTGCATTCGCTACTGCATGAACTAATTTTGCTCCGTCACGTGCAATTCCGCCATGCTCATATTTCTTACCAACCATAAATCCGGTAATATTTTGCAAAAATAATAATGGAATTTTTCTCATAGAGCATAACTCTATAAAATGAGCTCCTTTCAGACTAGATTCAGAGAACAGTACACCATTATTTGCAATAATTCCAATAGGTATGCCCATAATTCTGGCAAAACCTGTAATAAGAGTTTTCCCGTATTCCGCTTTAAATGGCTGGAATTTACTTCCATCAACAAGCCTTGCAATGACTTCCATCATGTCGAATTGTTGCTTTAAGTTTGCAGGTAGAATGCCGTAAATTTCTTTAGGATCGTAATGAGGTTCTTCGGGTGATTGGAAATCAAGTTCAAACTTTGATTTTTTCCCAAAATTCTCGACAATATTTCTTACAATCTGAAGAGCATGAGCATCATTATGGGCATAATGATCAGAAACACCCGAAATTTTGTTGTGTACATCAGCACCACCAAGCTCCTCGTCGGTGACGATTTCACCTGTAGCTGCCTTGACCAGGGGAGGTCCACCTATGAATATTGTAGCTTGATTTTTTACCATGATAGTCTCATCACTCATTGCAGGTACATACGCACCACCTGCAGTACATGAACCCATCACACAGGCAATTTGGGGAATTCCCTGAGCTGACATTTGAGCTTGGTTATAAAAAATATTCCCAAAATGCTCCTTATCAGCGAATGTTTCAGATTGATAAGGTAAGAATATTCCACCAGAGTCCACAAGGTAAATACAAGGTAAATTGTTTTCCATAGCTACAGTTTGAGCTCTGATGTGCTTTTTGATTGTCATTGGGAAATAAGTACCACCTTTGACAGTAGCATCATTTGCAACAATCATACACTCTCTGCCGTTTATCACTCCTATACCTGAAATGACACCTGCAGAAGGTGCTTCATTATCGTACATGTTAAATGCAGCAAGAGCATTAAGTTCTAAAAATGGAGTATTTTTGTCGCATAAAGTTGATATTCTATCTCTGACCAAAAGCTTGCCTCTATCGGTATGTCTTTTTCTTGCAGAATCGGGTCCTCCAAGTTTTATTTTTTCAAGTTTTTCATTCAGTTCAGATGTAAGTTTAATTAAATTATCATAATTACTCTTATATTCTTCGGATTTTGTATTTAATTTTGAATTTATCAAGTTCATTGCTGCCACCTTACTTATTTAATTATCCGATTTATAAAAATATCCTGCTATGAAAGCTTTAATTGAAGTAATTACCTGAGAAAAATTTTTGCTGTAAGTGAGATACCTGTAAAGATAGCCAAAAGGTCTGATAAATCTTACCGGTTTTGATGCGTGCAAAACATCTACAGCTATTATATTTCTGAGCATAAAAAAGTGTTTCCAACCTAAATCTGTTTCATCACCGATATCAATCATTCTATGAAGTTTAGCAGATGGTATGAGCAGGTTTTTATATCCAAATTTTGATGCTCTCAGGAAATACTCAGTATCGTCAGCAAAAATGAAGAATTTTTTCTCAGGCAATCCCACTTTTTCGATTAAGTCACGACTCATGAATGGTCCTTCGAATGTAGGACCATCAATTAGAACATAATCATTCTTAATGTCATTTTCACTTATGATTTCCTTCCATATACCCTTAAAAGGATTTGTCAGGTTAAATTTCTTTGTTTCATACAACAGAGGATTGCCCTTTGATGTTATTCTAACAGGAAATAATGTATTTTTAGGTTTAACAAAAGACAATAGGATTGAAAGACAATCTTTATCCGGGAACACATCGTCATCCATTGCCCAAATATAATCAAAACCCAAATCGTAAGCCGTTTTGAATCCTGTATATTGGCCACCGGAACTTCCGAGATTTTCCTGCTTAATAACAGTCAAGTCATTTTGTTGGTTCAACCACTCCTCTGTACCATCTGTACTTGAATTATTTACAACAATAATTGCATCAAGTTTGTGTGTTTGGTTACGGAGTGCCTCGATTACTTTTTGCAACAATTGAAGTCTGTTGTAGGTAACTACAACCGAGGCTATCTTAAAGTTTGACATTTTCTGCTGCTTTATAATTCAAAAAAACTTAAATATATCATTTTAAAAGTGCTTAATCTCAAATAAGTCTTGACTCCCGGAAGCCAAGATGAATTCATGAAAAATTTTAGTTGCTTCTCTGTGAGATGGCAAAACTAATTTTTCCATTGCAAGATCTAAATGCAGCCATTCGAATCTTTCGTGCTCGTCAGACAAAACTACAGGATTAACAGGGTCAATAAGCATTCCGAATACGGGAGATGCCTGTATTGTATCGTGTTTAGGTGAAAAATATCTGGTTATGTAAGGTATCGTCCATAATTTCAATGGGCTATAACCGGTCTCTTCTTTTACTTCACGCAATGCAGTCATCACGGCTGTTTCATTACCTTCAATGGTTCCTGTTATAACTTGCCATATACCAGGATAAACTACTTCATGCATACTTCTCTTGAGTAATAAAAATTTGTAAACCTGGTATTCTTCGAAATAGGCGGCAACATGAACCTGAATTGTATTCGACACAAATCTAATCATTGCTACCTCACTTTTTCAATTGCCCATTTAAAAACTTTAAGATATTCAAGTGCTGATTTTGCAGAAGAGAAATTATTCGACATTGCATTGTTCCTAATGTTGTCCCAATGTGGTTGTTGATTATAAATTGAAATTGCCCGTTTTATTGATGCTTCGAAGTCTTCTGCATTATATTGCCAAAAAGTAAAACCACTACCTTTATTAGTTTCCAGATTATACTCTTCGACAGTATCAGCCAATCCACCTGCAATACGAACTATTGGAATTGTACCATATTTCATTGCATACATCTGAGTTAAGCCGCATGGTTCAAATCGTGAGGGCATCAAAAAAAAGTCAGATGCACCGAAAAGCCTATGGGAAAGTGTATTATCGTATCCAATATTAACAAAAGCGAGATTAGGATACTTCCATCCTAAATATCTAAAAAAGTCAGTATATCTGCTTTCGCCTGTTCCTAAAAGAGCAAATCTGAACATTCCTTCGGATAAGTAGTACTCTAATTTTGATGTAATTAAGTCAATGCCTTTTTGCTCGGTTAAACGCGAAACCATGCTTATTAATGGTAAATCCAAATTATCTTCAGCGCTTACTCCATGCTCCTTCAAAAATTCAAGTTTATTCTTTTGTTTTATTTCAAATTGCCCGTCCGAATATTTCAAATACAAGTTATCATCAATTGCCGGATTCCATTCATCATAATAAACGCCATTCAAAACTCCAACCAAGTCAGCTCCTCTAAGATTTAACTCATCTTGAAGTCCTTCGCTGTAATAAGGGTATCGAATCTCTTTTGCATAGGTAGGGCTAACTGTGGTAATTTTATCAGCGAACATTATACCTATTTTCATTGCGTTAACTGATGTGTTCTTTTCGAACCAGGAGCCTTGATAGAATTGGCTCATTCCAAAACCAGAATAAAGCATTGCATTTGATGGATTAAACCACCCTTGATATGCAAGATTATGAATTGTATAAACACCTGCAGTTTCAGAGAAAAACCACTCCTGATTATAATAAGATTTCAAAAAAGCCATACTGAAAGCTGTATGAAAGTCATGAGCATGAATTATATCAGGCCGGAAATTTACAGCCTTTGCAGTTTCAAATACTGCTCTGCTGAAAAAAATAAACCTTCTGTCGTTATCGCCATACTCTATCGGATCTCCATAAATGCCATTTCTGTCGAAATATATATTATGTTCTATCAGATAAACCGGAACAGTACTATTGGGTAAATAGCCTTCCCACAATCTTGCATACTCGTGCCAGTAACCCATAGGCACAACAATGGTAATGTCAGTAAGTTTAAAGCCATACTTGTCTGTATCTATAAAACCATATTTTGGCATAACTACAATAGGATTTTGTCCGTATTTTGCCCATTCAATGGGCAAGGAAGCTGCAATATCGGCTAGTCCACCGGCTTTTGCAAATGGTGCAACCTCAGATGATGCTAATAAAATATTCATTTATCTAAATAAAAATTTAACAAATGGCATACAAAAGAATTTAAAGATAAACATACTTTTTAATATGACGATAATTTTTGTTAAATTGAGTTTTTTTTTATTCAAAAATTCAAATTTGTTTTTTCGCAAATTTATGAGC
Organism: bacterium; assembly: GCA_024711295.1. GTDB lineage: Bacteria > Bacteroidota > Ignavibacteria > Kapaibacteriales > UBA2268 > JANJTB01. The sequence continues at coordinate 211,090 of JANJTB010000026.1, read as the reverse complement.
AAAAAAGAGTCAAATATTAATTGCTGCAAAACAGATATTACTCATCAATCTATGATAATAATACCTATTGTGCCTGTCAAAAAGAGTAACTCTTCACAATATAGAGAATTTATCAGGAATATCACTGTTGATAATTCTATTAATAATATAATAGTTGACTTAGATAATGTTGATGATTTTGATTCATATATTTTAGTTTTTTTGGATAAAATTCAACAATTTTCATTATCTAGTAATAAAGAGTTTGTAGTAATAAATAGTAGTTCATCAATTAACTCTGTTCGTTCATTATTATCTGTTAAGCAAGCTGAAGTTGAAAATATTGGTTTACAAAAATCAGTTATCAGGTCCCATATTGAATTTATTGGCAATGTAATGATTAGAATATTTGGAGATATTTACAATTTTATCTCCTTCTTTGGTGATTTATCCATTAACTTTTCAAAAATGTTTGTGAAGCCAGGGAATGTTCGTTGGAAAGATTTTCCGGCTCATTTTACCCAGTCGGGTGTTATGGCATTACCCATCACAGCCCTAATAGTTTTCTTACTTGGATTAATAACCGGCTATCAAGGAGCACTGCAGCTTAAGCAGTTTGGTGCTGATTCCTATATTGCTGATTTGATAGGTATATCGCTGACAAGAGAATTATCTCCATTGATGGTTGCAATACTTGTGGCTGGCAGGAGTGGTTCGGCCTATGCTGCTGAATTGGGAACCATGAAAGTATCTGAAGAAATTGATTCACTTAAGACAATGGGTTTCGATATTTATGACTTTTTAGTGTTACCGCGAGTTTTGTCTGTAACTTTAGCAATGCCGTTACTGGTTGTAATATGCAATGTTATCGGAATTGTTGGTGGGTTGTTAGCAGCATTATCAACACTTGATGTTACTACATCCGGTTTCATTCTAAGACTGCAGGAAGCTTTATCATTGTGGGATATCGGTACTGGCTTAATCAAAAGCGTGGTTTTTGGATTTTTGATTGCTTCGCTTGGTTGCTACAAGGGATTGAATGTAAGTGGCGGAGCTGATGCTGTGGGCAAATTTACTACAGGTTCTGTTGTGGCAGGGGTGTTTATGATTATTCTCACAGATGCAATTTTTACTCTAATATTTCAGGCGATAGGGGTATGAGTATTAATAACCCAATAATCGAAGTAAAGAACATTACTGTATCTTATGGCAACCTGACAGTTTTACAAAATGTATCATTTGAAATTTCGAAGGGAGAAATATTTGTAATTGTTGGAGGTAGTGGTTGTGGCAAAAGTACACTTCTTAGACAATTAATAGGGCTTGAAATACCTGAGACAGGTGATATTTTATTTGATGGTATAGATTTTATTAATGCTGTAGATATCGATCGCAAAAGAATCTTATCGAAGTTTGGCGTACTTTTTCAATCTGGAGGGTTGTTTGCATCAATGACAATCGCTGAGAATATTAAACTTGTACTTGAGAATTATACTGATTTGGATAATTATGAAATAGATAAAATTATTGATATTAAGCTTGCCTCAGTAGGATTGACTGGTTTCCGAAATTACTATCCATCTGAGATCAGCGGTGGTATGAAGAAACGTGCTGCATTGGCAAGAGCTATGGCTTTGGACCCTGATATACTTTTTTTTGACGAACCGTCATCAGGTCTCGACCCTGTAACGGCAGCATCATTAGATAAATTGATAATGAAAATTAATGAGGTTTTTGGTACTACAATGATAATTGTCACTCACGACTTAGCAAGTATTCTGAATATTTCGCACAGAATTATCATGTTGGATAAATCAGTAAAAGGTATTTTGGCAGAAGGTACACCTGACTACCTCAAAAACCTCGAATCAAACCCAAAAGTCTTTGAATTTTTTAATAGAGTATAGGCAAAAATAATGAACAAAATAGTTATTACTGTATTATTACATTTAACAATTTCGAATATCAAGGTTCATTCTGATGATTGTAACTATCAACTTGTTCTGACAAGTGAAACAAATAATACTATCTATGTTGGCGACTTTATAATAATGAAGCTCGAATTAAAAGGTGATAACCTTGAAAGTTTAATTTCAAATATTGTAAAAGATGTAAATGGGAAATATATTGGTAACTCGACATTTTCCAGACGTAATCAATTAGTAAACCCTTATGTGTTCGAGAATAAGATTGTTATTGAAGCACTTAAGCCCGGTGAATTTGAGATTGGACCTTATAATATCAAAATGGAGGATTGCATTGTTACATCTAATTCTCTGGTTGTTAAAGTTGCAGAGGAATCAAAGTCCAAAATTGGATACCCAAAGGAAATAACATTTTCCTTAAAAAACTCAAAAATTAACCTGGGGGATTCATTGCAAATTTCAATAACAGCTAATTACATCATTAATGATTTTAGCTTAACTAATATCGATGGTTTAGAGTTTCAAGTGATTGATAAAAGTAATTCGATGTCATTTACTGGAAACAATCAAAAGATAATTGAGAGATTGAACTTAAAAATTTATTCTAAAAAGAAAGGAAAGTATTTTTTGAATAGAAATTTATTCAAAAATATAGGTCCGGATGTTAACGTTAGGGAATTAGTTATTGAAGTAGATTGAACTATGCATATTTCAAGACTTAGGAGAGTTGCATAATGAATAGAAAGAAAAATAGTGCAAGTCCTTTTTTAATAGGACTTTTTATCATTACCGGGTTGATAATAGTATTGGGGTTGATATTTTGGCTGGGTGTGGGTCAGATATTAAAAGAACAAACCTATTATGTAACCTACTTTGATAGCTCTGTCGAAGGGCTTGATAAAGGATCAGCCGTTAAATATCAGGGTGTACCTTGCGGTCGAATCGTAAGTATTTCAGTTGCACCGGACAGTATGTTGGTAGAAGTTGTATTTCAAATTGATAAGCAAATTAAAATTGATACTGCTCTCAGAGTACAAACTTCTATGGCGGGTATAGCCGGCGGTAAATTCCTGCAGTTACATTACCCTACAAATTTTGAAATGGCATATAAATATCCAAAACTTGAGTTTAGCCCGCCTTATACTCTTATTAGGTCGGCACCTTCTGGTATTGAAGAAATGACCATTGCTGCCCAGCAGGTTATGAATAATTTGATGCAGCTTAATGTGTATGAACTAAACAAGAAAACCCTTGATTTTCTTTCTTCTTCAACAGATTTTTTTAAGAAAAAAGAGCTAACCATGATTTTGGAAGACTTAGCCAAGAGCTCAGAACATCTCAGGCAACTGTTAGAAAGAGCTGACAACTCAAGCGCAATAACAGATATTGATGAGGCTGCTCTTAGTCTTAAAAAAGCTACTATCAGGGTTGAGGACGCGGTTGAAGAAATAAATGCTCAAATTGAGGGTTTACAACTGCCCGCTTATATGGAAAAATTTTATGCAAAATACGATTCATCAATGTCTCATACAAATAGAGTTATTGGGAATTTAGGATTTAGAGCCGAATCTTCAATATTAAGTGTGCAGGAATTGACTGATGAATTAGTTCGAACCAACAAATTACTTCAAAATACTCTTCGCTCACTAACTGATAATCCTTCGTCTATGTTTTTTAGTTCACCACCACCACCGGAGAAATAATTGTGATAAGATTTAGCATTTTAATATTCATCATAATCGCTGTTCTACAAACTTATTTTGTACAGTCCCAAGAAGTGATTATTGATTCAGAAATGACTTTTGAAGAAGCAATCAAAGGTACTAAAGCACCAAAAAAAATAATTGACTCATTAACTCTTGTGGATGTTGAGTATTTTAGTTTTGATGGAAAATTGCACAGGGGGCAAGTTGTTGTCAATATAGCGGTTAAAGATGATGTAATTGAAGCATTTAAAATAATAAAGGAGCAAAAGTTTCCGGTACAAAAAGTAATTCCAATTGTTAAATATGATTGGGATGATAATGAGTCAATGGAACAAAATAATACATCTGCATTCAATTACAGGTTTGTAGCAGGAACTGAACGACTCTCCCATCATGCAACCGGGAGGGCAATTGATATTAATCCAAGGAATAATCCTGTCATATATAATGACGGTAAGATTTCTCCAAAAGGGTGCAGTTACAATCCAAATGTAAAAGGCACATTAAAAAACGATTTTCAACCGGTTACTTTTTTTAAGTCTAATGGATGGCGATGGGGTGGTGATTGGACTTCTCTCAAAGATTATCACCATTTTGATAAACCTTAAGCAGATTTTTAAATGAGATACAATAAGTTAGTTTATCTGCTCATAAATTTATTTATTTCAATTGCTTACGGTGTATTTGCAGCCGGTTTGATTGTTGTTTTACATAACTCTTATGTAGGAATACCAAGTGGTGTAGTTTCAGCATTAATTATGTTTCTTGCTTTGTATCACTACCTAAACTGGAGAGTTTTCAAATATTACAACAGAATATTAAATGAAAATTTAATGACCCAACTTACTACAGTCTCACAATTTGAATCATTTCAGAATAAAACACATTCGTTAAATATTTTAGTTGAATCAATCAAAGTTAGCAGAAATTTTAAAATATTAGACAGAAATGAGCAATATTCAGTTTTGGTGAGTATATTTAATACATCATTGCTAAATTGGGGAACATTACTGTTCTTTTTTGCAACAGATTCAAACTCAAAAAAAACAAAAATTGAAATTAAAGCAATATGCATAGAAAAAGATAAAATTCCTGTTTTGGAAGAACAAGCAGTTAACGAAGTGATATACAGATTCAAATCTGCTGACATTTTAGATTATTCTGAATTATTGAATTAAAAATGCAAGATAATTTTTGTATTTAATCAAAAAAGTCTTTACTTTGTAAGTCTGACAAATACATTTTCCTAAAGATTTCAACAATTATTGTAACTAATAGAATTGGATAATTATGTCGAATAGAGAACGATGGGGAAGTAGAATAGGGCTGGTTTTGGCAATGGCAGGCAATGCTGTTGGTTTAGGCAATTTTTTAAGATTTCCTGTGCAAGCGGCTCAGAATGGTGGTGGTGCGTTTATGATACCATATTTTATTGCCTTTTTCTTGCTGGCTATCCCATTAATGTGGATCGAATGGGCAACGGGAAGATATGGTGGTAGGCACAATCATGGCTCTTTGCCAGGAATGTTCGACACATTATGGAATCATCCATTTGCTAAATATCTTGGTGTATCCGGTCTTTTCGTTTCCAGTATCGTGCTGATTTACTATTGTTACATTGAATCCTGGACACTTGGTTTTGCATATTTTTCTCTTACAAAAGGGTACTTCGGTGAGCATAGCATTACTGAGATGAATTCTTTTTTAAGGAGTTATCAGGGTATTGAATCAGGACATTTTGATGGTTTTGGTACCGCATATATTTTCCTTTTGATTACTATTGCAGCAAATTTTTATATTCTTTATCATGGTATCAAGGGTGGTATTGAGAAATTTGTAAAGATTGCTATGCCGCTTCTCCTTGTCTTTGGTGTTTTCCTGGCAATATATGTGTTTTTTATCGGTACTCCCGACCCATCAAAGCCGGAGAATAGTGTATGGGCTGGTTTTGCTTTCATTTGGAATCCTGATTTCTCTGCGCTCAGCGATGCGAAAATTTGGCTTGCTGCAGCAGGGCAGGTGTTTTTTACTCTGAGTGTTGGTATGGGAACTTTGCAAGCGTATGCAAGTTATTTGAGGGAAAAAGATGATATAGCTCTGAGTGGGCTTGCGACTGCATCAATAAATGAATTTGTTGAAGTAGTATTGGGTGGTTCGATTGCTATACCTATTGCAGTTGCATTTTTTGGTCTCAGTACAGCCACAATGATTGCGCAGGGAGGCTCTTTTAATCTCGGTTTTGTATCTATGGCGGTTGTATTCCAGGATTTACCATTTGGAAATATCTTAGGATTTATATGGTTCATTTTATTATTTTTTGCAGGAATAACTTCATCTGTTGCCATGGCTCAACCGGTTATTTCGTTCCTAAAGGAACAATTCAATTTCTCTCATCGTAAAAGTGTATTTATTGTAGGTGCAGGATTATTCTTTTGTGTCCAATTCGTTGTATTCTACCTAAAATATGGTTTTTTAGATGAGATGGATTACTGGGCAGGTACTTTTGGGTTAGTGATTGTGGCACTGTCAGAAGTTATTGTTTTTGCTTGGATTTATGGAATGGATAAAGGCTGGGAAGAGATTAATAAAGGTGCTGATATCAGGATTCCTAAGATTGTTTATTATGTAATGAAGTATGTAACTCCACTTTATATTGGATTTATTCTCATATACTGGACTTTTGTTGATGCTATCCCAATTTTGTTAATGAAAAATCAACCACCTGAGAATGTAACTTATTTGTGGGGTGCAAGGATAATGATGGTATTATTGTATGCTGGATTTACCTGGTTGGTTTACAAAGCTTGGAAGATTAATAAGCATAAATATAATTATCATAATGTTTAGGAGATTTGTTAAATGAGCACAGAATTTACTCCTTTAGGTATAGCATTCATGATACTAGCCTGGTCTTGTGTTATAGGACTTTCAATATTTTCTGTCGGTAAGGTGTTACGTAAAAACGAGCTAGAATCAGATGATGAGTGAAATTTAACTTCAAGATTGCTATTAAATTTAGGGGAGAAAAAGGTTATCTCTCCCCTAAATTAAGTCAGGACTATTTTTTAATAGCTCTAATAGCGTTTTTAATTTGATTGTCTATATGACTTTTGTTTTTTTGAGTAAAGTGGGTCTAAAATTAAACCATTTTCTTTGAAAACTAGGACATTTGAGTTAGGATTATCAAAGAATCAATGTGATTTCCAAATTTATTGTTACCTATTTTATTGTTCATATTCATAGAACTAACTGTAAATGAATTTGTAACAGGTATCTAAGAATAATTATTCTGATTTGACGGTAAAAAAATCACACTCAAGTGTTAATTAAACAGTGCTTTTGTTACCTGAGATATATCCGACATCATCAGGAAGAGAGTCTTTCGAAGCTTCAAACTTACTAAGTTCATCACATCTCTCATTCTCTTTGATTCCAGCATGCGCTTTTACCCATTCAAATACAACCTCATGATGTTTTAACTCATCCATTAATTGTATCCAAAGGTCTTTATTCAAAACGGGTTTTTTATCACTTTTCTTCCAGTCGTTTTGTTGCCACGAGTGTATCCATCTTTTGTTGATGGAATTAACTACAAGAGATGAATCAGAATATAATTTAATTTTGAATCTTTTCTTTTTATTGATAGCTCTGAGTGCTTCAACTACAGCAAGAATTTCCATACGATTATTTGTAGTAAGCCGGAAACCGCCTGAAATTTCTTTCCTGCGGTCTCCACTTAACAGTACTGCTGCGAATCCACCCGGTCCGGGATTACCTATACAAGCACCATCGGTGAATATTGTTACTTCAAAATTGTTGCTACTGAGGTTTTTTTTCAAGATTCTATACTTTCAAGAATTACTTCAGAAATATCTTTAACTTTAACATCATCAGCTTCTTTGGCTTTAACTCCATCAGTTATCATTGTCATACAGAATGGACAGTTGACAGCAATAGTCTTAGCGCCTGTTTCCAAAAGTTCTTCAGTGCGTTCGATGTTAACGCGTTTTCCCTGATCCTCTTCCAAAAACATTTGCCCACCACCGGCACCACAGCAAAGACCTTTGTCTTTTGACCTGTTAACTTCCTTAATTTTTAGACCCGGAACAGATAGAAGAGTATTGCGTGGTTCGTCATAAATGTTATTATATCTTCCCATATAACACGAATCATGATAAGTAAATTCATCAATTTCTGCACCATGCTTACCCGGGCTGAGTTTACCTTCTTTTACAAGCTCCATAATAAATTGTGAATGATGTATTACTTCGTAATTAGCTCCAAAAGATGGGTATTCATTCTTAAGAGTATTAAAACAATGTGGACAAGTAGCCACAATTTTTTTAAACTTATATTGTGATAGTGTTTCGATGTTTGCTTTTACCATCATGTCTGCCAAATACTCGTTGCCGGTTCTTCGCGCAACATCTCCGTTGCACTGTTCTTCTGTGCCAAGAATTGCAAAATTGACACCAGCTATTTGCATAAGTTTGCTGAAAGCCACGGATACTTTCTTTGCACGATCGTCAAAGCTACCAGCGCAACCTACCCAAAATAACACATCAAATTCTGGATTATCCGCAGCTATTTGAATTCCTGTGCCATCAGCCCAGTCTGCTCTTTCTGCTGGCGAAAAAGCCCATGGTGTTGCATTGGTTTCTATATTTCCGAATGTATTCTGTAAAAATGTAGGGAACTCGGAATCCATCATTACCAATGAGCGTCTCATATCCACAATTGCAGGAACGTGTTCAATGTTAACCGGACACTCTTGCATACAGGCGCCACAAGTAGTACATTGCCACAAAGCTTCAATATTTTGATAGTCACCAATAAACTTTTTATCAAGAGTATTTTGTTCTTCTTCAGATAATGTTTGTCCACTTTGTGATTTTATCATCAACGGCATTTTATCCATTGTTCTTTCTCGAATTTCGATAATAATTTGTCGTGGATCAAGTACTTTACCTGTTGTATTTGCAGGACAAACACTTGTACATCGTCCACAGTGTGTGCAGGTATAGCCATCAAGCAGTGTTTTCCACTTGAAATCGTCCACATCCTGAACTCCATACTTTTCTATCGTCTCATCTTCAAAATTTATTTTCTCAAGCTTATTAACCGGACCCAAATTTGAAAAATAAACGTTTGGCACTGATGTAAGAACATGTAAATGCTTTGAATAAGGCAAGTAATTCATAAAGGCAAGTATAAAGATAATATGTATCCAGAAACCTAACTCGTGAAGAAATGGAACTGAACTCACAGGCAGAATTGAGCCTATGATTGATGATATAGGTCTGACTGACCATGTTGAGCTATACATTACTGTTGCTGTAGCATTCTCAATTAATAATGCAGATACTATAGTAAATATCATTAACAGTATCATAGCTGCTTCTACCTTTTCAGCTTCAACCTGTAACCTTCGTACTTTAAATATGTATCTTCGCCACCAGGCCCACTTAACAGCAATAATGATCGCCAAACAGAATATATCAGTCAGAATAGTAATAACCGAATATATTGGTCCCAAAAAACCAAAAAAATCATTTACTCCAAAAAGTCCTGCCATTATTGAGTTCGTTGCAGAAAACAACAAAATTAAGAAACCCCAGAAAATGCCTGCATGTATAGGTCCAGCAGTTTTATCACGCAAAATTTTTGTTTGGCCTATAGCAATTATAAGTGTTTGTTTGATTCTTGCAGCAATATCAGCAAACCTGTTATCTGGTTGCGCTAGCTTCAGATATGATATTAATCTAAGTACATTTTTTATAAAGAAAGCAAATGCTATTATAAATATTGGTATAAATATTAAGTTCCTGAGTCCAAATTCCATAAATATATACTCTGTTGAATTAATTTACAAAATACAAAAATAAAAATAAGTATGTGATTTATACCGTAAAAATTTAATTACAATGTTATGTGTAAAATTTCTGTTTCATCTTACGGTATTTTTAGCTACGGTTGTTTTTCCGTATATCATTTTCAAATCAAATCTGAGTTGACTCAAAAGTCATTTTCCATTCTATTGAGGAATGTAACTTAGCAAAATAAAAAATTATATATATACTTTTGAGCCAACTCAGTCTAAAATAAATTATTTGTTTTTGAAGTAGTTGATTGATTCCTTAACTGCGTCAATAACCGGCTTTGCTGAAAGGTCTGAATTAACTGCACTCATCATCCATGATTTAGGAGTAACTCTACCAATTGTGGTTGTTCTTTCAACTTCTTCTCCAAAGTTTTTAGACTTAAAATTCTGTTCCAGCTGAAATTCAATCAAATGACCAAGTGGGTATGCTGAAAGATAAAGAGGATAACTAATCATGTGCGAGTAAATTGCCAAAATTTCCTGGTCTTTAACTCCGAAAACCGGTGCATAATATTTATTCCATACTTCTTTTGAAATTTTAAGTACAGCATTTTTGAGTTCTCCGGCATCTGCATTCGGATTTTCATAGAGCCACTTCCAAATATACATATCAACAAGTGCAACACCCATAATTTCATAAGATGACCAAAAAACATCAAGAGAATGCATATATTCTTCATCAGGATTGCTGTTTTTGATGCCCAATACTTTCAAATCTCTCTGTTGGAACATGAATGCCATTGCTTCGGTAAATGCTGTGTTAGGAACGCCGTTTATCATATATTCTGGAACGTTGTACAAAGAAAAAGTCTGTTCTACATTATGTCCAAACTCATGCATAGCAATATTATATCCTTTGTAATCCATTCCTGACTTACCGATTCTTGAGCGTAGTCTTGCTTTTTCACCCTTCATCTGAGCACCCCAGGCATGTCCTGCTCCCCTCGATGCATCAACTTCAATCTTTTCCGATAAATATAAGGCTTTGTCTTTGCTAAATCCAAGTTTACTTAAAATATTAGGTAAATCATTTTTAAATGCCTTGTTATCAGGATATTTTTGACTTGTGATTTTAGTTAATTCTTCATCTGAAATATTGCTTCTGGACTTGAATCCATCATACCAAATATCAAATGGTTCTAAGTCGCGTCCGAGTCTTTCTTTAATAAACTTACCAACCTCTTTTGCCTGCTCCGAAGAAATTAATTCAATAAAAATATTCTCTACTTCTTCGAAAGGCATTTCCATTTCCTGGTTAAATTTTCGGTCAATATAAGTCGGGTAAAACGGACTATACTTATCCATAGCTGAAAGCATTTTAAAGTTATCAAGTAAGTATTGATATCTGGTATCAGGTTCAGTAGTAAATTTAATCTCTTTGTCGCCTTCATATACTTTATTTTCGAAAGGTTCCCATTTTAAGTTTCCATTATTAATTACATTTTGGGGTATTTCCTGATTGATTATTCTCTTCATTATTTCAAAAATAATTTTCTGCTTGTTAATACCATTTTCGCTCTTGTAATTTGATTTTATTTCGTCACGAAGATTCCAATGCGAAATTAATTTCATATCAATAGGGAAATTAACTGCATTATCTTTGTCAATTACACTGCCCATAAAGATATTATAATTCGCAATATAGTTATCGCATCTGTTGTTAAGGTCACCAAATTTTAGCATTAATTCTGCAGGTATTCTTGAAGAAAAAATATCACCTATTCTGGCATAAGCCCATTGCTTCGGTGTCCAGCTCTTACCCAAGTTATTTTTTTCCTCAAGTGTATAATGAGGAAAATTCAATAGAATATAAAAAGCAATTTTGTTGCTGAAAAGGTCATCCTGCAAGTTTGATGATGGTTCGTAACCACCAAACATAATATCGAGTGGAGTAACATCACCCTCATCAATATGTTGTGCAAATTTTAGGGAAAGGCTGATTTTGTTGAAATGTCCATTCAGGATTTCAAAATTCTTTTGAATTGTCTCGAATGCCAAACTAAGCTCTTCTTCAGAATTGATAAAGTTTTCGACACAATAATTCATAAAATCATCATCATTACCATCCTCCTTAGTCCAAAATTCCGCTACTTGCTTGACACCTTTGCTAATACGCAACATATCAGGTGATTCCATTTTGCTTTTTAAAGAGTCAATAGTTTTCTCAATAGTTGCTTTTCTGATAAAGGTTTTAGCATTTTGCTCTGATGTACCTGTCTGCTTTTTATCCATACTGCATGCAATAAGAGTGATTGAAAAAATAATTAATAGTATTAATCTCATTTTACTTTTTCCGAAAAAATTGATAATATAATAATTACAAAATTAGCTAATTTTTTTTAAATGAAATGATTAATGTAAAAATTGATTTTCATTACAAAATGAACATCATGTTGAAAAAAAAAAATAAAAATTACTTATAATTTACTTAGAAAAATTTGCTATGTGATTTTTTTTTTGTTTATTTGTATTACGATTCTGTGTAAAAAACTGCACAGTTTTGTTTTTTTTAAGTGTTTTTTGATGCTTATTCAGTTTTATAAATATTAACTAAATATTTTGTAAAGTAAATATAAATTAATGACTTACAAAGCAATAAATAAACTTTTTAATAACTTAATGATGGTGAGTGAATGAAACTAAAAGCACATTTATCCTCACAGTCTTTCTTCATTATTTTGTTTACTCTTGTATTTTTGTTAGTAAATATCAGCGATGTCGAAGCCGCTAGAAAGAAAAGAAGTAAATACAAAAGTAAACAAAAAAGAAGCTATAATCCTACCAAAACTCGTCAGCAAGCCATTGATATAATCAGGTCAACATCTGAAGAAGTATCAGAGCTTGCAGGTCTCGAGCCCGCATTAGTTAATGATTCCACAAATTTAAACACTATTCTGAATGATGACAGCGAAATTCTAACGGTTGATGGTGACCTCGGAGAAAATATCGAAGAGCTAGAAGCCGAAGATGACGTTGCTGTTGACCTTGAGAATTTTAAAAATATGTGGCTAACATTTATTGATGATGATGGAGTAGATGAAATGACTGTTGCAGGTATTCCAAAATCAGATTTGATGTACACAATTATGGAGTGGCTTGGTACTCCTTACAGGTTTGGAGGTACAACCAGAGACAGAATTGACTGCTCAGGATTTACCCAAAAAATATTTCTCCAATCTGCAGAAATCATGCTCCCTCGCGTTGCAAGAGAGCAAGTTAATGTTGGCCAAAAAATTTCCAGAAAAAATCTGCAATTCGGTGACTTAGTATTTTTCCATACATATTCAAGGAGATTTGCTTCTCATGTAGGCATTTATCTTGGTGATAATCTATTTGCTCATGCAAGTTCAAGGTATGGTGTTACAGTATCTTCACTAGAAAGTTCTTACTATAAAAGAAATTTTATTGGCGGTCGCAGGTTGAGCTCAAGAGATATCGCAAGATTGAGTATTAACAACGGCACACAGTTAAACGCTACCGGAAATCCAAGAAAGAAATAATTTCGAAACCAAACATAAATGTTCTGGATTTATTAGAAATAAGTTGCTTCGGCAACTTATTTTTTTTTTTTGGCAAGTATATATCTAATCAGAAAATGATAATAATTTTTATTTTGTGATGTAAATTAATGATATTTTTGCATTACATTTTTCTTTGTAATATTTAACTAATAATATTTTGATATAATGGCTATAAGAATATTTGTAACAGGCGGAACATTCGATAAAGAATATAATGAATTGAATGGTTCTTTGTATTTTAAAGATACACATTTGAATGAAATGCTAAAATTGGGCAGATGCAAAGCACCAATTGAAGTACGTACCTTAATGATGATGGACAGCATCGAGATGACAGACCAGGATAGAGAGCTAATTGCTACAAATTGTCTAAAAAGTGAGTATGATAAAATAATTGTTACTCACGGCACAGATACTATGGTAGAAACTGCTAAAGTAATTGCAAGTACTGTCGTTGATAAGACAATTGTTTTAACAGGCGCAATGATTCCATATAAATTTGGAAGCTCTGACGGACTGTTCAACTTAGGAGCTGCAATTGCTTATGTTCAAACTCTACCCAAAGGTGTTTATATTGCTATGAACGGCAGGTATTTTAACTGGGATAACTGCAGAAAAAACAAACAAATCGGTGAGTTTGAAGAGATTAACTGATTCATTAAACTAAAATTGAGGTGTGAGTTGAGAATTTTGATTATTTGCATTTTCGTGTTAAGTTTGCAGAATATTTACTCAAAGACAATTTATGTTGGTCAGGGTGAGGCCCACTCGAATATTCAAACTGCTGCTTTTGTTGCAACTCCGGGTGACACAATTTTGGTTAGGGAAGGCAATTACCCCGGAGGTATGTACATCGAAAACTTACAAGGAACTGCTGATAATCCGATTTATATAATTGCAGATGTGCTTCATACCCCAGTAATAAGTGGGGGTACAAATGCAATACAGTTCACAGATGCTAGATACTTGGTGATAAAAGGAATAATATTTGAGCAGCAAACCGGTAATGGTCTAAATGTTGATGATGGTGGAACTTACGACAGTCCTACTACCAATTTGACATTTGCTCAATGCATATTTAGAGATATGAACGCAAGCGGCAATAATGATTTACTCAAATTGTCAGGTCTAGATAAATTTGAAATTATTGATTGTGACTTTGTGAATGGAGCAGGTGGTGGCAGTGGTGTTGATATGGTTGGTTGTCATCATGGTATTATCAAAAACTGCAGATTTATCAATATGGGGAGTAATGCAATTCAAGCTAAGGGTGGAACCCAATATATTGAAATTAGTTCGAACTATTTCGAAAATTGTGGACAGAGAACATTAAATCTTGGCGGTAGTACCGGATTAGCTTTTTTTAGACCAATTGATGCCAAATTCGAAGCAGCAGATCTGCAGGTTTATTCCAATATCTTTATTGGGTCAAATTCACCCATAAACTTTGTAGGATGTCAAAGAGTTGATGTTATAAACAATACTATAATTAATCCTATTAGGTGGGTGTTAAGAATACTGCAGGAGACTGTTGACGAAAATAGATTTGTACCATGTGGTGAAAATAAATTTATGAATAATTTAATTTATTTTGGCAATATAAGTACTGAAGTGAACATTGGTCCTAATACAGCACCACACACTTTTGAATTTACGAGTAATTTCTGGTACAATCATCAAAATTCAAATTGGAGCGGTCCTGCTCTACCTGTAACTGATTTGACTCAGGTAATTGGTAAAAATCCAACTTTTGAAAATTTTAGTTCCGGTGATTTTAGGTTGATGGTTGGAAGTCCGGCTATTGGATTTATTGATTATAATGGCAAACCTGATGTAGATTACAATAACGTCCGATACGCATCACCAAGATCTGCAGGGGCATTCGAAACAATGACTACGAGTATTAGGAATAGCAGTCGAATGATTACAGCGATTTATCCTAACCCTTCTAATGACATACTTTACTTTGAATTAGAAAATACTGATGAGCTTACATCTCATAATATTGTTTTGAAAATTTTTGATAACTTAGGTAGTGAAGTATTTTCAAAATATTATTTAGCAAATGATTCAAGAATGGTAATAGATGTTTCTAATCTATCCAGAGGGTTTTATGTGATCAAAATCGGAGAAAGTTACGAAAAGTTTTTGAAGTTATAATCAGGGGTAGATGAGGAACTACACTACCCCCAATTTTTTCGAAATCTTTGGCTATCGACAAATTTTAATATTTTTAATATCGAAAGAATCAGCTGTATATACCATTAAATAATAATTACCTGAAACTAAAGAATAGTTGAGATGCTCATCAACATTGACATTAATCTGATGCTGCCCTGCAGGGAAATAACTTTGTGGGATATTCATAACAGTTTTTCCGTTAACATCAAATATTGATATATTGACAAATGAGTCTTTCTTGCTGTTTATTGTTAATTTGAAAGATTCTGATATTGGGTTAGGTGCAATTGATGCAACCTGTAATAATCCAGAATTTGTATTTGAAAAGTATTCTCTTATACTCGTTGGGAAACTTGAAGAATTACCCGGGTTAGTAACTAAATTCCTGTCACCTGGGTCACTTAATCCCACTTTCCAATCTCCATTTGAATCTTGCAATTCTTGACCGTTGGTAAATCCATCCTTATCTGAATCCAGTCCAGCTAAATCATTCGACCATACTACATTACCAAATGAATTCTTACTTGTCAAATGATTTGAAAAAACCTCTTGACCAAAGCTGTTCAATGAACCTCCAGATGAACTGTTGTGACAATTAAGGCATTGCAACTTTGTTCCGTTTGGAATTTGATCAACCCTAAAAGGTCTGGAAGTCGAAGAACCATAAGAAATCATAAAGGCAATAAGTATCAGAAAATATTTCATAAAAAAATCCTAAAAGAAATAATACAAAAAATGATATCTTAACTAAAATGAAAATTATATAAAACTAATAATATATATTGTAATAACTATAAATCTTCAAATTTGTTACAGATTACTTAAGTTATTGATATTTTGTTTATTTAATAAAAAAATGCTATTTTTACATTGAAATCATGTGCAATTTTTAGGGGAGATTTCCTCCCTCATGGAAATATTTTTATCTATTTTGTTCTTATTTATAGGGACAATTCACCCTCTATTTTCTGCAGTAATATATTATCTATCTCAAGACACAATCAGTGACTTAATTGAAAAGAATTACAAGTCTGCTCAAAGACTTCGTACATTGAAAGTGGAGTTTGATGAGCTTGTAAATCCTTATATTATATGGGAATTTATATTCTATTCAATCTCTGTATTTCTACTTTTGAAGTTCATGGACTTTCAATCTAATATTGACCCTCTCTTGAATACAGCAATTTTTGTTCTATTTATAATTAGTTTAGTCATACTTAGATTTTTTATGCAAGCTACTGGAATCAAGCTGGCAAATCAGTTAGCACCGGCATTATCTGGTATGATTTACTCAATTTATTTTATTTCAAAGCCTTTGACTTATGTTATCAATATTCTTAATAAATCAATTGTGGGCAAACCTGATGTTGAGGAAAGCAGAGATGAAATAAGTGAATTGGTTGAATCTGCGCATGAGGAAGGTGCTATTGATACAGAAGAATACAGAATCTTGAAAAACATCATGAACTTTAGTGAAATATTAGTTTCAGATGTAATGACGCCTAGGACTGTTATTTTTTCTTGCTCAAGTGATTTAACTGTTGATGAGTTAGCTGCAATGCAAGAGTTGCAAATGTATTCAAGATTTCCAGTATGGGAAGGTGATGCTATTGATGATGGCATTATAGGTTATGCTATGTCGAAGGATGTATTAATTGCTGCTCTCAATGGAAAAGGTAACTTGAAAGTTAAAGATTTTGTTAGGGAAATCTATTTTATTCCTGAAAATGCAGAATTAGATACAGCACTTGAGAGATTCTTGAACAGACGTCAACACATGTTTATGGTTGTTGATGAATATGGTGGAATCGAAGGGCTAATCACTATGGAAGATGTTTTGGAGACAATTTTGGGAGTTGAAATTGTTGACGAAGTGGACAAGGTTGTTGATCTTAGGCAGCTTGCTAAACAAAGACGTGATTCCAGAATTGCTTCTTTATAGTAATGACAAATGAAAGTATATACTAACAACCCGGAATTCTCACGTGAGTATTTTGAATTAAATAATTCAATAACCGAGTGCAAAATACAAGATGATTTATGGACTAATGAGTTTATTAAATCAAGCAACATTTCATCATATATTGTACCTGATAATTTTTGGGAATATTCACTTGTAACAGAATATTCAGAGAGTTCTCAATTTGATACCCTAATTAGATTAATTAACAAAAAAAGTTATCTTCCTGATAAATTAGTTTGTTTAGCAGGCTATGGAAAAAAATTTCATGGTTTTAGAAATCGTCCTTGGGAAAGCAC
The DNA here is from genome assembly GCA_024711295.1 of bacterium. Taxonomy (GTDB): domain Bacteria; phylum Bacteroidota; class Ignavibacteria; order Kapaibacteriales; family UBA2268; genus JANJTB01. The sequence goes on along the minus strand of JANJTB010000026.1, from coordinate 193,638 downwards.
ATTAGGAAATATTCATCTTAGTTGCTACTTTAGACCACAGATGGAATCTCAAATGGTTGGACTCGGGTTTACAATACTGGCAGCGGTTTCAGTTATTGATACCCTCGACAGTATTGATTTTCTTAATGGAATCGCAATGATAAAATGGGTTAATGATATTGTGGTTGATAATAAAAAAATATGTGGTGTGATTGCCCAAAATCAAGTTCAGGGCCAAAAAGTAACTGATGCGGTTGTAGGAATTGGATTAAATGTTGAGAAGAGTCCTGTCATAAGTCCAACATCTTTCGTGCCAGGTGCTACGTGTATTAATGATTTAACTGTCAGGAAATATAAAGCTGGGGAGATAAATCAAATTTTGTTATCAAATTTAGCAAAAAATTATGTTTTACTTATTAACCAAGGTTTCAAACCACTATTGGAGAAATATAAATCACGTTCGTTGATTTTGAACAATCATGTCGAAATCTGGAGTGACCCACAGGATTCAGATCCATTATTAGAACATGAAGGAATTGTATGCGATATTGGTGATTATTTGGAACTATATCTCGCTGGAATAAAATCTCCTATCACAAGCGGAAGGCTTGTATATAATAAAAAAGTGAAATAATATTTTGTAAAATCGAAAAAAAGTATTATTTTTGAAGTTCTAGTCAGAGCACAATGGTCAGGTAGCTCAGATGGTAGAGCAGAGGACTGAAAATCCTCGTGTCGGGGGTTCAATTCCCTCTCTGACCACGCAAAATATCGAAAGGCTGTGAAATCAATCACAGCCTTTTTTCATTAGTGTTGGTGCGGTTTATAGGGTGATTTTCCTATTTATCATTTAACAAAGTTTAACAAGCTTTAAGTAAAAAAAAACTACTTATTTGACACACGAATGACACAGTAGAATTTATGAAAAGTAGTTCAAATTAAGTTTTCTTTGATTTCCATTTTTTTAGGATCTATATCATTCCATTTATAAATCATATTTAAAAGATTGTTGACTTGTTCTTCTATATCAAATTTAAATTCCTTTTTATCCGGTTTTAAATTGATAATATTTTTTGCAAAATCAGCTTTGACAAATCCTGTATTTGGGCTATACTTTAGCCGATCTATATATAAATTATAGACAATATGGTCGAATTGATCGAAGTGTAAATTGTTCTTTAGCTGTTTAACCCTTTTGGCAATTGCAGGAACTTTTTTAATCAATTCCAAAGACAAGTAGTTTTCAATAGTTCTTCCTTTTGTTATCCAAAGTTTATTAGCTTCAACTGTATCCTTAATCCTCAGGACGGCGTTACTATATGGAGAATCTTCACTGTCTTTATCACTATCGGCTAAAATAAGAAAATTTTGGTTAATATTTACAATTCTAATGAAATCTTCTACTAAACCGTCTGGATTTTGATCATTCATCATCTCTGGTGATAAATGCTTGATTAAGCTTCCCCCATAAAATAATATTTGATAATGATAACCCTCAATAAGTTCAATATAAACAGGTTTAAAAAGATTTATCCAATAATTGACATATGTTCTGTCTGAAGGTCCTTCAACCCAAATTATGCCATTTGCTAATGCAATTGAGCTAGGCTTGACACCAAGCAATTCATAAGGCTTTGTATCTTTATAGCTTGTCTGTGTAACCTCAATTCTATCCGGCTTGCGTTTCTCAAAAGCAAACAAGTTGATTTTGTCTTCAATACCTATAGCATCAATTATATGGTTAGAATGAGTGACAATAAAGAATTGAAAATTTTTGCTCCTTTCATGAGTAGCATATACGTTCATTAATTGATTCTGAAATCTTGGATGCAAAAATAACTCAGGCTCTTCAATAAATATCATACCATTGTCATAAGCAAATAACGGCCAAGTAAGTAGCATAATCATCTGCAAACCGGTACCCACATCTTTGAGATTCAAATCAATATCATCTCCAATTTTCAATGCAATTTCACATTCATTTTTGTTTCCATCATCTACAGGAGTAATTGATACTCTTTTTCCTTCGAAGAAATACTCTTTCAAGAAGTCTTCAAATGCCTTATGTTTATCTCTAGTAATACTATTTGTAAGTAAAAGTTTTCTAATTCTATGGTATAAATCAGTACCTGTTTGAAAATAAAAGCTTAGTTGAACAAAATCTGAAAAAAAATTAGGACTAGAATAACTGTCTGTATCCTTGTCATTGTCCTTGAACCTAAATCCATATTTGTCGTTATACAATACTAATATATTACTCCCATTTATGATAGAGGGATTAAGTCCACGATAAGGGGTAATTAAAACGCTATTTACATTGTTAATAATATATGAATTTTCATTGAAATAAGTTATCATTTCTTCAAGATATATAATAGCATCTTTTTCAATATTAACGATATTTATGCCCAATTCAGAAATATTTATTAGTTCAAGTTGTCGAGAGAAGCTACTTATTATGCCTTTAATGATTTGTATTAATAATTCAGGTGTTTTATTATTATCTTTTGTAAATACATCTGACATAATCCGTAAAAAGTTCTTTCTTTTTTCATTAATAATTTTTCTATTTATTGTTTTATTTTGAATCTCTGCTGGCAAACTGTTATCGAATACTTTTTTAAATTCACTTTGATAAATTTCTACTTTTGACTCCCATAATTTCAATAATTCAGGATTTTCTAATGGATTATAATATGTAATACACTTTAGATTTTTCAATACCTCTCGAATAAAGTAACTCTTGCCGGAATTATTAGGTCCGATAAATATATTGATTTTATTCAGAGGTAGCTTATCAATTCCATCCGAAAATGCAAATAAGTTCTTAATTGTTTCAGGTATAGTTATTTCTGGGAACCTTTCATAAAACTCATGCCCCATTTGTTTATCCTCAATAATCATACAACTACTAAAATTAGTTTTTCTGCACTATCATTCTGAGCTATTTTTTCAAGCCCCTTATCAGTAATTTGAATATTTCTCCCATAGATGTTGTCCTTAACAGCATTTAATACTGTTAGCTTATCTTCTGATAAAACCATTTTTTAACCTTTAAAAATATTAGTAAGAACGTTTATTTCTTTAAAATCCAAGATCAATTGTTTGGTCTAAGTTTTTCCCTTTAGCTTCCTTAAGGATTTCGACAGGGGTAGCCATATCAATCCTTTCCCCATCAAGAATTTGTTGTACATCGATTACAAGGATTTTAGGATAATCTTTATTAAAGGAATTATTATGATAAAATCCATATTTTTTACTTTCCTTTACCAGGTTATCCATAGGATAAAGAGTGATTAAAACTCCCATTGCAGCACCTTCACGCTCAACAGTTCCATTTAAGTCTCTTATAACTGACGGTGATAAGGACTGATTAGATTTAACACTTATAATCACCTCGCGTGAAATAGTTAACCATTCATCGTTTCTGTCAAATGCGAAAAATACTCCATCAATGCCACCGTCTCCACCTTTCTTTTCATTTATAACAGCTTGATTATTTGTGTATGTTAGCACGCACCACTTCTCAAACTCTTTACGGGTCCTATCATCTGACTTATTAGCTAATGCAATTGCACTCTCCATATCATGAGGTACTCCATTTAGCTGTAAATCACTTAATTCAGGACCGAAATGCTCGGCAAGTCTCTTGAGAATAAGCGAAATACTTTGGTATGTGATGTCAATACCTATCCACTTGCGTTTTAACTTCTCTGCAACTGATATAGTAGTCCCACAACCACAGTAAGCGTCAAGTATTAAATCGCCTTTATTTGAGCTGGTATTAATAATCCTACTCATTAAACTTTCCGGCTTTTGTGTTGGGTAACCTAGCCACTCACGATTTGCATTTACTGTTTGAAATGATGGTAAATCAGTCCAAGTATCAGAGATTTTTCTGCCACTTGATTTATCAAGATAAACCTTTCTTTCGGATCCATCATTTTCAAAATATATTTTATATCTTCTACCATCATCATCTATTTTGTCATATCGCTTAATTGTTGATTGTGCTAGTGTTTGGAATTGTTGGTTAAAAGTTGAGTTATTAAAAGCATAGTAGAAAATAACATCATGACCACGAACATATTTTGATTTAACTTGCGACTTAAAACCTGAAGCTGACTCATTGGACCAAATAATTTCATTTTTGAAATCAGCCCCCTGGGAACAAAATACAGCGTCAATAATTATCTTTAGATAATGGCTTGCGGTTGGATCACAATGGAAATAAAAGCTACCAGTCTTTTTTAACACTCTAAATATCTCTGCAACTCTTAGCGTCATACTGACTAAATAAGCAAGTAAAGCACCTTTGCCTAATACCTTTTCTAAGCCTTGTATCAGATTAATACTTTGTCGTGTAAACACACCGTTGTAATTTGTAATTATTTCGCTTAGTCCCTGTTCCGCCATTATATCCCAAGTCCAAGTATCAACAAATGCTTGAGCTTGAGCTTTATCTTCCTTACCAATATTGTTATAAATTTGATTGTAGTTCCTTTTTGAATTAAACGGGGGGTCTATATAGCACAAATCGATAGTCTCATCCTTAATGTACTTCCTCAAAACTTCTAAATTATCTCCATAGAATAGTTTATTCATGTTAAGTAATCCTTTTAAAAATAATATTCTTATCAATATCTAAATCATTATTTTGGAATCCTTTTTTCCATTCCAAAATATAAGTTATATCTTTACTGACAAAATTGTTCGCATCAATCATAAAACCAATTTTATATTTTTTCCCAGATGCAATAGTAATTTTCGAATGCACAGAAGAACAAATGCGTCCACAATTTGTTGATTGAAACTCACAGAATTTTATATATGCATAAGCATTAATATTTGTTTCAGTGATGAATTCACTAACATTAGTATTATCGTAATCCCAGTAAGCTAATGGTGTTGGGATACTAATAAGAGCCTCAGGTTGATTATCATCCGTTACATCAATCAGGCTAGTTAAATAAAGTGTAGCTTCTCTCAATGGATACTTGAGCGCCCTTGTTTTGTTGGCAACACGAATAAACATATTAATTTTATTATTTTTAAAGTAATTCAGGTACTTGTAGTTAAATTCAATGTCGGCTTTTGGTTTCCAAAAAAAATTTTTAATTTCATCCTTAAACAAAGCAACTATTACCGTTGCTATTGTGCCAAAGGCTGTTAAATACTCTATACAACTATTTGTTAGACATGCCATAATTTAATCCTACCTTATAAATTTTAAAATTGAATTTTCACCTTTCACAAAATATACCCCTTGTGGATATCCACTCACGTCAAGCTGTGATGAAGTATAGTTACCCATCACCATCCCAAAGGAATTATAAACAGTATAATTCTCAACCGGTACCACTACATAGTCACTTGCAGGATTTGGATATATAAGCATCCCACTATCAATATTGTCAAGCACGCTCGTTGGTCTGCCTTCAAGGATTGCCTCGATATTATCAGGAACGTTATCAAGGAAGTCAAGTCCTGTGCTCTGCTCTATATGATAAACAGAAGTCTTGAAAGTAGTCCAGTCGAAATTCTTGACATTAGCGTCATTATTCGGGAACACGCAAGCAATGACTTCTGTGTTCTCATTGACATCATTTAAGGTTGAACCCGAAGGCATTACTACGATAATCTTATAACAGCTGTCAGGAATAGCAACCTTATTGTTATACATCGTAACAGGCTTATCCTTGGCAAAGATTGGTCCCGCATAGATAAACATCTCTTTGAGAGAATCCTTTGCAAGTTTCTCTGCATAGTATTCCATTTTGAGCCATGTCTGTTGGTTGAGCTCAGGTTTCTGCGGAATGATGTTGGACGTTAAAAATGTCTTACGGTTCTCTTCGGCTGTCCGTGTCCGTTCTTCACTTCTTACCATGTGCCCTCTGTCGTATCCGGAATTGGTATAGTCAGAGTGTCTTATCCAGCATTCTGTTGGAAGTGACGAGTCTGGCATAAAGTTTTTGCTCCAGCGTGGTACGTCACCGAACCACTCTTTATTGAGGTTGTAGGAAACCCAAAGGGGTATTCCATAGTCACAATGGAAACCTGAAGAAAATTCAAAGTGTGTCACTACTTCGAGAGCTTCGGCAGACTTAGGTGTCCCAAGCTCTGTATTGATAGGATTGCTTAATAGTTCCTGTGAGGTTAAAAGCAATAATAAAAAGCAAAATATTTTGAGCATAATATTTTTTTAGAAAATTTACTGAAAATTTATACTGCAAAATTATAAAACTTTTTTTACATTAACCTAACAAATTCTACAAAAATATTTCAATAACTTGATTTGTTGAAAAGTAGATGTGGTGTGGAAATCTTCTTTATTCCATTTTCTGTAATTAGAATCCGTTTTTTATTCGGACAGTAAAACCAATCTTCACCATAATTGAGTAAGGGCTTAATCTGATATACCCTCACCTTACCCTTATACTTGTTTTTATATTCACCACCGAGCCTGTAGTATTGAAGTCCTGTCCGGCTAATACCCAATATCTCACACGCCTCTTTAATGGAATATACCCCGTGCCCCTTATTTACCGCAGAAGTATGCGGGGCTTTCGCCCCGCTGTTTGTCTTAGTCATCTGCATTCTCCCAGAGCTTTTCTTTTTGCTCTCGGATATGCTTTTCTATTGCCTCACGTACCTGTTTACTGATGGGCTTTTTAACTCCGTATTTTTTCATTTCCTCTCTTATGTAATACATTTCTCTTACCTGCTCTTCATCAAGCTTCATCATATACATCACATACCTCCCCAGAATTCAACTTCTGACAAATCCTCTAAAGTCATAATAAGACCATCATAATCTTCATCTTCACCTAACACTTCTGCAAGGCTGAAAACGATATACTCATCAACACCGAAGTCATTAGCGACTTCTATTAAATAATTCTCTCTTTCCTGCGTCATTTTTTTTAACCTTTAAAAATATTATTTAAATATTTCACTTAGAGCCCCTGATTTCCCACAAGGGCTCTTTTTTTTTAATCTGCTAATAATACATTTTTGTCAAGAACTGTCACTACTTCATTTTCAGTAGCAAACCCGAAATAAACCACTCCGCCGTTTTTCAAGTAAATCTCATCACCTGTTACGAAGTTGTCAAAATTAAAATTCTCAAATTGCTTTTGGTCTTCATATACCGCCGCCTCAATTAAGCTCGGTAGAAACACTTTAACTCTCTTAGTCATTTTCGTTACCCTTTTCTAATTCGTTGATTGTGTCTTCCATAGTCACCATCGAACCACCAAGCCATTGATGTTCGTTTTTTAATGCAGTAATGATGTGAGGCATCCAATAGGATTTCGCTCTCTCTTTCGCTTGTCCTTCGGGTATCAAGTTCATCGCCTCATCAACCAGACTTTCAATCTCGAATTGAATCTCTTTCAGTTGCTCGATAATTGATAAATCACTCATCTTTTAAGTCCTTTAAATTTGTTGTTAAATATTATTTAAGTAATTGAAATTACAATTACTTATGATGTAAAAGTAATATATTTTTACCTTTTGACCAAATAATATTTTCTTATAACTCTTTATATTTCAAGTATTTATGAAAATATTTATTTATTTTTTTATGATTTATTTTTAGCTGAAAAAATATTTTTTGGCCTCAAATTTGATAACTTTGGCAAAAATCCACCAAAATCACCTTAGAGACTTCGTAACCAAAAAACTATAAAACGTAAACTTAGTATTGATAAGGGTTTACGGCTACACCATCAGAAGTAAATATTAATAGATATGATACATCGAGAACAGGGCTTAAATCCCATTTATGAGGCTTGTCCCTAAGTGGTTTAAATTATTGAATTTACGTGACTTAGCAAACAGTATGCCAGAAAATAAGTTATTTTTTTCGCTTAGTTTGGCCTCATAATTGATATACATAAAAAAGCTCGTATTTCTACGAGCTACGGTGTTAGGAGATGTGTTCTGAGGTGGGTCCGGTAGATGTTATATCATTGCTAAAATGCTCTCGCTCTATTTGAAATTTCTGCTCTCTTCATCAAAATTCTAAGTTGCTCTCCCTGTACTTCCATCACTAATTTTTGCTGACTAACAGCATCTCTGACATTCCTTAACTCTTTTGTTATCTGAGTGCTTGAATTCATAGATGCCATTCCAACCACTTGTCTTAACTGTTCATCATTGAAAATCCATTCTCTGTTTATTGAACCTAATCTTGAACCATCACCGATAACAGCCATGGTCGGCTGGTCTATTCGACCACCTGTAGAAAAGCTCAACAGACCTTCAATGATAGGATTTGCTAATGCACGGATAGCCCCTCTGGCTGTTGCCTGTAATATCGGGGCAAAGGCTAACTTCGTAAGAGGGTCGCCAAATGACTTACTCAAATAATCTAAAACCAAACTCAAGACTGCTTCATCAATCTTTACATAAAGAGCCTCTGCTGCAACTCCAAAAAGTTGACCGAGCAAATCTCTGAAAGATTCAACCATTGCCTCAGAATTCCCTGCAAATAACTCTGTAATGCCGGATGAAATACTTTCTCCTGCTACACTATAAAGAGAATCCCAAGTATTCGATTTCGTTGTAATTACATCTGTTACCTTGTCTAGCATAGATTCAAGCTCACTTACTCGCATTTTCTCAGAAATACTTAACTTCTGTCCATTAATTTCCTTACTCTCAAGCATCTCTAATTCAGCTTGAATCTGCTCTAACTGAATGGAACTTATATCGAGCTGTTTCTTTCTTTCTATCTCAACCTGTAATCCCTTGCTGAGAGCTTCCTGGACAATGCGTTTTTTCCGGAACTCTTCTTCTTGCTCATACCTTTTATTCTGGTATTCTTCCTCAATCTCTGCCTTTCGTTTCTCAAGGTTTATCGTTGAAAACATCTCAGCCTGGCTTAATGCTTCAAGCTGCTTTAACTTACGCTCCTTCTCGCTGTCAAGGGCTGAAATAGAGCTTGACTGCTCTTTGTCGTAACGCATATTTGTTGCATTGTCCCATGCCGCCGTGAGTTCGCCGATACTTTCAAGTTGCTTATCATAATTTTCCTGAAATTTCTGTAGCTCCTTTTCTAACCTCGTGTTAGTAATTTCAAATCGAGAATCAAAATATGAGTTTAGGATTTCATTCCTTTTCTCTGAATTTTCAGTCTGAAGCTTCACTAACTCAATGTTATTCTTTTGCTCCAAATTCAATTCCAAATCAAATTTGGTACTTAACTGCTTAATCTGTTCATCACTAATGCCATCCTTTTGCAGTTCTTTCCTTTTCTGCTCTTCAATAGCAGTAATCCTATTTTTTGAAGCCTCCAGAAGTGCCTCAATTTCACCTGTCTTAATTCTAAGATTTTCTTTTATCTTATCGAATTCCTCAGGTTCTAATGAATCGGTTTCAATCTTGAACTTCAAATCATCTAACTTCATTGATTCAAGCTCTTTCTCAAGTTCTTCCTTTGCCTTGGAAATATCTATATCATAATCCAAAACAGCTACCTCGCTTGATTCCAATGATAGCTTTATTGCTCTTAGCTGACTTATTATTTCTTCCTTCTGCTCTTTCTTAAGATTAACACTTGGCTCGAATCCAAATTCATTATCAGCTTCTTGTATCAAATTCTTTGCTTGTAACTCCTTGATCCACTCAGCGTTAATTTGCTTCTGAACGTTAAGCTTTTCGAGTGCGAGCTTGTAGCTGTCAACCTCATTAACATCCTGACCAATTTTAAGTTTTTGCCTGCGTGCATCAATTTCTGCTATTTGAATGAGATATTGCTTTTCTCTCTCATAGTATCCCATTTTCTCTTTCACAATATCGAGAGCAGGTTTTGATTCCTGCTTTTCTTTCTCATATCTTTTCCTCACTGCTTCCTGCACTTTTTGAATAGAATCAATCTTCTTTCTGCTGCTCGAAGCTGTGACATCTAAATTTTTAAGTTCCTGCTCATATTCCTTTGCTTTTTCTTTGTTTCCCGAAGCTATTGCCTCTTTCCTTTTTATCTCAAGAGTAGTTATTTCATCCGTCGCCTTTCCATATTCTTCAGTAGCACCTTTAAGCTGTTCGGATGCTAATGTCCCTAATAGTTCTCTTCGCTTTGCCTGTTCGTCAAGTTCCTGCTTGGTATTCTTTGCTGTTTTAAGCTCTTCTTTTGCTGCTTTGACAATCTTCTCTGCTTCATCTCTGTTTTTCTTTCGTTCTTTCATTATAGCTTTAATTACATCTTCCTCGCTCTTGCCTTGTGATAACCTCTCCTTTGCAAACTTACCATCCATTTCGGCTGCATATTTCTTGCTGTTAATAAGGCTCTCCATCATCTTATCTATATTTGCTACCTGTTGGTTTTTCTGTTCCTCAGACATAGCTGCAAATGACTCATCATCATATAGAGCCATCTGGAAATTAAGTCCTGCTTGCCTGACTTCATCTTCGGTAGATGCCTTGTATAGCGCATCAGTATATTTCTTTACACTCTTTTCCGCTTGGTCCCTGGACAAACTCGAACCGAACAATGCTTCACCAAGAAATTCACCCGCCTTGCCAACAGGATTCAGCCATGTCTTATCAGAAATCAATGCATCAGTAAGAGCATTTTCAACCTCTTCCTTAGCCACTCCTGCCTCAACCTTGAATTCTTTGAGCTGCAAGTCAATCCTTTTCAATTCTAAATTCGAAAGCTGCTCAGACATTTTACTAAGCTCACCCTCAGTCTTATTGGATGCTTCCATCAGCTGATTCAGATTCCAACCGTAGCTTTTTGTCATATCAATGACGCCAGGATACGCTTTCGCTAAACTAAGCATAAGCTCTTTGTTCTGCATAGCTGAAGCACCCATTTCTTTGAAAGTAGAAACGAGATTCATGTTTCTTTGAGCTAGAGTTTCCTGTTTCTTAACAGTCTCCGTCTGAATCTGTAATGATTCTTTCTCTGCTTTTACCTGCTCAAGTTTTTCTGCTGCCGTCTCATGAAGGGCGTCAGATAGGGCAGAGAGCCCCACCACAAGACCGGCAACCGCCGCCGCCGTCAAGACAATAGGGTTGGTCATCAAAGATACCGTGAACGCTTTCATACCCGTAGTTGCAATTCCTAATCCTCCTGCAAGGTTCTTACCAAAACTTACAGATAGATTCTTTACCTTGTCTAGAGTACCTTCAGGAATGATACTATTAAGCCCGCTTAATGCAGTAATCTGCGGTGCAATAGAACTTAAGGATTGACTGAATGTTATAAATGCTGGTCCAAAACTTCCAAGGCTGTCAACAGTTCCGATGATAAATGCGTCCATGGATGCCTTCATCTGCTTAGTTTTAACCTCGATTGAATCTCCCATTTTTTCATAAGCATTTTCAGTTGAACCAACAGTATTCGAAACGAAGTCCAGAGATTCCTGCAACATGTTAACATCACCCATAAGGATATTGAAAGCTGCTCCAGCTTCAGAGCTCGAAAATGATTGTGTAGCAGTCTTTCCTGTTTTCTCAAACCCTTTCTGTAATGTCGATAAAGCACCTACTAAATCATCATCAGCTATCATCTTATGGAAGTCTTCCATGCTTATTCCTGCAGCCTCCAAAGCACTACTTACCCCCGCAGATGGTTTTGCTAACTCAACCAATAATGAGTTTAATTTTGTTACGGATTGAGCTGTTGGAACACCTTTTTGAGTCATCAATGCAAGTGAACCCCCGACCTTATCAAAGGACAGCCCCATTGCTGCAGCTGTCGGAGTGACACCAGATAAATTGGAGTTTAATTCATCAATAGTAGTTACACCCGCATTCACAATGTTGAACATATAATCGGCATATCTGCCTGTTTCTTCCGATGTCTCGCCAAAGGCATTGAGAGTAGCCCCCAACCCTTTGACAACAGAGCCCAATTCTGCACCACCACCAATAGCAAGTTTAGATGCAGTCTCAGCGAAATTCTTTAATCCTTCTTCTCCGCCTTGTACACCGGATGCAAGGGCGTCGGTCATTGCTGCCTGTATCTCGGCTGCACCAAAAGGTAAATCTTTGCTCATAGTTATTGCTGCTTCACGTAATCTCGGAGCCATCTCAGCAGCTTCATCACCCAAAGTTTTCATTGATTGCGTCGCCGTGTCCAATTGAGCAAAGGGCTCAGAAATTTGCGACACTGTATCAACCAATGTATTCAATCCCTGTGCTGCTAAGCCGAATGTTGCCATACGTTCACCGAAGGATTTACCTGTTTTACCCGAGGTGTTATTAAGATTGTCTAATGCCTTTTCAGCTTCCTTGATTTCTTTCTCTATCTTATTGTATGCGTCTGTCCCTTTCTTGCCGTTACTCTCCATAAGGATAAGCTGTTCTTTACCTTTGCCTATAATCTTCTCTATCTCTACTCTACCATTCTTCATCGCCTCAGACATTTCTTTACCAAACTTTTCAGCAACATCCGCATCAAAGTTCTCCATCAGATCTTCAAGAGATTTTTGAAATTTGTCAATATCCTCTGCGCTCATATCCTCAAGGGCTTTTTCAAACTCGCTTAAGTCAATATTGTCAAAATCCTTGCTCATATTAAGCAATTCATTAAGGGTTTTCTTCGCAGCTTCACCATTCATTTCAACATCAATATTGTCGAATGCTTTTTGCAAATCATCTGCAGAAACACTAAAGCTCTTCATGTACTCGGCTACACCTTTAAGTTGATTCTTGAAGTCATCAACATTAAATTCAATGTCCGGTTCAATAGTACCCAAAATTTTCTTAGTCTGCTCTGCTAATGCATTTAATTTGCTTGGGTCATTAGTGAACTGCAAAAGAAAATCTATCACTACGCTGTACTTATTCTGTGCCATCTTTTACCTATTTTTGATTAGTGCTTCTAAAAACTTATGGACGTCTGTAATCCTGCTCTGCTTAACCTTATCAACCTTTGTGATATCCAAATCCGTCAATGTTAATAAATACCATATCTCTATATCGAGCAGCCGTCTGAAAATCTCATTCTCATCATATAAAGTAGCTTTTTTCTGCTGAAGCTTTATCAGCCTTGCTGTTTCTTCGTCTCGCCTAAGCTCTTCATCAAATTCATTAGTAATGGATTGATTTTTTGACTTCTCTTTTCGCTCTGCAAGAGAGCTAAGATTAGATACGCTCTCTTGGAATTTGTAAAAAAATCTTTCAGATTCTCCGTAAAGAACTCATCAAAAAGCTCAAAAGGAAGTTTCTTAATCCACTCGAAAACATCCGTCTCCGCCTTAGCAATACTGAAAGGTGCTACACCTTCAGCCTTGACCTCTCTTACAAGATACCTCGCACATAGCAACTTCCAATAATGCCCTCCACTTCTAAGATACTCATTGATGTCTGTTGTCGGTGCATCATCCTGCATTGCCTTAAATTCAGCTATCTCTCTGATAATCTCAGCCTGCTCCGCCGTGATTATTGAATAGTGGTAAGCATATTTCTTACCTTCAAATTCCAATACTTTAATTTCTGGGTTCATTTCATCTCCTAAACTGATAATATGTTTGTTATTACTCTGATATTGCCTGACGTACCTGTTGTTTCGTCGGACAAAGCTCTGTTATTAATGTAATCTCTGATTGTGGATTGTGCCTTGATAATTAACCTTGGGCGGTACTCAACGCCCTCAACTTCTGCTGTAAGGTATGTGTCAACACCCATATTGATAAAATGTCTGTTGGCAGCTAACTTAGTACTGAAGTTTATAACCTTGGTATGTAGCACACTATTAAAACCTGTCAATGATGCTGGTTTATACGGCCAGTCTATTGTGTCGCCCAAGACTAAAATTACCCTCACAGGTTTATTCAGGAATCTTGCTAAATGATAATTAATCCAGTCAGCATTACCGTAATTATTCTCAGGAATGTAAATAGTAGCACTAACCTCATAAGCAATTGTTATCGGCATACCTTTGTCATTTGTCCTGGTAATCGGGCTTACCTTGTAACTGCTTTCTTTTTCAAGCTGAAGGAATGTAAGTGTATCCGTACCGTCAGCAATAGTGATACCTCTCAGAGGCATCAACAAAATTCTTTCTGCTATGTCTTTATGAATGAAGTCAGCCATTATTAGCCACCAATTTTAATGTCACTTCCTGCAAATATTTGTTTTCATTGATAAACTCTACAGGCAATAAACCACCACCCGATACAACAGGTATATAATCTCCTGTTGTCAAATCTGTTACAAGGTACTTATGAGTAGCACCCCAGAATGCTTTTAGAAATGCCCTCTTTGTGCTGCTAAGTAACTCATCGGCTGAAATCGTAACCGTATATTCAGTATCAACAAAAGTGATATGTTCAAAGCTCTTGCCTCTTAAAGTCTTGCCTGTCACTACCCCTGTTGTCGGTAGTTCATACAGCTTCAATTCTTTAAAAGACTGTTGCGCTCCTTCATTCTCTAACCCTAAAATTACCTCAAAATCTGCATTGTAACCTGTGTTTGCAGCAAGGGGGTTATCAGTATAAGCTAATACTATCATAACTCAACTAACTCCTTGTAACATAGCTTGTAGATGTCAATTATAAAGCTGTTCGTGGTGTCTGTCTGTCCAAGTTCTATTATCACATTCTCATCTGCCGTTGGTCCGGCAAGACAATTCTCACTAATATTTGAATCCGAGGGGTTGGCTCTAATGTAAATAGTCTTTCCTGCACTGGTGAAATTATGAAGTCCATAGACACGACCGGTAAACTGAACCTTAACAGTATCACCACCCTCACCATCATTTAGAGCTATTCCGATAGGTTTATGATAGTGTTCTTTCTTGTTAACAGCCTTGAAAACCTTACCATCAACACCCACCATAACAGCGTCACCTAAATGTATAACTTCGAATTCTGCTATCTCATAACCTTCAAAAGGTGCGGATGAAGTGATAAGGTTATCATCTAACCCCAATTGGTTCGAAAAAATCAGCTGCTCTGTCGGATTGATAGTGTTAGCATAACCAAAAGCAAAAGCTTCAGCATTTACCAACTTCAATTTTGTACCTGGTTTTGACAAATCTCTCTCAAGACCAACGACAACATAATCCCTTGTCACATCAAAGTCCGAGAAACTGCTGCTTATATATCTTCGTACACTCTCAGTAAACCGTATTTTTGAACCTACTCTGATGTTCTTCCAGGACTTATTAGCTCCATTCTCATCAGTACCAAATAGATTCCAAAATGGAATAGTAATATCATATTCAGCCTTATAATACTGTTCTGACACAAGCATGATGTCATTGATGTAATCTTCGAGGCGGTTGTAATACTTATCTACTCCATTAATATTAACGATAATACCCATTGCCGGACTGATTACCGAAGTAATGTCCTGAGCGGGCGTTGTTGTACCCTGCAGGTTCGATGTCCTTACATAGATTGCATTGCAGATATGTCCCCAGACCTTTGCAGGCATACTTCCCTGAGTTCTGTTAAAATGCAAAAATCCCGTTTTTTCAAACTGTTCCTGCACGGAATTTGCAATAACTGTATTGAACGGATAGACATCATTTGCAAAGTCGTCGGCATTCTCTAACTTTTCTAATGGAGTACCTAAAGAAAAAAGCAGTCTGGTAAATTCAACCTTATTCTGCTGCTCTTCTCTTTCCCTGTTCTCTTTAAAAAGCTTGAATTTTTTTGTTTCCTTAGTGACCTTGGTATAACCCAACAATCCGTCAAAATTTACTCTTGGTATAAGGATATCTGTTCCGGACTCAAAGAATGCTCCTGCAGTAGTGTAATATCTGTCTGAACCATTATTTGCATTGCTGCTTATATCTATTTGTGCGGATTCAGGTGCCGCCAGATAAACAAGCTCATCTTTAATTATTGACTGTCTGCTAACAAACTTGATACCTATTGAGTTGCTTGTATTATACTGGAATGTGACGAAACAACCTAATGCCCTTGCTATGTCAAACAGTAGTTTAGCAACATTATCAGACTTCAGAAAGGTTAATTCACTTTCACCTGGAATTAAAACACTATCTTCGCCTAAACCATCAATAACCATCTTGCCACTTTCAATCCAATAATTAGTATCATAAAGCTGTGAATGAATCATTTGAGAATTCACATAGATGTTACTTTCATCACTTTCAAGAGACTCATTACTGCATATCCTAAGCTTGATAGGTCTGTCTGTTTTTGCCTGATATTGATTTGGCTTAAATGTAAGCATATACTGATTATAAGCATTTGTATTTCTGCCTGTAATATAAGCCGGCAATATCCCGAATCCAACATCACTATCAACCAAATCAAACTCTAATATTGAATTAATCTTTTCTTCAAGTAAGTCATTAGTGAAAGATAGTATCTTTTTAAGGTATTCAAACAAACTTATTGTTGGTCTGAGATGGACATATTTCCCAAGAGTTGGACCGCTCGCTAAATTCCATTCTCTATACATCGGTTTATATGTGCAATTGGACTTGATCCAGCTCTCATTGTCTAAAGTCAAAAACCTATCCATAATACTGTCAATTTCTTCATTGAATAGGTCTCTTGGCTTTTGCAGTAGTGTTGCCTGCTCAAGTATCGAAACATCAAAGCTCAAACACTTGAACTTATACTCCCGCAAAGGCTTGTGGTTAACTTTGTATTCTGAACTATGCCACACTAAATCACTTGCACTGATATTTGAATTTATCTGTCCGACAAATACAAGCTCAGATACATCAAGACTATCGGCAAACCAACATGCTACATACCTGTTTACATTTACCGCAGTAGCATCGAGACAGAAAAATAAAGCGTTAAGCTGCTCTGTGGTCTTACACATTGCCTGATTAACAGTAAATTCAAGCTCGTCAATAGCAAATTTTCCATCATCAGTATTCAAGTCCTGTTTAACTGTCGCAAGCTGGAAAATGTCAACCTCTGTATAAGGGGCTTCGCTGTCAAAGAGTGAATCATAAATATCAGAGACGGCGAACTGTATCGTTTGCCGTCCCTGTCCATGCTCACGGATGTAATATGATTGCCGGAATAACATTAGTAAGTGTAAGTTACATCAGTTTTAACAACTACCTTGCCTAATAAAAGGTCATCTGCTTCACCACTTGTCAAGTCCGGTGGTGTGAAATTCTTGCCTTTTCCTTTCCAGTTAATTGCAGTAAAGTCTGTAAGTGCAAGTAAAGTATTGTCAACATCTGTCAAGTTCGCCTTGTAAGAATCAAAAGTTAGTTTCAAGGTTTGGTTTTCACTTAAGTCAAGCTCAAGGTCGTTGGTAATTTTACCTATCATGTGAATCCAACCATCTACTTTTGGTGTCGCAAGTTCTCTTGAGGCATAAGTGAATCCTGTCGCAACTGTGATAAGCCACAAACTGCCAACCTTTTCCTTCAAAGTCTTTATAAAAGCAGTCCAACTGTTTATAGTCGTCGGTAGTGGTGCCTCATTCGTGATAATCTCGATAGTGCCAAGTCCTGTATTGTCGTCAGAAGCGTCAGCGGGTGTGATGTCTGACTCATCAGTACCGTCAAGAACGAGGTTGAACTTGCCAAAACGAGTAATAGCGCCGTCAGCTCTTACTATGTCAACATTCTCGCCGCCTTGATCTGCTCCAGCAGGATTCTTCATGGCAATTCTTCCACCTTTGGCTAAATTGTCAAATCTAAATGTCTCGTTTACAGCTGCTGTGACCAGCGGCTCAGTTGAACCTGCAATGAGTTCATGCATCCACGCAAAAGGCGAAGGCATGAGAATGATTCTTTTGTCTGTAGTAGCCATTATATAGTCTCCCTATATTTTAAAAAAAAGTTAGTTAATTAATTTCTTCGCGTGTATATAGCCACCTGTAACTTCTCCAAAACCTGTTAATGTGTGGTTTGGTAATGTTACTTTAATCTTAAATTTGTTCTCTGGGTCATTCCTTGTAGTGATTATAGCACTTCCTTGCAGATGTCTGTTGATAAGTTTATATTCACCTTCTGCAGTACCGGTATAGTTCAAAATGTGACTTGCTCCCAAAATGATATAATTGCTTATTCCAGGTGTCTCATCCCAAATCTCTAACTGCTGTATTATACCGACATTTACCTCTGATTCAGAGATATCAACTTCTCTTATTCCAACGAATACATTTACCTCGTATATGCCTTCAGGAATTTGTGTTGTCTCATAAACAATTTCGTTAGCAGAAACCCTTGTAAATGGTACTTCAAATTTATAGTAAGTATCAGCTTCCATCATGGCATTGAAAGTTATATCTTCATCATCAATGTCAATATTGATATTACTACCCGATACAATATTAAGCAGGTCCTTTGTCTTGCTTGTCTCATTAAATATTACAAGTTTCTTGCTCATACCGAGACCGCCTTGATAAAATTAATTTCCGGAGAACCACTTAAAGTGATTGTAGTCACGTTCTCATGCAGACTGTTTTTGTCTTTGACAACAATAGATCCCGCTGTTGCCAGGTAAAGATATCTGTCGCAGACATCAATGCCAACACCTGTCGTCGAAAGACCTGTCACATTTGTAATCACAGTATTAAAATCAGACTTACTAAGCACCGCCACACGTGACCTATTTGTTCCGGTAAAGCTTCCTGTAAGATATACCCTGTCATTGTCTATAGCAATACCATTTACCGTTGCAATAGATATCGAAGTAGTCAGCAACGTCATAGTGCTTCTATTCATAACCTTAAAACCGCCCGTAAACTGACCACCGATATAAACATAAGTACCGTCAGAGGCTATTGCATTTACTCGATTATTGAATGTTGGTGTGCCTGTTATTTCTGCCCAATCAGACTTCCTAAATACTGTAAATCTCTGTCCAAATGCACCTCCTACATATACATAGCTGTCATCCACACAGAGAGAGTATGAACTTCCAAGACTGTAGTCTGCTGCTATCAGGCTCGTAACAAATGCTCCTGTTGACTTGTTATAAACATAAACATAGCTTGAATAAGCGGTGTAAATATAATTGTCGTCCACAGCAACTCTGTAACCAAAATTAGTATTTGCCGCAATAGAGCCTTGAGAAAAGTCTGACTTCAAAATAGTTCTGACAAAATCTGTAACATTCGTTCCAACATAAACTTTTGAAGAATCATCTGCAATAGAATACGCATAGTTCGCCTCAGAACCATATTGGATTGAAGTATCCAAAGACCAGTCCGATATATTGTATCTCAATAAGTGAGTCCTGTTCGGGGTAGTGCCGTTTAAGTACCTGCCTGCAACAAACAACTTATCAGCTGACTCTAATGATGTTCTATTATGAAATCTTCTTCTTGCCAGCATTATGCACCATCCGTCAAGGTATTACCAACAGACCATATCCTCAAAGTACCGTTACTAACCAACGATATTTCAACCCTCTTGCCTGCAGGAATTGTAACTGTTGATTGTGGATATACATTGTTTGCTGTTGTTGGAATAGAGATATCTATTGATGTAGCTCCACTATTCTTAATCAGAAATGTCCACAGACCTGTACCTACGTTTGACAGCGTAAAGCCAGAGTTGGCACTTATAGTAACTACAAAATACGACGCTTCGCTTACGTCTATGGTAAGTGTCGTCTTTGTAGCAACACTAAAGCCTCCGCCTGGAGTTTGCATTACAGGGTCAAGGTTGGAGTTAAAAGCTAAAAACTTGCCACTTTCAGCTAAAACAGTCTTCTCCTCCCAATCAGACGAAGAGTTCATCTTGTGCAATATGTAATCGCCTGCTGCCATCAGTTTACCACGTTGCTAATGGCATTCGTTTCCAGGTATTTGTCGCTACACAGATGTATAGATAATCGTTATCATAAGCAATCTGACCTGCTGTTCCTGACGCAGTAGCACTTGCAGGTGGGGAAGCCCACACCATCTTACCATTAAGCTGTGTCTGTATTGCAGATGTCACCCCGCTCAAATAACCTAATTCTGTGCTTGTAACTGACGAGTGAGCAGGTAATCCGTTGGCGTCCGAAATAAGAGCTCTTGCTGCCGTAATTGCTGCCAAGTTCGCTAATGTTGTTGCTCCTGTCGATGCAACTAACCTGTTTGCAGTCCATGATGCTAATCCTGTACCGCCTCGGTTTACTGCAAGAGTGCCCGAAGCAATATCTCCGGCTGCCAGTACAATAGCTCCCGTCCTGCCTGCTACTGATGTAACTGCATCGGTATTGTCAACTTTCTCCCAAACAGTACCATTACATATAATCCAGTCACCAACTTTCCAGTCAGTAATACCATCAACATTTGTAGCACCCTCAACAGATACCACATAATAATGTCCTTTATATGTCGAACTTGCAGCAGGAATTGTCGGTGTATTGGTATTTGCATTCCATGAACCCTGATATGCTACTGAACCGGCAATCGATGAAGGGAGCTGACTTGACGGAACTTTCCCTGATCCGTCCAATGTTGCCAAACCATTCGATGCACCTTTTTCTGATGTTTCAAGCTTGTTTGCAAGGGCTGTGATAAGTCCCGTAATATCACTTGTCTCAAGTGCTTTGAGCTCGGGCAGGTTGCTACCATTGATAATAAAGACTTTTCCCGAAGCAACACTGCCAAGGACTCTATATACGAAGTCAGGTCCTGCGACTTCCTGAATTAGCTGAATATCGTGTAATGCCATTTTTTTACCATCCTTTCATTATTAACATTTTGCCCCATTTATCTGGTGCGTAACAAATATATACATTGTCATCATCCATTGACATCTGTCCAGGTATCCCAGGGCTGTTTCGTGTCTCAGGAACATCTGCCCAAGTGAATTGAATCTGAGTATGCTTGACTTCGCCTCTAAACTTAACATCAAGCTTATCTCTCTTTGAAGCTATCTCATATTTTGGCTGCTTGACATTAATTTGTATTGACATTGGTAGTTCCCAATTTAACAGTAAGCTCACCTGAAATAAAAGTATGAATGTCTGTATCTGTAAATTTTACTGTAATGTCCCAAAAATATACTCCTGGCTCAACCATAGTCTCCTCCGGAAGTAGTATGATTTCCGTTTCGCCTTGACTTGGGTTCGTATGCTCAGTTATTTCTTTGTATATGTCATAGTTTTGCTGAGTAAGTTTTTTCTTCATAGTAAAATATACTGTGGCATTGTCAATCGGAATGGATTGTACCACCGAATTTTCATCTTCAAATGTGAAGCTTACCGGAAGTTTGAAAGTATTCCCTCTATAAAAGCCGTTTATCATTTCTTAGACTCCCTGTAAAGTACTATTGCTAAGAATGTCAGAACTGCACCTAAAAGCACAAGCCCAACCTTACTCATAAAAGGGGTTTCGATAACTTTCTCTTCCACCTTAGTGTTATAGAGTGTGTCCCGAACATTAAATCTTACTGTGTCCGGTTTAATAACATACTCCACAATTCTCTTTGAGGGTAAGTATTGAAACTTGACTATTGTGTCAATACCCTTGACTTTTATGTACTCTACAAGTGTGTCGGTCACAATCTGAGGTGTGCCTGTACCCTGAATAATCTCAGGGACTTTCACATAAGTTGTGTCACGGATAAAAGTCTCTCTGCTTACTTTAGGACAGCAGGCGACACTAATTGTAATTAATACGAATAATAAAATAGTCTTCATGTTGCTCAATTTTTGTTTTATTAACTTTTACTGCTACATCATTATCAATAATGATTTTGTCAACTCTCTTAATCTCATCATAAAACTCACTTACCATACCTGTGTCTGAAGTGTTAAAGTCAATCCTTTGTGTCTTGCCTTCTTCCACTATTGACATTAAATTGCAGTTTAATGTCATTCTAAGATTTTTCTTTTGAAAGGTTACTTTCATAAAACCCTCACTGTTTATGATTTGAGCAGGTGACAGGATTTGAACCTGTGCCTTCGGAATGGAAATCCGATATTCTATCCTTAAATTACACCTGCATAAAGCTATGTTTTGAACACTATCGAGCCGCTTACCCTTAACCTACCGACAGGATTGTAAAGATGTCTTTTCTTCCTGTAAACTCCATCACCGTCCCGCTGATTGCCATTTCCTGTATTGCCTTCGATGGTCTCAACCCAGCCCATCTTCATCACTTTTACTACTCTCGCTGAATGTCCCTGCCAACCGTTTACTACTCTCCAAAACAACAAAGCATCAATTCTTATTCGATAGGGCAGAGGCTTGCCTCGTTTCTTGGCGTCATTAAAGCAGTCCTGACTTCCTGCTGTCTTTTTGATAGGTATTGCTTCACCTGTAACATAAAAACAGTAATACTGAAGTGCCTGACACCACGCTACACCTCTCAAACCGAGAGGGGAGAGTATTCTGTCAATGTCCTTACCTCTGTTATTGCCTCCGACTTCCCTGATACCTACACAATCATATAAGACTGCTCTTGACTTTTCAAGAGCTTCCTTTGTAGCCGGTAGCTCATAAGTGGTCTGTGCTTTGCTTACTAAGGAACAACTGAGCCAGAGAACTGCGATAAATAGATAATACCCCATATTACTGCACCTGATATTAATACACCTTGAAAAATCTTACCTGCTAAGTCCATTACTGCATGTCTTTCGACACTGTTCATCTTACCATCATCACCTTCTGCGAGATGCTTCCCGAACTTTATATTAGTGAAAGCATATAATATTATACCTGAAAGCCCTGTGAGAAAACATATTGCTGCTGTGATAAGTGCCAGAGTGTTCACGAATTGAATCTGAAAACCCAAAAAATATAAGGGTATCAGTATCCCTAAAATCCACGTAGCATTTCTGCTTACGAAGTCGAGTATTTGTTTAATCTTGCTGCTCATAAGAACGCCTTTTGTTTAATGTTCTAAAATCTTGCTTCAATACATTGATTGCTGCGTCATGTGATTCAAGCTTTTTATGATGTTTGTCAAGTTCTTCATAAATATCATTCATATCTTCTTTGTGGTCATCGTTCTCTTTTTTCTGAAGTTCAATAAATGTGTTCAATGTGTTTATCTGTTCAATCAGTTTGTTTATGGAATCACTCAGCTGCTTTATAGGATTGAATACCATACTTCTCATTATTAAACCTATCAGTATTCCAATTATCGTAACCATTATGGTTATTGCACCTGCTAAAATCCACCATGTGCCGTTGTCAAAGCTCATAGTCACCTATACATTTTCGAATGAAATAAGCATAACTCTGCCCGAGTAATGCCAGACATGTTGTTGAATGTAATAACCAACCTGGTCGAATGAAATAAATTGATACTTCATCCCACAGTAAAATATACTGTTTATTACTGATTTTAACCTTGAGAATATTCTGTAAATACCGGTATTGTCATCTTTCAATGTCCTTGAAAGAACTGCTATTTCAATATTGTCAACGAGTGTCTGCATTGCCAAATCCCTGTTGCTGACACTCTGACCGTTCCAACGCACTAAGATAGCACCATTAGAATGAAGTAACTCATAATTTTCATCTATCTGGTCCGGAAAGCTCTCTACAAGCATGTCCGTAAATTCATTGCTTAATGCCTGTACCAAATCCTCAACAATTTCAAATGGTTCCATAACCACTCCAAACCTTATCAGGAATAATTGAGGGGTGCTTTACTACCGTGATGTAAGGATTTTTCACAGTCTCGCCAGCAAGATAATATTTCCCGTCAACAATATTTTGCAAACGCTCATCAATAGATTTGATTAGTTCGTCAAGTGCACCTATGCTAACTCTACCTTTCTTCATAAGATACTTAACATAGTCAATAGCAATACCCTTGATATATTCGTGGGAGCTGCGGAGCGGTAACTCATAAGCCCCCACGAGATAAGTATTGATATAACCGTCAGCTTCAAGAATCCTGGTATTGATAACATCAATATCAGGGTCTATCGAATTGGTAAGCTGAGCTGCAATTCTTTCAGTCAATTCATTGATTATATCGTTTGCTGTGCAATACATTAGCCTGCCAATACCTTATGTACTTCGATTGAATCAGGATTAAGAATTACTGGCAATAACTTAGCTCTTAAGCTGATGTATGCTTCTGTCCTGTCTTCGTTCTGACGTAGTTCTGACAACATCTCAACAGCACTCTGGTCTATGTCTGTTGAATTTGGTTTGAACTTGTTAATGACACCTGCGTATTTTCTGTAGTCGCCACTTAAAGCAGCCACAATCACAACCTTAGGATCAACCATATCAGTAACAACAGCTTCAGCATCTACATATACATTCTTGTATTCGTAAATTGGCCATCCACCAGGTAACATGTGAATCATGTCACCACCAAAGCCTGAAATTGACTGGAATGGTTTTAATTGACCGACTGGATAATTGAGTAAGTTAAGTGAATTAGTTACTTTCTCATGAGCCATATAAGCGTCAGCAGCACTTTCACCCATAATTACAACTATGTCGTTAAGTCCTGATTTTCGCTTAACGGATTTAATCCAGTTACGAATAGATGCAAGGGGGTCTTTTGTAGTCACGCTAAAGTAGACACCGGCTACATCATAATAGTGCTTATTCTCTTCGAACCCAAAGTCTGCAGAGTAAGTGATGCCATTTTCTGTTACACTTATCTCACCTGTTGAAATTGCCTGTGCACAGAGCATTTCAAATCTACGCTCAACTCTCTCTTTCAAAAGTCCTGCATGTTTTAATACAAACTTATTCCACTCTGCAAGCCTGTCACTTGAAGCTCCGTTAATAAGTCCTGAGCCCAAAGTCTTCATATTCGCGAACTCGTCAGCACTAAAGATGTACTTCTCATGTGTTTCTGCAAGTACAAAATTTAAAGTCTCACCACCGAGCTTCGTCAAAATAGCTGCTGAGTGCTCTTTGTTCTTAAATCTTGCAACACCAGACGGTGCTAAAGCCTCTTTACCTATCACGACTTTATCAGCGTAGCTGACTTCTCTTTTCTTGAAGAAATTCTTGCTGAAAAAGTTATCCTGAGGCGGTATCAAATTGACCGCTTGAGTAAGATGTTTGTAATTATTGAAATCTGCCATTGTGATTTATCCTATAAATTAGTTTGACTTTCGATAATAATATTGCCGTAGACACCTACAGGCACGTCGTCAGGCGTCAAAGCCTCTTTTATGAATTTGCCGATTGTCGCAATAGGCACTTTCACACCTGTTGTTTTAAGCTTGACTTCTGCAAGTGCAACACCAACAGGGTCGTCAATGTCGAGTTCGCTTTTATCTACGATAGGTACATACTCCTGACCTGTATCCTTTTTAATCAATGCACCTCGTGACAGAATCCAGTCATCGCTGCCTGAAACAGAAACCACAGTATTCATGTCCAAATTTGGTATTGCAGCGAAAATGTTGTTTATCGCAGTAAGGGTTTCGCCCATATTGATTCCTAAATTCACTTCCATTTTTTAAGCTCCAAATGTTGATTTAACAATTTCTTGAATCTCGTCTGTCACGGTTTTATCTACTCCCGATGAAGCAAATTCTTGAGTTAAGTTATGCTTCGGGAATTGTGAAATAAAGCCGTTAAGAACTGTCAATCTGTCTTCTGAAAATTCCATGTTGGTCATTATGCCGTCATAAACTTTTCTGAAGCTCTCTTTCTGTGCCGGAATAAGCTCACCAGCCGTTACTTTGGAGTTGAAATAATTTTCATACTGCAAATCTCTGTTCTGCTTTTCCAGAAATTCGATTCTTTTCTCCATCTCTGTGTCCTTTTGTGAAAAATTGTTTGTTGCATTTTTAATGATACTCTCCACTTTGGCAGCAACCTCAGCTGAAAGACTGGTGCGGATTGCTTTCAACAATGCATCCAGGTCTATCTCTTTTGTTGTCTTTTGTGCTGGGTCTTGCTGTGCCGGTGGCTGTTCGGCATATTCGATAAGAGTAAAAGTCTCAGGATTGCTGAACTCTACCTGTTTCAATCCCTTTACGGCGGGAGCTGTAGCACCTAAAAATCCTATGTGCCTTAACCCAAAATTGCTGTCTAATGAGATTGATGTGTTCTTGTATCTACCTTGCTTTACAAGGTCAACAAATGCATCATCC
This sequence comes from bacterium, assembly GCA_024711295.1. Lineage (GTDB taxonomy): Bacteria > Bacteroidota > Ignavibacteria > Kapaibacteriales > UBA2268 > JANJTB01. The sequence goes on along the minus strand of JANJTB010000026.1, from coordinate 167,731 downwards.
ATATCTCTGAATTCAGCATAAAGGCTTTCACCATCTCTGGTAAGAGTTTTTACCCAACCGTAAGCCGGAGCGTTGGTTGTCGGATGTCCTATTACTACAGGAATCTCTTCACCTTTTTTCAATGATTCATTGAAATTGGTTACTATTTTGTCTAAGTCTGCAATAGTCCAAGCCCTCTTATTGCCCTTAGAATCAGTATGTTGTCCTGCTTTAAATACTTCCTTTTTCATACAAATTCCAATATTGATTAAAATTTCAGTTGCAAAAATTCTAAATTTAAAATTTGTACGCAAAGTCAAACCTACCGTCAAAGTGACGGTACATTTAAGGGTACAATTGACGGTAGAATGTACCGTCAAAAGTACCGTCATTTGTACCTGTGATTGTACCTTTGAAATGACCTTTTTTGCATATTTGAAACTATGCAAGAATGAAATGGAAAATCAAATTGAACTACTCCTCGATAAGCTAAACGAAAATTTCCGTGCTCAAGGGATGCCTGAGCTTCTCTATGTAAACCCTGCGGACATACTACCTCAAGAGAAAAACGCAAGGTATTTTAAACCCGAAGTGTTTCAGCAGTTAGTAGAAAATATCAAGTCCGACGGATACCTCGAATCCGTCCCGCTTATTTACCGATTTGGCGACAAGTTCAAAGCTATTTCAGGACACCACAGAGTTAAGGGGGCTGTCGAAGCCGGACTTCCTAAGATACTTGCTTTCTGTATCACTCCGCAGAGCAGAGACCAGATAATCCAGAAACAGCTCGCACATAACGCCCTCGTTGGCGAAGACGACAAACTTATCCTCAAAGAGCTGTTCTTCGAGATTCAGAACCTCGAACTACGTTTTGCTACAGGTCTGAATTCAGAAATTGAAAAGATAGACTACTCAAGTCTAAACTTCAAGATAGGAGAATTTAAGGAACTGATACTGCTCTTCCTTCCCGAGCAGATATCCGAGTATGACCAAGGTATTGAAGAAATGCTGTCAGCAACGAATATTAAGCAGGGTACTGCTGTCCGTGTCGGCTCATTAGAGTATTACGATAAGTTCATTTCTGTCCTTTCACGGTTAAAGAAAAATGATAACATCAAAAATAATGCTGCTGCCTTGCTGCGTATGGTCGAGATTACCAACAATTATCTCAAACAACAGAAGGAATCTGAGTGATGTTCTTCGGCACTACACCATCAATAATCTCTCAACATCTCGGTCGGATCTTCGCCAAGATAAAGCCTGAAAGGATTTATGTCCCTTTTTCTGGGAACTTCGTAGTTGAACAAATCGTTTCAAAGGTATCTCCCGACACGCAGATAATAGCAGGGGACGTGTCCTTATATTCCAATGCTCTCGGGTTCGGGCTCTGTGACAAAGATTTCCGTCTGGAACTTAATCCTGACTACCTCGAATATATGCCTTTCTTCGATAGTATTAGTTCTCCAATTGAGAAAGCGGCTGCCGTGCTTTTCTTTACTGATGTAGCTCAAAATATGACTAAGGCAAAGCATAAGTATTATTTTGATTTGCTGGTCCATACCCTCAATAACTCTGAAAGCTATTTCCGGAAAGCTCTTGAGAAACTCAATAAAGTGAAATCTAACCTCAAGAATTTTGAGTATTTCGCTATTGACGCCAACGAGACCATAGACAGCTTTTCGGGTGGAGAGCTTATCTATTACGACCCACCATATTTTACAGGCGACTATGAAAAGATGTTCGCTAAGCTCGACGACATTTTCAGTTACGACAAAACACCTTATGGTATCATTGACAGCGAAAGAAAAATGTTCCATCTCAATTATTTTTCTGAGAATGGAATAAATGCAATGTTTCGTACCATGGATAAGCTCGACCTTGAAAGCTATAATATGATATTCAAATTTCAGTATAACTACGATAAGTATTATCACCTATACACCAATTTTGATACCGAGAGCTTCATCGGAAGGTTTGAACCTTTGAAGTCAGAAAATCCTAAGTTGCCCATCATTGACAGAAGTGATGTGATAACAGAAAATTCCGTAATCGAGATAATACCCATTAAGACCACTATCGGCAATCATTACAGGATTCTGTGGGTGGGTAAAGCACGTATGACTTCGGGGGGCAACTGCTACCTCATACGCATAGACAATAAGGTGGTGGGGCTTCTGCAAATTGAATCACCTCTTGCCTTCGGACAGTCTAATGCAATCATCTTTTCTGACCCCGCAGCTCCAACATCACGATATAAAAGACTTTCTAAGTTGGTGTTATATCTGTGCTGTACCGAAACCTTTTTGAAGGTCATCAATGAACGTTTCCTGTGGCCTTGCGAGGGGTTTATCACTCGTGTTTTCACTAACCACGAAGTATCTATGAAGTATCGTAATCTCTTTGAAATCACCACCAAAGAAGTGGACAAAGACGGCAATTTCAAGTATCGTATAATGTATAAAAACAAGAAGCTCTATCCTGACTACAAGACAGCACTCTGTGAATGGCTCAAGAAAGACGGGAGGCAGTTATGCGAATAAATTTTCCTGCAATACCGGATTTTGGTATTCAACTACTTCATAGCTTAGTTGACTGCTCAACCATTCAGATACCAGATGTCTGTGGCAGAATTCACCAGGCTTTTCGTAGCATAGCAAAATCACATTGCGACCATCAGCTAATATTTCAAGCTCATTACAGACTTTTTCAACTGATAAGTGTCTTAAGTGCTCTTTGTATTTCTCAACATAAGTCTGTTCGTCTGAGTAGAATATTTCCTTTGTCGGTGCTAATTTCGGATAGTTCGGTATCCCTTTCACAAATCTCGGCATGTACATCACTATTCCTGTTATATAATAGCTTGACGGTAGATTTTTTAAATTTCCGAAATAGCTTGTATAAATTTTCATTGCTGAATCTAAATTATTGATAACATAATGAGTTAAGACGCTAATGAGTAAAAAATATTTGCCTTCAGTTAAAAGAATTGCAAAGGTTCTTGAGGATTCCAGAGGATATGTCAAGTTCGCTGCTGAGAAACTTGGTATTGCTGTATCTACTTTGTATAAAATCATAGAAAACAATCCGGAATTAAAAGATGTAATCACCATTGCAAGAGAGTCAAAGCTCGATATTGCCGAATACAAACTTGAACAACATATACATAATGACAATCTCACGGCAATCATGTTCTATTTACGCACCATAGGAAGATCCCGCGGCTACTCAGACAAGCTTGACCTTACAGTTGATAATCTTAATTCTGATACCGTAACTTTCAATATCGGAGATATTCCTGTATCTCATGAAGCCAAAGCTCTTAGTGTTGAATTACTTAGAGCACTTCAAAAAGATATTAAAGGAAGTAACAATGGTTCGGGTCAGTAACATACCATTTACTGTTGCTGCTATGGATTCAAATTATAATTATTTGTTCCCAAGACATTTAGAGTACCTCCACAATGTCCTGCTTGACGTGGTACACGGCAAAACAAAAAGGCTTATTGTCAATATGCCTCCACGTCACGGCAAATCGGAACTCATTACTCACTACTTTCCTGCTTGGTATCTTATGAATTTTCCGGACAAAGAAGTGCGTATCATCTCAGCTAACGAAACTCTGGCAAGACAATTTGGTCGTAAGATTAGAGACACATTCCTTAATGTTGGCAGTTATTTTGGTGTTTCGCTTGACCCTTCTTCGTCTGCAATTGACAGATTCCATATCAATAACAGGAAAGGGGCTTTCTCGTCTGTGGGTATCGGTGGACAGATTACAGGGCTCGGTGCCGACCTGCTTATCATCGACGACCCTATAAGGAATCCCTCGGACGCTGAATCACTAACATTTAGAGATAACATCTATGAGTATTACAAATCTACCGCTTACACACGCTTAACTCCAAATGGTGTTATCATTATCGTAATGACACGCTGGCACTATGACGACCTCTGTGGTCGTATCCTCGCCAACACTTCTGAGGATTGGACCGTGCTTAATTTACCTGCAGTCTGTAATTCTGACGACGACCCTCTCGGGCGTTCTATCGGCGAGGCTCTGTGGCCTGACCCTGACAGATTCCATATTAACAAACTGAATGAGATTAAGGCAGAGCTCGGTTCTTATTGGTTTTCTGCTATGTACCAGGGAACTCCGATTGCTAATGAGAATGTTATCCTAAGACCTGAATACTGGAATATTTATGATAATGAGATTGCCGACCCTGAACTTTTCTTTGCAAGCTGGGACACCGCAGTCAAGCCCGAAGAACAGAATGACTATTCTGTCGCTACAGTCTGGAAAATCAAAGGCGGTAAATGTTACCTCATGGATTTATTCAGAAGAAAAGTGGACTTTCCAGGACTCATGAAAATGTTCGATGAAGTGACAGCCAAATATCCGAAACTTGACATGCATATTATCGAAGATAAGGTTTCCGGTTCATCTCTTATACAGACTATTCGTAGTTTCTCTGACATCTTAGTAAAACCTATTCAGACATCAACGTCAAAAGTAGTACGTGCCAACCTCGCCTCAGCTACCTTTGAGCAAAAAAAGGTGTTTATCCGTAATGCTCATTGGAATGAAACAGTAATCTCCGAATGCTCAGTATTTCCTAAAGCAAAGCACGATGACATTGTTGACTCTGTCACACAAGCAATTATATATGCAAAACCTTATTTAGCAGAAATTAATATTAGCTCATTCCAAGATATTTATAAAAAATCAAAAACTAATCCATACACTTTATAAAGGGGTAGAATCATGAATAAAACATCACTCGTAGAAACCAAGAGTACTGACGAAGCTGCAGAACTCAAATCTATCGTTGCCACACGACAAAAAGGCTCATGGGTATCAGACTGGGACGAACTCATTGAAAATCCTAACAAGATATTCGAGGAACAGGGTATCACCGTCAAAGACCTCGAAAGGCTGACTTATGATCCGCATGTGTCATCATGTATCCAGAGCCGTAAATCTGGTGTGCTGTCTTTGGACTGGGAAATCACCGAAAGCAAGAACGCCGAAGTGAATACACTCCTTGACAAAGTATTTAATAAGCTCAATATCAGGCAGATAATCGAAGAAATGTTAGACGCTCCGCTCTTTGGTTATGTGCCTTTAGAGATTTACTGGGAGTTCGAAGAAGGCTCATTAATCCCTTATGACATTATCAGTAAACCTCCGCAATGGTTTAAATATGACAGCTTGAATCTGCTCAGGTTTATGTCAAATGACAAACTCGACGGCGTTGTTTGTCCTCCAAGAAAATTCCTCGTCGTAAGGCATAGACCACGATACAAGAATCCTTATGGTGATCCACTACTTGCCAAGTGCTTCTATCCTGTGTTGTTCAAGAAAGGTAATCTAAAGCTCTGGACAGTATTCACACAGAAATATGGAATGCCTTTTTTAGCCGGTACACCATCCACAAGCAATCAAGCTTCACTCATGGCTGATGCACTATCAAAGTTGCAGGCGGATGCATTTACAGTTTTGCCACCTGACGCAAAACTTGAGAAAATAAGTGCTGAATCCACAAGCTCAGATGTTTATCATAGCTTCATATCTTTCTGTAATGCAGAGATAAGTAAGCTGTTACTCTCTCAGACACTAAGCACAGAACAGGGAGACTCAGGCTCATACGCTCTCGGCAAGGCTCACCTTGAAGTGCGGGAGAGTGTCGTAGAATCTGACAAGACACTCATCGAAAATGCTTTCAATGAGCTTATCCGTTGGATAGTGCAAATAAATATAAGCCCAACAAATGAATATCCAAAGTTTGTTATGTTCAAGCCTGCGGATGTAGATAAAAACCTCGCTGACCGTGACAAAGTGCTTTATGATATGGGTCTGAGGTTTACGGACAAATACTATCAAGTCAATTATGGTCTTAAGCAAGGGGAATTCTCTATCACTGAACCGACAACTCCGGCGGCATTTTCAGATGTTGCTGACAGTATCCCTGAAATTGCACTTGACGATTTCTCAAAAGCATCAGCCAAAATGTTGAATCCTGTACTTAAAATGATTAATGACGGCAAGTCATTTGAAGAAATCGAGAGTGGTATTCTTGACCTTTTCCCTGAACTCGCAACTGACGATATACAAGAGCTCATAGCTCTGGGAATCAATGTCGCAAATACCCTTGCTATTCAAGACAGGAGAAACTAAGCCATGTGTGAAAAATGCAATAATCTTGAAATTGAATTTTACAGAAGAAATAAAAAGCTACCTGCGAGATATGAATTTAAAAGAAATTCTAACCTTGACATTGCATTTAAATTACCTCCAAAGGCAGCTTTAGAATATCTTAAAAACAAGACAAAGCATATACCTTCTGAAAAATGGAATGAGCTGGATACAGCTGCTCATGATAAGGCGTTCACCGTCGCCAAAGTTATGTCTGCAGATTTACTTCAGCTCATTCATGACAAGGTCGTCAAGGCAAAGCAGACAGGAATGACCTTGAAAGACTTCCAGAAAGAGCTGTTACCTGAACTCGAAAAGGCGGGCTGGTCCGGAACTGCGGGACGGCTGAGAGTTATCTATGAAACTAACATGCGTGTTGCTTATGCCAAAGAGAAGTACAAAGCTCATAAGCTCATGGCAGACAGATATCCTTATTGGCGTTATAAACAGATTGAGAAAAAGAACAAAAGACTTGACCACTCCAAATTTCATAACAAAGTATTTCGGCACGATGACCCTATATGGTCAAGTATCTATCCGCCTTCTGCTTTCGGTTGCAAGTGTACCATTGAACCACTATCCGAGGCAGAGGTCAAGTCTTTAGGGCTTAAAATTGATGACGGGAGTAATTACGATGTACCAAAACCTGATTTACAGGTTCTTAGCGCTTGGGAGCCAGAAACAAATAAGTACGTGGCTTCAATAAGGAAACAGTTGCAAGAATCTATTAATCCGACAGTAAATAGGGAAAAGGGCACGGTAGAATCATCTATCAAACAGACAAATGAGATTGTTAAGGCAAAATCAGAAATTAATTCTTTGACCGTTCCACAGGATGCACAAGACAAAGTGAAACAACTCGAAGAAAAGATTTCTAAGTTATCTAATCCCAATTTACCTGGTACACCTCTAGGACAAAGAATAAATAAAATTTGGTTTTTGTTGCCTGCATATTTCAATAAAAAAGACTTAATGAAAATTGAGAAAATTGTCCGTGAAGTTCATCACTTTGATGATCTCCCTGTAATGCTCAGAAGTGTTGTAATGGAATTAGAAAAGACATATAATTAAGGGCTAAATATGAATGATATTATCAAGCAATTAAACGCCATAGTAAGAGACTTTTCAGCAAAGAAAAAGAATATTGGTCCTGCTCTTGATACGGCAAGAAGTATGATTGAAGTTTTTCTCTCAAAGAACTTTTCAAATTATGGGCGGTGGGACGGATCCGGAACGAATATTTTCTCCGGTGGTTCGCAACGGTGGAAGCCCTTAGCGAAATCTACCAAAGCAAAATATAACAGTCTCGGTTATGAGTTAGTCGCCACGTTGAACCGGAACGGAGCATTATTAAACAGTATCGGCACACAGGTATATGGTAAGTCCGGTATCATCATCACTGCCAACTCTCCTTATGCACAAATACACCAAGAGGGCGGAACTATCAATCATCCAGGTGGAACACCATATATCACTGTTGCTGAAGGTCTTGCACGATTCATTTCAAAGAAAAAGGTTAAAAACGATAAATACAAAGGGCAGAAGGTAAAATACACTAAGCCACATAAGATAAAGATTCCTGCACGACCTTTCATCACTTTGACACCTGAGGACTTTCAGCAGTTAGTTGACTTCATTTCTGACTTTCAAATCAAGTAGTTTACGTAGTCGACGCCGTATATATTTTTCATTCATGCACAAGTCAAGTGCAATAGCTCTGCTTGACTTATTGTAGTTATGAGATTTTAGTATATATCTGTCAACTAATCTCGCCATTGACAGAGGTTTTGGTATGATAATAGTAACACCACCGAGTTTTTCAATGAGTATTCTTGCTGTTTCCATCCCGCAGACTTCAGCAACAATTTTCATGTCGTCAGCGAGGTCATTGTAGTCTAAATTTGCTAAAAGGTCTTTATGCATTCGTATATTCCTCTTTAGAATTTGTAAATTATTTATTTTGTAATAAGATACATATTTTTTTAAATAAATCGAAATTTCACTGTTTCATTTTAAAATAACCGTCATAAATCGCCATAGTAAAGACTTTTTTCTAAATATGATGTTAGATATGTCTTTCATTGAAATCTCTTTATATGACTTAATTGTGTCATTAATTTTAATATTAATATTTTAGAATGGTAATGAATCAACATCAACATCATCATCAGTCAACATTTCTTCATAAACATTCTCATTTAACTGAGATTGAGGTTCAAAACCTGAATTATCAAAGAACTCTGTAGTATAGTTTCTAAAATTGACTGTAACAACACCGGTCTTTCCTCCTCTTTTCTTACCGACAATAAGTCTTGCCTTACCTAAACATGGTTCTTTATCTTCGAAAGTATCATATCCGTAGTGTTCCGGTCTGTCGATAAGGATAATAACATCTGCATCCTGCTCGATACTTCCAGAATCTCTGAGATGGTGTATTGCTGGAGTGGGAAATTTACCTTTCTCTGCTTCTCTGTTAATCTGTACCAGTCCGAAAATAGTAATCTGTAATCTTTTTGCAATCATCTTAATTTTTCGTGTTATTGTCGAAATCTCTTCTGCTCTGTTAGACTTTTTAGAGCTGCAGTTCATCAGACCGATATAATCCACGAAAGCCACTTTAATTTTATACATTGAAACCATTCTTTTCAGTTTAGCATACAGGGACACTTCATTAAGCTCAGAGGCATCATCCAGGTACAACGATTTATTAATGATTTTCTTTGCAAAGTTATTGACAGCATATTCAATTTTCGGGGTTCTCATACCTGCGGATATAAATTCAGAATTTTCACCTGTTTCCATAGCAGTCCATCTGACCAAGAGTTCATAAGCTGACATTTCCAGCGAGATAAAAGCCACAGGAATATTGTTATCGAACATATTCTTAGCAATGGACTGAGCGAGGGCAGACTTTCCTATTGATGGTCGTGCGGCAATGACCACGAACTGACCTGGCAGGAATGCACCGAAATTTCTGTCAAAGATATCAATACCAGATTTTGGGAAACTTTTGTCTTTGCTTGAGTAGTAGTTATACTGTTCAATAAGCAAGTCCCCCAACTGACTTGGTGTAAGCAGAGTGCTGTTATTATTTTCCAGTAGATTTTCAATATAGCTTTGTGACTCTTCGAGTAATTCAAAGACATCTTTGTTATCAGAATTTTCAACCATGACCTTAGCATAACCGACCATTTGTCTTTTGATATGATATTCCTGCACCATATAGGCGTGTTGTTTCACCATAGCTGAGGTTGGTGTTGAAGTTGAAATATCAGTAAGCATCATGAAGTCCACTTTTGAATCCGGATTATTTGACTTCACTGCTTTATCTATTGACAGCAGATCTATAGCCAGGTCATCTGCAAAGAGCTGTTGAATAGCGCAAAAAATCTCTTGATATTGCAGATTATAAAAGCTTTCGGGCTTTAATATTTCAATTGCAGTAGTCACAGCGAGGTTATCGAGCATCATAGCGCCGAGCACTTGTTTTTCTGCATTTAAGCTAAACAGATTTTTCATTTGAGTAACGGATATCTTTGTTTTGGAATAGGAACATCACCATCAGAGTTCCAGTTATCGAATTTTGTATTAATAAGTGTCATAAGGTTTTTGCTTAGTGGTTTTTTTGCATCCGGTTTTTTCAAGTAAGCTGACAGGTATTCGAGTTTATTATGTACATTGATTTTAGGATATTTTGTTATTAAATCCTGAACTTCACCATTGCTGAGAGTGACTTTTTTGTCTTTGCATTCAAAAATAAAATTAGAGAGAGTAGAGTAAAGTAAATTTGGCTCTATTTTACTTTCCTTTACTTTACTTTCTTTTTCTTTTATTTCCTTTACTTTACTTTCCTTTACTTTACTTATAGGTTCAAGTGTGGTTGAACTGTGGTTGAAATCTGGTTGAACTGTGGTTGAATTTTCCTCTAAATTTTGCTTTCTTGCTAATGCACTTTTAATCCCTTTCTCTCTTTGTTTCTCTGCAAAAGTTCTTCTTTCCTGCAATCTTCTTTCCACAGAGTCAGAGCTAATAAATCCGTCCCTTACAACAAATAGGTTGTAATCATTTACTATTCTTTCCAGAACTTCTGGATCCGTTCGGTATTCATAACTCATGATTTCATAATCAAGTTTCAAAGAATTCTCATTTTGATATAAGTCTTCTATTATAGCCCAATACAATCCATAGCCCATATAACCATGTTTAATGATTAGCTTTTTTATTTTGTAATCACTTCTTGCATTATAATCATGACTGAAATAGAATGTTTCTTTCATTTATTTTCTCCTGTGCTGTTGTGCATATTTGCAGTTTGCAAAATGCGAAGTATGTTTATTGATGTCGAACTCGACCTCATTATCATTAATTTCGAAGTATTCCACCGGCATAGATTTGCCTGATTTAGTTCTGAGCCAAATAATCATAGCTCCGCAGGACTTACATCTATTGACTTTGCTCATTTGTAAATGCCTTATAATTGTCAATTAATGTTCTTAAATCTGAACAGATAGACTGAACTAACTTCTTAAACTCTACAATGCTTTCCCTTATTTCTTTTACATATTCAGGAACGTTTTCATCATCTTTCATCAGCTTTGCTCCTTAGTTTGTTTCTTATGTAATCTTTTAAATATTGATAGGCTGTTATTAAAGCAAGTACAAACGCCAATATTAGATAGAATAGCATAATATAACCCAGCACGATGTCCCCTGTTGGTGTTGTTTTCATCTGCTTTGCTCCTCTTGTTTAATTTAAAATTTTCAATTTATAAGGTTAGTAGGGATATAATTACCCACCGTTTCCATAATAGCATCTCTTAACTCGTCAGGATTGCTTTTTGATAAGTTTTCAAACGTTGAATCAGCTGCACTTTCACTGTAATAACTAAATGTCAACCCAATTTCTCTATCATTCTCTGTATTTGTTATTATCTTAACAGATTCTTTACCTTCATCAATAATTCTTTGGATTTTTACCCATCCATCTTTACATTCTAATTTCGTTTCCATCACCTTTGCTCCTTGAGTAAATCAAGAATAATATGTGCAAGTTCTTCTGCAGCTGATTTATTCATTTCAAAATTGATTTCATCAAATCCATCATCATCATAATCCTTAAAGACTTCGATTGTTAAGTCGTCATCTTCCTGTTTATACAAAGTAACCTTAACACCAGCATATTGCCTTTTAATAATTCTTTTCACGACCTATCTCCATCCAATTCTTTCTCAATCTGTATTAATGCCTTCTGTTTGTCTCCACCTGCAAGTCTGAGGATTGCATTTAAAAGTATCTTTACTTGCTGCTTATAACCACGTAGTTTCAATTTTCTTAAAACTGTAATTTCATACTGTTCATTCTTTAAATCCATTTTAAACTCCAATAATTGATTTTTTGGCAATATGCCTTAACCTGCTTTTTTCAGGTTTCTGTACTCTTCCATTAAAAATTTTACCATTCCTGGCTTGTATTGATACTCCTTTACATAAAGCTGACTGATGAACTCTGCTTCATCAGAATTCTTTGCCTGTGCTATAAGCTTGTACCATATCCATTTATGCTTGAAATTCCTCGACTCAGCAAGATACTTCATTCGAAGAAATGACTTAGCCAGAGCTGTCTCCATCATCATCCTGTTAAGCATAGATGTGTCCAGCTCCTTCAATACGATGTATTCAGGATTGATGTCCTGTGGCAGATACTCGATGTCATACTGCTTGCCTGTCGAAGTGTCCACAGCAACAATCTTATTCTTTGATTTCTGTCCGGAACTCTTACCAAGCTCCCAATCTCTGTCGGATTCCAATAAGCCGTGTGTAGCTATGCAGTTCGCCCTGTCTAAGATAAGGCAGTTTTCCTTTCCGTCAGCAGGTCTGAGACCACGTCCCGACATCTGCATATATAAGCTGAGAGACTCAGTCGGTCGAGCAAGTTGAACCGCCTCGATACCAGGACAGTCATATCCTTCGGTAAATACTCCTACATTAGTAACTACCTGAATACTTTTGTTTGCGAAGTTCCTAATGATACTCTGCCTTTCTCTGTCGGGTGTCTCACCGTCAATATGAGCACAGCGTATTCCTGCATTCATATATGCTGCTTCAATCTCTTTGCTGTGAGCTACATCAATAGCAAATACTATTGTCTGCTTACCCTTAGCAAGTCTCAGGTAGTCATTAACCAAAAATTCCGCAGGTATCTTACTTCTAAATTTCTCACTCAGGTCTTTGAGGTTGAAGTCACCACCTGTCTTTTTTACCTTTCCGAGATGGACATAAGGAAAAGTCATATATTTGGGCGGAGAGAGAAAGCCCTGGCGTATCAGTTCCTTAACTGTAATGCCCTTAACCAAGATGTCATAAATATCTTTGAACCCCGATCCGTTAAGCCTTACAGGTGTAGCCGTCACCCCGAGAGTGAACATATCAGGATTAGCCTCCGTGAGCCTTTTCCTTATCGAGCCGTAAGCGTTATCGTGTTGGTCGTGGTGTGCTTCATCTACAATACAGAGATTGAATTTGTACGGCACTTCACGACGGATCAAGGTCTGGACACTCGCAACCTGAACACGCTTGTAATACTCTGCTGTATATCCTGACTTGATAATGCCCGTCTCAAGACCTAAGCCCGAAATCTTGTTTGCTGCCTGTGTGATAAGCTCTTCACGGTGAGCCAGGATAAGCACCCTTCCGCCTCTATCCACACAGTCCTTTGCTATAGAGCAGAAAAGCACTGTCTTTCCTGCACCTGTCGGCATCGTAGCCATGACAGCCCTATGCTCTTTCCATGACCTGTAAATTTTGTTTTTGATATCCTGTTGATATGGTCTTAAGTCCATTTATGCACTCTGCTGTAAAATATGATTTTTGATATGCTCAATATTAATAAGTGCAGTATTCAAAGCTGTCCGTCTGTCAATAAATGCCTCTCTTATCGAAGGACTGTTTACAGTGAACTCAATCCTGTGATTAAGCCACCTTATTTCTCTCATCACCTCTTCTTCGTTAAGAATGAGTATCACCTGACCTTTACCCTCAAATACTGCACTTTCGACGTACATTAGAGATCTCCGACCTGCTTAAAAATGTCTTCTTCATAGAACGGCTCGGTCTTTAATATCTCTCCTGTAACAACATCCACATATTCATAAACCGCAGTCTCGTAATTCTCACGTCTGTAACAAGAATGCACAGTCCTTTTTTTGCCGTAGTCATACTCATAAGATACTTCAATGAGGTCTTGCTGTAAGGTGTCAATAGCTTTTCTGATTGTGGACGCCGTGCTCTTGACTGTCTCAAGGTCTTCGAGCTTTCGTTTTATCTGAATCCCGATGTCTGCAAGTTCCTGACCTTTTACCTTGAGCTCTTCTGCTGAAAGCTCGGTTTCTATTTCAATGCTAATAACCTTATATTCTGACGTACTCTCGGCATTGTCGGAAGTATTGATATCCTCATCTTCGAGAACCTCGAAGTCCTCTGTATCAACTTTTTTTATTAGTGCCGTGCTGTTTAATTGCATAATTGCTGTGGTGTTTGATTGCATTTTCTACTCTCTAAATTAATGATATGAAAAATATTGGTGAAAGACTGGGGGCTGTAAGCCCCCTTTTTTTAGCTGTAATGTTCAATTTGGCTTATGTTAACCAAGATACCAGGGCTGTCTGAATAGACCTTTTTGGCGTACACCTCAACAATCTGACTGTCATCAATGAACACCGCTTTGTTCATTGCGTCATTGATAGACTTTTGTAAGTTGTCAAGGTCTGGGTTCTTACTCCTGTATAAAGTTCTCGTATCCTTTCTTTTAGTCTTAGATATGGAGCAGGTATAGGGAAACCGGAACTCATATTCTACCTTGACAGCACTTTCAAGTGGTTTGAACCCTTTAGGCAGTTGATTTATCAAAAGAGCTTTGATGTTACGAGAGTATTCCTTCACGTCTTTGGTTTGGTATTTCATACCTGTATTGGTAAATCTGAAACTCTGCTTGGCGTTTGGCATTATCGGAAAGAATAGGTTTAGCATATCATACCCCCGCAAGTTCCTTTGCTTTCTTCAAAGCCACACCGGTCTTAATTGCCTGATAGAAATTGTCTGCCTGATTACGTGGGAACTCTTTTATGGACTTGATTTCTTTGTAGTTAAGCAACAAAGTAACCCATTCCTCTTTGATACCTGCCTCTTTCATTGCCTCCAGAAGCACTTCCTGCTCATACTTATCTAAAAATTCTGAAGCGGCGACTTCGATACTGGGGGACACCTCCGCCACCACTTCAGCCTCTTGCTCGTGGGCTTCGAGCTGTGCTATTGCACCGCCTGATGTCAGCTGTGCAATCCTTTCCTCTGTGAGCACTCCTTTAAATCTCTGTCCACTCTCTACATATTCACTAAGCATTTCGAGGTTTTCCTGCGACACGTTTGGAATGAGAGTGACAACAGGGAACACACTTTTTGCTCCTGGTTTCTGACTTGTGACCTTCTCAACGATAAGGTCGAAAGGTATGTTTATTACCGTTCCTGCCGTAATCTGAACATTATCGAAAGTGTCCCTGATTGCAGGTATAGAGCTGTGAACACCTTTTGTAGTGAACTGCCACGCACCGAATACGCCTCGTATCTTCGGCAATAGAAATCTTAATGTCAGCGTGGTACTCAGGGTAGCCCCTTTATACATATCCTGCATTTCCTCAAGGCTGGCTCCGACACCGTAATCATATTTGTCGGTCTTGCTGTTAAAAGCTTTCCACCTTTCACCGTCACCCTCTGCAAGTAATCTGCCCTGACCGTCCCTGAACTGATAACTCTCATCACACACGTCTTTGATGTTATCAGAAATAAATACTATCTGTATCCTGTTTGGCTTTTCGCCGTACACCTCATTAAAGAGATGCTCATACTTACCTTTGGCAATGAAGTAGTCTGTCGAGACAGGATATTCCTTGCCGCTCTTATTCAGGACTTTCTCACCGACCTTAATTTTTCCAAGCACAGGGAGTCTTGCTCCCTGTGGTTCTGCTTTAATAATACGACCTAACATAATTTTACTCCTTAAATTTTTTGAATTAATGAAATTTCTGCTTTCACATTGGTTCTTGCAAAGTCCTGATCCATATCCCATTGCTTGATAACTTCAAATTTTGACATTACCTGAATTAACTTCTTTGGTCTTTCTTTTTGGAATGTTCCCTTTGGCAGTAAAACAACAGCTTTGCCCTCGTCCTTTAAATTGAAGTGAACTGTTTCTAACAGTCCAGGAATGTCTGAAAATGGTGGGTTGCAAATAATTCCGTCGAACCTTCGACCATATTCATAACAGCTTTCAAATGCCTTCTTTTCTAATGAAAAGTTACAATTTCTTGATTGTGTATTTAACACATAATTGCAAATATCTACCATTCGAGAGTCAACATCAATAGCATAGATATGTTTGAAGTTGTTAAGATACTTGGTTATTTGACCTGTGCCACACCCAATTTCAAATATTTCGCTATTATTTGGGGGGTTGGTTAAATTGAATGTTAAGATGTCCACCATCTTTTGAGCAGTATCATCTGGAGTTAAAAACTGTTCAAAATTTACACCTCTTGTCTTTTGATACTCACAGAACATATCATAAACCCAATTTTCACCTGAATAGTTAAAAGGCAAATCACCATTCTCTACAACATATTGAATTACTCCCAGTGGGTCCTTAGGCATATCATGGTAAGAATTTTTGAAGTATGAATTATTTAAGGCATACTTTTTTTTCATAATCAATTCACTCCGATATTTATTGAACTTCCGTTAATTGCTAATTCGCTGTCACTGACTCTGGTGACAAAGAGCTGTAAATTACATTCCTCAGCCTTTTTCTTAAACTCATCAAAGGTCTCCTTGTCAAACCTTTCCAATCCATCAACACATATCACTCCAAGCTCACCGGCTCTCAACTTCGCTATCTCTACCGCAATGTCAATCTGCTGAGCTGTGTTAAGCCTGTCGAATACTACTCCATTCCTGAATATCTGACCATCAACCACTTCAAGACCATCAATCGGAAGCCCTGATAAAAGATGTCTCTTTATCTCTTCCAAACTCTCAAGCTGGCTTGAGAGTGATTCCGATTTTTTCTTTGAAGCTTCACGTTCCTCGATGAACTTCTCTAACAGTTCATTCTGCTTTTGATAACCAGAAAACTGTTTCTGCCTTTCTCTCATTGTTGCCAAGTTTTCTATCAATGGTCTGTATTTCTCTGAATAAGCCTCCTTACGTCCCTGAATACGCCTGTCAATAGAATCGTTGATACTTTCTTTCTGAGTATCCAAATTACCCCTTGCCTCGATTAACTTCTCATCTTTCTTTGCCTGTAATTTGGCTAACTCAGTTTGATATTCGTTTTCAATACTATCCTTTACCTTGAGGTATTCTACCGTCACCCTGTCAATATCTTCACTCCGTCCCTTCTCGAATTCCTCCACGATACTCTTGAGCTTGTTTTCCATTTGTTCCTTGATACCCTCAAGCTCACTTATCTTAGCTGAGTAGTCTTCTGTCGGGTCAAAGTGGACATCGTTAAGACCTTCCTGTAAAGTCTTGACTGTAGCGTCCTTTTCCTTGACCACTCTGTTTTCACCTGTACGCTCATCAAAAATCCTTTTCTTGATACCTTCGAGAGCTTCAAATCCGTGAACAAAACCAAGATTGATGTTAGAGTAAAACTCTTCATCAATACCCTGTAAATCGCTCTTGGTTAGCTTAATAGGTAAGGACTCAAGTAAGATGTTAGTTCGGTTTTTCTTGTCCGCAGTCAAGAAAGCCACAGGATTGATACTAAGCATATCGGCGAGGCGTTCAAGGTATGTCGCAGGGCTCTTGACCTTAGCTCCCGAAGGGTCTAACACTTTCAGCTCTGCCTTATCGGAAAAGCTCTTAGTGACAACCGTCCCATCATCAAACTCCAGACCTACCTCGCCCTTAGCTGCTCCTTTTCTTATCAGGGTGACATCGTTGCCACCCTGAAAAACTGCTTTCAATGATTCTATGATTGAGGTCTTTCCGCTACCGTTAGTTCCCGATACCTCATTAAACCGTCCTGCGTCAAATTCAAGTTCCTTGATACCAAGGACATTGGATATCTTTACTTTTGAAATTTTCATTATTTTTTATCTCCTAAAAATCTAAATAGTTTGTTTTAACTGACTTTTTCTCAGTATCACCAAAAGGTGACTCCACGAACTCCTCATCAACCAAAATATATTCCTGAGAGTCCTCGTCGTCGCTGACACCAACCTCAATATATTCCCTGAAATAAGACTCATTTTGAACGATGTAATCATCTATTGAAAGCACTCTGAACTTGTCATTCAAAGTATCTCCAAGACCTATCTCACCAGAAAATTCAATGTGAGGTTTCGGTTTCTCTACTCCCGATAACCTGAATATAGCAAGTAGATGGTCGAGCTTGTTAGCGTTATTGCTGTTTGACTGGTCTTTGAAATTGTATGTCGGTGAAGAAGTCCAATCCTTAGGCGACCAGCTGAACACCTTGTCAATAGTCACGTCAGGAAACTCACTCTCCCAAAGTCTCTTATATGCGTGAAGCTGAATTTCTGCCTCTTCCCAAAATCCTTTCCTTCCGGACTTCATATCAATCATAGCAATAATTCTCTTTCTGTTAAAGGTCATCTCACAGACAAGGTCACAAGCACCCGCCAGACCGAGCTCTTTGTTCGACAGTAATACTTCCACCGCAAGCGGTCTAACATCATAATCCTTACAGAACTGAGCGAAACTCAAAGTGTCTTTCTGTAACTGGTTTGCGTATGATGTCGCTACACCGTGCCTGAGTAAGAACTCACATACCGACTGGTAATCGAGACTGAATTTATCCAATGCGACCTTTTCACAAGCTACGTGCATTGCCGTTCCGTAAGCTGCCTTTTCGTCCCTCTCTGCTAAAGCTTTTTCCATGCCTCTGTCAGCATACCATTTAAGCAGATGTTCACCCATAGGCATCGTAGCACTCAATAATGATGTTACGGAGATGAACCATAATATCTGACCATCTTCAATGGTATAGTACCACCGTAATTCACCACCGTCAATCCTGCGAAGTTTTCTCGAAGGCTCACGGAGAGCCTTCTTATCGAAATATAACGTCTGTACTTCCTGTATTGTCACCTCTGCCTCCTGAAAGTCTTGTATAGTCCAAATGCCACCTGAACCGGTAAGGCAATGAATATCATACCCAATACAGCTACCACCATAAACTCTATCATTTTGCCTCCTGATTATACCAAAACTGGTTCGAGAATTTGAAGCAGCTTTCATTATCAACCAAGTATCTGTTTGTATTCACATATTCAACCAAATCCTCAGCCGATCCGATATTCCTGGAATGAGTGACATCAGCCCAATGTCTGCCTAAAAAGATAATCTTAATTTTGGTTGTCATTTTTCTATCTCCAATTTTTTATAATGATACTAATTACTGATATAATCCACACCAACACCACAGCTCTCTCGACAATCCTTTTTTGATACCGTCTCAAGTACCAGATAGGGTGGGGGCGTAGCAAACTGTTCAATGGAATAGGTTTGAATTTCTTTGGCTCTTTTAGTCTCTCAAAAACCATCATAAACTTATTTGCCACTCTGAATAATTCTGCTTCTAACATAACAACCTCTTTCTCCTTCTTACATTACCTTCAAATTCCATGTTTGCAGATGTGAATAAATCATCCTCTTTGAACCTGATTATCCTTCGTCCCTTGATTGTCTCTGCTATTTTTATTGGTTTCAGATATCCGGAATTAACCCATCTATCTAATGTCACTAAGCTAATTTTCAGCAGTCTGGCTGCTTCCTGGCGTGTTAGGTAAGCCATTTTTTTTATCTCCTATAAATTTTGTTAACTTTTGATATTGCTCTTTTTTAATTATGAATGAGCCACCGTCTTTTGTTTTTACAGTGTACTCATCATCAGTACTGAAAGGCTGTTTTTGGATATAGCTTATGTTCGCTATCGGGACCGAAAACTCGTCACAGATAAAATATCTGTCGTCATTTTTGGTATTTCGAGAATTTCTCATTATTTTTGCTCTCCTATTTACTGGGAATTTTGTGCCCCGTCTCTGTCTTCAAACTAGCGGGGCACTCTGTTTTTAAATATGTTAATTAGTTATTTTTCACTACCTTATACATAGATTCCTGCTCATATACCTGCAACTTAGAATCAACATCTGCAATGTATTTTAACCCGAACAAGAAGTGCTTTTTTTTGCTCTCAGCCTTTTCTTTCAAGGCGTCAATTATGAAGTGGGTTGCTTCATCCCAAAGCTCTACATTTAAGTCAGAGATAGTCTCTGTAACTGCTTGTAACTCATTCCTAAGTTTCTCAGGCAATATTTTGTTGTATAGCATTTGATTTTTCCTTATTTTTGTAATTGATATTGATAAAAAACTTTAGCCCTCTTGCGAGGGCTTTTTTTATCTGCTTCCCGCATAGTCGTGGTCTAACCACCTTTCCTCAAGTTCGATATTTTCTATTTCATGTTGGCAGTATTCACAGTCTTCGTAGTATTCGTTATCGTGATATCTGTGGTCATCGAGTAGCTCATCATACTTATCTTTTAAATTACTGGCGAGCTTGACAGCTAAGGCGTCAACACCGTCGAACATCGGCTTAAGCTCTGCAAACGCATCATTTAAAACTGCTCTTTTAAAAAGTGTTTTGGAATCAACTAATTCAACCAGTGCCTCCGGATCTTCGAAAGTTGTTTCATTTAATCTCTCAAGTTCAATATTGAGCTTTTCGTAGATGTAGCTCTTAACACTTCTCTTAATCATCTCTTCAGCAGCTTTTTTCACATCGAAATGAAAATCTTTGATGTCCGCAATCATTTGGTCAGTAGCTTGAATATCGAGGTCACCCAGAATGTTCTCTAATTTAATTGATACATCAAGCGCGTCAAAAGGTTTGGCATAACCGAGATGGTGGTTAATTGTTGATTTGATTTCGTCTCTTGTAAACATTTTATATCTCCTTTAAAAATATTGATTATTGATTATTTTTTAGTTCTAAAAAAGCAGCTTTGATTAAAGCCTTGATTAATTTTGAATTTGTTCTGATGTTTGTCGCATCTTTGAGGGCTGTCATCTGTTCAATTTCTGTTGAATTTATGTCAACCGTTAACCTTAATTTTTCTTCTTTTTGATTTTGCATATATTCAAGCATTTTATCCTCTCTTGTTTATCAGTAATTTTTTTCAGTATTTTTTTGCAGTATTAAGAAAAATTTCTTATGTTTGTATCTGAGTAAGGAAAATTATTGGAAAACTTTGCTAAGTGCTTAGAATATTGCGAAGTCCTTTTAGTATTAGATTACGTGCTAATGTTGACTTTGCCATTTGCTCCTGGGCTGAGGCTTCTTCGAGACTCTTGAGCAGTGTTTCATTTAGTCTGACATTAAGCAAATAAACCGATTTTTTTGCTTTAGACTCTTTCATTTTATTATTTCCTGAAGTTTATAAATAATTGATTATACTTAGTTTATTTGGTTTCTGATTGTCAAAGAACTTGTAATATTTAATATGTTTTTTATATTGTGTTAGTATTACAGATGTAAAAGTAAGGAAAATTTTACTTTTGTGCAAGAAAAATTTTACTTTTTGCATTATTTTTTTTAAAAAGTAAGGAAAAAAATTGATGAGTACCCACGGCGAAAGACTTAAGTTGTTTGTAGATGAGATGTTTAGGACTCGGCGTGAGTTTGCCGACGAATTAGGGGTTGACGAAAATTCGCTAAGTAAATATTTAGGCTCAGGAAAAAAAAGTTTATTTGGTGCTGCTTATAGGCAAAAACTTTCTAAATTAGGTCTCAACATTGGTTGGTATGTTTCCGGAGAAGGAGAGATGCTCACCAGAAAACCTGGAGAGCGGGTTAAGAACCCAAACGCCGAGTATGGTGATTACATCTTTTACCAAACCATACCTGATTTAAAAGGGAAAACTCTTGACGAAATAGTCAAATTAAAACAAGATATAAAATCTAAAATTGAATACTTGAATAATTATATGAAGCAAATAGATGAAGAAATTCTCAAAATAACAGATATGTAAAACAACTGATAAACCTGTATTATGGCTCGTGGAAAATATGAATCCAATGTAAAAGAATTCTACACTGTCGGGAGTGTAACAGTTCAAAAATTCACCAGTTCATTTGTTGGCGGTAAGGGGGCTAACATCAACGACGGCATGGAGCACGTAAGTCTCCCTGACCTCTTGAAACTGGATCCTAATGAATACAACATAATTGTTGTCAAAGGTCACTCAATGTATCCTACAATTGAGGAAGGGGACTCATTGCTCGTTGACCTTTATAACGAAAAAAAGAGACCCAAACGAGGCGACATTGTTGCTCTTGAGTTGAATGGTGATTTAATGGTAAAACTCTTTGAACCTGGTGCTACATGCTTATTTCTAACTTCAATCAATCCGGAACATGAACCGATACGAGTTTATGAAGAAGACGATTGCAAGCTTATAGGTCGCGCCTATAAGATAATCCGTGACGTTCCTATGTATTAATGATAGGGTGTTATTTAATATTTTTTTTAATAATAAAAAGGTGTAATATGAAATGGTTGCCAATATTAATCATACTATTTACTTATACGCTCAATTCAACTAATACCTGGGAAATTGTTACAAATGATACACTGAACAACGATATTAACGCAGTGTTTTTTATAAATGAAAATACCGGTTGGGCTGTTGGTTCAAATGGCAAAATCATTAAAACAGTTGATAACGGGAAAAATTGGATTACTCAATTGTCGAAAACTACTCAAGATTTAAATTCAGTGTTTTTTATAAACGAAAAAACTGGCTGGGCTGTGGGTGGTATTAATGGCAATAACGGAGATACTGGTAATGCAAAAATTATCAATACTACTGATGGCGGCAACAACTGGACTTCTCAGTTAGACATCGAAGACTATAAACTCAACTGCATCTTTATGGTAAATGAGAATATCGGGTATGTCGGAGGGGGGTATTATGGCAATAGGCCAGGCACTATTTATAAGACATTCAATGGCGGTGTAAAGTGGGGCAAAATTTCCTCCAGCTTCCTACCAAGTGAATCCATCGTAAATAGCATTTACTTCATTAATGATACCATTGGGTGGGCTGTTGGTTCTTTTAAGGAAAAAGCAAATGGAAAATATAGCATCATAAAAAAAACAACAAATGGTGGTGCCACATGGAATAATCTGATATACAAAAAAGTATCCAGGACTTTAAATAGTGTATTTTTCTTAGATGAAAATAGGGGGTGGGCTGTCGGAGCTGAAGGGCTTATTTTACAACTTCATGATAATGGTGAAGTGTGGAATGATACTTTATCTATACCTGGATATTACGACAAAATACAATTTGTAGATAAGGGAAATGGCTTTATCATCAGAGCAAATGGAAATGTTATGCAAACCAGCAATGGTGGTGAATCTTGGGTTATCGAAACTGTTCAGAATGAATATTATATTAAAAATGCTTTTATTCTAAATAACGACAATATTTGGGGTATTAACACCATAGGTAAAGATGGACGGAATAATTACATTGTAAAATATAGTAAAAACACATCTTCTGTAGATAATTCTATTTCAGTCCAGTTAATATATCCTAATCCTGCTAATGATTATGTTGTCATTCCTTCAAGTAATTATTCGATTTATAATTCTCAAGGAATTCATATCGGTGATTACAAGTATTCAACCTTAGACATAACATCATATCCTACAGGCGTATATTTTGTAATCACAGGCAACAGTATGTATAAATTTATCAAATGATTAGATACAAATTAATAATATAATGTATTTCATAAAAACAAGAGAATCAAAATGAAACCAAAGCACAGACATGATCATTTCAAGAGAATGACCAACCATCGAGAGTTCAAAGGTGCTCTAGAATGGAAACTCATGCCAGTTTTCACAAAGGATTGGAATACAAATAAGAATATGAAACACGCTGTTGCTGCCGTCCATAATCATGAATGGTGGTGGACTTTATCCATAAACTGATATGCCAAGACCAAAAGACCCTAAAGACTCCATTCCGCATAAACGATTCCCTAATGCTTATCTGAGAAATAGGGGGGGCGTTATTTATTTTTTTGTCGAACACGGGAAAAAACGTTACCGGAAATCATCTAACCTATATTGGAATCCTAAGAATTTCAATATTGCACACGAATTGTTGACTGAATTTTACCTCTCATTTATAACAGACGAAGTTCCACCATCGAAACTCTCAGAAGTATTTGAGACTTTCCTAAATCTCAAAATGAAGTCAGTCACCCACGAAACAATTAAGAAATATAAACAAGCCTGGAATCATTGGATTAAAGCAGATTACTACACCACCGACATCGACAAAATTAAAAATGATATTGCACAATTGGTGAGCAAGTCAAAATTGCATAACAATACCATAGCAAAAGGGCTTGAACTTCTCTCTTCATTTTTTAGCTATTGTGTTGAATTTAATCATATCGATAAAAATCCAATCACTTCATCAATAGTGCCAAGCCGAACTCAGGAAGAACCTCAGCAGTTCACTAAGGCAGAAATTGATATGCTTATCAATTATTACGCTGAGGGCTCAGATATGAGAAACCTGTTAATATTAATATCAAACACAGGATTAAGGATTAACGAAGCAGTAACATTGAAGCCTGAGAGCTTTTCAGATGACTATATTGAAGTAATAGGGAAAGGCAAAAGGAAAAGAAAAATTCCTATCTTACCTAATAGTACTTTGCAGAAAATTTGCAAAGTAATCTCTAAACGTGAAAAGCCATTTATTTGGGTTGGTCCTACCGTACCGCATCGGAAACTCTCAAAATGTTGCAAGAAGCTGAATATCGAAAATAAAGGTTATCACGGAATCCGAAAATACTTTGAAAATATGTTAATTGATGCCGGTATAAATATAAAAATTGTTGCAGAAATTCTGGGTCATACTTTAGCAATTCAATCAAAGCATTATGTTACAAGGGCGTCTGTTGTGGACATGAAAAAAGCCTTAGAATCAATTATGGAATGACACGTAAATGACACAGTTGTTAAAAAGCGTGGTTTAACTTATTCAATTTAATGAAGTTAAAAATAGTTTTAAGGGAACAATTCCCTCTCTGACCACGCAAAATATTAAAAGGCTGTGAAATCCAATCACAGCCTTTTTTCGTTAGTAGTGGTGCGGTTTTACAGAGCTTCATACTTCATAAGACAATACACCATTTTACACCATAAAACACTGTTTTCCACACATTCATTCACACACCAATCACACACATTTTTTTGAATTTTTTCCATCTGTTTTAATTCTCTTTCTAATTTTTTTGATTTTATTAATTCCTGATTGTTTAATTATTATACCTCCACCTTTGGCATCATAATCCCAATGTATCCGAAAAATTAAAACAGGCTCTTTTTCTGTCACATATTCCTTACCTTTGTAATGATATTTGTAAGTGCCACCATCTCGATAATACCAGCTATTTTCTAAATAACCTTTATCTATCAATTCATTTACTTCATCGTATGATATTTTAGCAAGTTCTTCAACTTGATTTCTTTTTTTTGCTAATGTTAGCTCTTCTTCAGAAAAAGTACTTGTATTGCTGTTACTATGACTTAATACGTTGTGGTCATAATATTTGAGAGAATTATTATAGGGATTTTTCCTGAATCCTAAATACACATAGTGATAAGTAGTATTATGTTGATATACCTGGACAATATCGCCATAATGATAATGCAACTCTAAACCTAACAGATTCTCAACAATCAAAAAATAATCGGCATACTTGCCATTTGCTTTTTCGTAAATATCGTAGAATCTTTTTTTGTTATCAATCAAACTATCTTGTAACAAATTTTGTTTTGTATCGTCATTATTCACGAAAGCCGAGTTGTAGAAAACGTTTTTGGGCGTGAAACTAAGGGAGTTGTCATTTAGTCTATTGAAGCTCGGCTTTCCCCTTTTTATGTACATCGTTCTGAATTGATATTCCTCGTGTCGCACTTTAATTTCAACAACACAAATGTAACCGTTTATTCTTTTTGTAAATATAGATGAATTGCGTTCAATACTATAATTTTCTTCGTAATTACCGTCAAACACTATCTCAACTATCCTTTTTAAATCATTTACAGTTATTGCAATTTGATTTTTTTTATCTTCAATATGAGGTTGCTTATGAGATTTATAAGCATGACGTATATAATTTGCAGAAAAGGAAAATCTTTTCTCTCCATTTATAACAAACAAATTACAGATAAAATCCTTTTCATCCAAAGATTTTTCGACAAACTTCTCAAATTCGGATTTGATAAAATCCTCGTTCTCGTATTTAAAATAATTCAAAATAATGTCAGGTTCTTTACTTCCACTCAAAATACTATCAATAGCTTCAGATGTGCAAAAACTTAATTTTGAAATTTTTTTGTTTTCAAAAACATAAAAATCATTTGTACTATATAGGAATTTAGCTACAAAAGTTGTTATCGTCTCTTTTCCCATACGATTTTTAGGAGCATAGTAAATCTTATAAATCTTACCAGGATTTAAGGTATAATTGATTCGCTTAAAATCAGACAATTTACAAACACCAAACCCTCTTAATTTTTTATGACCCTCGTTATTTAAAAACCATTTACAAGATGCAACATTTCTAAAAAAGTGTGTTGAATACCGATAAACCGAATCATTTTTATACCAATATTTACTACCTGAATCAGAAATAAAATCAGGCTTACTTTTTGGTATTTGAGATAATGGCAATTTTGTAAAATTTGCAAATGTCGAAAGATGAAAATTATCATAAGTGATTTCTTCTTCACTTCCACTCAAAATACTATCATCGTCAGCGTCCCAAGTGCCGTCATTCCCAGTTGCAGACTTTATTTGATTTGGATAAAAGGCAATATAAGTTGTCCCTAAAGCCGATATGTCCTCAAAAATTATTCCGTCATAACCTAAAGATTGCAAATCATATCTAAGTGATTCTCCATATTCATCAAAAAATTGGAATATTGGTATTGGTACATTCAGCTTAGATTGACTTTTATAGTTTGTCAATCCAATCTTATTCAAAAAAGCAATAAACTGTTTCTCGGTTGGAATTAATGGTAAATTTCGCATATCCAAAGGATTCTTTAAACATAAATATACTTGCATAATATTACCATAAGTTCCCCTTGAGTAAGAGTTAGCAGTACTAACTTTATCAGTAAAGAAAAACCCAAAAGTATTTGTGCTTTTTTAAAATCTAAAGAACGTGTACCGTGCTTAAACTTATTGCCAAAATCTTTTTTCTGACCACGTAAAATAGCGAAAGGCTGTGAAACCAATCACAGCCTTTTTTATTTAGTAATGGTGCTGTGTTTTCTCAAGACAATCAAATTATTTTTTTGTTTGTCTATTACAGCAATTGTAAAAAGGAATTTTCATCTAAAATCGGAATACCAAGCTTCAGAGCTTTTTCGTATTTACTGCCGGGAGAATCTCCAACGACAACGAAGTTAGTATTTTTTGAGACTGTTTTAACTTCTTTGCCTCCATATTTCTCAATTAATTTAGCTACATCAGCTCTGCTCATTGATTTTAGCTCACCTGTAAAAACAAAAGTTTTATCAGTGATGTTTATGTTAGAAATTAGCTCTTCGTTGTCAATTGATTTGGTATTAAGCCCATAGTTGGCAAGTCTCTCGATGATATTAATATACTTCTCATTTCTGAAAAAGTCAAATAATGAATCAGCCATTTTGCTGCCAATTTCGTGAACTTTCAAAAGTTCATCTTTCTCAGCATTGGCTAAAGAATTTAGGGATTTGAAATGCTTAGAGAGTATTTTGGATGCGCCTGCACCTACAAACCTAATTCCTAATCCAAAGAGGAGTTTTTCGAGAGGTCTGTCTTTGCTTTCCTCTATTGCAGTTATTAGATTATCTATTGATTTCTCTCCCCATCTTTCTAGTGACAGAATTTCATTTCTATATTTTTTCAACTCATAAATATCTGCAATATTTTTCAGATATCCTAACTCTATGAATTGCTCAATAACTTTTTCTCCTAGTCCTTCGATATTCATAGCATCTCTCGATGCAAAATGCTCTATAGCTCTTTTTATCTGTGATGGGCACTGTGGATTAATGCAATAGTGATTTGCTTCACCTTCAATCCTTACAAGTTCGCTTTTTAAATTGCAAGGGCACAGCGAAGGGAAAACAAATTCGGGGAGGTCATCAACTCGCTTTGAAGTATCTACTTTCACAACTTTTGGTATTACTTCGCCACCTTTCTCAATAATAACATAATCACCGATTCTTATATCTAATTCTTTAATGTAGTCATAGTTGTGCAGTGTAGCCCTACTTATTGTCGATCCGGCAAGAAATACCGGTTCGAGCTCGGCTACAGGCGTAACAGCTCCTGTTCTTCCGATTTGTAATGTAATATCATTAAGTAATGTAACAGCAGATTCTGTCTCATATTTGTAGGCAATTGCCCATTTTGGAGCACGTGCAACAGTACCCAATTCATTTTGCTGTTTGAATGAATTGACCTTAATCACTATCCCATCTATCTGGAAGTTTAGTTTATTTCGCTCGCCTTCCCAATAATCAATAAACTCGAAAATTTCGTCAATATTAATACAAATCTTATACCCTGGATTAATTATAAAACCTAATTCCGTGAGAATTTCAAGACTATTGCTGTGAGAAACTAAGTCCTTTTGATCAGCTCTTAGATAGTATGCAAAAAAGTTAATTTTTCGTTTAGCAGTTTCTTTCGAATCAAGTAGCTTGAGTGATCCGGCTGTTGTATTGCGTGGATTAGCATAAAGTTTTTCTCCACTTAATGCTCGAAGGCGATTTATTTCTTCAAAATCACCAATATTCATATATGCTTCGCCTCTTACCTCGAAGTTCATGATTTGTGAAGATTTTGAAACAGATAACGGTATAGACCTGATAGTTTTAAGATTGGAAGTAATATTGTCACCGGTGTAACCATCACCACGTGTTGCACCTTTAATAAATTTTCCATTTTCGTACAGCAATGAAATTGCTACTCCGTCAATTTTTAACTCACAGCAATATTCAATAACGGTCTCACCCAATTCTTTCTCTACTTTATTCAAGAAATCCTGAACTTCTTCTCGGCTGTATGTATTAGACAAAGACAGCATGGGAAATTCATGAGTAACTTGTTCGAATTCTTTTTGTGGGCTTCCGCCTACTCTTTGTGTAGGTGAATCTGATGTAATAAGATGTGGGTAGTTATTCTCAAGTGTCTTAAGTTCAGAAAAAAGTTGGTCATACTCTCTGTCAGTTACTAGTGATTCTGCATTGGTGTAATATGCATTATCATATTTATTGATAAGCTCTCTAAGCTCGAGAATTCTATTTTCGATATCAGCAAATAAACTCATATTGTACTCTGATTATTCGTATTAAAAAATAAACTAAGACAATTTTTATTGTCAATTCTTTTATATGATTGAAAATCTGATAAATTCTTTATTAGCAGTATTCCAAGACCGCCTATTGGTCTTTCTTCCAAGGGTAAATTTGTATCCGGATCCGGGCTTTCTAACGGATTATATTCTTCAGAACTGTCAATCAATTCGACTGTTATTCTGTTTGGTTCGACAATAATTTTAACATCAATAACTTCATCAATTCCTTGATAAGCATAATTGATGATATTGGTTATAGCTTCATCAAGGCAAAGTTGTATATTAAAAAGGATTTCTTTACCGATTGAATGTTCCTCTAGTTGATACACTATATCATTCAGTAATTGCGGTATCTCTTTTAAATCACTTTTGATTTTTTCTTCGAATGAATACATAGAATTAATAAATTTCATATTTTAGTAGAGAGCAAATAAAATCAATTTTTTATTAGAAATACAAAAAAAAATTAAATATTAAATTTTTTAGTGAAACAAGAACAATTTTGAATTGTATTTGCAATTGAAATGATTTTAAATTTATCAGTTTTTTAAAGTTGCCAAAAAATATTAACATAATGTCGGATGAAGAACTATTACAAGAGTTCAGCAAAAGTAAAAATGAATATGATGCTGCATTCTCAGTGATTTATTCAAGACATTCTTCAAGAATATATTTATATTGCAGAAAAGTCCTTGGCGAAGGTAATTACTGTGATGATATTTTTCAGGAGACATTTATAAAATTTTATAATGCTGCTACATCTGGCTATAACATTCCTTCAGTTCAATTTTATCTACTGAAAATTGCCAGAAATCTTTGTATTAATATAAAAAAGAAAAATATCAGTTATGTTGAAATTGAAGATTTCCATTTACCTTATGAAGAATTTACAGTTGAGAATTCCGAGTTAAATAAACTTGTTAATATGGGGCTTGAATTATTGCCTGATATGCACAAAGAGGCATTTATACTTCAGGCATTTCAAGGACTTTCATACTCTGAAATTGCTGCAGTATTAGATGTTCCTGTTACTACAGTGAGAAACTAGATTGTCAGAGCCAAGAGTAAGTTGCGTGAAATTTTACTGCCCTATTTTGAGTCTTATAGAATTGAAAAGGAAAATAATAATGAATCCAAGTAATAATAATTTTTCTTTGAATGATTTGATTTACCTCTATCTTGATGGTGAGGCAAATGATGTAGAAAAGTCAGCACTTTTCAAAGGATTAGCAAATGACATATCATTGCAAAATGAATTCCAGGATGCACTGATGCTAAAAAATCACTCTTTCACATCCAAAGATTTGATAGCACCTCCACTACTTGTTACAAATAATCTAATGAATACTTTAGGTGTATCTGCTAGTGCAGCGGTTGGTAGTGCTGCTCTAGTCTCTGGGGGAAAATGGTTATCATTTTTGAATTCAACCTTCTCAAAAGTTCTTCTATCAGGCTTGGTAGGTTTTCTTCTGGCAACCTCATATTTCATGCTTAATGATTCAAATTTTGACGATAACCTGAATAAAACAGAAATACAAAATTCCGATAGAGGTGATTTTATTTCCGAGAACTTATTGAATTCAAATTTTAAAAGTATAATCAGGGATACTGTATATTTGACAAATTACATTAATTATGATAAAAGCAGCAGTATTGATAAATCAATATTAGATTTATCAACAGATTCTTCTTCAATGATAAATTTGGATGAATTCCCAGACTTCAATTTTAAGAAAATTGATGAATCAGGAATAAATGAATATGAAGTATCTTTTAATAGAGTTGCTCAGGAATTTACGGCTATTCCTATTAAAAATGTCAATTCTGATTTGTTTAATTTTGATATTGGAAATGAGCTTAATAAATTATCTTTGGAACTTTCGGGCTTATACACACTTGGATTGTATCCGGTTAGGGATGAATTTAATATTAATGAGAAGTTGAACAATTTGCAGGCAAGCATTTATTATGATATTACAAACACAGGTAAACTTGGAATAAGTTTCGGGAAAGAGACATTTCCAATATGGGTTAAGGATGATAATGGGGAACTTAGTGCAAGAAACTCTGTAACCTGGTATGGTTTATCATTTAGACAATTATTCGATACTTATATCTCAAGATTCGGCATATTTCCTTATGTCCAGGTGACTACAGCTGCTACCGTAAATGGACCTTTTGTAAAATCGTCTGCTGGATTAGGGTGGATGCCAGACCAAAGAGTTACATTCTATTTTGGCCTGGATTACTCAGCATTACTTCAGAGATATAACAATAATTATGAACTTAACAGAAAGAGTGGTTTTATTTATAATGTAAATATTAATTTTTAAATATTCTGATTTTTAGTTGTTTACTAGGCGCCAAAAAATAATAGGAAATCAGTATTAATCAAATAAAAGGAGTAAAAAATAATGAAAACGATAATAATTTTTATATTGTTTGTGATTGGACTTATAACCAATGCATGTAATGAATCAACAGTTAACCCTACAATTGAAGGGAGCAGCAGATTTGAGCTTTTAACCTCGACAACTTGGATATTTAAAGAATCATCATCATTCGAACCACAAGCTTTGATGATAAAATTCAATAAGGATATGTGGGTTGAGTCATACGACAACAGTAGCAAAAAGATGATGTCAAAATATGAACTAAAGAATAATGATACCTTTATAAATATTTTAGATGAAGAAAGTGAGGAGAGCATCGAGATTGTTACACTAACTGCTAATCAATTAGTTTTAAAAATTATGGAATTAGATAAAGTAGCTCTTCAAACATTCGAACCTGTATATACACACAAAAACTTTGTATCAAATATTATTCTGGAAGGAGCAATAAGTAAAATAGCTACTGATTTGAATTTACAAGATTATTTGCCGGTTTTAATTTGGGCTCACCCTACAGATAAATCAGGATATATAGCAGCGGTTGGCACATTAAATAGTGACATATTCAGAATTGAAGTTAATGGTGTACCTGTTGAAAGCTACCAGGGTGAAGAGGGTACATTCAAAGCAGGATTGGGTAAAGTAATGTTTATTCACAAGAGCAAAGCAACTATTGGAGTTCATAGTACTGAAGTTCTTGAAGAATTCATCAAAGGTGGAGTTAAGAATCATTCTTTGATTTATTATAATGAAACTGATAGTGACAAATCAAATTTTAAATCAGTTTTCCAACTTAACCAAGGTTTGAATTTATGTCTGACAATACCAAGTCTGAACGATTGGGCGGCGTGGCTACCTATAAAAAACCAACAGCTGTTGATGGTAGTATCTGACAATCCTGCAGATTATAAGTAACTTAGCAAAAAAAAAATAAATCTGCGCTCGTCCCAAACGTAAAATTTGACTTACTTGAGTAATTCTGAGCAAATTTAGAAACATCATAAAAATTGTAGCTTACAATGATAATGAATTCTTTATTTTGCTCAGAATTTTTTTTATGTCACATACACTTTTTTAAATTAAATTAAAATATATTTCAAAAATCTGCATAAATGAATAAAAACTAATAGTATAATAAAAAAAAAATGATTAATTTTATATTTATAAAAATTGCAGAATTGAGGTTATATTTCGGATGATTAGAGTTTTAGTTGGTCTGTTAATAATATTTCTTTTTATTAGCCATGATTTGGTATCCCAGGAGACCGAAGGCAACAAGCTTTCTTCTTATGAGGGGTTACATTTCATGATTGGATTTATGGAAAACGAATCCAATCTGACTGACTTTAATAAGCAACTCGAACAGAAAATTTTTATATCTTCAAACTACAATGCAAAAGTTCAAGTAAAATTCGGTATCAATAATCCGATTGAATACTCAGTAAGCCAAAATGATGTGCTATCTATTGAGGTACCTCGTGGATTTGAAAATTTTGAATCTGAAGAGTTACAAAATAAATTGGTAGAGCTCACAAGTGATTTCCCTATTGCTGTATATGCATACTCCAGTATTCCCAGATCGTCGGATAGCTATGCTGCAATACCCATATCTAACTGGGGTACTGAATACATTGCTGTATCATTGCCTAATGATCAATACAACAAGGTGACCTTAGATTCTCTCAGGGATTACACGCCACGCTCAAGCCAATTATTAATCATGAGCGCCTACGATGATACAAAAGTTACTATCATACCATCGTCATTAACCCGTAAAGTAAAGCAAGTAGGTCAGAGCTATGAAATAACACTACGCAAGGGACAATGTTATTTGGTACAGTCCTGGCAATATGCCAGGGGAATGGGTGATTTAACCGGCACTGTTATTCAATCTGATAAACCTGTCGGAGTACTCACCGGTCATGTGAGGTCAGCTTTACTTCAGGGATTCGTGGAGCAACCGCCTGACTCTAAAGACCATTTAGTTGAAATGCTGATGCCTACATCTGCATGGGGAAACACTTTTGTTACTGCTCCATTTGGGACTAATGTATTTCACGGAGATTATTTTAAATTAGTAAGCAAAGATGTTAATGCTGTTGTAGAAATTGAAACAGCTACAGGAAAACAGCAATTACGTTTTTCCGGAAACAACAGTGTTGTTTATTACGGCCTGAAAGAGCCGGCTATTTGGAGAGCATCGGCACCGGTTCAGTTGGCTCAGTTTATGTATCGCACAGGAGATACTACCGAAACTGTCTATTATGATCCCTCAATCGTGCTGATCCCACCGGTCGAGCAATTTGTAAACCGAATAGCATTTAATACTCCTGATGAAAGCTTTGTTTATGCTGATGGTGTTAAGTTCGTTGACCATTATGTAACTCTAATTGCCGAAGAAAAAGCACTTGATAACTTAAAACTTGATAATCAGTTTGTATCCAGTATTAGTGATATCACTACTCAGAAGATTCCCAACACTAATCTTTACTGGGCAAGAATCAGCTTAGCTTCAGGAAAACACAACCTTGTTTCAACTGATGGCAGATTTGCTGGTGTACTATTTGGTGTAGGTCGTTTTGATTCTTATGGTATGACATTAGGTTGTTCGCTTATGAATCCATATTCAGAGGATAACAAGCCACCTACAATTTCAGTAATTGAAGAATGTGGTAAGCTTAAGGGAACCATTACAGATGAAATTTCAGACGAAAGTTACGGAATTTACTATGCTTGGGTAATTGAAGATTCTACAAAAAATTATAAATGGAAAGTTGACACAATCAAATCTGATGCTGAATTTATCACTTTTTCGGCAGAGCCTGTTGATGTCTATAAAGATGGTAAATTTGTAATTGAATTTCTTGATAAAAGTGGAAACAAGGGCCGTTATGTTTATAATTATGACGCAATCAATCTAAAGTATAATAAGGATATTATACTTCCTCAAATTGATTATAATGATTCTTTATGTATTGAAATACCTATTGTTAACTTAGGTAAGAGAGCGATTGATTATCTTAAATATACTCTTACTGCTGACTCACGAGTACAGCTTTATTCTTATCCAAGCGGTGGTGTGATACAATCCGGTGATTCTGTGCGTTTGCTCTTGTGCCTTAATCCAAAAGGGAATTCCGATGCTTTTAACGGTAAAATCAATTTAGATTTTGGTTGTAATATATCGCTCGAGATCAATTTTAGAGGTGAGCTTATTGCAATTGAACTTCTGACAAATGACGTTGATTTCGGTGAAGTGCAATTGGGAGATACTGCTTGTGATTCAATTTATGCTGTGAATAACGGCAATGCGCCGATTACTCTGACAGAATTATCTTTCGAAAGCATTTTTGATATTGATACCTTAGGTATATTCCCTCGCATTTTACAACCCGGAGATACATTATATATAAAAGTATGCTTCTCACCCGAATTGAGAAGTGATTATAATTTAGAAGCAGTATATTATAATGAGTTTTCTTTTACAAAATCTTCGTTCATAAAGGGGCGGGGTGTAGCGCCAAATGTAAATTCACTGATTTATGATTTTGGAAAGTTACGAATTGGTACAACTGCTAATTTATCTCGAACATTTCTAAATACCGGCAATCAGGGTGCTTTATTGAATTTCGGACAAATGCAGGTTCAAACTCATATTGATGAATCAGTATCATCAGCTGTAAGTTCTATTAACAACTTACCGGTCAAGCTAATGGATTCGCTTCAGTTCCCGTTAGAATTTACACCAACTGACACCATTCCGTTCCGGGTTAATGCTAAACTTCTTACCAATTGGAGATTACATCCTGATTTGTTTATTGACGTTACTGGTCAAGGAACAATACCTGTTATTGAGACTAAAGATTATGATTTTGGAAGAGTAAAAATATTTACTAATAATCAAACTGAACAAGATGTAATATTTTCGAAAGGTAATGAAGCTTTAACAATTGATAAGGTATTTGCTGTATCAGGCGATGTGGATGCATTTACATTTGAATATGATAAGTTTAACAATTCTGTTTTTGATACCGGTGAGTCAGAAAAAAGTATTATAACTTTTAACCCGTCAAGAATTGGTAGTCATGAATTATTAATTGGTGTAATTAACGATGCACATCCTGCTTACAAAAGAGATACAGCTTATATTAAAATAATTGGTATTGCAGAGCAACCTGATCAATATTCAGTTAATATAAATCTTGAAAATGATATTCAATATTCATGTAAATTTAATATTGCTAAGGTTAAATTAACAAATAACGAAAAACGGGTTTATTTATCTAACTTAACTATTATCAAAAATTTACCTGAATTCTATGCTGAGCTTGTTAATTTTTCTCCACGATATATAGAAAAAGATGAAACAATTGAATTTGAAATAAAACTCTATACTGAGCGTAATCAAACAATTGACTTTGACATTGTTGCTGAATTTTTTGAAATTGACAAATTAAGTCGAAATTTCGTGATAGAACCTGTTAGCGGGACTATTCTGCTTGATAATTTCGAACCGGTAAAATATGAAGCAGGTGATACTGTTAAGATTGTTATCAGCGGAAAGTTCGATGCTGGTATTGATACGCTAACCGGCTTTAATTTGTCATTAGATATCAAATCAGAGCATTTATTAATCAATAATGAAAATATTTCACTAATTTTGAATAATTTTGATGAAAAATTAAAATATAATTTGAATATTTCAAAAACAAAAGATAAATTAGCGTTTTATTTTAGTGAAGATTTAATAAAGATTATTCAAAATGCAACTTGGAGTGTTGAATTAGAATTTTTGGGCTTATTATCAGGTGAAATTGAAGGAAATTGGAAGGTTAATGTTTCGTCCGAGAAATGTTACGAACCATCACAAGGCAATCTGAAAACTATTCTTGATAGTGTGTGTGTGTTCAATGTACGCCATATACATATTGATACTAAAAATTCTAATGTAAATATTTACCCCAATCCTGCAGAAAATATTCTCAGACTTAAATTTGTACTTAGCGAAGAAATGACTGATGGTAAATTGGATATAATTGACAACTTAGGTCAGGTATATACAATCGCAGACAGAATTATAGCCGGACAAGGTATTTCGTTTCAAGAGTTTGACGTTTCGAAATTTCCTAATGGTTCGTATATAATGAAATTTGACTCTTATAAATTGAAAAAAAATATATTATTTGTAATTATCAGATAAAATGAGGTGTTGTATGAAGCTACGTAGTTTACTGGCTTTTCTAATTCTTACAGTTGTATTGTCCGATGTGGGGTTGCTAAGTCAAGAAAACCCTTTGATTCCGGAGTATGAAGCTCCACCAATTTACTTGGGACCTGTAATCGGATATAACAGGTCAATGCATTCTGTTGACTTAGCTTCGTTTAATGAGGCTATATGCCCAAGATTTCAGGATGGCCAGTCAAATGGTTTTTTCATTGGCTTTTCTTATGAAGAACATTTAGGTAAAGATGCTAAAGCATCTACTTCATCATTTATTTTCAGAGTATTGTATAACTCGATGCCTGCAAGCTTAGAGGTATCCGAAAATCCTATTCCTTCGTTGATAACTGTAGTTGATGCTAACGGGAATCCTGTTCGTGAAGATGTGATTAACTCTTCTACATTGCATACTCAGGATATTACCTATTCATTGGTAACCGCTGAAGTAATGTACAAAATTAATCCTGTTCCGGGATTGCCTTTAGGATTTACTGTAGGTCCTACTTTTGATTTTGCTATGACAAGAAATCAAGACCAGCGTTATAAATTGGTTCAGCCTCTCGAAGCTCAGTTCAGATATAATCAGGAAGTTGCTGAGAGAGAAGGCTATAAATATGTTGATAACGACAGAACCATTATTGTAAAAGAAGGTGAGATTCCAAACTCTAGTGGTTTCAGATTTGGTATCAAAGCCGGTATGCAACTTGAATTACTTGCAGGTGCATGGACAGTAGTTCCTGGTGTTGCTTACAACTTTGGTATTACAAATTTAAGCAGTGCAGAAAACTGGAGAGTAAGTGCATTACAGGTTGGTGTAGATTTCAGATATGCATTGAAATTCTGATACTTATACTGATTAATTTCCTTGAAAAAATGCTGTGTACTATGGTTCACAGCATTTTTTTTGCTAAAACTTATCAACAAATTCAATAAATGTTTGTTTATTATAGAAAAAATAACTTATTTAGAACATTCTTTTCACACAAATTTTGAAATTCATTATGACCGATGCTCAATTAGAGAAGTACAAAGTAAAACCCGGTTCGAAGGTAAATCTGCATAAAATAGACGCAAACGAATATAAACAATACTCCGGAACTAAGGAAATTGCACTTGAAGAGATGAGAAGTCTTAATATGCGGCTTGATGAACTTCAAAAAACACAACATGGCGAAAAATCTCGAAAAATCCTGATTGTATTCCAGGGAATGGATGCAAGTGGAAAAGATGGCGCCATTAGGAATGTTTTTCATAGTGTTAACCCAAGTGGTGTATATGTAGCTCATTTCGGTGCTCCTTCACGAATGGAGCTGTCGCATGATTTTTTGTGGCGCATACACCAAAAGGCACCTGCAAACGGGGAGATGGTAATCTTCAATCGTTCACATTACGAAGATATTTTAATTGTAAGAGTACAAAATTTGATGCCCAAAAAGGTGTGGGAGAGAAGGTTTCATCACATCGTTGATTTCGAAAGAATGTTATTTGATGAAGGAACTCATATCTACAAGTTTTATTTGCATATTAGCAATGAAGAGCAAAGAAGGCGTTTGCAGGAGAGAGTCAACAACCCGGATAAACATTGGAAAATTGATCCAAACGACTTCAAAGATCGCGAAATGTGGGATAAATACATTGAGTCTTACAACGATGTACTAAACCGAACAAGCAGACAATGGGCTCCATGGTATATCATTCCTGCTAATAAGAAATGGTACCGCGACCTGATAATTTCAAATATTTTGGTTAAGGAACTCACTAAACTAAAAATGAAATATCCAAAACCAAAAATGGATTATTCAGGAATTATAGTTAAATAAGATATAATTAAAGAAGTTTTGACAGGCTATCCATTATTATGGGCTCAACTGAAAGAAATCCTTCAGCATATTTAACTCCATTCAGACCACCAAAGTATCTGGCTCTTGCAACTAATTCTTCCATAAATTCAGGTGAAGATAGTCTTGTTTTTGGCTCGCTTTCGTACTTGCCAGGTACAAAAACCTGCGATGAAAATGCCTTTATAGCATCAATTTTGATGTCATGTACATCGGTAATATCAACAAAAAAATCTGCAGGTTTTGGAAACTGATAAGCCTGCATATAGCAAAATATTCTTCTTGTACGATAAATTTCATGTAGCTTACCTTGCTCATCAAAAGTCTCAAATCTTTTCAAGCCGCATTTGAATAGAGAATCTCTGACAAGGTAATGAGTGTTTTCGTGGTCTGGGTGCCTTTCGAACCATGGATGCATTAATATTATTTTTGGACGATACTTTCTGACTACAGAAACTATTTTGTATATACTTTCCTCGTCGTTACGTATAAATCCATCTCTCATTTCAAGATTAATTCTTTCATCAACTCCAAGAATTTTTGCAGCATCAATGGCTTCCTGTTCCCTTATCTCGGTATTTCCGCGGGTACCCATTTCACCTCTTGTAAGGTCAACGAGGACTACCTTTTTACCTTCACGAGTAAGCTTGGCAATAGTTCCGCCACAACACAATTCAGCATCATCAGGATGAGCCCCGATAACCATACAATCATAATTTCCTTGAAACTGGTCTGTCATTCTAATTAACCTTTTTTACTTATTACCTGATTTTAACTCTGAAATTTTATTCTGATAATACTCACTTTTTTCCGGATTTAGCTCTGCAAGAGTTTTATAAGCTTTGATTGATTCTTGTATTTCCCCTTGCTGAGCCAGTATTGCAGCTATGGTATCTGTTATCATTACAGGAGATTTTTTTGGCTCTTTGCTCTTTTCATTAGGCTCAGGTTTTATATGACCTGCATTTTCAATTTTTTTTATCAACTTTAATAATGAGCTTTGCTTATTTACAAACTCAGGCAAATTTACATTTCTGGTGCTTAATCTTGAACCTTTAAAAAGTATGCTTTGTCTGACAGCAAATTTCTCATAACCCGGTAAAGAATTTTTGAATTCCTCAAAGTT
Source organism: bacterium (assembly GCA_024711295.1). Classification (GTDB taxonomy): domain Bacteria; phylum Bacteroidota; class Ignavibacteria; order Kapaibacteriales; family UBA2268; genus JANJTB01. Next base: position 128,460 of record JANJTB010000026.1, on the reverse strand, counting down.
TTTGATAATTTCTTCAACATCATAATTCTTATTCAAAGGGGAAGGTACATTTTCTTCTTCGGAGCTAATTCCAACATCAGAAATATCGCTTAGAGATTCAGAATTTTCACAGATATTGTGACTTTCAGAAAAAGTATCATCTCCCTGCGAATTTTCAATAATTGAATTATCAGAAGTGATATCAGATTCATTATCAAAACCTTCGTCCTGATTATCCATTAGGTTATGTTCACTCTCAAAATCACCAATTTTATCAGCTTCAAGTATGTTATCTTCATCAATAGATTCATCAAACAAGTTAATATTTGATACTGAAGCCGGATCGAATGTATTGAAAAATTCTAAAACGTTGTCATAAATTCTTGCAGGTATATCTAATCTATTTGCTGCCAGCGTGCTGTTTGCAGATTCAATATCACCCAATGCGAAATAAGCTTTTGCCAAAACTCCAATTGCTGAAGGATAAGAAGGATAAACTTCTAATCCTTTTTGGATTAACTCTAGTGCAGCTTTTGGGTTGCCATCTTTGATATGCTGCTCGGCATCTACCGCAAATGTAATAGATACACTGCTCATAATTAGCTTTCTCTTGTAATCACAAAGTCAGCAAACTTTAATAAAGATGCTTTTGCAGGACTTTCAGGGAACACACCAAGACAATTCTTTGCATGAGTTACATAGCTTAATGCTTTCTTCTCTGAATACTCAATACCATTCTTATCTTTTACAAAATCTATGATGGTATTCAACTCTACTTTCTTTAGTTTGCCACGTTTAATTAACTTAACAATAGCAGCTTTTTCTTTTGCAGAAGAATTATTCAAAGCATAAATTAATGGAAGAGTAACTTTCTTTTCCTTTAAATCATTGCCGACAGGCTTACCAATCAATGTGCTTCGTGATGTATAGTCAAAAATATCATCCCTGATTTGGAAAGCCATACCTATAGCTTCACCATAATCACGCATAGCTTCGTGATAATCAGGGTTACTGGAAGTACTCATTGCTCCGATCTCACAACAGGTTGATAAAAGGGATGCAGTCTTGTCAGCTATTATTTTGTAATAAGTTTCTTCTTCGATATTTACACTTCTTGATTTATCTATAGAAAGCAACTCACCCTCGCTCATTCTCTTTACAGCTTTAGTAGTTACTCCCAAAAATGCATGCTCGTTTGAGTCAATTGCTGTGATTAATCCTTTTGATAACAAAAAGTCACCTATCAAGACAGCAATTTTGTTGTTCCATTTAGAGTTGATTGATGCTAAACCTCTTCTTTCGCTTGCTTCGTCAACAACATCATCATGAATAAGAGTAGCTGTGTGCAATAATTCTACAAGTGCAGCCCCTACGTAAGTACGTTGGTTAATTGCACCCGAAGCTTGTGCAGACAAAAACACTAAAACAGGTCTTAATTGTTTGCCTTTTTTGGACGTTACATATTTAAGGATAAGGGTAAGCAACGAAACATTTGTTTGAAGCAGTCCTTTAAAATAACTGTTAAATTTTTCTAAATGCCCTAATACCGGATCTGTTATTTCAGCTAAATTCATTTTTAATTCCGAACATTTCAATAATTGAATTTTTCACAAGTAATATAAACGTATTTTTAGATTAATATTATGATTTTTTTTTGCACATTGAATTAAATTAGTTACTAAGCCAAAAATATTATGACATAAAGAAATTATTCTTAAGCACTAAAATCAGTTTAATAAAAATTAATATAATTATTTAAGTAACAAAAAATAAATTATTATTACTAAATAATAAAAATATAATGTTAACAAAATATCAAATTAAACATGTAATTTAGTAGGTGAATGAAAAAAAACATTACTATTCAGAAATATAGCTGAAAATATTAATTTTATAATTTGATAAAACTAAAATTTTTATATTTTTGCATAAGTAAAATTAATTAATATCAAAAGAAATTGAATGAGTGTAATAATTGTTTTAATGGGAACTAGCTTTGCAGTTGCAGTCTTATTCCTTATTGCATTTTTGTGGGCTGTACGTACAGACCAGTACGAAGATACATACACTCCTTCGATGCGTCTTCTAAATGAAGACAAAGAAAGTAAATTATAATTGTTCAATAAATAATTCGGAATGTTTTATGACTCAAAATGACACGGGTTATTCACCAACAACACAGTTAGATACATTTAGCTACGACAATGGTATAGTACGCTTGTTTATTTGGGCTACTGTTCTGTGGGGAGTTGTTGGTTTTCTTGTCGGTTTGATTATAGCTATTCAGTTGTATGCACCAGCATATATTCCATGGTTTGATCTCGGAATATCATGGCTTTCATTTGGCAGACTACGTCCATTGCACACTAATGCAGTAATTTTTGCTTTTGTTGGTAATGCCATTTTTATGGGTGTATATTATTCAATGCAACGACTTGTCAAAGCCAGAATGTGGAGTGATTTACTTAGTAAAATCCATTTTTGGGGTTGGCAGTTGATTATTGTTTCTGCAGCAATAACTCTTCCATTGGGGCTTACCCAGGGCAAAGAGTATGCTGAACTAATATGGCCCATTGATGTTGCTATTGCTTTGGTGTGGATAGTTTTTGGTTTAAACATGTTCATGACTTTAATCAAAAGACGTGAAAAGCACATGTACGTGGCTATATGGTTTTATATTGCCTCTTGGGTTACAGTTACTGTGTTGCATGTTGTTAACTCTATAGCAATTCCGAGTGGTTTATTCCATAGTTATCCTGTATATGCAGGTGTTCAGGACGCTTTGGTTCAGTGGTGGTATGGTCATAATGCCGTAGCATTTTTCCTTACAACACCATTCTTGGGTCTTATGTATTATTTTATGCCAAAGGCAGCAGACAGACCTGTTTATTCATATAAATTGTCAATTATTCATTTCTGGTCACTAATTTTCTTATATATTTGGGCTGGTCCTCACCACTTGTTATATTCTGCATTACCGGACTGGGCACAGTCATTGGGTACAGTATTCTCAGTGATGCTCATTGCTCCATCATGGGGCGGTATGATTAATGGTTTGTTGACTTTGCGTGGAGTATGGGATAAAGTAAGAGAAGAACCTATACTTAAATTTTTGGTTGTAGCGGTAACTGCTTACGGTATGGCTACTTTCGAAGGTCCAATGCTTTCAGTAAAAAGTGTAAATGCACTGTCTCACTTCACAGACTGGACAATTGCTCATGTTCACGTTGGAGCTCTTGGCTGGAATGGTATGTTCACTTTTGGTATTTTGTACTGGTTAGTTCCAAAACTGTGGAACACCAATATTTATTCCAAGAAGATGGCGAATATGCATTTTTGGATTGCTACAATAGGAATTATTGTTTATGCTGTTCCTATTTACTGGGCTGGCGTAACACAAGGTTTGATGTGGAAACAATTTGCACCCGAAGGATTTTTACTGTATCGTAATTTCTTAGAGACTGTAACTCATCTTGTGCCTATGTATTTAATTCGTTCATTCGGTGGATTGCTGTTTTTGATAGGTTCATTAATGATGGTATGGAACTTAATAATGACAGCAAAAAATGGTAAATTCATTGCTGATGAAACTGTGAAAGCAGCACCTATGCACGATCATGGAAAAGAAAAAGCTAATCACAGATGGCTTGAGGGTAAACCTGTTCCATTTATTATTGCTACTCTTGTTGTTGTTTTAATTGGTGGCTTATTCGAGATTATTCCATTACAGGTAATTAAATCAAATGTGCCTACAATTGCAAGTGTTAAACCCTATACACCACTTGAACTAATTGGAAGAGATATTTATATTGCCGAAGGATGTTACACTTGCCATTCACAGTTAGTCAGACCATTCAGGTCCGAAACTGAAAGATATGGTGAGTATTCAAAAGTTGGTGAATATGTATATGAGTATCCATTCCAATGGGGCTCGAAACGTACGGGTCCTGATTTGCACAGGGTAGGGGGTAAGTATCCTAATGCCTGGCATTATCAACACATGTACGACCCACAATCAATTTCACCAGGTTCGATTATGCCAAGGTATCCATGGTTGCTCGAAAATGATTTTGATATTGAATCAATAAGCTCAAAGATTGGAGTAATGATTACCCTTAATGTTCCTTATCCAAAGGGATATGAAGAGTTTGCTCAGTCTGATGCAAAGACTCAGGCTCAGGAAATTACAGACGAGCTGAAAACTGCCGGCATTACTACTCAACCGGAGAAAAAAATTGTAGCGTTGATTGCATATTTACAAAGATTAGGTACTGACATAAAAGGTACCCCAACAGCTAAAAAGTAAGGGAAACAAATATGTTTAGAAATATTTTCAGTCATATACAGGGAATTGAGTTTTTCCCCATCTTGACATTAATCTTTTTCTTTACTTTCTTTGTTGCTGTTGCATATATGGCAATCCGCCTCGATAAGCGATTTGCTGCTTACATGGGCAATTTGCCTCTCGAACATGATGATAATGATATGAACAAAAATAATGGAGAATAAATATGTCTAAAGTTGAAGATAAAATTTTAGATCACAATTATGACGGTATCTTGGAATACGACAATCCATTACCAAGGTGGTGGGTTTGGCTATTTTTGATAACAATAGTCTGGGGTGTGTTGTATATGTTTTATTACCACCTAGCCGCAATGGGACCAGGACAGGAACAGGAATATGCTTCAGAGTTCAAGATGTCAACTGAAGAGTATGAAAAAATTGCTGTTAAAATGAATCAAATGTGGGCAAATGTAAAATATGAAGCTATGACAAATCCGGAAGACCTTACTTCAGGTGCTCAAATTTTTAAGACTAATTGTGTATCTTGTCACGGTGCCGCAGGTGAGGGCGGTATAGGTCCTAATTTAACAGATAATTATTTCTTACATGGAAACGGTATTGAAAACACCATGAAAGTAATTATAAATGGTGTGCCTGAGAAAGGTATGATTTCGTGGAAACCACTGCTGAAACCTGAAGAAATTCAAAAAGTTGCCAGTTATGTACTTAGCTTGTATGGTACAAATCCGGCTAACGCAAAAGCTCCGCAAGGTAATCCTGCTGAATAATTTTTAGTTGGAGCAGTATAAAAGGTTCGTTTATTTGTACTGCTCCATTATTTTTTAAGTTTATGAACAGTTAGATTTTGTCTAGGTGTACAGATACATTACATAATTACATTTCATACAAAGTTATAATTTGTTTATAGAATAATGAAAGGTGGTCGACCAAAAAGGTTGGTCAAAAGAACTGGTAAATATGAGTAATTCATTTAAAGAATTGAAGGTCAAAGATACAAACGAGGAAATCTTTGACGATAAAGATAAATTGATTACCGAGACAGGTGTATCATTCAGGGATAGAGTATCAAACATCGACAAAAAAGGTCACAGATTAATGATACATCCCAAAAAGCCATCAGGAAAATTTCACAAATGGAGAGCTATAGTTGCAGTACTATTATTAGCAATTATGATAATTACTCCATTTATTAAAATTAATGGGAATCCATTTTTACTATTAGATGTATTGCAGAGAAAGTTTATCATTTTCGGTGTAGTTTTCTGGCCTCAGGATTTTCATATTTTTGCCATATCATTTCTAGCATTAGTAATATTTATAGTATTGTTTACAGCTGTATTTGGAAGGATATGGTGTGGTTGGGCATGTCCCCAAACTATATTTATGGAAATGGTGTTCAGAAAAATTGAATATCTTATTGATGGAGATTATCAGCAGCAAAAAAGGCTTGCAGAACAAGAATGGAATGGTGAAAAAATCTTTAAAAGGACACTCAAACATACAATTTTTATTATTATGTCCTTTATTGTTAGCAATATTTTCCTGGCATACATCGTTGGAATAGACAGACTTGGTATGCTTGTCTCAGATGGACCTTTTGCTCATGCATCAACATTTACTGCTGTTCTGTTTTTCTCAGGAGCTTTCTATTTTGTATTTTCCTGGTTTAGAGAGCAGGCATGTACTTTTGTATGTCCTTACGGAAGGCTGCAATCAGTTTTGATTGACAAAAATACAATTGTAGTTGCTTATGATTACAAAAGGGGTGAACCAAGAGGCAAATTCAAAAAGAATGCTGATAATTTAGGTGATTGTATTGATTGTGGAAATTGCGTAAAGGTATGTCCGACCGGAATTGATATTCGTAATGGTACTCAACTTGAATGTGTTAACTGCACAGCTTGTATGGATGCTTGTGATGAGGTAATGGACAAAGTCAACAGACCTAAGAGCTTGATTAAATATGCTTCACATTCTCAAATTGAAGAAAAAATGAATTTTAAGATTACCGCAAGAATAATTTTATATTCAGCTATCTTATTGTTGTTATTGGGAATTTCTACTGCTTTATTGATTAACAGAGGTGATGTAGAGGCAACTATCTTAAGAGCCAAAGGGACTATGTACCAAATTACTCCTGATGGTATGATTTCGAATGTTTATACTGCAACTATAATTAATAAAACTTTCAAAAATATGCCAATCGAATTAAAAGCATTGGAAATACCCGAAGCAACCATTGAATTGATTGGAAAAGACAAAATCGAAATAAAGTCAGAAACATTTACAAGTGCAACATTCATATTAAAAGTTCCTAAAACCAAGATTACCGGTACCAGAAACACAGTAAAGATTGGTATATTATCGAACGGAGTTTTATTACAGGAAGTGTCGGCTGGTTTCAGTGGACCAATCCCAGGTATGAATTAAAAAAGGAAATAAATTATGAAGTTTAAATTTCATTGGGGCATTTCAATAGCCATATTTTATATATTATTTGTCTTGGTACTGGTTGCTTTTGTAATATTTACCAGATTTAATCAGGTTGATTTGGTTGATGAAGATTACTACGAAAATGAATTGGTTTATCAGGATAAGATAAATAAAATCCAAAGAGTGAATAAATTGGAAAGGAAAATGAGTATCACTCAAGTTGATGACAAAGTTTTACTGATATTTCCAACAGATAATTTGAATAAAAACATCAGCGGTGAAATTACTTTCTTTAGACCATCTGATAAGAAACTTGACTTTAAATTGGCCGTGAATCCCGAAACGGATGGTAAACAGATATTGGACGCAACAAAAATCAACAAAGGTTTGTGGCGTGTAAAAGTAGATTGGAAAAATGGTGACATTGCATACTATAACGAAGATATTCTCGTAATAAAATAGGTGAAATTATGTTTGTCGAAATATCTGCCGGATTTGTGCTGGGCATTTTAGGCAGCTTTCACTGTTTAGGAATGTGCGGACCAATAGCCATTGCTATACCTCACAGAAGTTCTTCAAGATTAGGTATTTTGCTTGAATCTCTTGTTTATAACTTCGGAAGAGTAATTACTTATTCTGTAATGGGGCTTCTTCTTGGATTTGTCGGCACACCTCTTAGATTAGCAGGAATTCAGGAGTATGTAGCCGTTGCTACCGGTATTCTGATGTTGCTATTCTTGATTATACCACGCAAATACTATCAAGGTAGAGGAAATATTAAATTTGTCAACTCATTTGTAATGAGTTTCAAGCGAAAATTTAATGAATTTTTTAATTCAAAAAGTATGTTCTCACTTTTGATTTTTGGATTCTTAAATGGATTATTACCTTGCGGGCTTGTTTATATAGCTTTGGCTGGTTCCTTTGCCTCTACCGACTTGTTGACTTCAACATTATATATGTCAGCTTTTGGTATCGGAACTGTACCAATGCTGGCATTACTGTACTTTACCAAAAATATGTTAACATTGAATTTAAGAAAAAAATTAACCAAACTTATTCCTTATGGAGTTGCTTTAGTTGCTATCCTAATGATTCTTAGAGGTTTATCACTTGGAATACCATTGATAAGTCCACAGCTACCTGATAAAGTTGTTAGTGAGGCTCCTTCTTGTTGTCATTAATTTAGCAGAAAAATTTAGCATAAGTTAAATTTTTCATTGATTAGGTTTGTATAAGTTAAAATTTAGTATTATTTTGCATAGATTTTTAGTGCAAATTTGAAATTTGTATCTAAAAATTATCTCAAAATGTTGGTATTAGCTGAATTTTTCGTAAAATATAAGTTAATTCCAAACGATAAATTACTTTTTATATCTTGCTTTTTAGAATTCAATTCAAAACAAATAATTAAAAACTTTTGACAGGCGGAATGTGAAAAAAACGATACTTGATTACGCACTCAAGGTAAAATTACCTGTAACTGTTTTTGTAATTTTGATGTCATTTGCTCTCACTTATTTTATTGCAAAACCCGAGAGAGATGGTGTTGGTTATGCACCTGAGCAGCCAATTGCATTTTCTCACAAATTGCATGCAGGTGATATGGCTATTGATTGTCAATATTGCCATACCAGTGTCAGCAAAACAAGACATGCAAGCATTCCTGCGGCAAGCATTTGCATGAACTGCCACAAGGTTGCCCGAACGGATAAACCAGAAATCATCAAATTGACTGAGTACTACAACAATAATCAACCGATACCATGGAAAAGAATCCACAGAGTTCCTGAGTATGCATACTTTAATCATGCTGCTCATGTAACTAAAGGTATTGATTGTGCAAATTGTCACGGCGATGTACGTAAGATGGAAGTTGTCAGTCAGGTTAAATCTTTTACAATGGGTGCATGTCTTGAGTGTCATAGAAATCCACACGAGAATATGCCTCAGATGACTCAGGCAGTTAATCCCGGTCCAACGCATTGCAATGCTTGTCACCGTTAATCTAATCCGAAAAAATTTATCAAGAAATATAATGAAAAGAGTTATGAAGCAAAACCGCAGAAAGTTCTTTGGATTGGTTGGTGCAGGCGCCTTAGGTGTTACTGTTAGCCAGCTTTTGCCTTTTAAGTTATTTGCAGGAAATAATTTAGGCTCTACTGACGGAAGAAAACCAAAAGTAGCGATTCATCCTCTTGCTGTTCCTAGAAAAAAAGGAGGTAACAGCTGATGACAAATTCTAAACCAAAGTTTTGGAAAAGTCTTAACCAGTATAATCAGAAGCCGGAATCTGTAGAAGCTACTCATCATGAATTCGTAAATGGTGTTACTGATGAATTCGATGTAAATGCTCTGCCGGATAAATCCAGAAGAAAATTCCTTGCTTTGCTCGGTGCATCATCTGCACTTGCTGCAACTGCATGCTCTGATTATTATGACAAGGGTGAGATTATCACTTATAATAAGAAACCTGAAACAATTACTTATGGAGAAGCAAATTATTATGCTTCAACTTTAAATAATGGTGCAGGAGTGCTTGTAAAAACAAGAGAAGGAAGACCCATAAAGATTGATGGAAATCCTGAACATCCAATCGGCAAAGGAAAAGTATCTGCCGGTGACCAGGCTGTGATTATGGACCTTTATGATCCTTCGAGATTAAGATATCCAATCAAAAAATCAGACAGCAAGTTGGTTCTTTATAAAGATGAAATGCCAAGGTCTGACTGGGAAAAAGTGGATACTCAAATTGTTGGAAAATTAAAAGAAGCTGCTAATTCAGGAAAAGAGATTGCAATTGTAACTCATTCAATTTTGTCGCCGACTCAGAATAAATTATTGATTGATTTTGCTGCTAAGTATCCTACAGCAAAGGTATATTCGTATGAATTACTGAACGAAAGCGAGAAAATTTCTGCTTGGTTTGATTCTTACGGCTCTTACGATTTACCATCAACCAAGTGGGATTCAGCCGATATTATTGTTTCGTTCGAATGTGATTTTTTGGGTACTGAAGGTAATGTGACTGAGCAAATACGCCAATTCTCTTCACGTAGAGATATGGATATGCCAGAAAAGTTTAATAAACTATATCAAGTAGAAGGTAACTATTCCTTAACCGGTGCTATGGCAGACTATAGATTGAGGCTTACTCCGGAACTACATTATGGCTTTATTATGAGCTTGGCATCTGAAATTGTTAAGAAAGGTAAAAATGCTTATTTGGGTAGTGATTTATCTGTTTTATCAGGTTATAGCCTTCAACAATTTGCAGATCAAAATAAATTAAATAAAAAATTCATTGATGAATTAGCTCATGATATACTTGCCCACTCTGACAAGACTTTAGTAGTAGCAGGTTCTTCAATGCCGAATTCAGTTCATGTGGCTGTCAATTTGCTTAATGAAGTCCTTGGCTCTGTTAATAATGTTTATGACTTCTCAAGAGCAAACAAAACTCAAAGAGCTTTATCTACCAATGATGAGTTAAAATCGCTTGTCAATAAAATGAAAGGCGGTAATGTAGGTGTATTGATTCATTTTGATTCTAATCCTGTTTTCCATTTACCTTCTGACTTAGGTTATAAAGATGCTTATCAAAAAGTCCCAACAATAATTTCTTTGGTTGAGTCTGCAAATGAGTCATGCCAGGCTAATCAGTATATAATACCAATAAATCATGCTTTAGAGTCATGGAATGATTTTGAATTAAGATCGGGTTATTATAGCTTACAGCAACCAGTTATAGCCCCAATCCACGATACCAGACAAAAAGAAGCAGCACTACTAAATTGGATGAGTGATAATGTTACTGGATACAGTCATGATTTATATCACAAATATTTAATGTCAAACTGGGAAATATCGGTTTATCCGTTATCGGGTTCGGTAGCTGATTTCAGGAGTTTTTGGTTTGCTGCTCTTCATGATGGTGTTGCAGTAATTAAAGCTGGTCAAACAGAAAAACCTGCATTCAATATTTCTGCGTTAAACTCTAATCCATTTAAGTTTGCAAAACAAAATTATACACTTTTATTGGGCGCAGCCTATTATATAGGCGATGGTCGTTTCGCTAATAACGGCTGGCTTCAGGAAGTTCCGCATCCGGTTACTAAGTCTGTATGGGACAACTATGCTATGATGTCGCCAGCTACAGCAAAAGAACTGGATGTTAAGTTTGGTGAAGATAAGCTCAATCGTGAAGCTGATATGGTTGAAGTAACTGTTTCAGGAAGATCCTTAAAACTTCCTGTATTGATACAACCGGGTATGGCCGATAATTTTATTTCTGTTGAATTGGGATACGGCAGAACCTCAATAGGTGATGTTGGAAAAGATGTTGGTTTTGATGCAACTGCTCTGATGAGTATCAATGGTGGAATAACAAGCCGTTTATATACCGGTGTTAGTGTCAAGAAAGCTGAAGGTATTCACCATTTGGTAACAACTCAGGAACACCATTCATTAGATGAGGAATTCGTTAAGGACTTCCATCTCAAACGCCATATTATTAATGAATACACTGTACCTTTTTATTTAGATTTCAATAAGAAATATGATGAAGCTAAAAGAAGGTTAAAAGCTGAATTTGCAGGTGATGAAGTTGCATTCAAAAAAGCTTTGAAGTCTGAAAAAATTCATTTGCTTGGACATCATGAGTATAAGAATCATTCAATTACTCCTGATCGTGTTTACACTGATGTAAAGTGGGGAATGGCAATTGACCTCAACAAATGTACTGCTTGCGGAACTTGCGTTACAGCTTGTAATGTTGAAAATAATATTCCTGTTGTTGGTAAAGAAGAAGCATCAAAAGGTAGAGAAATGCATTGGATGAGGATTGACACCTACTTCAGTGGTACACCTGAAGATCCTGTAACCAGCTTCCAGCCGATGTTATGCCAACATTGCGATAATGCACCTTGCGAAAATGTTTGTCCGGTTGTTGCAACAACTCACAGCCCTGACGGTTTGAATCAAATGACTTATAACCGTTGTGTAGGTACGAGATACTGTGCCAACAACTGTCCTTACAAAGTCAGAAGATATAATTTCTTTGACTTCAGAAATGATTTTGCTGATGGATACTATCGTCAGGATACCTTAGAGCTTATGCATAACCCTGAAGTTACAGTTCGCTCTCGCGGTGTAATGGAAAAGTGTACATTCTGTACTCAGAGAATACAGGAAGCAAGAACATCGGCAGCGAAAGATGGTCGAAAGATTAAGGGTACAGATGTTAAAACAGCTTGTCAGGAAGCATGCCCTGCATCGGCAATTACTTTCGGTGATATGAATGATCCTGAATCACCACTATCAAAACTTAGAGAACATCCTTTAGGCTATCATGTACTCGAAACTATCAGTGTTAAGCCTAATGTAACATATTTATCAAGATTAAGAAATACAGTAACGGAGGAGAAACACGGTGAGCATTGAATTAACTCATGAACCCTCTGTAATAGCAGGTAAGCCTTCACTTAAGCAAATTGATGCTTCAATCATTAAACCAATGAATGAGGTACCAAACAAGAAATTCTTTATGGCTATTACTCTTACCCTTACTATGCTCAGTATAGGAGCCGTCAGCTTAGGTATGTCTTTTTACAGAGGTCTGGGGCTTTGGGGTGTTAACAATCCTGTTGGTTGGGGTTTTGCAATTATTAATTTCGTATTTTGGGTTGGTATCGGACACGCCGGTACTTTAATTTCTGCAATTTTATATTTGTTCAGACAAAAATGGAGGACAGGTATTGCTCGATTTGCTGAGGGTATGACAATATTTGCTGTTATGACAGCAGGTATATTCCCATTAATACACGTGGGGCGTCCATGGCTTGCTGGATATTTATTCCCTTATCCAAATCAACATTCTCTTTGGGTGAATTTCACATCTCCATTGTTATGGGATGTATTTGCTGTATCAACATATTTTACTGTGTCTTTTGTCTTTTGGTACATAGGGCTTGTCCCGGATTTCGCAACAATGAGAGATAGATTATCAAATTCAACTGCTGTAGATAAAATTAAGAAAACTATATACTCGGTCTTAAGCTTAGGTTGGAGATTTTCGAATCGTCATTGGTCACATTATGAGATGATGTATCTTGTTTTAGCAGGATTTGCTACTCCACTGGTATTGTCAGTACACACAATTGTATCATTTGACTTTGCTGTGTCAATAATGCCCGGCTGGCATACAACAATTTTCCCTCCATATTTCGTAGCTGGTGCGGTATTCTCAGGTTTTGCAATGGTGCAAAATGCACTAATAATTATTCGTAAAGTATTTGATTTAGAGTATATTATTACTCTGGATACTTTAGAGAAAATGAACAAAATTATTATCGTTACAGGCCTTATGGTTGGTTATGCTTATGGTATGGAGTTTTTCATTGCTTGGTATAGTGGCCACGAAGTTGAATCTTTTGCATTTTTAAACAGAGCATTTGGTCCTTATGCTTGGGCATACTGGATAATGGTAAGCTGTAACGTTATTGCACCTCAATTCTTCTGGTTTAAAAAATTGAGAACAAATATTCCATTTATGTTTGTTGTTGCAGTATTGGTCAATGTTGGTATGTGGTTTGAGAGGTTTGTAATTACTGTAACATCCTTATCAAGAGATTATTTACCTTCAAGTTGGGCATATTATACTCCGACCATTTATGATTTCGGTATTTTAATAGGTAGTTTCGGTTGGTTCTTTACTCTATTATTGATATTTACAAGAACTATGCCTGTAGTATCAATTGCTGAAGTTAAAGCTGTAGTTGATGGAGCTCAGCCGTCACACCATGGAATTGGTCATTCAACAGGCGAGGGACACTAAGATGGATAATAAAATATTACACTCAATTTCTGCTATCTTCAATACTCCTGATGAAATTACTCATGCAGCAAAGGAGATTGTAAAAGCAGGTTATAAAAAATTCGATATTCATACACCATATCCGGTACATGGTATGGATGGTGCTATGAAACTTAAGAGGTCGCCATTAGGTTATTTTGCATTTGCTTTAGGCGCTACAGGTGCTGTACTTGCATTACTTCTGATGTGGAGTACAATGGTCGTAAGTTATCCAAATAACATTGGCGGTAAGCCATTATTCCCATTGCCTGCATTTGTTCCTGTAACATTTGAAGTGACAGTTTTACTAGCTTCAGTGGCAACTGTTACATCAATGATCATTGTATTTTTTAGATTCCCAAACAACAGCCACCCTCTCCATGATACCAATTACATGAAGAAGGTATCTTCGGATAAGTATGGAGCAATAATTGAATCTGACGATCCAAATTTTAACTTCGATTCTGTTAAGGAACTTTTTGAAAAATTAGGTTCGAAAGATGTAGAACCGATTTATTATGATGAAGATGAGTTATCAGTAAAGCATAACTTGTTTGATCCTAAGTTCATTACAGGCTTGGCAATAATTGCAGTTACAATATCCGGTATTACTTATTTTGCTCTTAATAAGATGATGTTTATGGAGCCATTTAACTGGATGATGAAGCAGCAAAAACTTTCAGCACAATCTCCATCAACTTTTTTCAAGGATGGATTTTCGATGAGGGAGGTTGTTGCCGGTACAGTTGCCAAAGGCAAAATGCCTTATCTCTACCCTGATAGCATTGATTTAGCAGATAAATTTATGGTAAATCCTCTTGATGTTAATGAACAAAATCTTTCTATAGGAAAAGCAAAATACAATACTTACTGTAGCCCTTGTCATGATTACAACGGTAACGGAAATGCGAGACTTAACGGTCAATTCCCCAATCCTCCAAGTTTACATACAGATAAAGTAAGAAATTGGAAGGATGGACACATATTTCACATTATAACTATGGGACAAAATACAATGCCTTCTTATGCTCAACAGATTAACGAAACTGAGCGCTGGCAAATAATTACTTACATTCGTGCATTACAGAGAGCATTGAATGCTAAAGAGGAGGATATGAAATGAGTTCAGCTGAAGTAGTTTTATACGAGAAGAAGCCATTACCCGCAAAACTGACCTTAATCGGACTGGCACTGCTTGCAATAGGTGGTGCACTTGCAGGGATTGGATTTACAAGTGATTCAGTCAGAGCTTCTTACAATCTTATAATAGTATTTATGTGGTTGTTTTCTATCGGATTCGGTTCATTATTCTTGATAGCATTAGAGCATATTGTCGGTGCTGATTGGAGTGTTCCATTCCGAAGAATAACTGAAATTCTCGCTGGTGTTGTATTTATTGTACCAATCGTAGCTATTCCGTTGTTTATAAACTTGGACCAGGTATTTGTATGGATTAATCCACAAGTACTCGAAGCAGATAAATATATTAAAGGCAAAGCGCCATATCTTAATCAGGATTTCTTTGTTATACGTAATGCGGTAATCTTTGGATTGATGATTTTGTTCTTTATTCTTCTTTCTGTTAGGTCTTTTAAGCAGGATGTCAACAAAAATCCAAAAGCTTCAAAGACATCTGCTAAATTAGCTGCTATATTTTTACCAATTTTTGCTATAAGCATTTCTGTAGTAGCTATGGATTGGTTAATGAGTCTTGAGCCAAAGTGGTTTTCTACGATTTTTGGTGTCTATTATTTTGCCGGATCTGTACTTTCTACTTTGTCAATACTTACAATAATCGTAATATTATTGGTCGAAAATGGATATCTTAGCAAATATATTAATGAAGATCATTATTATAATCTTGGTGCCTTAATGTTTGCTTTTACTAATTTTTGGGCATATATTGCATTTAGTCAGTTCCTGCTCATCTGGTATGCTAACATTCCGGATGAAACATTGTGGTATATGGATAGAAGCAACGGTGCCTGGATGATAATGTCATTGGGAATAATATTTGTTCGATTTGGAATTCCCTATTTGGCTCTAGTAACCAGACCATCAAAGAGCAATCCTTTCAGACTCAAAATTATAGCTACATGGGTATTTTTAGCTCATTACTATGATTTGTACTGGGTTATTATGCCTGAGTATGCTAAGCGAAACGGAGTTGATGGACCTGTGTTTGGTCTTACTGAGCTTTCTGCACCATTTATTGTAGTAGGTGCTGTAATTGTTGTTTTAGCATTGTTATCAAAAGGTAAAAATCTTATGCCTGTTGGTGACCCGAAATTTAAGAGAAGTTTAGAGTTTCATCTCTAATTTTAAATATTACTTTTTATAGTGAGCTAAAAAAATTAAAAAGGTTATCAAATGAGTAATAATATCAGACCTGAAGATGAAATTAAATTTGAGAATTTGTTAAAGAATCCCACAAGACTGTTTGGGATCATTTACCCATATTTTGCTTTGATTTTCATCGTAGGTGGTTTGTATTGGGTATTTAATCTTGACTGGGCTTATAAAAACACTCTTAAGCCCCAAGTTTTGGCAAGAGATACTGTTGCAGAGCCAATCGCAATGAAAAAAGGTTCGATGATGGAGGGAGTTGACATTAAGGTTGCTTCAAAATCTACTCCCGAGCTAATTAATAAAGGTAAAGAACTTTATAAAGCAAATTGCTCATCTTGTCATGGAGATGAAGGTCAGGGTAATGGTATAGCTGGAAAAGGTTTAAACCCGACACCAAGAAATTTCACCGTTCCTGACGGTTGGAAAAATGGTCCTAAATTAGCTGATATGTGGAAAACACTCGAAGAAGGTATTGCAGGAAGTGGGATGGTTGCTTATGACTATTTACCCGTTATGGATAGATTTGCGATTATTCATTTCATACATTCATTGATGAGCAATGCACCCCAAAGTACAGATGACGAATTGGCTCAGATGGATGCAACTTACAAATTATCTGAGGGCAAAGTCACATCAA
Organism: bacterium; assembly: GCA_024711295.1. Classification (GTDB taxonomy): domain Bacteria; phylum Bacteroidota; class Ignavibacteria; order Kapaibacteriales; family UBA2268; genus JANJTB01. The sequence continues at coordinate 111,901 of JANJTB010000026.1, read as the reverse complement.
ATCAAATACCGCTTGAGAATGCAGTTACAGCTATCGAAAATGACTTTAAAACACTCAACGACAAAGCAGGTAATATTGAGAAAAATCTCGTATATTACAGAAATGAACCCGGAGCAAAATTAGTTGTTGAGAACTCGACAAATTTGAGAAAATTTATTATTTCACTTTTGAGGGGCACTGAGTGGAAAAATTCAAGCAGTGACTTCGTGAATGAAATTAAATCAGGTATTTATAACAATGGATTAAGACCATCAGTACTAAGACTTAACAACGAAGAAATTAGCCAAATGTACTCATTTTTGTTAAGAACAGTAAATGAAACCAATTAATAATCAGAATTTTATATTAATAATCATCTTAATTTTGTGTTTACCTGCTATGCTTCAAGGTAAGGATAAACCGCTTGAGGTAGGTATCGAACATGAAAAGAAATTGGGAAATATGTTGCCATTGGATTTAGAATTCAGAAATTCTGATGGTACAGTAAAAACCCTAAAAGATATCATTACCAAGCCAACTGTATTAGCACTTGTTTATTATCGCTGTCCAGGTATTTGCAGCCCTTTACTTACAAGTCTCAGCGAAGTAATAGATAAGGCAGATATTGAGCCTGGCAAAGATTATCAGGTGCTTACCATAAGTTTTGATTCCAGAGAAACTTATGATATTGCAGCAAAATGGAAAAAAAATTACTTTAACGGTATGACACGCACCCTAAAAGATGAGGACTGGTATTTTATGACCGGTGATAGTCTTAATGTGGCAAAAATTTCCGATGCTGTCGGCTTTAGATTTAAAAGTGACGGCAAAGATGATTTTATACATGCAGGTGCTTTAATGATGATTTCACCGGAAGGGAAAATAACGAGATATTTATTAGGTACTAGTTATTTACCTTTCGATTTCAAGATGGCAGTAGTTGAATCAGGCAAGGGTATTTCATCACCACCGATAACAAAACTTCTTGCATACTGTTTCAGCTACGATCCTGAAGGCAACAGATACGTCTTCAATTTCAACAGAGTTGCAGGTACTGTGATATTTCTCGGGGTCGGAATTTTCTTTGTAGTATTACTTGTAAAAGGAAGAAAGAAAACTAATTCAGGAGATAATAATGGCTGATAATGCAGCGGTAGCCGGTAACGGCAATTATGTTGATTTTTATAATTATAAGGGAAAGTACTCAGGTATCGCAGGTTGGTTATTATCTGTTGACCATAAGAGGATAGGGTTGATGTACCTTTATTCGATGGTTACTTTTTTCTTAATAGGTATGACTTTAGGTTTCTTCATGAGGCTTGAATTATGGTCAACCGGACAGGATATTATGGGTCCACAGACTTATAATGCTCTATTCACATTGCATGGAATTATTATGATATTCCTTGTAATTATTCCGGGTATTCCGGCAGGTTTTGGAAATTTCTTCTTACCTATTCAAATAGGCGCTGAAGATGTTTCTTTTCCTAAGTTGAACCTTACATCTTGGTACCTTTATACCATAGGCGGATTAATGGCAGTTGTTTCGCTATTTGTAGGTGGTGGACCTATAGATACCGGTTGGACATTTTATGCCCCTTATAGTATTAGAACAGGTACTGAAGTAATATTGCCTTTATTGGCGGCATTTATATTAGGATTTTCCTCAATATTGACAGGACTTAATTTTGTAACTACTGTTCACAGATTAAGAGCACCTGGTATGAGTTTTTTTAAAATGCCTCTATTTGTCTGGTCTCTTTACTCTACTGCTTGGATTCAAATTATTGGTACTCCTGTGATAGGAATTACCATAATTTTGGTAATGCTTGAGCGTGCTTTTGGTATCGGAGTATTTGATCCGGCATTGGGTGGTGACCCAATTCTGTTTCAGCATCTTTTCTGGATTTATTCGCACCCAGCTGTATATATAATGATTCTACCGGCTATGGGTGTAGTTTCGGAAATTATACCCACATTTTGCCGTAAGACAATATTTGGATATGGTGCCATCGCAATGTCTTCTCTTGCAATTGCTTTTGTAGGCACATTGGTTTGGGGCCACCACATGTTTACTTCTGGTATGAGCGACGAAGCAAGGTGGATTTATTCATTTTTAACATTTATAGTAGCATTGCCATCAGGTGTAAAAATATTTAACTGGGTTGCAACAATGCACAAGGCATCAATTAAGCCCGAAACACCATTTTTATTTGTTATGGCTTTTATTTTCTTATTCTCAATTGGTGGATTAACCGGTTTAGTATTAGGTTCATTAGCAACCGACGTTCATTTGCATGACACTTATTTTGTTGTTGCTCATTTTCACTATGTAATGTTTGGAGGAACCATATTCATCTTCTTTGCAGGATTACATTATTGGTTCCCAAAAATGTTCGGTAGAATGTACAATTCAAAAATTGCAAATACAGCCCTTGCACTTATGGTTGTAGGCTTTAATATGTTGTATTTTACATTTTTTATATTAGGTTATTTGGGAATGCCCCGAAGATATTATGATTATTTGCCTGAATTTCAGGACCTTCACAGGTTTGCCACTGTTGGCTCTTGGGTTATGATTTTAGGTATTATTATTATGATTGTAAATTTAATTGTTGCATTAAGAAAAGGCGATAAAGCACCAGCAAACCCATGGGGTGGTATGACACTTGAATGGACAGTTCCTTCACCACCACCGCTTACAAACTTTACAAAAATTCCTACTGTTAAGTATGGTCCTTACGAATACGAACATTATGAGGAGGTAGTTAATAATGAGCACTAATGCTACTCATACAGCTGCTGAGTCTCACGATGCGCATGTGCATGTTCATCGAGACGATTACGGTGCCAAAATGGGCATGTGGCTGTTTTTATTTACTGAATTGTTGCTTTTTGGTGGTCTTTTTATATTGTATATGGCTTATAGAGTTGAGTATATTCAACAATTCCAAATTGCTGCAAAAGAATTAAAAGTATACATGGGTGGTGTTAATACCATAATACTACTTACTTCCAGCTTAACAATGGTTTTGTCTATCGTAGCTTTACAACGAAAAAATGTACAGGCTTCAATATTTTGGCTTGTTACAACAATAGTTTTTGCTCTTGGTTTTATGGTTGTAAAATATTTTGAGTGGTCAGATAAATTCCATCATGGAATATATCCTAAGGGACCAGGGTTGATGGATAAGTCGCAAGGTGAAATAATATTCTTTGGACTTTACTATACTATGACCGGGCTCCATGGTTTACACGTAATAATTGGTGTGGGTTTGCTCACTGCAATGTTAATTCAGATAAAAAGAAACAAAGTTCGTCCGGATAGATTTGTTCCACTCGAAAATGCCGGATTATATTGGCACTTAGTGGATTTAATCTGGATTTTCTTATTCCCATTATTTTACTTGTTACATTAATGAGGTAATCAATGTCAGACATTTCCAATACACACAATGCTCACACCGATGATGGACGTATAGCTCATGCGCACGATCCAAGTTATGGTATTAACATTATGATTTGGCTAATTTTAATCTCTTTGACAGTGATCACAGTAGCGGTAGCAGGTATTGATTTAGGTAATTTTACACTATTTGTAGCTATGCTTGTGGCAGCTGTTAAAAGTACTTTTGTAATTAATTATTTTATGCACATCAAGTTTGATGATGCTATTTTTAAAATTTTTCTGATACTTGTCATACTTGTTCTGTTTGTAGTTTTTGTATTGACAGGTTTTGACGTATTTTACAGGTGAGGTTAGATAATGTTTAATTCAGCTTCAAATTACGCCGATTCTGTTGATTTAGTAATGCTGATTATTGTTGGTATTTCAATAGTATTGCTCTTAGGGATTACCATCGCAATGATTTACTTTGTTTTTCGCTACAACAGAAAAAAACACCCGGTTGCAGAACAAATTCACGGCAATGTTCTGCTCGAAATAATTTGGATAGTAGTTCCTACGATTATTGTAATTGTAATGTTTTGGTATGGTTTCGAAGGTTATCAAAAGCTTAGGGCTGATGTTGATAATGCTTATGAAGTAAAAGTGTTTGCTTTTATGTGGGGTTGGAATTTTGAATATCCAAATGGTAAAACAAGTGATACACTTTATTTGCCATTATCAAAGAAAACTAAATTGATTCTTACTTCAAGAGATGTAAATCACAGCTTCTATGTTCCTGCATTCAGATTAAAAGAGGATGTTATAGGTGGCAAGAATCATTTTATGATCCTTACTCCCAAAACTACAGGAGTATATGATATTGCATGTGCTGAGTATTGTGGATTAAACCACTCTAAGATGTACACAAAACTTCATATAGTAGAAGATCATCAATTTGACCAGTGGGTTTCAAAAGTAGATGCTACCCAGACGAAACCCGTTGAAGAAAAAAAATAATAGAGAGTTTAATTGAGAGACATACAAGTATATATTGATTCGATATTAGAGTTATCAAAAGTGAGAATTACTTTTTTTGTTGCCATATCCGGGTTAGTAGGTTACATACAAGCCGGTAATGGATTAGACCTAAATGTTATTCCGGTTTTGATTGGTATTTTCTTGCTATCCTGTGGTTCAGCAGCTCTGAATCATTATCAGGAAATCAACACAGACTCAATGATGAACAGAACAAAAAACAGACCACTTCCATCAGGAAAGGTTAGTAATAATTTTGCTTTACTTACTGTTTTTGTGCTGAGTATGCTGGGGTTGGGGCTGATATGGTATTTTTCAAATTTTTCAGCATTTTTGCTTGGAATAGGTGCTTTATTATCTTATAATTTGATTTATACCCCACTTAAGAGAGTTAGCGCATTTGCTATTATGCCCGGTGCATTGGTTGGTGCTTTGCCCCCTGCTATCGGCTGGGCAGCCGCTGGAGGAAGTATTGCTGATCCAAAGATGTATGTTTTGGCTATGTTCTTCTTCATTTGGCAGATTCCACATTTTTGGTTCTTGTTACTAATATTTGATGAAGATTATCGTAGAGCCGGATTTCCGACTCTAAGCAAATACTTCTCTGATTTACAGTTAAAAAGAATCACTTATGTTTGGGTTGCAGCTTTGGCTGCTAGTTGTATGATGATTCCATTTTTTGGAATGACTCACAACACTCTTACAAATTTTCTGTTACTAGTTGCAGGATTTATATTGCTTTGGCGGGCTAAATCTTTAGTTGCAAGCTATGATAGTAAATTTAACTCCAGGTTAGCTTTTGTTGATATTAATTTATATGTGCTGACAGTAATTACTTTATTGTCTATTGATCAATTTGTGTATTAAAAATAAAAAAATAAGAGAGGCATTTTAATATGGAATTATTGGACAAATTAGTTATACCACAGCCAGAGTATAATTTGGTTCTTTTAAATTATTTCTTGATGCTGGGTCTTTCCATATTTTTTGTTTATACCGGAGCTCTTTATGGTAGTATGATTTTGTCTGTATATTTCAGAGGCAAATCAAAGGGCTTCAATAAATATAGTTTCTTGACAAAAGATTTTGCAGATATTGCTACTGATAAAAAATCTTATGGCTATGGATTAGGTGTAGTTACATTTCTTTCAATAATATTTATCTATGCTCAATTGTTGCATAAAGTAGATATTGGAGTTGTATCATATCTATTCATATCATTAATTTTATATATGTTCGGTATTTCGTCATTATTTGCATACAAAAATTCATTGCACTTGAGCAACATCTTTACTAATATCAAAGAACAGATAGTTGGTAAAGTTCCGGATGCTACTATTGACGAAATAGAAGAAATAAATCAGGAAGCTACTTTATCCAAAGGTTCTACCGGAACCTGGGGTTTGGTTTTTATGACTATTTCTTTATGGTTCTTTATTGGTGCAGTTTCTTTATCTGCAAATAAGCCTGCATGGGAAGGAAGCAGTATTATTACTGTGTTGCTATCAGGTCGAACATTGCTTAACTTTACTCAGTTTCTTGTTGCTTCATTTGCTCTTACTTCTGTTGCATTTTTATTCCGTAAATATTATTGGGAAGCTGACAGAAACCATGATAGTGATGAATATACTGCTTATGCTAAAGGTTTAAACAGCTGGATTGCTATCATTACATTGTTGATTATGCCTGTTTTCTTTTTGATCGGAATATTTACGACACCTAAAACTTCAATAAGTCCAATGTTCTTTGTTACAACATTATTAGGTGTTTTGGCTGTATTTGCTGCTATGCATCAAGTTTATGGATTATTAAAGAATAACAACATAGGGTTGATAAAATACGCTTTCTTCTTGTTTATTTTTGCATTTGCTATGTTGGGAATTCGTGAAAAGTTAGCATTTAGTGTTGCAAATCACGACCATGTTCTTGTTCTGAATGAAGAATACAAAAAACACAAAGCTGATTTTCTTGCTTCAATGGGTGTTGCAGAGGTTAAGATAGATGGTGCAGAGGTTTATAAGAGATGTATGGCTTGCCATCGTGACGAAGACTCACCCACAGCTCCTGCTCATAAGAATATTATGGCTAAGTATTTGTCACAAGCAGACCCACAAGCTGCTTTGGTAAGGTTTATATCCAATCCTGTTCCTGTTAATCCTAAATGGGCACCTATGCCAAATCAAGGCTTAACTCCTGCTGAAGTGAAAGCTGTAGCTGATTATTTGATTGAGAAATACAGTGACAAAAAAGAAGAGAGTTCTACTCCAAAAGATTCCGTTACTGCATTACTCAAATAGTTGATTACTGTATATTTTAAAAAGAAAATTGGGGATTAAAAAAATTCCCAATTTTTTTTTATATGAATATATTAATTTTAAATGAAAATTAAATTAATCAAGAATATTTATCACGTTTGATTTCGCTCAATATCGTTCAATTATGAATTTAAAATGAATAAAAAAATTAACTAAAAATTAATTCACTGTTAATATTAAATAATTCGTAAGTTATTGATTTTTCTTGCATTTACACTCTAAATTCGTTATTTTCGTTAATTAAATTGTTGCACAAAATATCAAAGATTTAGTTTGCTGAAAATGAATTTTGTGTAAATAATGCTAATCGAAAAATTCAATAATATTACATTCATTTATTAACTTAATGGTGGTTTATGGTTAGATTAATTACTAAGATGTCGTTGTTGATAGCATTCTTTGTGTATGCTACAACAGCGTTTGGGCAAGTAACAATAGGTTCTACTACCTATTCAAACCTTGCAACAGCATTTAATGCTATTAATTCAGGTACTCATACAGGTGATATTGTGGTTCAAATTACCAATAATATTACAGAAACATCTAATCCAATTTTATATGGATCTGGTGTTGGTAATGCTGATTACAGTTCAATATTAATTTATCCTACAGGTACTTATACAGTCCAGATTACAAATACAAACGGAGTTTTATGGCTTCAGGGTGCAGATAATGTTACAATTGATGGAAGAGCTAATCAAAGTGGAGATAGCAGAAATCTGACTTTCAAAAATAATACTTCAGGAGCAGTAATTCGTATTGACTCACTTACTACCAGTCAAGATCCCGCAAATGATAATAAAATTATGTATTGTAATATAACGGGTGGAAGCAAAACAGGTAGTTACGGTGTTTGTTTGTCAGTCAGTAATAGTTATACAGGTTCTGCATCAAGTTCAGGCAATGAGATTGCATACAATCATTTCAAAATGATGTACCAAGGTGTTAGAGCATATTCTACATCCGGTAGATTGCATATTAATACAAAAATTTATGGAAATGTTTTTGGTTCATCAACATTAACAGAATCAGTATCTTATCAACCTTTGTATATATACTATACTCAAGATACCGAGATTTACGATAATGTTTTTGATTATATTGACCATACATCAACTATTTATGTTATGTATGTATACTATTCAAATGGTGTAAAAATATATAACAATACAATACAAAATTCCAATCATCCAAGTTCCTTTTATTCGATTTACTCTGTAAATTGTTCAGAAGCAGAGATTTATGGTAACACACTGAATAACATTAAAGCAACGAGTGCATTTTATGGTGTTTACTTATCATCAGGATCTTATTCAAAAATTTACAATAACTCTATATCAAATGTTTCAGCTGGATCAACATTTTACGGTTATTACTTAAGTTCAGGTTCCTATTCTGAAGTATATGGTAACAAATTGAAGAATGCTTCAAATACAACTACAACTTATGGCTATTACTTTTCATCAAGTAGTTACTCAGATATTTATGATAATTCATTCGAAAATTTTTCGAATACAGGAACATCTACCAACTATGGCATATATTTGACATCTACTTCTTATGCTAATATTAGCAATAATAAATTAATAAATTTGCAGAATGGTGCATATTTTTATACTATTTATGCTACATCATGTACTCAATCTAATTTTACAGGTAATTATATTGATAGAATATACAGTAACGGATCAAGCGTAACTGGTGCAATTGGCTTTTATATATTATCCTCAAATAGTTCAGTTTTTGCAAACAATTCCATTTCTAACTTATTGACAACCCGTTATAGTACAGGAAACACAACCAATCCCGTAGGTTTTCTATTTACATCAGGAACAGGTTATAAATTGTATTATAACAGTGTTAATCTTACTGGTGAGCAGTTCTCTGTCGGAAGTTCATTGTCACAACCTGTGTGTTTGTGGATATCATCTACAGCAGTTAATTCTTTAGATGTAAGGAATAATAATTTCTACAATGATGTTTCAGCCCAACCTGGTAGTTGGCGTTATGCAATATATTTGGCGGGAACTGGTAATTTAACAAGTTCAACTTTTGATTATAATAATTATTATGTACCTGGATCTAATGGTGCTATTGGGTATTTGAATGGAATTAGAACTACATTAAATGATTGGAAATCCGCTACATCAAGAGAATCAAATTCTATTAATTTCGATCCAATGTTTAATTCTATTAGTGTTTTAGCACCATTCAACGGGTCGCCAATAATAGGTAAAGGTACTGCTATATCAGGTTACGAAACGGACATTTTAGGAACAACAAGAAGTAATTCTGCTCCTACACCCGGTTGTTACGAAGAAGCTGATGATATCGTTGGTCCTGATATTCAGTTTACGAAGTTGAGTACTACTACAAGTCAGGACAATCGTGTTGTTACTGCTAAAATTACTGATAGGACAGGGGTTAGTATCGCATCTTCCGAGCCAAGGCTTTATTATAGGAAAGCGAGTCAGGATAATACATACAATAGTAATTCATCAACTACTAGCGGATGGAAATATTCTACTGGAATTCAAAATGGTGATGAGTTTACTTTTATTCTTGATTACTCAAGAATAAATGGAGGAATATCGATCGGTGATATTTTTGAATATTTTATAATTGCTCAAGATATTGCCGTTAAGAAAAATATTTCTATAACTAGTGGGTTATTTACAAATTTGCCAACTTCAACAAATTTAACTTCAACAAATTTCCCATTTAATGAATCAGATAGTTACAGAGTTGCAGCTGCAATATCCGGCAATTACAATGTTGGATCAAATCAATCATATACAAATCTGACTGGTGCTGACGGATTTTTTAAGTATATCATGGATAACGTTGTAACAGGTGAAGTAAATGTATACATAACATCAAACTTAACTGAAACAAATGAAGTTGCACTTAGTCGTCTAACATACGAAGGTGGTATTCATAAAGTTACGTTTAGGCCAAATTCAACAACAGAAAGAGTAATATCAGGTGATATACCTTCAAGTGCCGTTATCAGAATTATTGGAGCAAATAATGTTTCATTTGATGGAAGTCATGATGGTAGTGGCAGATATTTATCTATTAATAACACTTCAAATACTTCGCCACGCGCATGTGTTATGATCGGAAGCAATAGTGGTACAGGGGGTAATGATATTACAATTGAAAACTGTAATATATATCATAGCAATTTTAACGCTACTTCAGTAGCGATTATTGTCAGTGATGGAACTGTTTCAACATCAGCATCAGCTTTTAATCTTAATAATTTGACAATCAGGAACAATAGAATTTACCGTTCTCAAATGGGAATTCTTGCCAGAGGTGGCACATCAACCGGTCAATTCTTATATAATCTCTTGATTGAAGGTAATTCTATTGGTGATAATAATACATCAAATCAGATATATCAATTTGGTATTGATGTACAGAACGCACCAAATGGATTGATTCGACGAAATACAATTTTTGGAATTAACAATACTGCATCATCTAAATGGGGAATTCAATTAGGAAGTACTACTTTAGCATCAGGTATAATTTGTGATGGAAATTACATAAACAAGATATGGTACACTTCCACTGGTGGATGGGGTGCTTATGGTATTAATATTATAAGCGGTAATAATCATACTTTAATGAATAATATGATTTCAGACATCAAAACTGATAGATACTCACAAACTTCAACTACTTATAATCCGTTTGGAATTCGTATCGCAGGGGGTTCAGGACATAGGATTTGGCATAATACAATCGTTATGACCGGAAATCAGCAAGCTACGAATTCTTCGGCGTCACTAACAGCAAATATTTTATATACTTCTACTTATTCAAATATGGATATACGTGGTAACATTCTGCACAATTCATTACAAGGAGTCAATGGTACACGTTCATTCAATATTTTCGTATGGGGCTCTTCAATTGCAAGTTCATTTGCACAGTTAGATCACAATCTTTATTCTGTTGGTGGTTCAGCAGGCATAGTCGGTGGGTTTGGAACTGCAACTCCATTTAATACATCTATTGATCTTAACTCGTGGCGTTCACGTACAGGAAGAGATGCTAACTCCCGACAAGGTCAACCTGTTTTTATTAATATGGACAATGACCTTCATATTAACGGCACTAGTATAGGCAATTCAAACTTCATGTTTGCAGGAATTCCCGAAGTTAGCACAGATGCAGAGGGCGAACAGAGAAACAACCCGACTTATTATGGTGCTGACGAAGTAAATGCAGTATTCGAATTGGTAAACGATACCAAGATTGCACCTTCAAATGAAGTACAGTGCGTAAATGATGTTGCAACTGTTTCATTTGACCCACAAGTAACTGGTTTTGCTGATGGTGTTGAACGTTCTGGTATTCAGTCTATTTCAATGCAATGGTATAAGAACGGTCAAGTTATGTCTGGTCAAAATGGCAAAAATGTTACGTTTAATCCGATTAAAATGACAGACTCTGCAAGATATTATGCTACTGCCACATTTATGGGCAAGACACTTGTAAGTACTGAAACACTTATGAAAGTTGAACAAGCAATCGGATTAACACTTCAACCAGTTAATAGTGATGTTTGTACTACATCACCAAATTTATTCCTTTATACTAATCCCGTTGGAACTATTTTTGATTTTCAATGGGAATTCCGTAAAGCTGGAACTTCAAATTGGATTGATGTTCCCGGAGCAAATCATCATGATTTAATTAGACTTATGGACGATGCTGAAAACTCAGTAGGTGACTATAGATTGAGAATTACCGGACCGGGAAATTGCGGTCCATCAGTACTTTATTCAAATATTTCAAATGTAACATTATCAGATCCACTTGATAATATTTCAATTGCACAGGTAGGTACAAGTGTTGGTAAAGACCTAACTCATACTTGCTTTGGAGACAATGTTTCATTGAATACATCTGTTTCAGGTACAGTTTTCGGTTACAGATGGCAAAGAGATGCCGGACAGGGATTTGTTGATTTATCACCGGCTCAATACCCATCTGCACATACACCTACTTTAAACTTATTTAATGCAGACCCTAACGAATCAGGTAAATACAGATGCAAGATTTTAGGCTCAGCATCATGCGGAACTGCAGAAAGATTTACTGACCCTATTGAAGTTACGATATGGCCATACTTTGTTCTTGACCAACAACCTGAAAGCAAAACACTTTGCATCGGAGATGATTCATTTATACGTGTTAATATAACAGGTGTTGTTTATAACTATCAATGGTACAAAGATGGCATTAAAATGACAGCAAGTGATAATCCTAACTTTGATAAACCGGTTTTATACATTAATGATGCTACATTTGAGCAAGTAGGTGTTTACACTTGTGAAGTTAATGCTGAAGACTGTTTTGGAAAATATTCATTTATGTCTGAACCTGCATCAATATATGTTGCAACAAGCACAGAGATAACTAATGAGCCATTTACACAAGCTGTTATTGAAGGTGATAATGTTACATTCAGAGTCAGAGCTCATGTTAATGGTGCACCTGAAGGAATAAAGCCTGAAGTTCAGTGGTTCAAAGGTAATACTGCTTTAGTTGATGGTGGTAGATTTATTGGAACAAAATCAGACGTATTGATGATTCGTAATGTTCAGGCAGCTGACTTTGGTGAAGATTACAAAGTTGTTGTCACAGGTAATTGTGGATTTGATGAAGCACGCGGATTTGGAATTATCAAGGGTGAAATTCAAATAACAGAACAACCTCAGAGTGTTGATGCCTGCCAGGATGAACATATTATCTTGAGTGTACGCGCAAATACAAATATACCAAATGCTAATCTGACTTATCAATGGTATAGAAATGGTGCACCGATCAATGATGGTAATGGAATTATGGGCTCAAATACACATGACCTGCATATTAACCCTGCTGAGAAGAGCTTATCCGGTACATACTACTGTTTAGTCAAGAATATTGGTTCGGTTACAGGTCTTACTACCGTTGATGCAGTTGTGAACATTGAGAATAAGGCTGAAATTATATCTCAACCTGAATCAAGTCTTACACTCAAGACAGGTGAGGTTTTAGCTCTAACAATAGATGCAATTGGTAATGATCTTTCTTACCAATGGTACTTTAATGAAACTGCTATCGATGGCGAGAACCAGAACACACTCATGATTTACGATGTTAAAGAAGAAAATACAGGAATGTACTATGTTGCTGTAACAAACAGCTGTGGCACTGTAAAATCAACAGAAAGCAATGTTATAGTTACAACAACTACTTCGGATGTTAAAGATATGTCTACAATGAATGGTTATTCATTGGGAACTCCTACTCCTAATCCTGTAAATGCACAATCTACTATTGGATTTGAAATTCCTAAACTCTCGAATGTGAAAATCTCAATCATCAATGAACTTGGTTCAGAAGTAGCTATTCTTGTTGATGAAACAAAGAGTGAAGGTGTTTATTCAATTAATATCAATGCCGATAAGTTGAACATAAGCTCCGGCGTTTATAATGCTGTACTAAAATCTAATGGTGTTATGCTTGTACAAAGATTAGTTGTAATCAAATAATGTTTTACCATAACTCACTTGATTGTTAAAAAATCAGTGTATCCTCCGGTTTGTAACAGAGCCGGGGGATTTTTTTTATAAAAAAATATTAAAAATAAAAAAAATGCATTTTTTTTGGGACAAAATTCAAATTGATGTGTCTTTATAAATATAAGGCTTGCAAAAAACAAAAAAGTTTTTGTTCGTTTACATATTTATATTTTGTTTGGAGAGTTTATTAGATGAAAATAATTACGCTCATGTTTGTTTTTCTTGTTGTCAGTGTTTGCCTCCAAGCTGAACAAAATTATGAAAAGTATATTAACTCAACAAGTGGTACCGAATTTATTTTTACAGTACCACCTGCACTAATTGAACAAAACTCGACAAATAATTTTGTGAGAATTATTTTAAATTCTGATTTTGATACAGATGTTGTCGTAAAAATTCCCGGGAGAGGATTTCAGAAAAGTGTCAAATTAAAATCAGATATTTCAGATGAAATCAGCATTGGTCCCGAGTTGGCTCAACCATATCTAAAAGGGGCACTAGATCCTGTACAACCGAGTGAAATTTATAAAAATACAGCAATTAATATAACATCAGAACTTCCTATAACTGTTAATGCCTTGGTCGGATACTCCAGCACAAGTGAAGGTTTTTCTGTATATCCAGTCACATTATTAGGCACAGAGTACATTGTTTCATCTTATGGTGATGCTTCTGTTTATTACCCAGCATATAATAGCTTTCCATCTCTCGTAGGAATTGTTGGTGTTTACGATGGTACCGAAGTAAGTTTCACATTGGGAGGCAATAATAGTACACAAAGCTCTTCAGGCCAATTGCCCGGACAAATAGTTAAGAAAATTGTTAACAAGGGTGATGTTTGGATGATATCATCCAAGGGTAGAAATGGTGATCTATCCGGTAGCAAAATAACATCAAATTATCCTGTATCTGTTATCTCAGCAAATCATTCAGCAAATATTCCGATTCAAAACAAATATTCCGGATACATTGTCGAAATGGATTTGTCGAGTAAATATTGGGGAAATGAATTCCATATCCCAATTATAGCCGGTCGTAAATTTAGTCCTGTACTGCGTGTATATGCCAAAGAAGATCAAACAAGTATTTTTTTAAATGGAAATTTTTATTCGATGATTGAGAAGTCAGGTGGTGTTATCAATCAGGGATTTATTGAAATAAGATTAAACGAAAAAGTTGCTTCATCAGTTGGAACAATTTCAGCAGATAAACCAATTTCCATAACTATGTATAATTCCGGTGTAGAAGAGGATGGATTACCAGAACCACCCGGTGATCCTTTCCAAATATTACTGAATCCGGTTAGTAATTATGTAAGTAGCATTGGATATACTAATCCTTCCTTGTCAACAGGTGAAGGTTTTCAGCACAACTATTTATCAATCATTTACAAAAAGAGCGTTTCAGGTGCTGTTCCTGATGATTTAATGCTTGGTAAAAGAGTAGGTACAAATTACGAGTATATTCCCATAAAGAATTTAAATTTTGTACATAAATTAGATGTAGATGATATAAAGAATTATTCTTTGATAACTCTGAAAACAGACCCTTTAACACAATATTCAGTTACTGCTATTGATAAATTTACAGCTTATGTATATGGATTCAATAAAGAAGGTTCATTTGGGTTTAATGGTGGGTTTAGAGTTTTTTCAAATACATCTAATGATAACGAAGCACCAATTGCAAAGTGGGAAATTGATTGCGATGGTTTAATCAAAGGTACAGTAAAGGATTTACCTGATTCAAAAGAACGTTCTAACTTAGGCGGAGTAATTTTCTTGAGTGATGAATCCTACAATGTTGTAAAAGGTGATTTTGATAACATTATGGCAGGAATCAGTACCACAGCAAAATGGAATTTTAGGATTATTAATCTCGAAAAAGACGGCAAAGCAGTTTTGGTTTTTTGGGATGTAGCTGGTAACTACTCAAGATACGAGGTAAATTTCAAGTCATCTATGAATCAAATTAACACAAACTACGAAAATTATGGCTCATTTAATATTGGCGACGAGAGTTTAACAAAAGAATTTATCATCAAAAATAATGGGGATACAAACTCAATTATTTCCAAAATTGAACTTAAATCAAAAGATTCAGGCTTCGAAATTATAGATAAGCCCCAGCTTCCTATTACATTAGTTAAAGGCGATGCAGTTAAAATATTAGTGAAATTTACATCTGATGCTTCAGGTACTTTTATTGATTCTATTGGTTATGGAGATGATTGCAGATTTTCTTTTAAAACACATATCGAAGCAGTTGTCGGCAGCCCCCTAATTGAAGTAAGTGATATTAATTTTGCTGATGTAACACTTGGA
The DNA here is from genome assembly GCA_024711295.1 of bacterium. Classification (GTDB taxonomy): domain Bacteria; phylum Bacteroidota; class Ignavibacteria; order Kapaibacteriales; family UBA2268; genus JANJTB01. Next base: position 96,273 of record JANJTB010000026.1, on the reverse strand, counting down.
AATGTAATTTCAAAAGATGCTGCAATTTATAATAATGGAGTATCAGATTTAGTTATAACGGGATATTCAGGTCCCAAAAGCAGTGAACTAAAATTCTTTTTTAAGCATGACTTCAGCTCAGGTGGACCATTAGTCATTAAACCTGATTCTAAATATTTGTTTACGGTAGAGTATTCTCCAACCACAGAAGCAACTTTATCCGATGTAATATCATTTGAGAATAATTCAGATATTGGTGATAACAAATGTTATATAAATGGGCGCGGTATTCCACCTGGATTAGTTGCTGATTCATATTATTGGGGCAAAAAGAGAATTTTTAGAAACATGTTCCCTTCCGGTCCTTACTCTATTGAAAATTCAAGACAATCAATTTCTGTAACAAATACTGGTCAGTCAGATATAAATATCAAAGGAATTGAGATCGTTGATGAGTACAATCAGGATGCTTTCGAATTCAATAGACAAATTTTCAACAACCTTAAGATTAAAGCAGGTGAATCCTTTGATTTCAAAGTACAATTTAGACCTGTCAAGCAAGGATATCATTATTTAGCTTTCAGATACATTACTGATTTTCCGAATACAACGAAAACTGAGCTTTCAGGATTCGGAACAGTACCTAAAATTGAATCACAAATTATTGATTTTGATACAACTATTGTTGACAACTACGAACAACCTTCTATCCGAAAGATAGAACTAAAGAATTTAGGTTCTGAAATATGGGAGTTCTGCGATACTTTAGTGATTTATGATCTTAAACTATTTGATGAAGAGTCAATATCAGATGTATGGGCAAATTACGGTAATAAAGGATTCAAGCTTGATAAGCAGGTTATTAATTTTCCATTGATTATACCACCCGGAAGAAGTCACACTTTATATTCTGCGTATGTTGCTCAATTTGAGGGTAAAAGTAGCTCAGAATTTGCTGTAATCAGTGATGCTCTGGATACTGCTATCATTACTTTAAATGGTTATGGTATGGAGCAACAAATGTCATTTACCGGAGGAGTAGGTGAATCATGCCTCGGAGAAGGAACAATAATTAAGGGTGTTATAAGAAATAATAGTCAGAAAGAAATTAAACTGGGTAATCTGATATTTGAGAACTATCAACCTGACTTCAGTATAATAGAACCAGAATTGTCAAATGGATTTACATTGTACCCTGGAGAATATAAGGATATTGATATTCTTTACAAACCTACTGATTTAACTCCCAGAAGTGTTAACCTTGTCGTTCATGATTTCAAAAATCCATTGATAAAAAAGATTGCAACATTTAGTGGAAAGCCATTGTACTACGAAACAGATTCTTATTTATCGCCTGTACAGCAAACTGCTTCGATTTCTGATACTGTTGAAATAAGTATTAGAGTTAATTCATCTTCTGAATTTTTAAATGCCAATCTAAATGATTTCAAAATTATTTTTGATTATAATAAAAATATATTGCAGTATATTGAAGGCTCGGTAACAATTAATCCTAAGTTAGATGGTTTTTTCAAAATTGATAATTTAACGAATTCAATAAATGAAGATTTAACCTTTAGAATGCACTCCATCACAGACCAAAGAATCACAAGCGAAATTGATTTATTTAAATTGAATTTTGTTACATATTTTCCTAATGAATCTGAGGACTATTCTGACATCTCGATTATGATTGAACCGACAGATAATGATTGTATTAAGATAAATCCTTCAAAATCAAGAGTTAATTTAGAGCCAGTATGCGGAAATGATATACGAGTACTGAAGTTTAATGATAGTAAGTATTCTTTGAACAGCATAAACCCTAACCCCATTTCAAAAAATACTGTCAATATAGATTTCAGTATAGGTATCAGTGCATATACTGAGCTCAAATTATATAATTCTTATGGAGAATTAATTTATAACCTAATAGATGAAAATTTGAGCAAAGGCAATCACACTACAAATGTAAATCTTGAACAACTGAGTTCCGGAGTATATTTTTATCAATTACGTTCGGGTCCTTTTAGTGATACAAAGAAATTTACTATCAATAAGTAATTAGAACGAGGTAAATAAAAAACCCTTCAAAGTCAATACTGAGAAGGGTTTTACATTTATTTCAAATCGTGATTATTAAATTACACTACCAAATAAAGTTGCAGATGTAGAATTGTTAATTGTGCAATTAATTAAATCTCCGGTTTTATAATTTCCTTCGGGATTGTCAAAAATGACAACTTTATTAGTGTCAGTTCTACCTTGCCACTGCAATTTATTTTTTTTGCTTGGACCTTCGACAAGTACCTCATGAATTAACCCACGTTCACTAAGATTAATCTCTGCTGCAATTTGATTCTGAAGTTCAATTATTTCATTTAACCTTCTTTTTTTTACATCTTCGGGTACGTCATCTACCATCATGTACGACTTTGTTTTTGAACGTGGAGAATAATTAAACATATAAGCTCCATCATAACGTACAATCTTCATCAAATCAAGTGTTTGCTGATGATCTTCCTCTGTCTCAGTTGGAAATCCTGAAATTATATCAGTAGATAAAGCAACATTTGGAATATGCTTTTTAATTAAATTCATTCGCTCAATATAATGCTCAATGGTATAATGCCGGTTCATAAGCTTCAAAATTTTATCCGAACCGGATTGAACAGGTAAATGAATATAATTACAAATATTTTTATGCTTCGCCATTGTTTCGATTAATTCATCTGTCATATCATAGGGATGTGAAGTTGTATATCTAATGCGCATCGTAGGTACAGCTTTAGCACATTCATCGAGAAGCTTAGCAAAGTCAACTTTCTTATCCATGTCAATGTAACTGTTCACATTTTGCCCAAGCAAAGTCACTTCTTTAAATCCCTGTTCATGAAGCTGGACTATTTCTTTAATCACTATATCAAAAGGTTTTGAACGCTCTCTTCCTCGGGTATAAGGGACAACACAGTAAGTACAAAACTTATCACAACCTCTCATGATTGATAACCAGGCACTAATACCTTCAGTCCTTAATGGAATTATGTCATCATAGGTTTCAACTCTGCTTAATTTTACTGCTATGCCTTGCTCTCCACCTAATGCCTGATCAATTAGTTCAGGAACTCTACGATATTCGTCAGGACCAACAACGATACTTACCAAGTCCTGCTTACCCATCAGCTGTCCTCTCAGCCTTTCAGCCATGCAACCTAATATTCCAACAACAAGCTTAGAATTCTTTTTTCGGTAATGTCTTAAATGTTGTAGTCGCTTGTCAATTTTTTGTTCTGCATTATCCCTTACTGAGCAGGTGTTGAGTAAAATTACGTCAGAATTTTCGATTCTGTCTGTGACTCCATAACCACTTTTTTGGAGGATTCCGGCAACTATTTCAGAATCATTTACATTCATTTGGCAGCCATAAGTTTCAATATAGACTTTTTTTCCATTCCCGGATGAAGTAGTAATTTTAGTATGGTTTTCAATGTCACCATTGGTGCGTTTACTCAAAATAGGTATATCTAATTGCATAAAATTCTAAGTTAGGTTAACATAATTTTAAATAAACGATTTAATGAAGAATTATTTCAGTTTTGAATATAAAAAACTCCCGAGAAATATCGGGAGTCAGTAAATTTTGCATTATATTTTAATAAACATTAAAATTGTTTAGCTATGCCTTTTTCCAAATCTTTATCAGTCAAAGCTTTTAGGAAAGCCTTGATATCCGAAAGCTCTTTGTCTGTCAACTGTTTTCCAAGATTTATATCAGCCATAACTTTGATAGCTTCATCCAAAGACTGTGCAGCTCCGTCATGGAAATATGGTGCAGTTAAAGTAATGTTTCTTAGTTGGGATACTTTGAAAATAAACTTATCAGCTTCGTTCTTTGTTACGTCAAATCTGCCAAAATCTTTGTCGTTTGAGTAAGGCTTGATTAATCCCATTTTTTGATACATTTTACCACCAAATAATGGTCCTGTATGGCAAGTAATACATCCAACATCAATAAAAGTTTTCAAACCGGTCAATTCTTGGTCATTCAATGCTGTTGGATTACCGTTGATATAATCATCAAACCTTGATTTTGAAACCATTTTGCGTTCGAATGCAGCAATTGCATGTGCTAAATTGTCATAGGTGATTGCATTTTTAACACCCGGGAATGCTTTTGAAAACATATCCTGATATTCCGGAATAGCTCCTATAACTTTTTCAACTTCCTTCTCGCTTGGCATTGCCATTTCAACCGGATTAAGTATTGGACCTTTTGCCTGGTCTTTCAAATCAGGAGATCTGCCATCCCAAAATTGAACAAACTGAAAACCGGAATTTAAGACTGTAGGGGAGTTACGAGTACCTTCTTTGCCATCTATAGCACCCGGAGAAACCTTTTTGTTATCAACGCCTGCAATACCATTTGTAACATCATGGCATGTATTACATGATTGCGTTCCGGTAGCCGATAATCTGGTATCAAAGTAAAGTGTTTTGCCTAATGCAACCAATTCTGGAGTATCATTCTCTGAGCCTGGCATTACATCCGGAAGTGCTCCAAAAATTTGTTTAGCTCTGTTTAAAAGCTCTGTTTTTGCTTCGGGTGATAACTGAGATTCGGGTGTTGAAGCATCTTCTTTTTCTCCACCACAAGATACAAGAATAAATAAAGATACTGATAAAATAGTAAATAATTTTTTCATTTTATTATCCTTAAATTAAATTTTAAAAAACATTTTATTTATGTAATTATATCGAACAAAATTTTTAAATATTGCTAATTGGCAATCTAAATTTATTTAATTAATCTATATTTTTAATTTCTTCATAAACGTGCTCAAAAACCTTGCATGCATATTCAGTTTGTTCTATTGTTCCCGTGCTTATTCTTATACCACGCGGAATTCCAAATGGTTTACAATTTCTTATAGATACCCCATGTTCGTAAGAATGAGTAACGAACTTTTCGACCATACTTTCATTATCAAGTAATATCATAATAAAGTTTGCTTTTGGCTCAACATACTCTATGTCTAATTTTTTGAAAGTATTTACAAGCATATCAAGTCCGATTTTATTAATTCTGATTGTTTCATTTACAAAATTCTCGTCCTGAAGCGATGCAACAGCGGCTTTTTGAGCTATTATACTTGGTTCGAATGGTAATTTTACTTTATATAATATATCAATGAGATTTTCAGGACCAATTGCATATCCTACTCTTAGACCGGCTAAACCATGGGTTTTCGACAGAGTTTGCAGTATCAAAAGGTTTGGTAAATCATATTCGAGTCCGTCAAGATAATTTTCATGCTGTGCACCATAGACAGAATAAGCTTCATCTAGGACTATTAAAATATTCTTTGGTACTCTGGCAATAAACCATTCGAACTCTTCTTTTGTTATCATTGAGCCGGTAGGATTATTTGGATTCGATATGTAAATTATTTTAGTGTTGGTTTGAATCCTGTTTATGATACCTTCCAAATCATATTTCCACTTAAATAATGGAACTTGATTGATAATTCTGCCTATTTTATGAGTTTTTACATAAATACCTGCGAAAGTACCTACTGAAGTAAGGACTCTGGTATTTATATCAGAAAATGCATTAACAATATGAGCTATAAGTGATTCGGACCCGTGACCACAAACTATTTGAGATGGTCTTTTATTAAATCTTTGAGCTAACAAATTAACCAGCTCAGATGATCCGGGGTCTGGATATAGGCCGGAACTCTTTGCAGCCTCAGTAATTGCTGTGAGTACTTTTGGAGAAGTACCGAGAGGGTTTTCGTTAGATGCAAGTGCAATAATTTCACTTACATTTTCTCTCAATTTGACTGCTTTCTTTTGATTTCCCGGTTTATATGGATCTAATGCTTGTACATAATCTGGAATTTCAATACCCGACATATAATCTCACATTTATTCGTTATAAAATTTCTTACTTGAGTCTATCATTTTCTTTAATAATGGGCATGGACGATACCTATCTTCCAGGTAAAGTGTATAAAGAGAATTTAATTCATCATACACAAATTCTAAGCCTAATTCATCAGCCCACTTTAGCAATCCTTTGGGGTAATTAACTCCTTTTATAACAGCTAAATCTATATCTTCCTTCGAAGCAATGTTTCTATACAATGTATCAATTGCTTCATTTATCAACATTACCAGAATTCGGGTAAAAATATAATTTAGTTTGTTGTAATCGTAGTTTTTTTCTTCAAAAGTTGTTTCTTTCGAATAGTCATAGAAACCACGCCCCGATTTACGACCAAGTAGTCCGGCTTCAGCGTATCTTTTTTGAGTTATCGAAGGTTTGTAACGTCCGTCATAATAGAATTCGGTGAATACTGTTTCTGTGACTTTATAATTGACGTCATTTCCGATGAGGTCCATAAGTTCGAACGGTCCCATTTTAAAGCTGCCAATTGATTTCATTGCAAAATCAATTTCAGAAAAATCAGCCAAACCTTCTTCATAAATTTTCAAAGCTTCACCATAGTAGGGGCGAGCTACCTTGTTGACAATAAATCCAGGAGTATCTTTAGCAATAACCGGAGTTTTCCCCCACACTTTCATTAAATCATATAGTCCATTAATAATATTGTCTGAAGTCAAAACTGAAGGAACAACCTCAACGAGCGGTAATACCTGTGCAGGATTAAAAAAGTGCAAACCAGCAAATCGTTCAGGATTTTTTAAATTTCCGCTTATCGAACCTATTGATAAAGAAGAAGTATTAGAAGCAAAAATGCAAGTTGGCTCGCAAATGTCTTCAAGTTTACCGAATAACGTTCTTTTGACATCCAAGTCTTCAATTATTGCTTCAATTATGAGCCCACATTTTTGGAAATTCTCAAGTTTATCTATTATATGAATATTAGATATAATTGAATCTGCTTTTTTTTGTTCGAGTTTTCCTTTATCAACCAATTTGTTTAAGCCGTTTTTTAGGTTAACAATTGCTTTTTCGCAAGAGGAAAAATTTGCATCGTAAAGATAGACTGCATGCCCTGCACTTGCAGCAACTTGTGCGATGCCAGATCCCATGGTTCCAGCGCCTATTACTCCAATATCTGTGTTGTTGTTTATGTTTAACATATCGTTTTACTAGTCGTTATTTTTATTATTTTCCAATAAAAGTTGGTTTTCTTTTTTCTAAAAATGAATTTACACCTTCTTTATAATCATAAGATTCACCGGCTAGGTTTTGCAGTTCAGCTTCAAGATTTAGTTGCTTATCCAATGAATTTTCAAACGAAGCATTTAACGCTTTTTTGGTAAGTGCTAACCCGTAAGTTGGCATTTTAGCCAATTTTACAGATAAATCAGCAACAAAGCTTTCGAATTCATCTTTTGGAACAGATTTATAGATCATTCCGATGTTTTCTGCTTCTGATGCTGAAATCTTTTCACCAAGCATAGTCAGGGTTGTAGCTTTTGCAATTCCAACTAACCTTGGTAGAAAATAGGTTCCGGCACTATCAGGTATTAAGCCGATAGATGAAAATGATTGAATAAATGAAGAATTATCTGAAGCAATAACTATATCACAGCTTAAAGCAATATTTGCACCTGCACCTGCAGCAACACCATTAACAGCAGCGATGACAGGCTTGGGTATATTCCGAATCTTAGTAATGATTGGATTGTATGTGTTTCGAACTATTTGCTCGATTTCAAATTTTCCGCTAATTGCTTCAGCTAAATCCTGACCTGCACAAAAAGCCCTACCTTCGCCTGTTATTGAAATTGCTCTGATATCACTGTGAGTTGCACAATAGTCAAGCAATTCCTGTAGTTCTAATCCCATCTCAGTATTAAATGAATTAAGAACATCAGGTCTGTTAAGAGTTATCGCGCATACGTCCTGTTCCAATTCAAATTTTATAAATTTAAAATCCATCTTTTTTTTCAGTTAATAATTAAAAAATTGAGTTAATAAAAATATTGACGCTTTGTTTCATTTACAGAGGTAATACTTTCTTTGCTTCATCCCAAATTTCGTCCATTTCTTCAAGAGTCATATCTTCTAACTTTTTTCCTGATTCTCCTGCTTTTTTTTCTATATATTGAAATCTTGATTTAAATTTGTTGTTGGTTAAATGAAGTGCTTCCTCAGCTACTATACCTTCGTGTCTGGCGGCATTTACAATTGCAAATATAAAGTCTCCAAGTTCCTGGCGAGCCTTCTCTTTATTGCCTGAGCTAAGTTCATGCCTAAATTCATCTAATTCTTCATATATTTTGTTCCAAACATCATTTTTATCTGTCCAGTCAAATCCTACTCGGGATACTTTGTATTGTATTCGCTCGGCTCTCAATAATGCAGGTAAGCTGTTTGGAACACCATCTAAAGTTGACTTTTTTAAATCTTTATCACTTGTTTCAGTCAGTTTCAATTTTTCCCAATTTTGTAATACTTCAACATCATCTTCAACATTCGTGTCACCAAATACATGAGGATGTCTGTGTATCATCTTTGTAGAAATATTTTTAATAACATCGTTCAAATTAAAATGACCTGATTCCTCAGCCATAACTGAATGCATAACTATGTGAAGCAACAAGTCGCCAAGTTCTTTAGAAAACTCTTTATAATCTTTCTGATAAATTGAATCAATTGCCTCATAAACTTCCTCAATCATAAGAGGTGCTATTGATTCATTCGTTTGTTTGCGATCCCATGGGCACTCTTTTCTTAAAATTTTAACTATTTCAATAAAATTTTCAAATTGCGATACTTCTGATGTTTCATCTTTAGGTATGGGAATAGGTATATTAGAGCTCATTTCTTAGAAATTTCAATTAATAAAATATGATTAACGATTGTAATCCCTAAGAATTATGATTAAATTAGGGTTTCTGAAATTATTTTTTTTGTAAACTCATAACTTCCGATATCCTATTTGCCTGCATGGCAAATGCTTCGAGCTTTGCTTCTACAACCTGTGGGAATGTATTGCCATCTACCTCAATTGTGAGAAATGGTATTGTGGTATGACCATTAAATGCAGTTGAAATATGAGCAGATGGATTTAATTTTTGTTTTATCTCAAACTTATTCTGAGATTTCATCTCAGGTACTGAAACAGCTTCGGTAAATCTTGTCGGCAAGCAACCGAATGGGCCTACATTAATTATGCCACAGTATTTTTCCAAAGACTCATGCATTGCAGTGCCTAATGTAAGTCCTGGTTCACCTTTGAACTCTAAGGGAATGATGTGTTTGCTGTGGTCGAGAAGTGGTTTAATTTCTGTTTTGTTAAATTTATAATAACCGCTTTTCTCAAGGATTCTCTTAATCTTTTTCTCTTGTTGCCTCATAAAATAATTACGAATCTCTCTTTCAACCTTATTCTTAAGAGATTTGTCCGGCTCCAATAAGTCAATTTTCAGCAGATAATCTACATACATGATCCATTCGGTTATATGTGCCGATTTTACTACAAATCCCTGTTTGCCAAGCTTTTTGTTCAGATGTTTGTGTGAAAATCCATCACGACGCACATATATTTCCCCAAGTAAGGCTATAAATTTTGAATTTTCAATTGGAACTCTGCAAGGAATTTTATTTTTTATTGTTTTAGCAAACTTCAGCAAATGTTGATGAATATTGTCAGGATGTTGTTCAAAACTCTGCGATAAAATTTTAAACTCTTCTTCAAATATTATCAAACCACTTTCGGGATCAACACTATTGGCAATGATAGCTGACCTGATATCATCTAAAACGTCACCAATCATGATGGCTTGAATTCCACGCATTGCAAATTTTGAACCAAATCCGGCAAATCCATCCTCATTCATTAGTACCATCAATGCGACGTTCTCGAGTTTTTTATTATTTATCAATCTGCTAAGGAATACAGGATATTGACCTAATCTGCAATTCCCTGCTCCTTGAACATTGAAAAACGCAAGATTTTCTTTTCCATCCCAACGGTTTTCTACATAATCAACCAATGAACCGGCAAGTATCAATAGAGGCAAACATTCCTTTCCACTTGCATTTTCTCTGCCATATTTTATGATTTTGGCATTTGATGGTGGTAAGCTTTCTGCATTAAATCCTAAAGACCTTAGTGCAGCAGCGAACATTCTGCTGTTTAAGTCTCCCATTGAAGGAATCAATATTTTTACTGATTTATCATTCAATGGAATTTTTGAACCATCTGATTTAACGAAGAAATTTATATCCTTTTGGTAGTCAATATAAGCTTGAGAGTAATTTAATCTTTCCTCGCTCATTATGTTGCCTGATATACTTTTATAATTCCTTATTATATCTAAAGCCGCTTCAATCCTGGTATTGATACCTGCATCCGCGGTGTGTCCATCAAGCTCTAATGTCAAAGAAGGCTTTGTACCCATTATTTCTCTGAAACTATGCATGATCATAGAGTCAGGTCCACATGAAAAATTTGTTATGTATGTTGCAAAAAGTTGATTATTATCTTTAATAAAACTCGCTGCTTTTAGAATTTTCTTGCCACCCTCCCAAAACATATCCTTTGGAGACTTCATATTGCCGAAATCAAACACATCATAAGGAATCGCAAATACTCCAAATGAAGCAAACTTGCGCGGGATATTTTTATTGGCAAAATCTGCAAAAGCATTATACGGACGGCCAAAAATAACAATTCCGAATTCATCAGGGTTGTTACTCAAATATTCTAATATATCATGACCAATTTGTTTTAATTGCTCTTCAAAATACGATTGTTTGTTCACTGCATTTTGATAAGCTTTCGAAATAATAACATTATCAAATACCCCTAACTGATTTGCAATCTGAATAAATTGTTTAAGCTGAGTACCATATCCAGTAGAAAAATTGAGTGAACTGTCAATAATTTTACCTTTGTCAATCAGATTCTTAAACGTTTGCTTTAGATAGAATGGTTCGCCACTGACAAACACACATGAACAATTAAAATCTAGTCTTTGTGGCTCATTATCTTCGGTAAACATTTCATAAATAGCAGGTACAAACAAATAATCAGGTTGTTTATTCAATAAATTGTGGAATAGTCCGAGTGATAATTGTGCAGGGTAGCAGTATGATGTAGTTTCTAAATCAATTCCTTGTTGGTCAACATTATCAGGTAAAATGATATTAAATCCCAATTCTCTGAAAAAGTTATAGAACAAAGGAAATATTGTTTGAGTATTAAATGAAAGATTAATACCTATTGATTTTGCACCTATGATATAATTGCTTTCGTAATAATCCTTGAATAGCAATCGGTGTCTTTTTTTGACAATATCAAACTTATCAGTCGAAAATTTGAGTTCGGTTTTGTGGTTATAGTATTTATTGCATGCCCCACCGAAGGGGAATTTTTTACCCTTAACTTCGATAATATTGATTGTACAATTTCTATCACATTTCTCTTTTCCACCCAGACATTCAAAAGGCTTTTTGTATATAACTTCTCTAAAAGCCAATTCAGATAGTTTGTAATTTCCTTTTTTAAGCTGATTAGTTAAGATTTTCTGCCTGATAACCAGAGCAACACCATAAGCTCCCATTAATCCCGGGTCAGGTGGTACTATTATTTCTTTATTTGTAAGAACTGCCATTGCAGTAGGTATAGCTTGATTGTAACAAACGCCACCTTGCATAAAAACTTTGTTACCGATAGTTCTGTTGCCTATTACACGATTTACGTAATTCTGACATATCGAATAAACTAGTCCACCGACTATCTCATGATTGGGGATATTCTCCTGTTGAGCTGTTTTGATATCAGAACTTATGAAAGCTGCACACTGGTCACTAAAATTTGGTGGATTGATTGCTTTGAAGGCGATTTCTTGTATATCTCTGACACTTATTCCAAGAGATTCACTTGCTGATTCTTCGATAAATGAGCCGGTACCGGCAGAGCAGGCTTCATTCATGGCATAATCTGCAGGCACTCCATTTATGATATAAGTATATTTGGCGTCTTGTCCACCAATTTCAAAAATTGTATCAACCTGATTGTCGAAGTGAACTGCTGCGGTAGCATGTGCAATTATTTCGTTCACAACTCCTTCCGTCATAGCATGAAGTGCAGAAATTTGCCTTCCTGAACCAGTAGTTCCTATACCAATTAAATTTAAGTCGTCTCCGACTTGCTCAATTAGATTTTTGTAGCAATTCCGTGAAGCTGCAATTGGATCACCATTAGTATAGAGGTATGTTTTTGCAATTATTCTACTTTCTGTTAAATCAATAATTACTGCTTTTGTAGTTGTTGAACCTACATCTAGTCCGAGTACAAATTCATGCTCACTTAACTTAATATCATTCTGTTTGTTCCATTCTTTAAAAATGACTTTATTTTTACCACTTTCTAGAGATGGGTGATAAGAAAATGAAGATAAATTCTCAATATAAATTTTGTCATGATCATTTATTGGATAACCAAATTCTATTGAATGAAGAGCTGCACCTAATGCTTCAAACTGGTCTGCAACTTTAGGAATAACAAAATCAATACCTTTACTTTTAAGGAAATCCATCACTAACTTATTATTGGTAACACCGCCAATAGCAACAATTTTCCCCTTTCCGTTCTTGTTTACCAACTCTTCAATTTTATCAGCAATCATCAATGCCAAACCTGAATTTACTTCACCTTTAGGTACTCCTTTGTTGAGTGCGTGAGTACAATCAGATTTACAGAAAACAGAGCATCTGCCAGAAACTTTAAATGGTGCTGAGTTTTGTGATATTTCCTGTGAGTCTTCCAAGGTAAGGTTCATTCTCTTAAGTTGCTGTAGGTAGAATTCGCCTGTTCCGGAAGCACATTGATTTTTGGCAATTACGTCGCTGATTCTACCTTCTTTATCTAAAGTATATAATAAAAATGTTTCTCCACCTAAAGTTGTTATACCAGAGTGTTCATAATTATCAAAAGAGAATCTGTAGGCGTATTCGGTTGCCAAGGGCTCAGGAATGCTGGAATGGTTAATATTTTTGAGTAGTTTTCTTCCTGTAAAAACAACATTTGCTGATGCGAGATTGTATTTAGATATTAAGCTGTCAACAACAGCTCTGGGCTTCCCAAAATGCTGAATGCTACCGCTTTTGGAAATAAATATGTTTTCGTCAATACTTTTTTGTAACTCAACATAGGAAATTGAGGAAGCACCAAGACATATTCCGAAATATCTATACATTTAGATAATAAATTTTATTTGTGTTCAAATTAATAAGCAAATTTAATGATTTTGCTCATAATAATAAGCCTTTATTTGTTTGAATAGAGTATTTCATTCAATATGTTCATAAATTCTGCGTTCAGCTCTGAAGTATCCTCCAAATCTATCTAATACATCTTGCTTTAGTGCAGTAGAATGTATTTCAATGTATTCATTCATTTTATCCATATTTTTTAGATAGTAATCAATTCTGAAATTTACTTCATCCTCATTGTCTGATTCAATTTGCTTCTTAAATTTATATTCAATAAAACATCCGGTATTCATTACTTCTTCGATGTGCTTTTGTTTCATAAAATTCAACCAATCTGATTCTGCTACTTTCTTTAAGTAAATAAACACACTATAAGTAATCATTCTTTTAGTCCTTTAAAATTAAAAAATAACAACAAAATAAACATATTAATCATTACCGGCACCCATAATCTGATTTCGAAAGTAATTCCGGATATAAATGATACCAGTAAATAGGGTATAGAGAAAATTAGTAAATAATTAAGCTTTTGTGTCGCTTTTCTGTTGTTCGAAAATAAGTAAAACATATATACAGAAAAAATAAAGACAAAAATTCCAAAAAGGTTTAAAGGTGAAACAAGATTTAACGTTAATGTTACTTTATTCATCAGTCCATCCTCGAAACCAAACAAAATTCTCAATACTAAATAAGATATTACATAGCTAAGAATTGGAAAAACCAGAAATTTTGAATGTGACATTCTTTTTTCTGTAGAATCAAATAGAAATGCTATCATATATGAAATTGATAAAGCGGCAGTTTCTCTGTTAAAAGTAGCAATTATAACCGTAAGAGACATTAATGCTAATATTGTTTTGGAATTTGATATTAGATATTTATGAAATAAATAAATAATTAGTATGTTAAAAAAATATGAAGAATAATCATAAAAAACCAACACATATTGAAAAAGAGATAAAGATATACAAGTAACAATTGTAACGGCTAAAATATATTTCTTGTTAGGATTAATTTCAAGCAAGACCATTATTTTGAAAAATGTTGTTGCAAATAGCACAAGAAATATTGAATTAATGGCAAAATACGAAAAGTAAAAGCTTAATTGCCCATCTTTATCGATGAATTTTGTAATTCTTGATAAATTATTTTCCATTTTATTTAATGGTGTTTTCTGTAATACATTATCAACAAAAACAATCATATATTTTGACAGTATTCTGTACTTATATATGCCTGAATCATACTGACTTCTCATTGTTGTATTCGATGCAACATCCTTCGTGTATCCAGAAATATATCCGAAATGTGTAATAAAAGAAATTATTACACTTACAAAACATAGTATTATATAAATTTTATTATCTTTCATATACAAATGTGTCCTGCAAAATCACTTTTCAATTTGAAATATGCAGGACACTTATAATTAACAAGAAATGATTAATTGTCCTTTAAATTGCCGTCTTCGTCAACATATTCACCTGTAACATCCTCTATGTTGTCAAAATACTCATCAGCATTAGGCATTACTGAAGAAATGTTATCCCGAAAAGACTTTAGAATATCAATTCCAGTTGCATTTTCAAGCATTTCTGCAAGGTTGACTACTGCTCCGGGTACTTGATTTACAACTTTTGAAAATTGCGACCCATTTCCCGTACCTGAATCAATTATGCTGATTTTATCAATTTTCACATCTTTGACTGTAGTTACCAATTGCTCAATAATTTGTGGCAACATGTTCAGCATGAAAATCTTGTCTCCTGAACCTTGTGCAGATATATAAGCTTCAATCTTCTTCTTCAAAATGTCGATCTGTGCTTCACCATCAGCTACAATTGAGGATGCATGACCTCTTGCCTCGAGCTCCATAGCTTCACGTTTGGCTTTTGCTGGCTCAATTATATCTGCTACGAGTCTTTTCTTTTGAAGTATAATTCTTTCTTCTTCAAGTTCTTGCTCGAATTTAACTTTAGCTTTACTACCTGCAACTTCAGCTTCTTTTTCTTTTACGATTGCTATTTTTTCAAGTTCTGCTTTTTTAATACGATAGTTGTTTTTCTCAGTTTCAATTTGCTGGTCTGCTTGAGCTTTAGAAATTTGTACGTTTCTTTCTGACTCAATTTGTGCCTGCTCAATTGATTGCTTTGCAGTAGCACGTGCTTTCTCGGCTCTTTCTCTGGCTAAAGCATCTGCTTCTTCTGTTGCTGCTTTTTTATTTGCATTGGCAATAAATATTCCTTGTTCTGCAATAATTTGAGCTTGTTCAATTTCTTGTTTAGCTCTTGCCTGAGCTTTAGCAGCTCTTTCTTCTGCCAATGCTTCGGCTTCTCTGGTTTCTGCAGCTTTTGTTGCTCGGGATACAAGCACATTTTGTTCTGACTCAATTTGTGCCTGCTCAATATTTTGTTTAGCAAATGCTTTTGCGCGCTCTGCTCTTTCCTGAGCTTCAGCTTCTGCTTGTTCGGATTCAGCTTTCTTTGCTGCTTCAACTTTTTTTGCATTAGCAATTACTTCAGCGGTTTTGCCTCTACCGATTGAGTTCAGATAGTCATTATCATCAGAAATATTGGTAATTTTTAGAGTATCAAGCTGAAGGCCAAGTTTTTGTAAATCAATGTCAGCTTCGTCCATTAATGTTTCAGCAAATTTAAGTCTGTCTTCGTTTACTTCTTCAGGGGTAAGAGATGCCAAAACACCTCTAAGGTTGCCTTCTAATGTATCTTTAGCGATTCCATGAATCTCAGGCTCTTTTCTATTCAAAAATCTCTCTACAGCATTTCCGAAATACGGTTCGCTCGAAGCAATTTTGATGTTGGCAATTGCCTCAACTCTCAGTGGAATGCCGCCTTTAGAATATGCATTACTTACCATCAGCTCAATAGGTATTGTTTCTAATGACATTCGTGTTGCTTTTTCGAGCAAGGGTATTTTGATGGTTCTTCCACCACGAATGGTTCTGTAGCCTACAACTTCGCCATTTTCAAGCTTACGTTTTCTACCTGATAATATAATTACTTCGTTAGGGTGAGCAATCAAGAGCAATTTACTTATAGTAAATAAAATTACAATAATGGCAACAGCTCCTAATCCGGCAAGAGGTAAAAGAAATTCCATTAAGTCCATAAACATTCTCCCATAAATTTTTAAAGTTCAGATTTATCTATAATCAGATGGTCATTCATAATATCTAATACAATGATACTATCATTTTTCTTCAAAGTTTCGTTTTCACTAAATTCATTTAATAATGCACTGTATTCCCGCACCTGGTTGCCTGCATTTAATATTACTTTCCCATGCTTTGCTTTTGAGATATCTAATGATACTTTACCTGTTTTGCCTATCAAGTCTTTGTACTCAACTTCTTTTCCGGATTCATTGTCTTTTAAGTATTTCATTAAGAAGTAACCAAAAACAAAACTGAAACTACCTAAACCTAATGAAGACAGGAATGTGCTGATAGTTCCAAAACCAATTAAGCTCAGCATCGTGCCTGTAAGTCCAAAAAAAGCAGTAAAATAAGTGAAATTCCTAAAACTGAAAAACTGTGCTGCTTCGTGAGCAACACCAAGTTTACTTAATTCTTTTGTGAGTGAAGATTGATGAAATGATTTATCTATGTGTGTATCTGTATCCGGTAAATTGTTATGATCTAAGTGACCGGTATCTGTATTATCGATATCTGAATGATTATCACCAAAGCTAAATAATGAAGCTGAAAGTAATATTCCACCAAAAATAAGGCAAGCCAAATAAATCGTAAACATAGTTATTCGAGATTTTATCTTTAAATAAACTCTAATTTATGATTTTTTTGCCAGAAAAACAATTAAATTCAGCGAAATTATGCTATTTTTTTTGATTTAACACCAATATGTTATAATAGTACAAAATATCGGTTATAAATAATCAAAAAGGAGTTAATTACGTCAAATATATATATATATATGCCATTTTGCAAATTCTTTATTATTTTTGTAAAATGTACTCAACTTGTAGAAATAATTAGAAAAGAAAAATGACTTCTGTTTACAACTCAACAGTAATTGGAAAAATACTGCTTACACCAGATTTGATGGTTCTAAGAATTCGAACAGACGAACCCAGAGATGAATTCATTGCTGGTCAATACACAACAATAGGTTTATTATCCAACGAAGAGAGATCTGCTAATTCAGTAATGACTATTGAATCGGTTAAAGAAAATGTTCTTATTAAAAGACCTTATTCAATTGCATCTGCTAAACATGAAGTTTCAGAGTTTGAATTTTACATTAGTCAGGTTAAATCCGGTCAACTCACTCCACGGCTCTTTAATCTTACACAAGGAAGAAGAATGTGGATTGATAATCATATTCATGGAATTTTTAATTTGAACGATGTTCCGGAGAATTCAAATATCGTAATGATAGCTACCGGCACCGGATTAGCACCATATTTGAGTTTTTTGAGGTCGCACATCAACGATCATAAAGATAGTAAGCTTGCAATAATTCATGGAGCAGGATACCCTTGGGATTTGGGATATTACAGCGAGCTTAAGTTTATTCAGCAGGCTTTCAGTAATTTTTATTATTTCCCTACATTACTCAAAGCTGACGTATCCTGGACTGGTCTAACAGGATATATCGAAAAACACCTTCAAGCTAATATTTTGCAGGAAAAAGCAGGTATCGAAATAAATCCTGATAAAACACATTTCTTTCTTTGCGGAAATCCAAAAATGATTGAGTCGGTTACAAATTATCTTTCTAATTATGACTATACTAAGCATGGGCATGATCAGTCCGGCTCTTTGCATGTAGAAGAATATTAAAATATCAGATATGAAATATAGCTTTTTTATAAAAAAATCGTATTTTTTGTTTTTAATAGCATTTATTTTTAATTCGTGTATTATCGTTATACATGAAGAAGAATATAGTAATATTGATCCGGAAATAAATCTGAGCCCTAAACCTATCCTTAAAATGTCGGATTTACTTGTACGCTCAGAGCTTGGTGATATGATTGCATTATTACCTGAAAGGTGGTTTTTAGTAGATCTTGAATCCAAAGTAAATTCTGATTTAATTGCTGTTGCAATGAATGATGATTATACTTTGTCAGCTGTATTCTCTCACATGAGGAATAATGAATTGATAAGCGACATAGTCAAGAAAGAGGGACTTTACGGATTGGCAAGATCTTCATTCGAACGTCGCGAAAACAAGACAATGGGTGTTGTTAAGCAGATTGGCAAGTACCAAACAATCAACATGGGGAGCCATGAGTTCGTCAAATACGAGTACTCAATTACCGGTGGTGCATTGGTAGCGAAAAGTGCAGTATTTGTTTCATCAACAGGTGAATTTTATGAATTTTCACTTGTACCTGTTAATGTTAAAAATAATGTGCTGCCATCGTCAAGGGATATTGATGAGATTTTTCAATCAATTTTGGCAAGTATCAAATATTGATTAGTAACAAAAATATTGCTGTTATTTTATTGTCAGGTGGAATGGATTCAGCTGTATGCTTAGCTAAATCTATCGAAATGGGTTATGAACCCGCTGCTTTACATCTGAATTATGGACAAAGAACACAGCAGAAAGAACTTGAAGCTTTTAATTTGCTTTGCTCACATTACAACGTCAGAAACAGATTAATAGTAGATGTAAGCTTTCTCTCGCAAATAGGTGGTTCTTCACTTACTGATTCTACAATAGAAATCTCACCTTCTATGCTTGGCTCAGGTAAAATTCCTAATACATACGTACCATTCAGGAATGCCAATATTTTGGCAATTGCAACAAGCTGGGCTGAAGTAATAGATGCAAAGGCAATATTTATCGGTGCAATGGAGCAAGATTCAAGCGGTTATCCTGATTGCAGGAAAAGTTTTTTTACGGCTTTTCAGTCAACTATCAACCTTGGTACAAAACCAGAAACAGATATTAAAATAATTACTCCTATCATTCACGATTCCAAATCTGATATTATAAGATATGGAATCAACAACTCGGTTCCGTTTAAATTTACTTGGAGTTGCTACAAAGAATCAGAGTTTGCTTGTGGTAAATGTGAATCATGTTTATTGCGTCTAAAGGGTTTTAGAGATGCCGGAGCCGTTGACCCTATTAAATATCTGTCCTAAGATAATTTCCCGGATTATAATGTGAATTTTTTAAATATAAATATTAAAAATAGATTTATATCCATCAGAAATTTAATTATTTCGCTGGTGTTGGTTTCCTCTTGTTCCCAGTACAATCCAAATGACTATACACAAAGGCCTCTTAGAATACTTTTTATCGGTAATAGCTTGACTCATTATAATGGTGGATTAGACTTCTTTCTAAAAAAGATGTTTGCTAAATCTAATCCTCAAATGATGATTTATGCTGAAAAAATTGCTCCCGGTGGTGAGCGGCTTTCTGGTCATTTTAGTAAAGGGAAAGCATTAAAAAAAATAAAGGAAAAAGAATGGGATATAGTTGTATTGCAGGAATATAGTAACGGACCTATTATTAACAAAGAAGATTTTTATAAATATTCGAAAATCTTTGTGAGAGAGTCAAGGAGAACAGGTGCCAAGCCTATTTTTTATATGACTTTCAGTTATAAAGACAATGATGATATGACATCACTGCTGTCTTCTTCTTATTTATCTGTTGCAAAAGAACTTAAATGTGAGGTAGTACCTGTTGGGATAGCTTGGCAAAAAGTTATCAAAAACAGAAAAGATATAAATATGTACACTGATTTCAAGCACCCAAGTAAGTATGGAACATATCTTGCAGCAGCAATGTTTTATTCATTTTTGACCAACAAACCACCATCTAATTCGGAATTTGATTATAATATAGAGCCAGAAATTTTAGTCTATTTGCAAAATACTGCTTGGGAAACCGTAAACAATTGGAAATCAAATTATGGAAAATAATCTTCAGCAGTTCGATCACAGTAAATCCTCAAACAGACTTTTATTTATAGATGTCATGAGAGCTTATGCCATTTTGATGATGGTTCAGGGGCACATGATAGACGCTTTGATTGATCCCGTATATAGAGATAGCTCAAATTGGTTGTTTTCTCTTTGGGACCACATGCGTGGTGTTACCGCACCGGTATTTTTCTTTTCTTCAGGTACAATTTTTTCTTATTTATTGCTACGTAAAAATTTACCTATTCGAAAAAATGAGCGTTTCTTTAAAGGTATGAAGAGGGTAGGCATTTTGCTTTTATTAGGATACTTGCTTAGATTTAACCCTTCGATGTTACTAAATCTTGAAAACTTTGATTTTCTTAAGTACAAAAGTGCATTTGCTGTTGATGCTTTACACTGTATTGCAGTTGGTTTAGGTTTAATTCTTGTGAGTTATTTCTTACACAGAATTACTAAGGTGTGGGTATGGGTTTATTGCTTTATTTTTGCATTCACAGCCTTTTTCCTTTATCCCAACGTTGCAGATGTAAATTGGTTAGAAATTCTCCCACTTCCAATGGCTGATTATCTTACAAGAGACTACGGTTCTAATTTCCCTGTTATACCATGGACTGGTTTTGTGATGTGGGGTGCACTATTGGGTTATTTACTTTCTAAAAGAGTAAACTTTGCTTTCAATAATATTTTTGCTATAGTCATGCTTGTATTAGGTTTATTACTGCATTATTATAGTGGTTCTATGTTGGACTTTTTCTATAGAATTACTTCGCTATCAAATTTTGACTATTTGAATAATCATAATTTTTTGTACTTTCATTTAGGTAATGCACTGATAGTATTAGGCGTATTGGCATTTATTTCAAATATTGTAAAAATACCTTCATTGCTTTCATCAATAGGTAAAAGTACAATGATGATATATGTTGTACACGTTTTCATAATATATGGAACCGGTTTTAACCTTGGTTTACAATATTACTACGGCAAATCTCTAACCCCTGTTCAAGCAGTGCTTTCAGCTGTAGGAATTGAACTATTCTTTATAATGTTAGTTTATTATTGGGCAAAACTCGAACCTGTAATGCAGGAAAAATTTCCTAAAATATTTCCTAAAAAGAGAATTATTTAAAAAAATGACTAGAAAAAAAGTTAAAGTATATTTTACTGATTTCTGGGACACATTAGTTCCGGATAATAATTATTTTTACAACATGTTAAGCGAATTGTATGATGTAGAAATTGATTCCGAAAAACCTGATATTTTGTTTTACTCTGTTTTTGGAGTTAATTTCCTTCGTTATAATTGCAAACGTGTTTTTTTTACCGGTGAGAATATAAGACCAAACTACGATGAATGTGATTGGTCATTTTCATTTGATTACAGTGATAATCCCAAAAACTACAGATTGCCTCTTTATGCATTATTTGGTGATGTCTATGAGCTTACAAAGCCCCGAAACCCTGAACAGCTGATGAAAGAGAAAACAGATTTCTGTAATTTTATATATTCAAATCCCGGTCCCAAAAAGCGAAAGGATATATTTTTGAAGTTGTCCAATTATAAATTTATCAGCTCTCCCGGCAGATTTATGAACAACACAAATTTTCATCTGCCAGGATTCGAAACCGAGAAGAGAAATTATATAAGAAAGTTTAAGTTTACATTTGCTTTCGAAAATAGTTCATATCCAGGATATACAACAGAAAAATTATTCGACCCACTAATTGTTGGTTCTATTCCATTATACTGGGGCAATCCAGAGGTTGCTAAAGACTTTAATCCCAAAAGCTTCATTAATTACCATGATTACGAAAGTGACGAATCATTTATTGAAGAAATAGTTAGATATGACAATGATGAGGATTTGTACCTCGAAATGCTCTCTCAACCTCCATTTGAAAATAATCAGGTAAATAGTTTTGTTGCTAAAGAAAATGTAATAGAAAGATTAAAACAAATTGTAGAATGTGATGATGAGCCAATTGCTTGCAATCTTCCAGACTACTCAAAATCGAATATAATTTCTGATTATCGTTATCGGATAAAAGTAGCAAGGTTCAAGTCAAGATTATTTAGCAAGAAAATCAAAAATTTCTCTCTACACACTATTAAGGTTAAGAAATACAGAATTCTCGAAAATATTAAAAGAAATAATAATTATAACAAATAAGAAGAAAAATGAAATTTGATTATTTGATTGTCGGTGCAGGATATGCGGGTGCAATTTTAGCTGAGAGAATTGCGTCGCAACTTGATAAAAAAGTAATAATAATCGAAAAGCGAAATCATATTGCAGGCAACGCTTTTGACTATTATGATGAAAATGGTGTTTTGGTTCATAAATATGGACCTCATATTTTTCATACATCTTCCAAAAAAGTATATGATTACCTTTCTGATTTTACGAAATGGAATACTTATGTACATCACGTTAAAGCTGTTGTTGAGGGTAAACCAGTACCGATACCTTTTAATCTAAATTCTGTTTATGAATTGTTTCCAAAGAATTTTTCTGAAAAGCTTGAGTCGAAACTCATTGAAAAGTATGGATATGGGCTCAAAATACCTATTCTTAAATTAAAAGAAGTAGATGATTCAGATTTAAAATTTCTGGCTGAATATATTTATAAAAATGTTTTCTATGGCTATACTCTTAAACAGTGGGCACTCAAACCTGAAGAATTGGATTTTAATGTTACGTCAAGGGTACCAGTTTATATCTCAAGAGACAACAGATATTTTCAAGATACTTATCAACAGATTCCTGCTTACGGTTATACTGCCATGTTCGAAAAAATCCTTAATCATAAAAATATTCGGATTTTGCTCAATACTGACTATCGTGAGGCTATTGAGTACATTAAATTTGATAAGATGATATATACAGGTCCTTTAGATTATTACTTTGATTATATATATGGGCAGTTGCCATACAGAAGCCTTAGGTTTGAGTTTGAAAATTTCAACCAATCTCAATTTCAGGAAGTTGGTCAAATGAACTATCCAAACAATTACGACTACACCAGAATTACAGAATTCAAATATCTGACTATGCAAAAAAGCATCAATACTACTGTAGCATTTGAATATCCCCAGGAGTATATCCCTGGGATTAATGAGCCTTACTACCCTATCCCAAGAGACATCAATAATGAATTATTCTCAAAATATAAGGCCGAAGCCGAAAAGTTAGATGGAAGTGTATTTTTTGTGGGAAGATTAGCAGATTATAAATATTATAATATGGACCAGATTGCAGGTGTTGCTTTGCAGCTGTTTGAGAAAAAAATTGCAAATATAAGATAACAAATAATATATTCTGCCTAAATCGTCTTTTAAATTGAAATGAGTTCCGTTGGAGGTGCTGCAAATGCGGCTGAGAGAGTCTCCTTGAACCTGATCCGGGTAATACCGGCGTAGGGAAACGGTGTTGAAAAACCGACTACACATTATTTTACTCTCCCAAACCCCACGAAAACTCGAATGTTTAACAAAATATACGAGGTTTTTGTGTTAAAATACTTTTTAACTATTGTTTTTATGTCTCCATTGATTGTTCTTGCAAGCCAAAATGCTGAGACAGAAAAGGACTCTTTAAAAATATACAGAGTACCATCTATTACTGTAAGCTCGCAGCATGCCGAGAAAAATACTTCACCTGTACCTTTTTCCGAGATAAAAAGGTCAGAAATTCAATCTACTTACACTACCCAGGATTTACCGCAATTATTAAGTGAGTTACCTTCAATTCTGACTTTCTCCGAAAATGGTAACAATATTGGTTATACAAATTTATCTCTCAGGGGTTTTGACCAAAGAAGGATATCGGTTATGATCAACGGAATACCCCAAAATGACCCCGGAGATCACAATTTCTATTGGATAAATTTGTCTGACTTTGCATCTACACTCGAGAATGTTCAGGTACAAAGGGGAGCAGGACTCTCATCATACGGACCAGCAGCCATCGGAGGCAGCATTTTGCTTACTACCGTGAATTATGCTAAATTCAAGGGGGTTAACATTTCTTCAGGTATTGGATTTCAGGAGTATTCATCAGGTTCAAAATTCGAGCAGATATCGTCTCGATATGGGATTGAATTTTCTTCAGGCATAACCGAAAATTATGCTTTTTATGCAAAACTTGCCCGAATTAATTCATTTGGTTATAGAAGTCAATCTTGGGCTAATTTGAACAGTTATTTTTTCTCAGCGATGAGATTTGATGGTGACCTAACTACGCAGCTTAATATTTATGGAGGTTCTCAAACTGATGGTTTAGCTTATAATGGACTACCTTATGAGTATATAAAAAAACCCGAGTTAAGAAGAAGAAACTACAACTATTTCAGTTACGACCTTAATGATGGAAAAACCATTAATTGGACTACATTAAGAAGAAATCAAGAAGTTGAAGAATTTTCACAACCACAGATTGAATTACTGAATGATTGGAGAGTTACCGAAAAAGTAATGTTAAAATCTGCTGCATTTTTTAAACTGGGCGACGGGTATTTTGATTATGATGGTACCGGGTGGACTGATGCAGCATCATTTAGACTAACTCCTGAAAATGGGTATGCTGATGCGAAAGACCCACAAAATCCAATTATTCGCTCATTTGTAGGGAACAAAACTTTTGGCTGGATTCCAAGAATAGAGATTGAAAACGAATTCGGTAAGTCAATGTTTGGTGTTGAAATACGCATTCATCGTTCTGAACATTGGGGTAAAATTAATTTTGCAGAAGATTTACCTTCTAATTTTGATCCTGATTTTAAGTTCTATTCTTATGACGGAGTCAGAAATATTTACTCAGTTTTTGGTTCTCAATACTTTAATATCAATGATGATTTAACAATCAATTTAGAAGCTCAGTTAGTTAATCACCTGTATGCCATACAAAACGAGAAAGCCGGAAATGTATATTCAGAATATAAAACGATGAATGGAGCAATAATACAAAATGGTAATAGAATATTTGATATTAACTACATGTTTTTTAATCCAAGAATTGGCTTAAATTATAAAATAAATTCAAAAAACAGGGCTTACTTTTCATCAGGATATACTTCAAGAGAGCCGCGTATGCGTAATTTGTATGCTGCAAGTGACTCATGGACAGGGGCAGTCCCGCTATTTGAAAAAGTCATTGATACTAATGGAGTCGTTAGCTACAATTTTGAAAATCCACTCGTCAAACCCGAACAAATGCTAAACTTTGAACTTGGTTGGAGTTTTGACACGGATAATTTTGCATTGAATATCAATGGCTACTGGATGGAGTATTTTGATGAACTTGTAAAAAGTGGACAGTTGGATATTTTTGGTGCTCCGATTGATGGTAATGCTCCCAAGACTCGTCATTATGGCATAGAGATGATGGCTTCGGCTAAGGTTATTGAGTCGGCAGATTTTGGGAATATATCATTATCAGTGAACACTACAATTAGTCGAAATGAAATTGTAGAATATAACTTTAGTTCGAAAAAAGGCGACTTGATTGATTTATCCGGAAACTCAATTGCAGGATTTCCTGATTTAATTGGTAATATAAGGGTATCATATTCTTATGAGGATTTCTATACTTCATTTTTGGTGCGACATGTAGGAGAGTTCAGAACTGATAATTTTGGAGATTTGATTCTTAATGATCCGAGAGTCAAAGCCCATCTAGGAGGTGAATACTACGCTAACAACAAGGTTGAATCGTATACTGTAATGAATATGGATATTGGTTATACTTTTAGGAATATTAGCGGAATCAATTCTCTGAAATTACAAGGTCAGATAAACAATATTACTAATTTATTATATGCAGCAAGCGGCATAGGAAAAGAGTTTTTTCCGGCAGCAGAACGAAATTTCTTCATTGGTTTCGAACTTGGTTTGTAGTTCGCTAATCACATGTAAATTGATTGCCTTTAGAATTATTTTTCTAAGGGCTTTTTTTTAATAAATTTTTGAAATAATTATAACGTCTATATAATGTTTTTTTGGTCACTTATTATTTAAGGGAAATCGAATGCGTAAATGGCGAATTGAAGATTCAGCAGAACTCTATAATATCAGTGGTTGGGGTATTGATTACTTCGGCATCAACGAAAAAGGTAACGTTATTGTTACCCCAACAAAAAATGGAGTTCAGGTTGACTTGAGAGAACTGGTTGACGAGCTGATAATTCGTGATGTTTCTGCGCCTGTATTACTTAGATTTCCTGATATCATTCACGATAGAATTGAAACTATTTTTAAGTGCTTTCAAATTGCATCAAAAGAATATAATTATCAGGGAAAAAGCTTTATAATTTATCCTATCAAAGTCAATCAAATGAGACCTGTTGTTGAAGAAATCGTCAAATATGGTGAAGAATTCAACATTGGGTTGGAGGCCGGTTCTAAACCCGAGCTTCACGCAGTTCTGGCAATTCAGGATAATCCTAATGCACTTGTAATATGTAACGGATACAAAGATGAAGCTTTTATTGAGTTGGCTCTATTAGCCCAAAAAATGGGTAAAAATGTATTCTTGGTAGTTGAAAAATTAAATGAGTTAAAACTTATTTTAAAAATATCTAAAAGATTAAATGTAAAACCAAATATCGGAATCAGAATCAAACTAGCCAGCTCAGGATCAGGTAAGTGGGAGAGTTCCGGTGGTGATAGAAGTAAATTCGGACTTAACGCCAGTGAGTTACTCGAAGCTATAAATATACTTGAATCTGCAGGCAGACAGGATGAATTGAGATTAATTCATTTCCATCTCGGAAGTCAGATTACAAAGATAGGCAAAATTAAGACTGCTTTGAGAGAAGCATCTCAATTCTATGTACAACTTCGTAAACAGGGTTTTAACGTAGAGTTTGTGGATATTGGAGGTGGATTAGGTGTTGACTACGATGGTTCTCGGTCCTCGAGCCAAAGCAGTATAAATTATTCCATACAGGAATATGTCAATGACGCTGTTTCAAATGTTGTTGATGCTTGTGAGAAAAATGAACTCCCACACCCCAATATTATTACTGAGTCCGGTCGTTCAATAACAGCCCATCATTCTGTACTGATCTTTGATGT
The DNA here is from genome assembly GCA_024711295.1 of bacterium. Lineage (GTDB taxonomy): Bacteria > Bacteroidota > Ignavibacteria > Kapaibacteriales > UBA2268 > JANJTB01. Next base: position 69,084 of record JANJTB010000026.1, on the reverse strand, counting down.
TTTGGAAACTACTTCATTACCTTCCTGGGATAATAGTTATAATGTTTCTGAAGAAGATGATGAGTTAGTACAGGAATTATTTAATATTTACACAAAGCTTACAAAAAACCGAATGATTGAGGCTTGGCACGATGCCCTTCAAATAAGAGAAGAGTCACTCGACAGGTTTAGTCTTGGAATGCTTGACTTAAAAACTAGAGCTTTGATAGAGAGATTGTTCTGGACATTGGCAAGAGATATTCATGAAATTTCTCTCGAAATTAAACATAATTCAGAAGAGTTGAAGATGCTTTCCAGAATGCTCTCAGATAAATATTTTTGCAATTTTTCTCTCTTCCAATCTTTACCTGATTCTTGGGCTATTGATCAGATTTTCCCAATTATACCTATTCACAGATTGAACGAAAAACCTACTAAATTAGCTACAATACAAGATATCACATGCGACTCTGACGGTAAAATTGACCATTTCATTGGTACCGGAGATTTTTCATATAATATGCAAGTCCATCAGTTAAAGAAAAACGAGCCATACTATATAGGAGTTTTTCTTGTCGGTGCTTATCAAGAGATCCTTGGTGACCTCCATAACTTATTTGGTGATACCAACGCCGTACATATTTCTGTTGATGAAACTAAATATGTGATCAAACAAATTATTGACGGAGAAACAGTTGAGGAAGTCCTTGACTATGTACAGTTTAATTCAAAAAAACTCGTAAGAACAATGGAAACCTGGGTTTCTGCTTCAGTTAAAGATGGTAAAATCACTGCGACTGAGGGGAAGGAGTTTCTTGCTAACTATCGCTCAGGATTATATGGATATACTTATCTGCAATCAGAATGATTTAAGAATCTGCTAATTCACTCAATTCCATCCATCGTATGGTGAGTTGTTCAATTAGATTTTCAGTTTCGGCAAGGCTGTTGCTTAAGTTTTCCATTAGTTTATAGTCATTTGGCGAACAATTGTTGATTTCTTGAATTAGATTTATCTTCACTGTCTCAGCATCATTTATTTTTTGCTCAGTGCTTTCAAGTTCTCTCTGTTGGTTATAAGATAACTTCTTCTTTGAGTTATTTGAAGGTTTTGTATCTTTCACTCTCGATTTCGGTTCAAGAGTTGTTTCTTCCATCCTTAGTTCAAGTTTTAATGATTCTTTTTTTAACAAATAATCAGAGTAATTGCCTGGATATTCTTTAATTATCCCGTCACCTTCAAAGCAAAAAATCTTATTTACAATCCTGTCCAAAAAAGCCCTATCGTGTGATACTACGAGTAATGTCCCCATAAAATTATCAAGATAATCTTCCAAAGCGGTCAAAGTCTGCAAGTCAAAGTCATTTGTCGGTTCATCAAGCAGTAAAACATTAGGATTAGCTATTAGAAGTTTAATTAGCATTAGGCGTTTCTTCTCCCCGCCTGATAATGTATGAATATAAGCTCCATGCTGTCGCGTAGGGAATAGGAATGTATTTAGTAAATCTCGGGGAGTTAAGTATCTGTCCCGACCGGTACCGACATCAATATATTCTGCAATCTCTTTTATCGAGCCGATTACAGTTTGATTTTCGTTTAACTCGCTTAAGTCCTGTTTGTAGTATCCTATGTTAATGCTTTGGCCTATTTTGATTGTTCCGCTATCGCTAAAATCAAGACCTGAAAGAATATTGAGTAAAGTAGATTTTCCACATCCGTTTTTTCCGATAATTCCGATTCTATCTCCCGGCACTGCAATGTAAGTGAAGTTATCAAAAAGTAATTTACCATCAATTGTTTTACTAATGTTATGAGCATCAATTACTCTGCTTCCAATAAAAGTTTTGCCAACTTCAATTTTGATGTTCTTCTCTTTATGCTTTACTAAATCACCCTCCATCATCTTGATCCAGTCAATTCTGCTTTTTGCTTTTGTTCTGCGGGCTTTTGCACCCTTTTGCAACCATGCAAGCTCCATTCTAAGCTTTGCCTTGATATGCTCATTTGTAGATTCTTGTGATGATGTGATATTTTCTTTTTGTTCTAGGTATTTTTCATAATTGCCGGGAAAAGAGTAAATCTTTTTATTTTCGATTTCTATTATTTTAGTTGAAACCGAATCTAAGAAATATCTGTCGTGGGTTACAAATAAAAGGGACTTGTTATAATTCATTAAATAGTCCTGCAACCATTGAACTGAATCCGCATCCAGGTGGTTTGTCGGCTCGTCAAGTATCAGCAAATCAGGCTCTGAAATAAGTGATGTTGCTAATGCTACACGTTTTCTTAATCCACCGGATAATTCATTGACAGGTACATAATAGTTCTCGATACCAAGTAAATTCAATATTTTTTTTGCATCATTTTCTAAATTCCATCCATTATGAAGGTCGAGGAAGTGGCTTAGTTCGTTTAGAGTGTTGCTTTCTGAGATTTTATTTGATATTGAGTTGCATAACTCATTATATAAGTTTAGTTTTTCGAATGTTTCTTTTCTACCTTTCATTACATAATCAATGGCAATATCGAAAGATTGAAAATAAGGGTCCTGGTCTAAATATTCATATCTGATGCCACTGTTAAAAACAACTGAGCCTTTGTCAGGTGAAACCGAACCTGCAACAATTTTCATCAAAGTTGTCTTTCCTGCACCATTCTTACCAATTATTCCAATTCTCTCTGCTGACTCCATTCCAAAGGAGATATCGTCGAAAAGAAGAATATCGTTGTATGTTTTGCTTAATCCGTTACATGAAAAAACTGTCATATTTAAACTATATTTCTACCCTTAATCGTGCTACAGGAATTCTCATTTGTTCTCTATATTTTGCGACAGTTCTTCTTGCTACATTATATCCGTTTTCTTTGAGAATTTTGCTTATCTGATCATCGCTAGATGGTTTATTCTTAGGTTCTGAGTCAATTATTTCTTTAATTTTTTCTTTGATTACAGTAGTAGATACATCTTCTCCATCATCAGAAATTAGAGCTTCACTAAAGAAAAACTTTAATTCGTAAGTTCCAAACTCAGTTTGAACATATTTACCATTCACTATTCTGCAAACTGTAGAAATATCAAGTCCTGTTTGTTCTGCAACTACTTTGTAAATAAGTGGTTTAATGCCTGATTTACCTTCGTAAAAGAAATCTTTTTGCAAAGTAGCAATTGATGTCATGACCTTGAGCATAGTATTTTTTCTTTGCTTAATAGCCTGAATCATAAACTTGGCATCTTCCCGCTTTCCTCTTATCCAATTTTTTGTTTCTTTGTTAAACTGTCTGAGTTTTGCATCCTTTTGCAAGCTTTCGTATGCCTTACTAAGTTTAAGGTTAGGTAATCTGGAATCATTAAGTGAAATCATTAATTCATCAGACTCTTCATCTCTTTCAACAATGAAGTCAGGTATTACTGAATTGAGCTCTGCCTGAGAATCGCCACCGCCTGGTTTTGGATTAAGCCTTTTAATTACATCAATTGCGGCTTTGATTTCTTCTTCCGTGATTGATAATTGTTTTGCAATAACCTGATAATGTTTTCTAATAAACGGTTCGTATGCGTTCTCTAAGATTCTAAGGGCGAGCGACTGCGGGTAACTTGGCTCGATAAATGCTCTGCATTGAAGCAATAAACACTCACGCAGATCTCTTGATGCTATACCCGGTGGGTCTAATTTTTGAACTATCTGAAGTACCTTTTCAGTTCGATCAATTGTTACCGGATGAAGTATTTTTAGTGTTTGAGTGTTAAAATTTAAATTATTATGAAAGTCATTTTTTTCAACAGTTCCATTTTGAATACTTTTTGCTCTTTCAAGCAGCATCATGCTTTCTTCACTCAAACTATATCTTGAAGCAGGGTTAGAGTCTATTTTTTCCTTGATTTCCTGCCGCTTTATATATTCTTCACGTTGTTTTTGGAAATTTACCTCTGCAATTTGGGAATTTACATCATCAGTTATCTCCATCAGAGGTCTTCGCAAATACCCATCATCATCAATGTTGCCAATTATCATTGTGCCAATTATCAAATCCTCTTCTGACAGATTCAGCATACTTAATTGCTCAATCAAATCTTCTTCCAGACTGGTATGAGATTTAATCTGAAAATGTGGCTCGTCATCATTTCCAAAATCATCATTATTAAATGCACCAACTTCTGAACTATCCTGCCAAACCATGCTATAAAGGTCAAATGGATCGGGGTCATCGTTATAATCTTGCTTATAGCCAATATCAAATGAGTCCGAGAAATCTTCTTTTTCGTTGTAAAAGTCGGCTTCGTTGCCTTCGGAATAATCATCACTTTTGAATACTTCAGGTGTTAAGTCTCCTGTTGTATCAACTGCAGCTGAAACATCATCATCATACTCAAAAACATCTAAGTCAGCATTGTTAAGGTCCTCAAGCATAGGATTCTGCTCAATCTCCTGCTGCAAGTATTGTTCGAGTTGCATTACAGGCATTTGCAAAAGTTTAAGGTATTGAATTTGCTGTGGAGTTAGCGTCTGGGATAAAGTGGTTTTAAGATCTAATGATAGTTTCATGCAATATTACAATTCCTCATTTATTTTTGTGACATAATTATTGTACCAAGCTTCACCAAAACTACGTATCAAGGCTTCCTTGACTGTATGATAGATTTTTTCACCAGTTCTTTTACCATTAGTTAATGCCGGATCGCATTCTTTAATTTTTTCGTAGTATAGATATTTACCACCGAAAGAACCTACCCTGATCGGAAATAAATGGCATGAAACAGGCTTAATGAACTTTGTTTTGCCCTCAAGATAAGCTTTTTCAAGAGCGCATAAGGCAATATCATCGTGGTAATAGACAAAAACACAATCACGTTTATTTATACAGTTAGTGTGATAGTAATCACCGGTACCTGTTACAAATCCTTGTTCTTCAATTATTTTACGAGATTTTTCTGATAAATATTCAAGTGCATAGGGAAGAGCATCCATCATTGGTTTAATTTCTTCTTCCAATACCGGAGCACCGTATTCTCCAGGGAAAGTGCAGCATGCACCCTTACATTTGCTGAGGTCACATCTGAAATTAGTAGTTGAAATCTTTTCATCTACTAAAATTTTGTCAATTAATATCATAAAAAATTTCGCTTAGAAAATATTGTGCCAATTTTATTACGAAATTAATGTTTTTTTCATAAACTACAAAATATTTAAGAAAATATTTTTTAATTTTACTTGTATTTTTATAAAATAACAAGTATAAATTAAATAAGTAATCCTGCAATTGTAGCTGTCAGCAAATTAGTCAACGCACCTGTAAGCATAGCCTTAAGACCTAATTTTGCTAATTCCTCCTTACGCTGTGGTACAAGAGAACCAATACCTCCAATTTGTATTGCTATTGAACTGAAATTAGCAAAACCACACAAAGCAAATGTAGCAATTGTAGCTGTTCTTTCACTAATTGCACCCGAACGAATCAATTCACTTAAATCGGAGAAGGCTATAAATTCATTAACTGCGAGTTTAGTTCCCAACAAACCACCAAACTGTTGGGCTTCGTGCCATGGAATTCCAGTTAAAAAAGCAAAGGGCATAAATATGTAACCGAGAAGAGCTTTGAACGAAGGTGGGATGAATGTTATTCCCATCGGAGTCAGCCATTGATTTAATATTCCTAAGCCACCATCTACAATAGCTATCAGTGCTATAAATGCAATCAGCATTGCCATAATATTGATTGACAGCATAATACCATCGGTAGCACCATTTGTTATAGCCATCAATAAATTATTTGCTTTTGGAATTTCTACTGAATCAATTTCTCCAAGCGACTGCACTTTACCTTTTGGCGGGATTACAATTTTTGATAATATCAATCCACCCGGTGCAGATATTATACTGGCAGTAACCAAGTATGTAGCATCTATTCCCATTGCAACATAAGCTGCCAAAACACCACCTGCTATTGTTGCAAAACCAACAGTCATTATTGAGAATAATTCAGATGTTGATACATCTTTCAAGTAGTGTCTGATGAGTAAGGGGGCTTCTGTTTGGCCAAGGAAAATATTGGCGGATGCAGAAAGTGATTCAACCCCTGATGTTCCTAATGTGCGCTGCATTACCCATGCCATACCATATACTACTTTTTGAATTATTCCAAAATGGTAAAGTATTGATACAAAAGCTGAGAAAAATACTATTGTACACGTTACTATAATTGCAAATTGGAAACCAAAAATACTTGTCTGGGCCGGATTGATAGCGTTACCAAACAAAAATTCGGCACTTTTAAGACTATTATTGAGAAAACCCGCAATTCCATCTCCAAATAATTTAAAAAGTGCTACTCCTGCAGGGAATTTCAATACCAAAAAAGCTAATGTTAACTGAAGAAAAACTCCGACAATTACAATTCTCCAGGGGAATGCTTTTTTATCTGATGATAATATCCATACTAATAACAGTATAATAATGATGCCTGAAATACCAATTAATAAATTCATATTCGTTGTTGGCTTGTTTAAAAAATACAAAATTACGAAAGAATTACTATAACAAATTACTTTGTTATTAATAAAATACTCATTATTTTTATTTTTTTACAAAATACAAATTATGAAGATTTCTGAAATACCGGCAATGAAGATGTTTTTACTTGCTACAATTGTAGGTATTTCATTTGCATTTATTGATGTTAACTACATTATCACGATTGTTGGTACATCATTATTTGTGATTCTTGGCGGTATTTTATTCTTTTTTAAAAAGAAGGATTTAGCATATTATAGTGCAGTAATTGCTTTAGGAATTTTATGCAGTAGTAGAATTCATTATTTCGAGGAAATTCAACCTGATAAAATAATTCCGGATGAATTTGGAGTTTTTCAAGGTGAAATTGTTCAAATGATGTCAACCAAAGAAAATTATTTGAGATATATCGCAGAAGGTAATTTGAATCCACAAAATTTGAATGAGATAAAAAATACCCGTGTTCTTATAACTATTTTTAACCCAAAATATGCCTTAATTCCAGGGGATAAAATATTATCAAATGTAAAAATTCATTTTTTGGAAGCTGACATTGACCCAGATGGATATTCATTAAAAAAGTTTATGAAATCCTCTGACATAAACTTTAGTATTTCTACTAGTGGATATAATATTAGTAAGCAAACAAAAGTTAATTCGATCAGACAAATCTCATTTGGATTACGTAAAAGGATTGTAGAGCAAATTTTTAAGATTTTCGACGAGAAGACTGCTTCGGTGATGTCAGCTTTGATTGTTGGCGATAAATCGTTCATACCAAAAGATGTAAATGAGAATTTTAAACTTTCCGGTACTGCACATTTACTTGCAGTTAGTGGCTTGCATGTAGGTATTATTTCTTTCATTATTTTTACATTTTTAGGATTTATCAGAAATGATGTTGCAAAAGCTATAATAACAATTTTATTGCTACTGTTCTATGTCTTTGTCATAGGTTTCCTTACATCGGGAGTCAGGGCAGCATTAATGATATCTGTTTATTTAATTTCTCAGTGTTTGGAGCGAAAAATAAATCCTTTTAATAGTCTTGGCTTAGCGGCACTTGTTATGTTCCTGATAAGTCCTGATGTTATTTTCTCAGTCTCATTTCAGTTGTCTGTTGGTGCTGTTACAGGAATATTATTTTTTTATAATTTGATAAAGTCAAAGTTCGATGCTATACTTAGTAAGGTTAAGTTTAGTAGTTTTATTAGTTCAAGTTTTTCTATCACACTTGCTTCTTCAATTGTTGTATCACCAATTATAGCCATTTATTTTGATACATTTTCATCCATAAGCCCTATTGCGAACTTAATTGTAGTACCGATTATGGTTTTGGCTATGTCATTTGGAATAATTTCCCTATTATTATCATTTATATCTCAGGAAATGTCTTATTATCACGCTTTATCAGGTGATTTACTAGTATCTATTGCCGATGAACTCAATTCTTTTTTTGTTTCTTTTTCATTTTCTTATTATACAGGCGAAATAAGTATTATTATTGCTTTATCATTTTCTGTTTTGATGTTATATTTAATTACTTCTAATAACTTAAGAGTTATGTCATTTAGAATTACTGCTGTTTTTTTGTGTATAATTTTAATTTCAAATTTTAAAATTAAAAAAGCCGAAAATGAAATGAAAATTGTACCAAAGAAAAATTTTACAGCGGTCTTACTTAGAAATTCAAATAAGAATTATTTGCTGTTATTTGACCGAAAGCCTGCCAACGAAAAAAGTGGAGATTTTGAAATAACAAACTTTATTATGAATAATAATATAGCCAGCGTAAGCTACACGGGCAACTCCGGTATAAGTACAATTGATAAAGTAAAAAAAGAGAAAAAGTTCGATTATTTCGAAATGAAGCTCGATATTCAGGAAAAAATCATAAATTTGCTTAAATTAAAAGAACATCCATCAAAAATAATTCATTTTTACTATGATTGAAATCTTAAAACCGGAAATATTTCAGAAATATAATGTTGAAAGTGGAGTTACTTTAAGGAATATTCTCAATTTTCCCCCTTATGGTTTTTCTATTTCTAAGGCTGATATATGGAGTGATGATGAAATTGAATCAAACAGATGTTTATTATCAGAGCAAATAAATATTAAAAGAAGAAATTTTGGATTTCAAAAACAGACACATAGCGATATTATTAGGTATATTAATTCTGACAATAATGTGATTTTTGAGAGTGATGGAATATATACAAATGAAAAGGGCTTTTTCTTAAGTGTTTCGATTGCAGACTGTGCTGCAGTATTGATTTATGATCATGTTAAACAGGTCGTTACAGCTGTGCATTCCGGTTGGAGAGGAACACAGCAAGGCATTGTTCCAAAGGCTTTAACTGAGCTATCCAAGGTATATGGCTCAAAGCCAGAAAATTTAATTGTATATATTTCACCTGCTGCAGGTGGAGAAAATTATGAAGTTGGCTATGATGTTGCTCAGTATTTTCCGAATAGTTCCAGACAAATTTCTCACAACAGGTATTTGTATGATAATAAAAATGAAATTATATTGCAGTTAACTGAATGCGGTGTATTGTCTAGAAATATTGAAAAATCTGAAATATGCACAATCCAAGACCTCAACTTTCATTCATTCAGACGTGATGGTAAATATTCAGGAAGAATGTCTGCTTTTATCGGAATCACAGGCTGAATTGTATGTACAAATTTGCTTTTCTTATTATTTTGCTCATTTGCTTTCAAAATCTTTCTTCAAGATCAGTAGAAAGCGATATGTATTTAAATCAGGTTAGCCAACTGAATTATTTACCACTTTATCCCCTTAGTGATACATGGCTTACAAGAAGTTACGGTGTCAGGCAGGGAAACTTTTCTTCAATTGCCGTGAAGTATAAAGGTTTACATGTAAACAGTGTTCTGGATGGTAGTTTAAATATGATTCCTTTTTGGAATATTTCAAATGATATGATATTTTTAAATAATGGATTAGATGCCAGAAGTTGCTCTGATGATTTTTTTGGTCATATTAATATTGAAAGTAGTAATTCTGATTCAAGCAATTTTAATCTAATTTTAGGTGGCGGAAATATTTTCGGTGGTTCAATCTTAGGGTACAAGTCCCGTAGTGGATATTTGAGCTGGCAAATAAATGGTGAGTATCTAACAAGCTCCGGATTTGATATATCTGATGGTAGTCAGTTGTTTCAAGGTATTGGAAGTGACAATTCCGATTTATCAAAACTCTGTCTGAATGGAAGTTTTGGGATAGATGATAAAAACAGTTTTATATTTTTGGATTTTCTTTTTAGTGATGTATCTCAAGGTTTTCCAATAAGTGAATCAGAAGATTTCAAATATTTTATGAGAAATCCTGATAATAAAACCAATTTGATTAATTTAAGATTTAGCACTTTAATTAATAATATTTTCATATTATCCGGAAATATTTTCTATTATCGCAATAGATATATCATTGAGAAGTTTGATAATGAAAATATGAATTCATACTCACTTCAGGATAGTTATAAAAAGACATTTGAAGAAAGTCGGTATGGGTGGAATACAGAATTATTATATTCAGGCAGTGCTTTGCCACCTGTCAAGTTTTCGCTGAATTATGCAAGAGAAGGTATTATCTATCAGGCAAATCAAGGATTAAACATTGAAAATTATATGCTTGAAAAGATAAAAATGGGCATTATTATTCAGGAAGATAATGAACTACTGAAATATATTTTTGGCTTTGCTTACAAATTAAGCAACCCTCTTTCATTTGTGCCAGACAAGGTATTATCTTCAGTCTCAAACTTTGAGTACATTGCCAAATTGAGTTTTAGTGTCGCTAATTTTACACAAATATATGCTTCTCACAGCCGAAAAGCCATGCTTCCTCAAATGTATTCTTATTATCAGAGTTTAAGCGAATCTACTTTTCTTAATGCTGAAATTGAGAGTGCAATAAGTACAAATTATGAAGCTGGATTAATCTTTGGCAAGTTAGGTGTACTTTCAGATTTATTAATAGATGGACAAATAACTTATTTTATCTCTGATGTAAACAACCTTTCATTACCTTTCAGTTTTGTCAAATATTCATTAGAATCAGCACCATCTAACTTCACTACAGATGGTTTAGAATTGAGTTTAGTAATAAGTCATGATAATTATGCTGCTAATTTTAATGCAATTTTTAATTTCTCGGAAATTTTACATTTCGATAATTTTGGAAGAGAAATAATTTATCCAAGATTTTTGTTGAATGTTGGAATTTCTGCAAAGTACGATTTTGGATTGTTAATTAGGGTAAATTCTAATATTTTCAATAATTTGAATTCAAATTTAAAAGATGCTGAAATGAAAAAGAACTTTACATTATTCAATGTTGATATCGAACAAAAGGTATTTAATAATAATAGTTTTTTTGTCAGGGCTCATAATATTACAAATGAATATTATGAGATTTATAGCGGTTTTCCAATGCCCGGAGCATCATTTGCTGCGGGCATAAAGTTAAGTTTTTAGAATTTTTAAATTATCGGCAACTTCAACATTATCACCTTCAATTTGAACTATCATATTTCTGATTGACTGAGGTAGTCTGTCAGGTCTGTAATTTTCGGTGCTTAGATGAACCAGAGTAACAGAAGCTTTTATACATACATCACCTGCTAAGTTAGTAATTATATTTTCCATAACTATAGAAGATTTACCGACCTTAACTGTTCTTGAGAATATTTCATACTCATCAGTAAAATAAAGTGGATTAAAGTAATCCATTTCATGGTGAACGGTCATTAAAGGAAAATCTGCTGTAAATGTTTTATTGGTAAGTGGCATACCTACCATCTCCAAGTATTTTGTTCTAGCCCATTCTAAGAAATAGAAATACTGAATATTATGAACTACACCAAATGAATCAACTTCATGAAATTTTACCTGTCCGGTAATACTATGCCTATATTTTGGGATTTCTTCTTTTACAGATGCTTCAGTAATTCGTTTCATATTAATCCAAAAAAGAGTTGATGGTTTCGTAAATTATATCGATAGCATTATCTGCCATGAGCTGATTTATTTGAATATGAAAAACGGTTCGAATTTTATTATCACCGATTGAGGATAGGAGTAAACCTCTTTTTCTACATTCATTTACAAATTTAAAATCTTCAACTTTATCATCTAATTTAAAAACAACCATATTTGTCTGTACTGAATCAGGAGAACATGTTATTCCTTCGATTTCAGCAATTGCTTTAGCAAAGTACTTAGCCAGTTTATGGTCTGATTCTATCAATCTTAAATTGTTATCAAGGGCATATATTCCTGCAGCTGCCAGAATTCCGGCCTGCCTCATACCACCACCCAATATTTTTCTCCATTTCAGAGCCTTGCTTATTTTCTGTTTATCAGATACCATCAAAGAGCCAACAGGAGCTCCCAAACCTTTAGATAAACAAACAGAAATTGTGTCGAAATAGATGCCATATTCATTCAAAGGAATTCCAGTTGCAATATGAGCATTCCAAATTCTTGCCCCGTCTAAATGCATCAGAAGACCGTTATCATCACAAAATTTTCTTAATTCTTTAATGTACTCAATTGAAATAACTGTTCCACCATGACGGTTATGAGTATTTTCAATAAAAACTGCTTTTGTTTTGGGGAAATAATAAATATCTGGTCTTATAGCCCTTTTAATTTTTTCGAGCGGCATTTCTCCGTTCTCTGATGGGATAGTAAAAAACTGTACATTAGAAATTACAGAAGGCGCAGCAGTTTCATAATAAAATACATGAGCATCAGCTTCGATAATTACTTCATCTGCAGCTTCTGTAAGAACTTTAAGAGATAATTGATTGCTCATTGTTCCGGAAGGTACAAAAAGTGCATCTTCCTTTCCAAACAATTCAGCGACTCTCTCTTGCAAAATGTTTACTGTAGGATCTTCTCCATATACGTCATCACCAACCTGAGCATACATCATATATCTGCGCATCTCTTCGCTTGGAATTGTTACCGTATCACTTCTTAAATCTACCATTTCTTTCTCATTATTTTGGAATAATATCTTTTGCTTTGTATCCTTCTTTAGGTACAAAAATCAGAGTTTGGAAAATTGAATCTTTTGATATCCCTTCGAGTATTTTACTGTTGTGACCAATATATTGCCAGCCTTTAGGGGCAAAATTGATTTTCTCCATAAAGTCAGGATTGTTGGGGTACCTTTTTTTTAAAGCATTTGTGGTATTTTCATCAAGGCTGATGGTATCTTTAGGATTATAAAAGTATATTGTTACCACTGCAGGTTTTGTTTTGTCAGGCATTTTAAGGAATTCTTCTGAGGATTTAATTCCTTTTGCCCAATTTATAAGTGTTTTTGAATCATTTGATTCTGTTTCTACTATTAAATAAGTGAATTTACCGTTTGCTGTACTGTCGGTAAAAACATCTCTGATAGTAAAATTAGATTTGAATGAGGTGAAGTAAAGTAAAAGTAAAACTACTCCTACTCCTAACCCTGCAAAAATATATTCTTTTTTCATAAATATTAAATTTCATTTGTTAAGAAATAAAATACTAAAATAAGCAAACCAAAATTATTTACCTTTAATTTTTATTATATGTACTAACTTTTATGTTCCAATTAATGAAGGATAATTTTGAGTAAAATATCAAAGAAAGCTGTAAATGAGTAAAAAATAAATTTATTGTTATAAATTATACATAAAATTCACAAAAAAAGTTGAGAAAATGCATTTTTATGTTTTGAAATAACATTAAATTAGTTAATTTTGAATTAGTTTTTTTACATAATTTAAAAAAGAATTTCATACAGAAATTCCTTATTAAGAAACAATTAAAAAAGGAACATAACAATGTCAGAAGGATCATTCAATCCGTTTAAAATGGCTCAACAGCAATTTGATGCCATAGCAGAAAATCTTCAATTAGATGAAGCAACAAAAGAATTACTCAGAAATCCTGATAGAGAATATCATTTTAATATTCCAATCAGAATGGATGATGGCACATACAAAGTGTTCCGTGGTTATCGTTGCCAACACAACGACGCTCGCGGACCTAGCAAAGGTGGTATTCGTTTTCATCCTCAGGAAACAGTTGATACAGTAAGAGCTTTGTCAATGTGGATGACTTGGAAAACTGCAGTAGTTGATATTCCATTAGGTGGTGGTAAAGGTGGAGTGATTTGTGATCCTCGTAACTTATCATTGCGCGAACAGGAAGCTATTTGCCGCGGTTGGGTTCGTCAGATTGCCCGTAATGTTGGACCATTGCAAGATGTACCAGCTCCTGATGTTATGACTAATGGACAACACATGTTGTGGATGCTTGATGAATACGAAAGAATTACCGGCGTAAAAGCTCCTGGTTTTATTACCGGTAAACCACTCGGATCAGGTGGTTCTTTAGGTAGAACAGAAGCAACAGGTTACGGTGTAATGTACACTGTACGCGAAGCTTTGAAAGAATTAAATATTGATATAAGTAAAACTACAGCTTCATTCCAGGGCTTTGGTAATGTCAGCCAGTATGCGATTGACCTTTATACTCAATATGGTGGAAAAGCAATTGCTGTTTCGAGCTGGGATAATAAAGAAAAGAAAGCCATTACTTATAAAAAATTATCCGGTATTGACTGGAAGGAATTGCTTTCTATTACAAACAGATTTGGTGAAGTTGACCAACAAAAAGCTCTTGAATTAGGTTATGAAATTTTACCTGGTGATGCATGGATTCAACAAGAAGTTGATATACTTGTTCCTGCAGCATTGGAAAATCAAATCAACGCTTCAAACGTAAATATGATTAAGCCCACAGTTAAATTGATTGCAGAAGGCGCAAACGGACCTACAACTCCAGAAGCTGACGAAGTAATCAAAGCCCGTGGTATTTGGGTCATCCCTGACTTTTTGGCTAATGCAGGTGGTGTAACATGTTCTTATTTCGAACAAGTTCAATGTAATATGAATTATTTCTGGACTCGCCAAGAAGTTTTAGAGAAATTAGACCAAAAAATGACTCATGCATATCATGCTGTCAGTGATTTAGCAAAATCAAGAAAGATCTACATGCGTGATGCTGCGTATTTGATTTCTATATCTAGAGTAGCTGAAGCTTGCAAACTTCGTGGTTGGGTATAATTAAGTAATTTCCAATAATTATTTTATCAATACTTCCCTTTGCTTTCTGCGAAGGGAAGTTTTTTATTTAATGATGATGAATTTAGATTATGTTGAAAAAAGTGAAAAGCCAGGGTGATTACAAAAATTATTTTACATCATCCAGACCTGAAATGCTGAAATTCATACCTCATAATTCAAGAAGAATTTTGGAGGTCGGTTGCGGTGAAGGAAATTTTGGACTGTCTGTAAAAGGAAAAATTAACTGCGAGTATTGGGGTATTGAGCCATTCAAAGATGCTGCGCAGACTGCAAAAACCAAACTTGACTTTGTACTTAATTCAAACTTTGACGATGCTTATGACAAACTGGAAAGGAACTTTTTTGATTGTGTAGTTTTTAATGATGTATTAGAGCATTTTGCAAACCCTTTTGATACACTAAGTAAATTGTTTGATATTATGCCCGTTGGCTCATCAATAATAGCATCTATACCTAATGTAAGATATGCAGGTAATCTTTATGAACTACTGATTAAAAGAGACTGGGAATACAAACATGAAGGTGGAATTTTAGACTTTACTCATTTAAGATTTTTTACAAAGAAAAGCACTGTCAGAATGTTCAACCAAAGTGGTTATGAAATTATTCAAATTGTAGGAATTAACCCAATTTCCATCAAAAAATTTCTTCCAATTAATATCATTACTTTAGGAATGTTTAGCGATTCAAGATACCTTCAGTTTGCAGTTGTTGCTAAAAAAACTATTGAACGGTAAACTGATATTCAAAATCTGAACTTAGCTTCTTAGCAATTTTTTCTGCTTCTTTAAGTGTAGAGTAACCCCAAATCTTGACCCGATAGGTAGGTATATTATTTACAAAATATCTTTCGTAGTAAGCACGGTACCCACGGTCTTCCCATTTTTCGACCATATTTAATGCTTCTGACTCGGTGTCATAGGTTTGTGCAATTATTTCAAAAGGTAATAAAGCGGGGTCTAGCCACTTTAATTCGACTCTGCGATTGTAATACTGCATCCAATATGAGTCTTGAATATAGTAAACCGGATTATTGCTTCCATCAGAACGAACTCTAATTTTTGCAGGATTAACTCCGTTAGCAATCAATATTTTTCTTACAGCCTGAGCTCTCTTAAGTCCAAGCTCGTAATTTACTCTATCATTTCCCTCAATACTGGAATTACCAATTAGTTCAACAGGTAGTTGTGGATTTTTTTTCATTACATCAGCCAGTAGCAAAACTGATTCCAAATATTCCGGAACTAATGTTGTATCTTTATATTCAAATGATGCTAGAGCCATATAATTAAATTCTTGCCTGCTTCGAGTTGAGGGAAGAATAAGTGAATCTCTTATATGTGAATTGTTGTGCGAAAAATCTACATTAGCGTGAATGTTTGAACAAGCACCGGAAGGTGACACTGGTACAGTAATATCAAATTCGTAGTAGTACTTTTGCGAAAAACATATTTCATTCATCACTAATTTAATATCACTTAACTGATTTTCATCAAGCCCGTAATATCTTGCTCCTGATAGTGTTGAAATTGAACGCAATGAATATGTATCAACAGCATTTCCTATTCCAATTACATAAATTGGAATATCTGCAGCAATTGCTTTATCTATTACATCATTTCTGTCGTAAACAATTGAATTATTATCAGTACTGTACGCAACTAGAATAATTACATTTTTCCCTTGATTAATTTTCAAAGAATCTAAAAGAAAATTAAGCGATTTGTATATTGCTGAAAGACCATGAGGTTTACCAGGAGAAATATTTATGTCATTTCCAGAGTAGCTTGATAACTTTAATATCTCTGAAATGTTTTGATTGAAGGAATATAGTGAAAATTTATCACTTGAATCTGTATCTTTTATGAATAGCTTTAATTGCTCATAAATTGGAAAAAAGTCACCTGCAATAGCAGAATTATCAACTAAAACAGTAAAATCTACACCTTCTTTATCATCATCAATAAATTCCTTAACAGTTGACAAAGAAGTTTTCTTGAAATCATCTCCGCAACCGATTTCTGCATTAACAAAATTTGATTTATGAGGTTCGAGTGCAAGTCCCCTAACATAATTCCCGAATTCATCTAGTACAATTGCCCTAGTATGTATGAAATTCAATGATTTGTAGGGGAAATAATGTCTCATAATCTTTAAGTTTTTCAGTTTTGTCTCTGTTGCTGATTTTTGTATTCCCCTAATATAATCAGAATTTATGAATGATTGTTGCGAGTCATCGTTTATTTGGGTTACTGGACCTGTTTCGATGTCATCTTTCACATCATAAACGTAAATTTTCCACGATAGGTTAAGAGTATCTTTTCCTTTTGTAATTACAAAACTGAGTGTATTTGAAGAATCTGAAAATACATTAATACTGTCTGCTGGAGAGTAGTTACGTTGTAATTCTTTTATTCTTACTTTTTCTGCATTTTCAAACTTCCAAACTAACTTTGCTGCATCACCTTTCCTAACTTGTGATACACCCTTAAAATCTTTAGGATTTATAATATCCTGACTACTTATACCAGAGCAATTATTAAGTAATAATGCCCCTAAAAAAGCCATAAATAATATATTAGTAAAAGTTTTGTACATATTTTCTATGAATGGAATGCAAAATAACTATTTTTTATTTCTTTTCGAAAGAAAATTTTCCGTTATCATCACAATTTACATATATTTCATCACCATTAATAAAATCCCCTGAAAGAATTTTCATGGCAATTACATCAGTAATATTTCTTTGTATTGCTCTTTTTAATGGACGGGCACCAAATTGAGCATCATATCCAAGTTTAGAAATCCAATCCAGTGCACATTCACTTACATTTAACTTAACTCCGTTTTTTAAAAGCTTACTGCTCACTCTACGGACTTGTAAATCCGTAATTTCACGTATTTCTTTAGCTGTGAGAGGTTGAAAAAGTACAATTTCGTCAATCCTGTTCAAGAACTCCGGTCTTAATCTTTTTCGAAGGAGTTCAACAATCTTAACTCTAATTTCAGATAAAATTGAGTATCGGTTATCTTCACTCAACATTGATAACTTATCATTTATAATTTCAGATCCTAGATTTGATGTCATTATTACAATAGTATTTCTGAAATCAACCAATCTGCCTTTTCCATCGGTTAGTCTTCCTTCATCAAGCAACTGTAAAAGTACATTGAAAACTTCACCATGAGCTTTTTCTAATTCATCCAGCAATACTACAGAATATGGGCGTCTTCTTATTGCTTCTGTAAGCTGTCCGCCTTCTTCATAACCAACATATCCGGGAGGTGCTCCGATTAGTCTGGAAACAGAAAATTTCTCCATATATTCGCTCATATCAATTCTGACAATAGCGTGTTCATCATTGAATAAAAATTCAGCGAGAGCTCGTGCAAGTTCTGTTTTACCGACACCTGTGTTACCAATGAATATAAATGTACCTATGGGTTTACTTTCGTCTTGCAGACCTGCTCTTGATCTTCTTATTGCATTAGATACAACACTGATTGCTTCATCTTGTCCGACTACTCTTTGGTGGAGTCTGTCTTCCATCTTGAGTAGTTTCATTTTTTCAGTTTCCAACATCCTGCTTACAGGTATTCCTGTCCATTTAGCAACAATTTCAGCAATATCTTCTGAATCAACTTCTTCTTTGAGCAAAGCACCCTGAGATTGAACTTCAGATAATTTTAACTTTAATGACGAGATATCATTTTCAATTTGCGGAATTCGCCCATACCTTATTTCAGCAACCTTTGCCAAATCTCCGTTTCTTTCGTAATTCTCTGCTTCACTTTTTAAGTTTTCAATAGTTTCTTTGTTATTTCTAAGGTCAAAAATCAATTTTTTTTCAAGTTCCCATCTTTTCTTTAACTCATCTCGTTCATCAGCCAACCTAGAAATTTCTTCCTCTATTTCTGATAATCTTTTCCTTGTTGATTCCTTTATGTTTGATTCTTCCACAACTTTGACTCCATTATTAACAATCGAATAATAATGACGAAAGTTGCTTCATTTTATGTGCATATTTTACTTTTTGGGCAATAATAGGTGTATTTTTATTATTTTTGCTATTATCACTTTAGCACTAATTCATTTACACACTGTCAATTATGATATTTCAGAGTAATATACCAAATAAATTCAAAAGTAAATTGGTGGATTTAATTTATTTTAATCCTCAACAAATAAGGTATGTTCAGGAAATATCAAATTCAATTGATGCATTTGGATTACCAAAAATAATTGAACATGGCGATTATTTAAAGATTACTATCGACAGCATTAAAGATTTACAAAATCTCGCTGTGTTTGATTCAGAAATGGAAAATTTGATTGCTATTGCTGTATATTTTAGAGAAGAATTATCTTCGTTTACTTTGTTGCATATTGCAATTGATGATCACTATAACTCAATAAACAGTGAAAATTCAAATATCTTTTTGGCGATTATAAGTGAGTTAAAGAAAAACCTCAGTCACATCAAAGGAGTCAACAACTTAAAGATTCTATACAGCGATAAAATAAATTATCTAAGAATTAAATAATGAGTGTTCTCAAAAACATAATACCTTCAAGGCTTAAAAGTACTCTTAAATCATTACACAAGAGATATTCTCATCATCAACTCAGTAAAAATCCTAAATTGACAATTGAGGATATTGAAAAAATAGTAATTGATGAGTTAGGGATCAAGAATGGTGATACTGTTTTTATACATAGTTCTGTTGACAAGCTAAATTTGACATGCTCACCATTCGACTTATTAAATTTGCTCTTAAGTACTGTCGGAAAAACAGGCAATATACTATTCCCTACATATCCTGCTGGGTATTCATATAATTTTGTTTCTTCAGGTAAGGTGTTTAATCAAAAAAGTACTCCGTCATCTACCGGCATATTAAGTGAAATTGCGAGAAGGCACAAAAACGCCGTAAGAAGTCTTCATCCAACGAAATCGGTTGTTGCCATTGGTAACAATGCCGAAGAGCTTACAGATAGTCACCATACTTCTCCTTATCCTTATGATAGCGTCAGCCCATATTTTAAAATTTATCAGTTTAAGCCCAAAATAATTGGTTTGGGAATAAAAACAACTTATCTGTCATGTGTGCATACTGTTGATGATACTTATAAGGAAAATTTTCCAGTTGAAGTTTATCATCAAAATGTTTTTCATTCTGAGTGTATAAAATCAAATGGGGATAAAGTATTTGTTGATACTTATGCTCATGATATGAAAAAGATGATTTTCGATTTACCCACATATTTTAAGACTTACATTCCTAAACATATTTGTACTGACTTAAAGATTTCGGGTTATGACTTTTTCAAGGCTGATGGACTAGCACTATACAATGAAATGATTAATCTTTACGAAAATCACAATATAACTATTTACCCCAAAAGAATTTATAGGAGTAAATAATGAAGTTAGGATTGGTTTTTACTAACGATTGGGAACTTTACGGTGATGGCTCCGGGGATTTTTGGGATGTACAATACAATCCTATGATTGAGTTTTTGGAAGTATTGGAACAATACGGTGCTAAAATGACAATTATGGCTGAGCTTGGACAACAACTAAGTTATAAGTCAATTTCGGAATTTAACAATGATGCAAAAAAAATATCTGATGCCTGGGATTATTTAATTGTTGATGCTCTCAAAAGGAAACATGATGTTCAGCTACATTTTCACCCTCAGTGGTTAGGTGCAAAATATAATGAAAAATGGGAACTTACAAAAGATTGGGCAATTGGTAAATTAGATTTGAATGAGGTAGATAAAATTATTTCAACAGGTAAAAACTATCTGGAATCAATACTTCACCAGCATGATAGCAATTATCAGTGTATTTGTTTCAGAGCTGGGGCATATTATATTGAACCATCTGAAAAGGTCGTCCAAACATTGATTAAATATAATTTTTTGTGTGATACATCAGTTACAAAAGGATTAATTTCTGATGGGTACTTTGATTACTCTGACGCTTATTCAAATGTATTACCATACTTTTTAAATAATGATGTAAAATTTAAATCACCAGTGGAAACTTCATTACTTGAAATTCCAATATATTCAAAAATTGTATTTCAATCAAATGTTTTGAAGAAATTTTTTCCTAAATTATATCTTAACTTTTGGTCTGGTCTTGAGATACCGAACGATGAAATTCAATGGGCTAATCAAAGAGATATTCTTAAAAATCAAAGATATCCAAGAGAAAATAGGTTTTATAAGCAAAACCAAAAGAAAAATTTATCATTTTATTTAAATCAGATACTTTCAAAAGTTGCGATTCAACTAGATTATGACTATTTGTATCCAACAGAGTTTGTAAATATACTTGAGAAAATTTTCGATGACGATGATATTAAGCATTTGCAAAATAAAGACGTTATATTGCCTATAGTCAGCTCTGGTCATATTAAGGATGTACCTGACTCAAAGAATATTGATAAAATTTTAAAATTAATTAAACAAAATCTTGGCGATAAAATCGTCTTCATGACATTATCGGAAGCCGTAAAATATTTTTTCGAAAACAAAAGTAAATTTTAATATCAGGAATAAAAATGGATAAAGCCAAAATAGTAAGTATTATATCTCTTTCTTTACAAGAGTATTTAGAGTCAAGAGATGAAACAGCAGATATCAATCTTAATACATACCTAGTGGGCCGTAAATCAGTATTAGATTCAATTGGTTTGGTTAATTTGATTGTTGACATTGAATCTAAATTGCTTGATGAAGGTTACGAAATATCTTTGCTATCAGAAAAAGCTATGTCGCAGTCAAGTAGCCCTTTTAAAAACATTGATACATTGTCAGATTTCATACTTGAAGAAATTTCAGGTCAGTAATGAAGATATTTGTTATCACAGGTACATCAAAAGGAATAGGTAAGTACTTAGCTGAGTCTTATCTGGCAAATGAAGGTAATATTGTAATCGGTTGCTCCCGAGGAGAAACAACTATTTGGGATGAAAGATATCATCATTATTCGTTGGATGTAAGTGATGAACAGTCAATTACCAAAATGAGTAAAGATGTATTTCGAAAATTTAAGAAAATTGATGTTCTTATTAATAATGCCGGTATTGCTTCTATGAATCACTCTTTAATGACGCCCGGAGCAACTGCACAAAAGCTTATTAATACTAATTATATGGGTACATTTTTGATGTGTAGGGAGTTTGCAAAACTAATGTCAATAAATAAACATGGTAGGATTGTAAATTTTTCTACTGTTGCAGTCCCACTTAATTTAGAGGGTGAATTAGCTTATGCAGCTTCAAAATCTGCGGTGGAGACTCTTACAAGGGTATTCTCAAAAGAGTTGGGTGCAAATGGGATTACATGTAATTGTATAGGTCCGACTCCTATTGATACAGATTTGATAAGGAATGTCGGTGAAGATAAAATTGAAAAGTTATTAGAGCTACAGGCTATTAAGAAAAAGGCTGAGTTTAAAGATGTGAAAAATGTCATAGATTTTTTTATTTCTGACCACAGCAATATGGTTACAGGGCAAACAATATATTTAGGTGGAGTTTTTTAGAATGGTTATAGATTTTTTATTGGAAAGGTTTCAAAACAAGTCAAGTAATACCGCTTTGATATGGAATGAAGAAGACTATTCATATCAATGGCTATATGACAAAATTAATGAATTTAGTATATTTATAAATGCAAATAAAATTAGTCAAAATTCAATTGTAGCTTTGAGGAGTGATTTTAGCCCACTGTCTGTTGCAATGATGCTTGCACTTATTCAACATAATTGTATATTTGTGCCAATCAGCTTTGCGGTAAAGACGGTTGATGAATTTTTAGAAATCGCAGAAACTGAATTCTTAATAACAATCATTGACGATAAAATAGAATTGGAAAAATTGAATAATAAAGTAAATCACAAAATATTACTCAATCTCAAACAAGAAAAACACCCGGGATTAATATTATTTTCTTCCGGCTCTACAGGTAAATCTAAAGCTGCAGTTCATGATTTTGTTCCTCTTCTGGATAAATTCAAAGTTGAGCGTCACACTCTACGAACAATTACATTTTTATTATTTGATCATATTGGTGGTGTGAATACTCTTCTGTATATTCTGTCAAATACAGGTACTATTGTTGCCATAAAAGACAGAAGCCCTGAAAATGTATGTATGTTGATTGAAAAATATCAAGTTGAACTGCTGCCTACTTCACCATCGTTTATTTTCATGTTGTTAATGTCGAAAGCTTATGAAAAATACAACATTCATTCGTTAAAAATGGTTACTTATGGTACTGAAACTATGCCAGAAACTACACTTAAGAAGATGCATGAATTATTCCCGAATATAGAATTAAAACAAACTTATGGTTTGTCAGAGTTAGGAATTTTACGCTCAAAATCAAGGGATAATAATTCATTGTGGGTTAAAATCGGTGGAGAAGGATTCCAAACGAAAGTAAAAGAAGGAATACTTTTTATTAAAGCGAAAAGTGCAATGCTTGGATATTTGAATGCTGAGTCTCCGTTTGATGACGAAGGTTGGTTCAATACTCAAGATCGGGTAGAGGTTGATGGTGATTGGATTAAAATCCTTGGTCGTGTTACTGAAATAATTAATGTTGGTGGGCAAAAAGTTTATCCAACAGAAGTCGAATCCGTGTTGCTTGAAATGGAGAATGTAAAAGATGTAACGGTTTATTCAAGCCCCAATCCTATTCTAGGCAGTGTTGTATCTGCTAAGATAGTTCTGGAAAATGTTGAAGATTTAGCCGCTTTAAAAAAACGAATAAGACTATATTGCAAGGATAAATTGGAGCAATTTAAAATACCTGTTAATGTAATCATCGACAACAATTCTCAGGTTTCTGCAAGATTCAAGAAAATTAGAAAATTTGACTGATTTTGGTGATTTATATTCTAATAACTTTTTAAACTATAAAAAATTAGAAAAACAAATAACTTTTTCATATTTTTGTTTATTACAAAAATTATGATTTGAACTTTTTAATATAAAGGTAATAAAATGATTGACTTAAAAACAAAGTATCTCGGTCTCGAGTTAAAAAATCCAATAATTGCTGCAAGTTCGGGAATGACACGTACTATTCACCTTTTAGAAGAGCTAGAAAGAAAAGGTGCCGGAGCGATTGTCCTAAAATCAATTTTTGAAGAAGAAATTGCTGTTGAGCTAAATAAACAAGTCTCTAAAATGAATCAACCTACTTCAATTTATCCTGAAATATTTGATGCTTTTGATTATTCTGATATGGAAGACAGTGTTTCAAAATATTTATTCTTAATTGAAGAAGCAAAGAAAAAACTTAGTATTCCAATTATTGGAAGTGTAAACTGTGTATCTTCTGATGAATGGACTTTATTTGCCAAGAGAATGGAAAACGCAGGTGCTGATGCAATCGAATTAAATATGTTCGTACTTCCGTCAGACTTGACAAGAAGTGGATCTGATAATGAAAAGATTTATTTTGATGTGATTGAAAAAGTTAAAAAAGAAGTCAACATTCCTGTTGCTCTTAAAATAAGCTATTATTTTTCAAATCTCGGAACCATGATTCAAAAATTATCTGAAAGTGGCATTGATGGATTGGTACTATTTAATAGATTCTTTAGCCCTGATATTGACATTGATAATATGAAGATTACACCTGCTTCGATATATAGTACACCATCAGAAATTTCAATTTCATTGAGATGGGTGGCTATTATGGCTAATAGAGTAAAATGTGATTTGGCTGCTTCGACAGGCGTTCATGATGGTGCTGGAGTTATTAAGCAACTTCTGGCGGGTGCTAATGCAGTGCAGATCGCTTCAGTATTATACAAATTCGGTTTTGATATAATTCCTCAAATGTTAGAATTTATGAAAACATGGATGGAAGAAAACCAGTTTAGTTCAATTGATGATTTTAGAGGCAAAATGTCTCAGTCTGCTTCCAAAAATCCGGCTGCATACGAAAGAGTTCAGTTTATGCAACATTTTGCAGGAAAAGGCGTTCATTAATTCTAACCTGAAAAATTTCAATATAACCTCCGATTTTTGTCGGAGGTTTTTTTTATGTTTGATTTCTAATGAATTAATCTTATTTTTGACTTTTTGGATTAGATTACACACAAATATTAAATATTTATTCAAATAATGGCTAAATTTCTAAATAGTGAGCAAATCAATTTCGTAAAAGAGCATATCACTGATGATACAGCAAATTTAGCATTAATTAAAAATAAACTGAACGTCGAAGATGTTGAATCAGTAATCAATGACATAAGTTGCAGGCAAAAATTGATAAAAAAGTTCCCTGAATGGGCTACTAACTTTGATCTAACAATGCCATTCGGCATTAATATTGAACAATCTTCATCACGTGAAACAGCGAGATTTAAAGCTTCAATTTTTAATTACTCAAATTCATTGGATTTAACTTCAGGGTTTGGTATTGACACATATTTTTTGGCATTAAAGTCTGAAAATCATATTGCTGTCGAAAAAAACTTTTCTTTATGCAGAGTATTGGTTAACAATTTAAAAAATCTGCATATAAACAATACCATTGTATTGAGCAATACCGCTGAGGAGTTCCTAGAGCGAAACACGATTAAGTATGATCTGGTATATCTAGATCCCTCCAGAAGAATTAATCAGAAAAGGAAGATTTTTGATTATGAAGATTACGAGCCAAACCTTAATATCATATTCAGCAAAATCAGACTAATTACAAGATATCTTCTTGTAAAATTATCACCCATGCTCGATATTAGCTTTGTAAAAAATAAATTTCCGGATTGCAGCGATATATACATTTTATCTATTGATGGTGAAGTGAAGGAATTGTTGTTAGCATTTGACTTTCTGAAACATTCAATATCCACACAAATACATGCTGTTGAGCTGGGAGATAATAAATTTCAGCATTTTTTTGATGATGACGAAGAACTTGATATTAATTTCGGAATGCCTGAGCAATACATCTATGATATTCATCCTGCCATTAAGAAAACAGGATATTCAGAACATTATGCTGATTCTCTTGGTTTAGCCAAAATAAGCTTTGCTTCAAATATATATACATCAAATGAATTTGTTGGAAATTTCTGCGGCAAAGTTTACAGATTGATTTCTGTTGTTAAGCCCGATTCGAAGGAAATCCAAAAAGTATTGCCAGAAATGAAAGCAATAGTAGTAAAAAATGGTTTTAATCTCTCTGTTGATGATATACGAAAAAAATATAAAATCCTTGAAGGTGATGAAAAAGTTATTTTTGCAGTTAAGTTGCTTTCCGGCAAAAGTTCCTTTCTAATAACCGAAAAAATTAATAATTATCCGAACATCATATCATAAGGCCTTTCGATCGCATCGCTTAATTCACTTATTCCAACATTTCTGCTGAATCTGTAAAACTCTTTTCCACCAAAAAATACAATGATTGTTGGTACAGAAAATATTCCAAGTTGTGCAGCTAATTCTGGATAGTTAACAGTATCTGAATAACATAGTGTCATTTTAGAGAATTTATGTGAAACCATATCTGAAACTTTGGGCTTAAGCGCTTTGCATACATTGCAATTATCATGGGAAAAGTAAACCAAAACTGCATCTTTAGTTCCAATGGTTTTATTAAAATCATCTACACTAATCAAAGACTTGAACATGACTTTTATTATCTTCAAATATATTAATAATTTACTACAAAAAAACAAAGTTATTCCGTCATAGCAAAAAATATTTTCTAATACGACTAAAAAAAATATGAATGTAGAAATCCTGATTCAAAATATAACAAACCCAACGTTATTGTTTTTCGTGCTTGGAATTATTGCAAACAGAGTAAAAAGTGACTTAGAGATTCCTGCAACCACTTCAAAATTTATCTCATTATATCTTTTATTCTCAATTGGTTTCAAGGGTGGTCAGGAACTTACTCACAGTGGATTTACTTCCGAAATTGTGTATTCACTCATATTCGCTATTGTTATATCATCTTTAATACCAATTATTTCATTCTATATACTTAAAACAAAACTCAGCATAAGTGATTCCGGTGCTGTGGCTGCGGCTTATGGTTCTGTTAGTGCAGTTACATTCGTTGCTGCTTCTAATTTTTTAGAGTCCCAAGGTTTGGATTTTGGTGGTCACATGGTTGCAGTGATGGCTATGATGGAATCTCCTGCGATAATTGTAGGAGTCACTTTGATAATGCTGTATGATTCAGAGCAGAGAGCAAATAATAATTTTAAGAGTATTTTACATCATTCACTTACAAACGCAAGTGTTATGATGATTATAGGTTCATTAGTAATCGGATTAATTTCTGATTCTAAGCAAGCACGCGGTATCGAGCCATTTACTACTGATATATTTAAAGGTTTTTTAGCAATATTTTTGTTGGAAATGGGTTTAGTAAGCTCACAAAAATTTAATTCATTCTTGAGGTATGGTTGGTTTGCAACACTTTTTGGGGTTCTGTTTCCTTTGATTATAGGAAGCCTTGTCGCATTTGCAAGTCAACTCGTAACAGATAATACCGCTAATAGATTTCTCTTTGCAATACTGGCTGCTAGCGCATCTTATATTGCCGTACCTGCATCCATGAGAATTGCTGCGCCAAAATCAGACCCGGGATTATATATTCCTATGGCTTTGGCTGTAACTTTTCCGATAAATTTAACAATAGGTATGCCCCTTTATTTTTATCTAGTAAACCTTTAAATTTTAGTATTTAAGAAAATAAAATTTTTTTTATGACTAAAAGAATTTAATAATTCATTGGAATTACATATTTTTGTAGATTGAATTTAATGCAAACAATTATTTCAATTATTTTATAATTTAATAAGAAAAAGAGTCCCCTTTGATTAAGTTATTTTCTAATGACGTAGCAATAGATTTAGGCACTGCAAATACTCTTATCTGGATGAAAGGTAAGGGAATTGTGCTAAACGAACCTACAATTGTGGCATACGACCGCTCAACAAAGCATATCATAGCTATTGGTCATGATGCTCAATCCATGGTCGGCAAAACACATAAAGATATTAAGATTATCAGACCTTTACGTGATGGTGCAATAGCTGATTTTGAAATTACTGAGGGTATGCTGAGAGCATTTATCCGGAAGGTTTCAATGTCGTGGCAACCAGCAAAAAGAGTTGTTGTTTGCGTACCATCAGGTATTACCGAAGTAGAAAAACGTGCAGTAAGAGACAGTTGCGAGCATGCCGGAGCAAAGGAAGTTCATTTAATTGCCGAGCCTATGGCAGGTGCTATCGGTATTGGATTGAATGTGCACGAACCAATTGGAAACATGATTGTAGACATTGGTGGCGGTACTACAGAAATTGCAGTAATAGCACTTTCCGGAATTGTTGCTGATGAGTCTATTCGTGTAGCAGGCGATGAAATGACTAATGCTATTGTTCAGTACTTCAGAAGGTCGCACAATATTCTTATAGGTGACCGCACCGGTGAGATGATCAAGTGCAGTGTTGGCTCTGCAGTGCCATTAGAAGAAGAAATTGAAATTGAAGTTAAGGGTAGAGACTTGGTATCCGGTATTCCTAAATCTATCATTGTCAGCTCTTTTGATATTAGAGAAGCATTAGCAGAATCCGTTAAGGAAATTGTTGACGCAGTTTTGAGTTTGCTTGAACGTACTCCACCCGAGTTATCTGCTGATATTTTTGATAGAGGCATAATGCTATCAGGCGGTGGGGCACTACTCAAAGGATTGGACGAAAGATTACGAAGAGAAACCAGTCTACCGGTACACGTTGCTGATGATCCGCTTACGGCTGTTGTAAGAGGTACAGGAAAAGTTTTGGAAAATTTAACGGACTATTCCTCAGTTCTAATTAAAAGTACCAGATATTAAAGATAAAAACATTATGATATTATTTACCGAACTCGGTGGCAGTATCTGATGCAAAATTTAATCAACTTTGTTACCAAATACAAAGTATATATTTCGTTTACAGCATTAGTAATTATTTGTATATCTCTGATATCAATTGGAGATGTATCAAGAATTGGTGGCTTCAGAACAGTCATAATCGGTTCGATGGCCTGGATGCAAGGTGCATTCAGCTGGATACCAAATCCTAAAGCACTTCAAAATGAGAATAGAGCCCTTCGCGAACTTAACCTTGAGCTTTCTACCGAAGTAACCAAGATGAGAACTGCTCTGATTGAAAATGAGCGACTTCGCAAGTTGATTGATTTTAGAGAAAAAGGTACAGATTCACTCGTAACCGCTGAGATTGTTGGTAAATCTTCAATCGAGTTGCGTAACTATGTTGTTATTAATAAAGGAAATGAAGCCGGTATTCTACAGGGTATGTCTGTAAGGACAGATGCAGGATTGGTAGGTAATATTGTTGGTACTTCTGAGAATTATTCGCTGGTCGAAATGATAAATAACCGTAATGTTAAGGTTTCTGCTAAAGTTCAAAGAACAGGTATCACAGGGATTATAACATGGAGCGGAGGAGAGTACTTTTTACTTAATAATATACCGACATCATTCGACATTGTAAAGGGCGATGTCATTCTCACTTCTGAATTTTCAAACAAATACCCTTCTGATGTTCCTTTTGGTATTGTTCACAAAGTCACAGACGAAAAGAATTCTCTATTTTTCAACATCTTAATAAAACCTTACGTTAATCTTGCATCAGTTGAACAGGTATTTGTTGTAATGAAAGTCTTTGACGAAGAACGTAACCGAATTTTGCAGGATATGGAAAAGAGATTACTTACTAAGAAAAAGAACCGATAAGATATGATTATTGAACCACAAAGACGTGAAAAGAGGGATAAGCAAATCAAGTTTTTGATTTATGCGATAGTTGCTTTGTTGATAGTTATCTTTCAGATTTCTATCGCAAATCTGATCGAAATCGGAGGTCTTACACCAAATCTCATGATAGTTCTTGTTGTTTGGATTACAATATCTGAGGGTCAATTTGTAGGAATTTTCGCAGGTTTTCTTGCAGGGTTGATATTTGATATCGCTACGTTTGATTTAATCGGAACTAACGCCCTTGCTCAGACTGTTGCTGCGATGGCTTCCGGTTTTTTTCATAAAGAAGGTAAAGAAGAATTAATCCTGAGTAGATATAAGTTTATAGGTATAGTATTTTTTAGTTCTTTTTTGCACAACATTGTTTATTTTTTCTTATATCTTAAGCTCTCAGAACTGGATTTTTTAAACTTTTTCTTCAAGTATGGATTAGCAACTAGTTTTTACACGACAGTTTTGTCAGTATTTGTTGTTCTTTTCAAAATTCCCAGAACAAGAGTCCGAATCTAAGTTTGATTAATATAAGATAGAATTATTTTTTAAATGTTAATTCATCTTTTTTCAATTCTCTAAAAAGTTTTTTATCGAGTGAAAATATCCCACCACCTTTGATTATCAAAAAAATACTTCCTAAAGTCATAGACCAATCTGTTCTACTTCCATGAAGCATTTCCCAAAATCCTTTTTCAAAAAATACATCTGTTTTTGTAGTCGAAATAGCAACTATCATGATAACAAGCAATGGAATGCTTGAAAGTCTGGTGAATAATCCCAGTATTACCATTATTCCGCAAAGAATTTCAAATTATCCAACAAAACTACCTAAGAATTCAGGTGAGGGCAGGCCAATTTTCTCAAATCTAACTGCTCCCATTAATTCAGGGAATAAAAACTTCTGAATGCCCTTCGACAAAAAAACTGTTCCAACCATTACTCTGATAATTAAAGTCGTTTTTGAGTCGTCAGTTGTGAGTATTTTGAAAATTATTTCGTTTATATTATCAAATTTATACATGAATTCAACTAAAGCTTTCTAAACTTGAATGCATTAATATGTCACTCTAATAACGAAAAAAGGCTGTGAATGATTTCACAACCTAAAATTTTGTCTTGTCGGGGTGGAGGAACTACAATCACAATATTTCATTATACTTCAATATGATAAATAAAAATGTAAAATCATTATATATCAATGAAGTATAAAAATAATAAGTATTTTAGAATATATTTAAATATAAGTATAATATAATAAAGTGTCAAGAAAAGTGTCAATAATTTAAGTTTATTTACACTTTGATACTATTATGAAAAATGATTATTGCAAGTTTTATGTTATTGAAAATAATATTTATGCTTATATCAGCTTATTAAAAAAACGTGAAAACCGTATTCGTATTAATACTGGATATAAAATTGATAAATCATTTTGGGATAATGAAAGACAAAAACCAAAAACAAAGTATTCCGATAATGATACTTTGAAAATTGCACTGGATTACTTCAAAAAAAATTGCAATGATGTTTGTAAAATTATGATTGAAAAGTATCCAGAAATTGATTCTGTATCATACCAAAATATTAAAACTGAATACCTTGAAATATTTAATAAAAACAATAAGCAAGTTATAAAATTAAATGCTTTTTGGGAATCTTACAATGATTTTATACTTTACAAAACAAACAACGTAGTGCAAAAAACTATATATCATTTTAAAAGAATCAGAACTTTATTAAAAGATTATGAAGTTTACACTAAAACAGAAATTAACTTCAATACAATTAATGAAGTCTTTAAAAGCAAATTTGAAAACTTTTTAATCAGCAAATATGATTTTTCTGATAACTATATAAGCAAAATATTTTCAATGATACGGGAATTTATGTATTATGCTTATAGACAAAAATATCACACAAATTTAGATTATAAATATTTGACAAAACCAACAAACAGAGCTGATATTTTTACACTTACAGAAAAAGAATATAATATGCTGATAAACTTTGATTATCCCAATGAAAGATTAACTAAAACAAGGGATTTGTTTGTCTTTCAAACTGAAATATGCCAAAGATTTTCTGACATTCAAGGGATTGCAAAAGGGAATTTCACTCTGGATACAGACGGGGATATGATTCTAAAAGTAAGACAAAAGAAAACTGATATTGTAGTAAATATCCCCTTATCCCCAATAGCAATCAGCATTGTTAAGAAATATAATTTTGAATTGCCAAAAATCAGCAATCAAAAGTATAATACTTACATAAAAGAACTTTGTAAACTTACTGGAATCAATGAACTGGTTACAATTCATAATTTCAAAGGTGGGAAAAAAGAAATATCCCAAATTGAAAAATATAATATGATAAGTAGTCATACAGCCAGACGGACTGGTGCAACGTTATTACTTTCAAACGGGATACCAATTCCAATGATTATGACACTTACAGGACATAAGACAATTTCTGAATTTCAGAAATACATTGGATATAACGAATTACCGATTAAAGACACTTTCAAAGAACTTTGGAAACGTAAACCGTTATCAATTAATGATTAAAGGGAAATTATGAATTACTACAATCCTGAATTAAAAAAATCAATTTCTTATAACATAAATGACATTGAATCTGAATTATTCAATTTATCAAATGAAAAAACTCAAATCTTATTTTTAAGCAAAAAGTTATCAGAACTTGAAAATATTAAACAAAAATTAATTGACGAAATTGAAATAAATACAAGTTTGACATATAGTCATAAGGATAATATTGAATTAAGGAATCTATATACTTTTAATGAATATTTGGATATAAATTTAAAATGCAATGCTGATAAATTTCAAAATATAGATAACATTATTGAAAAAGTAACTTATTATTATAATTATTTTAACCATAAAATTGAATTTGGTTTGCAACAATCAGAACTGGATAAGAAAGAAATCCCCTTATATGACAAAGCAAATGGAATAATAACACTGCCAAAAGATACATTAAAAAAATTTGTTTATGCTTACATTAAATTACATTCTGAATACACTGGGCAACATAAGGAATTAACTGAAAAATTATCCCCAATGATAAATGATTCAAAACCAGAAACTATTATAAGATATTCAAAAAATTATTCAGACAAAACAAGTCATTATAAAGAAAGCGAAATTCAAATCTTTATTGACTTTATATCAAAACATAACTTGTAATTAAGGGGATTGTTTTTGGGGGATTAATCCCTTGTTAGTCTAAGTATCTTATAAATATAATAATAGCAAAAAGGGTATAAATCCCTTTTAGAATCCCCGTTTCATTTGTAACCATAAGTTTTTGTTAAAAATATTTATAGGTTACATCAATGTTAAATCTAAGTATCAATTCAAATGAATTACATCAAATCATTTCAAACGTTGTAAGGGACGTTTTAAAATCTGAATTTCAAAACATACATCTGGAATCAGCAAAAGAACCTGAAAGATTGTTAAAAACAAATGACATTGCTGATTTTTTGAAAGTATCCCCACTTACAGTAAAATTATGGAAACGGGACGGGAAAATCCCTTATCGTAAAATAGGACGTTTAGTTTATTATGACAAAAATGACGTTCTAAACAGTTTGGATAAGTATCAAAACATCAGTAAATAGGTGCAAAAATGAAAAGAATCTTAATCCAAATTTTAATATATCTGTATTTTAATATGAATATTGATTATAGATTGCCAAAATATTTGAGGGGGAAGTAAATGAATTACGATAAACTTAATCCAGATATAGCAATCAAAATGTTAAGTTATATCCCCAAACGTCCAGATTACGATTTATGGATAAGAATAATAAGTGCAATTGCAAATCATTATGACGAAAGTACAGCATTGTATATATTACATACCAGATTTATTGACGAATGTCAAAATGAAACTTTATTAAAAATAAGAAATCGTATGAAGTCAATAAACATTGGTACATTGATTTATTATGCTAAACAGTACGGGTACAATGCTGATAAAAACGTCATAAACAGCAATTACGGGACTTTTATTGATAAAAGGGTACAAAACTATATAAACTTATTAAAGCCGTTAAATGATACAAAAAATGAAAAAATTACTCTGGATTTCAAACAAGGAATTAATTATTTATATAAACCCATGCAACCTATTCCAGAATTTATAAATGATGTTGTTGAAATTTATCAAAATGACGGGTATGATTATTATGATTCAATCAGCATTGCATTGCATAATTTTGAGGGGATACAAAAAGAACGTGCTTACTATGTATCAATAAATAAACACGTTCTTAATAAGAATCTTAATCCAGAAACTAATTCCAAATATGGATATATAGACGCCAAAACAAAGAAATTCATTGAATCGTTTAAAATTCTTAATGATAACTTTGAATCCAGTGTTTTAACAAAAAATGAATTGATTGAAGTCATTTCAAAAGGATACCCAATAGTAACTTGCAAGTTAAAACAGAATCCAGATAACAAATATTCCCGTAAATCAGATACATTTGAAAAATCAAATTTAATTGCAATTGATGTTGACGGGGGGATAAGTTTGGAATCAGCTTTAAATATTCCAGATACTAAAAAAGCATTGTTAATTTATACATCAGTTAGTCATACTGAAAAAGATAACAGATTCAGGATTCTATTCCCAATTAATAAAGTAATAACAAAGGATTATTCCAAAAATTTACAACAATTGATAAAATCATATATAACAAAATATAATGCTGATAAGCAATGTATTGATTTAGCACGGGTATTTTACGGGAATAACAATGCTACAATTTATGATTTAAGGGATAATGTTATTATGAAATTCAGGAAAGGGGAAAGATATGAATAATGTAATAAATGACGGGATTCCAGAATCAGAAATAATAACAATATCAAACGGGGAAAGTGACTATTTATCAGTTTATCAAAAAGTAAATGAATTAAGTAAAAAAAATATTGAATTTCAAAAACCTTTAATGACTTTTCAAGGTTATCCTTTAATTTATCCCAATTCAATTACAGCAATTCAAGGGGGAAAAGGCAGTCATAAATCCAGATTTGTTGAAACGGTTTTAAGTGCTTTTTTGAATCGTACATCAAAACCGATTTGTAGTTTAGAGTTGACAAATAAAGATTATTATGTTATTTTGTTAGATACAGAGCGAAGTATAAAAGAGCAGTTTGCAAGTGCAATTCAAAGAATTAAATCCAGAGCGGGATTTCTAATAAGTGACGAAATATCAAACTTTTTTTTCACTTCAACAATTTTAATCAAAAGAAATGAAAGACTTAATAAGTTTAAAGATTTGATAACAGACTTGAAAACAAGGTATCCAGATAAACACTTCATTATTGCAATTGACATTTTAACAGATTTAATTGATTCTTTTAATGACGTTCAACAATCATTGGGTTTAACAGATTTTCTAAATGATTTGATTAATAACTTTGATTGTAGTATAATTGGGATAATACATCAAAACCCGTCAAAAGATAATGACGGGAAAGCACGTGGACACTTGGGAACTGAATCAGTAAATAAGTCAAGTTGTGTAATTCAGGTATCCAAAGAAAAGGAATCAGATTTAATCAGCATTGAATATAAACATTTACGTAGCAACAAACAACCAAATGAAAAGATTATGCTGATTTACAACAATGAAATTAATGGACTTGACATTGTAGAAAAAAATCAGATACCAAATTACTTTAATAGTACAGAAAAGATATTCATTGATTCAATTATCCAGATACTACAAAAAGGGGAATGTAATCAAAAAGATTTGATAAATGAATTAAAACCGATTATGAATTTATCTGAAAACACTTTGCAAAAACGTCTGGATAACTATGTAAACGGGATATATTTTGGGAATAAATTAATCAAAACAAAAAAAGGAAAAGAAAATATTTACAGTATTAAAAAAAGTGATTTGTTTGACTAAATATTCATTAAATAACAATACCAACAAAACCAATATATATATATGATTGCAATTGTTGGTATTATGAATTTGAATACAAAAATAATTATTATACTAAAATAGGAACTTAAAAAATGAACTTAGATTTTGACAAAGTGCAAAACCATACAGAAATGAAAGAACTTATTGAATACGTTATTCAATTATCCTTAACAAATTCAATTACATCAGAGCAAACAAAATCCTTAACAGCTTTATTGACACTTTATTCAAAAGAACTGGATAAGTCTAATAATGAAAAATCAGCAATAAGTTTTTTTAAAAACGTAGAAATATTTTCTTAACACAATTTAAGGATTTAATGATATGGAAAACCCTTTATTAAATGCTGATTTTGTAAACGAAATTTCAAATAATTCTCTGGTATTACAATCAGTTAAGAAAAATATAAGGATTGACAATCCCCGTCGTGTACGTCAATTTCTTAATAGATTAACAAATGAATTGTATTATGGAAAAATTTCAAATGATACAGCAAGAACTTTAAATTCGTTAATGCAAACATATTTAAAAGTATTTGAACTGGAAAAGAAATCAGAAACAACAAATAAGAACGGATTCTTTGTTAATTTAGAGTCACTGGAAAGTCTAAAAGATATTGACTGGAATAATTAGTATTCTTTATTCAAAAAAAGGTGCAATTCAAGTAAATTTGTTTTGCATTTTTCTTGATTGTAACTAAAATATATTGAAAAATATATAATGAATCAGCATACAAATAAGTAAAAAAATAATGAAGTGTCAAGGGAAAGTGTCAAGAAAGAAATGTAACTCTATATAAATCAATATAGTATGTCGGGGTGGAGGGATTCGAACCCCCGGCCCCCTGCTCCCAAAGCAGGTGCGCTAACCGGACTGCGCTACACCCCGTAAAAACTAAGACTTCAAAAATACGAAGATTTCATGAATTGAACAAATTAATTTTTAAAATTTTAATTTTTTATCTCATTATCTTAGAAATACTACATTATTCAAAAATCATTTTTTTCGATAATTGAGTAATCTTACAAAAAAATAATTTGAATATGTTGAAAACAAGTGTTAATTTGAAATTTTTTTCAGTCATAAAATGAAAAAAGATTTCAAATAATTGTAGTTAGTTCGTCTATTTATAATTAAATCAGGTGATTTTTTAATGACACAGAAAATATTCAAAGTATTAATTGGTGGATTAGAGTACAAACTTACCAGTGATGACGAGCAAAGTTTGCGCAAAGCCGTTGATATGGTCAATGCAGAGCTGGAGCTTGTGCAGGGGCAAATTGATATCAAACTGCCTCTGACTCAGCTATATGTACTGGTTTCATTAAATTTAGCCGAAAAATTAATCAAGCAAAATGATAATTCGGGTAGCGAAAATGAGAATTTATTAGCTGAAGTCCGAAAACTAAACGAACTACTCGAAAATATTGATTCTTAAAATTGTTCTTTTTAATATTTACTTTAAAACTGTCGTATAATACTGCAGACGTCTGACGAATGTATGTAAGAACTATAGTAAAAATACTCAGGGATAAGTTTTAGGTTACGTAAGG
Source organism: bacterium (assembly GCA_024711295.1). Lineage (GTDB taxonomy): Bacteria > Bacteroidota > Ignavibacteria > Kapaibacteriales > UBA2268 > JANJTB01. The sequence continues at coordinate 32,088 of JANJTB010000026.1, read as the reverse complement.
CAGGCCTCAATTTCCTTTTTGGATTTAGCATTTATTTTGCTCAGTGGAAGTCAGAAATAGCCGGGCTTATTTACCCGCCCGTTATGTGAGAGGTTCTTTGAACTCCTCCAGGACAAGTTAGGCGGATAATCTCCGCTTAATTTATCTGCAGTATTATACGGCGCTTATAATTTACACATTTTCATTTGTTAACAGGAGTTACTTATTGATGGATTTTACAGTTATTTTAATTAGTAGTATAGCAGGTTTTGTATTAGCATATATTATTGGTCATTTCTTGTCGGGCAATATCTCTAAGAAAAAAATTGCAGAAGCAGAATCTCAGGCTAAATCAATCCTCAAAGATGCCGAGAATGAAGCAAAAAATCTAAAGAAAGAGAAAATTCTCGAAGCTAAAGAAGAATGGCATAAGAGAAAACAGGAATTTGAACAAGAAGCAAATCAAAGAAAATCCAAACTTGCCGAACAAGAAAAAAATATCAAAAAACGTGAAGAAGGTATCGAGCAAAAAGTAGATTTGATTCTTAAAAAGGAAAAGCATTTTCAAACAATTGAAGAGGATGTTGCCAAAAGAGAAAAGCAAATCAAAGAAAAAGGTGAACAGCTCGACAAACTAATTCTCGAACATTCAAAAAAATTGGAGCAAATTGCAGGCTTATCTAGGGAAGAAGCAAAGAAACAACTTATCGAAAATTATATAAATGAAGCTAAAAGTCAGGCTGCACTTCAGATAAGACAAATCAGAGAAGAAACCAAGTCTATAGCCAATCGCGAGGCACAAAATATCATTGTTCAGGCAATTCAAAGAACAGCATCTGACCATAGTGCCGAAAATACTGTCTCAGTTGTAAATCTCGAAAGTGATGAAATGAAAGGCAGGATTATTGGTAGGGAGGGACGTAACATCAGAGCATTTGAAGCTGCAACCGGTATTGACCTGATAATTGATGATACTCCTGAAGCCGTTGTAATTTCAGGATTTGATCCATTCCGCAGACATGTTGCAAAAGTAGCCCTCGAAAAGCTGATGCTTGATGGCAGAATTCACCCTACCAGAATTGAAGAAATTGTCGAAAAAACCAGAAAAGAACTCGAAGGTGAGTTAGGCAATTTAGGCGAGCAGGCAATTATGGATTTGGGTATTCACACTATGCACCCCGAACTATTGAAATTAATCGGCAAAATGAAGTATCGGACAAGTTATGGTCAGAATTTGCTGAATCACTCCATTGAAGTATCTCATTTGTGTGGTATTATGGCTGCTGAGCTTGGATTAGATGTCCAGATTGCAAAAAGAGCAGGCTTGCTTCATGATGTTGGTAAAACAATAGAGCAGGATCCATCACCGCATGCACTTCTTGGATTTGACCTAGCAAAGAAATACAAAGAAAAGCACGTTGTGTGTAACGCTATCGGTGCGCACCACGAAGATATCGAAATGGAAACTCCTATTGCCGTTTTGGTGCAAGCTGCTGACTCTATAAGCGGTGCAAGACCTGGTGCCAGAAGGGAGTCACTGGAAAATTATGTCAAACGACTCCAAAAACTGGAAGAAATTGCCATGAGTTTCGAAGGAGTTTCAAAATCATTTGCAATTCAGGCAGGCCGAGAGATTCGAGTAATTGTCGAACCGGAAAAAGTCGATGATATGCTTGCTGATCAGACTGCATCCGAAATTGCTACAAGGATAGAAAGTGAAATGGAGTATCCCGGACAAATCAAGGTTACTGTTGTCAGAGAAAGAAGAAGTATGGCAATAGCAAAATAATATTATCAGAGGTTCTTATAATAGCAAAAGCTGTCCGTTTGGGCAGCTTTTGTTGTTTTAAAAAAAAAAGTAGGTGATATGTATATGTATGCATAATTATTGTCATTGTATATTTATCAATTTTTTCAAATTTACTAAGCTCTAATTATTTGAGAGTTTATTTTTTCGGTAAACTCACTTCTTTTGTTTTGTGAAACCCGAATATTTGCACCATCACTCATTTCGACAGCATAGTCTCTTTTTTTGAGTATTCTTCTTACGTGGTCAATATTTATAATATGACTGTTGTGTATTCTACAGAAAAAAGAATTTCTGATCAGTTTTTCGTAATGCTTGATGTTTTTACTCGAAATGATTGATTTACCACCTTCGGCGTGAATTATAGCATAGCTAGATTTTGCCTCAATTCTGATTATTTCGTTAATGTTAATTATGAGTGATTCACCATTCGAAGTTACAAGTAATTTTTGTGGTGCATTCGATAGTGAAAAACTTCTTCCCTGACTTCTTTTAATATAATTATCCCATTTAACCAGTAAATCCTGAATATCAATTTCTGAAATAGGTCTGTACAAAAAATAAAACGCAGAGTGCTTAAATGCTGAAATTGAGTCGTTTATGTTATCAGAGATTAGAACATATTCAAATTCTTTATGAGTAGTTTTTGGGATTAACTCAAAAGCTGAACAGTTTTTTAAGTCTTTTTCAACAATAATTAATCTTGGTCTCAGAGAGTTAATTGATTTTAGCAAAACATTTAATGTTCCGCTTAAAATTTTATAATTGTAATGCTCAGCAATGAAGTTTATGACCTTTTCAATCGAAATGTCATATTTCTTATTATTTAGAATTATCAAAACTTCAACTTTCATTTTATTCCCACATAACAATTACATAAATCTTCATGAAATGTTTGTTATTTGCTAATTGTACAAAAAATACAATGCTAAATTACAAATTAATCTACCCCTTAGTCAAGCAGAGATGTATAACTAATGTAATATTTTGTATAACCGAGGACTTTTTGATGATAACTAATGTAATTTATTAAGTGACATTTTCATAATAAAGTGCATTTTTAAGATTATTTAAAAATTCTTAAAAGGAGATAAAATATAGGTATGAGATATTTGAAGAGTTTAGTTTGGGTTTTGGGAACTTGAAAAAGTTAGAAAAAGCACTGTTAGATAATCAGAAAATGATGATTAGCTTTTTTTTGTAGCGCATAGGGGACTTGAACCCCTGTTTTAGCCTTGAGAGGGCTACGTCCTAACCCCTAGACGAATGCGCCAAACTTCAAAAATAGAGATTTTTTGCGAAGATACAAAATTATATTTTATCTATTCTGATATAGAATCACTTTAAAAAGTCAAATCAATTCAATTAATGTTCAATAAATCTTAACATTTCCTTGATTAATAAAACTCAAAAAAGTTAATTTTAAGATAAAGTAAGTATTTTCAAATCCTTGTTAATCATAGCCAAATTCTTGTAATATTAAAAGCTTATGAATTAAAAATTATATTACATTCATATTGAGACTATGTGGAAAAAAATATGTAATAAATAATCCAAATTCATTTTTTCTTAACATAATATTATCACTAAAAGATTACTTTTGAAAAATCCATTTTTCAAATATTATAAGGTGGTTTAATGAAGTTTTTATCAACTATATTTTTAACAATTATAGTAACATTAGGCCTAACATATGGTCAGGGTGTAACAACCGGTAATTTAGCCGGCAAAGTAACGGATTCAGGCAAACAGGCACTAAAAAGTGCAACAGTTCAGGCAGTACATGTGCCATCAGGTACTAAATACGGATCAATAACCAAAGCAGACGGCAGATTTCGTATTACAAGTATGAGAGTGGGTGGTCCTTATTCTGTAACTGTATCCTATCTTGGTTATTCCAAGAAGCAGTTCGACAATGTTTACATTAGTCTTGGTAATACCACTGAATTGGATATTATTCTTCAAGAGAGTAAGATCCAGACAGAAGATGTCGTAGTAAGTGCAAACAGAGATGCGGTATTTAATTCCGAGCGAACCGGTGCTGCTACCTCAATTACTACAGCCAATATCGAAACATTGCCAACTGTAAACAGAAGAATTAATGACTTTTTGAGATTAACACCACAGGCAGGAAGCAATGGTTCCTTTGCGGGTGCGGATAACAGACTTAATAACATCACAGTTGACGGCTCTTATTTCAACAACTCTTTTGGTCTTGGAGGTCAACCGGGCGAACGTACGAATGTAGCTCCTATTTCTATAGATGCTTTAGAGCAAATTCAAGTAAACATTGCTCCATATGATGTGCGACAAGGGAATTTCGTTGGAGCAGGCGTTAACATGGTTACAAAAAGTGGTACTAATGAATTCTCAGGTTCTGCTTACTGGCAAACCAGAAATGAAAATTTTGTAGGTACCGAGGCATCAGAGGGTATATTCAACCCTGGTACTTTTAAATTTAATATGTTTGGAGCAAGACTTGGCGGACCTATTATAAAAAACAAACTCTTTTTCTTTGCAAATTTTGAAACTGAGGATTTAGTCCAGCCTGGTACAACATATCGTGCTAATTCTGGCAACGAAAAAGCTGAAGGCAATGTAACAAGAGTGCTGAAGAGTGATCTTGACGGTGTTCGCAATTTTATGATAAATAATTTTAATTACGATCCTGGAACATACGAAGGTTATGATTTTGGAACTCCAGCATTAAGGTTTATATTACGCTTAGATTACAACCTGGATGATAACAATAAATTTAGTTTACGTTACAACCATCTGGATTCCAAAACAGATGTCTTACTTAGTAATTCTTCATCCCTGGGTTTTGGTAACAGAAGTACAAGTATAAATTCATTGAATTTTTCTAATTCAAACTACGCAATTCTCGAGAACATTCGATCAATTATCGGTGAGTGGAATAGTGTAATTAATGAGAATATGACAAATAATCTGATTGTAGGCTATCGTTTTCATGACGAGAGCAGAGAAGCCCCCGGATCATTATTCCCATTTATTGACATTTTGAAGGACAACCTAACTTATACATCACTTGGTACTGAACCATTTACACCAAGCAATGAATTAAGATATAATACATTCCAGATTCAAAACAACTTCAACTATTTTATGGAAGACCACACTCTTTTGTTTGGTTTGACATTCGAAAGATATGAGTCCGAGAATATTTTCTTTCCTGGTTCGCAGAGCGTTTATGTTTATAATTCACTCGAAGATTTCTATACCGACATGAACGATTATATTGCAAATCCTAACAGAACTTTATCACCAGTTAAGTTGAATAGATTTCAATACAGATATTCCAATATTCCTGGACAAGAAAAGCCGATACAGCCACTTAAGGTTATTTACGCAGGTGCCTATGCTCAAGATGAGTGGAATGCTTTAGAAAACCTAAAGTTAACTTTAGGGCTCAGAGTTGACATCCCATTCTTCGAGGAAACCGGCTTGAGAAACGAAGAGGTGGAATCATTTACTTTCAAAGACGAAAATGGTAATGACGCAAAATATACTACTAACAAGTTGCCTGATGCTGCACCTTTGTTCTCACCAAGATTAGGTTTCAATTGGGATATATTCGGAACCAGGACAACCCAACTACGTGGTGGTACAGGTATTTTTACCGGTATTCCAGCTTTTGTTTGGATATCTAATCAAATTGGTAATAATGGTATCATGACAGGATTTGAAAGATTGGATAACACATCCGACAGGCCTTTTAACCCAAATCCTGACACTTACAAACCATCTGAAGTCACTGGTGCACCTGCATCGAGATACGAGCTTGCATTGACTGAGCCGGACTTTAAATTCCCACAGGTTTGGAGAAATAACATTGCCGTTGACCAAAAACTACCTTATGATTTGACAGGTACATTGGAATTCATTTATTCTCAGGATGTAAACGGTGTATATTATATTAATGCAAACCTTCCTGCTGCAGATGGAAAGTATAACGATGTGGACGACAGAGCTCGGTGGATTGCAGGTAATAGAATCAATTCCAAGATTGATAATGCTGTTGTGCTCAAAAATCAAAATGTTGGTTATTCTTATAGTTTAGCCGCTTCATTGGAAAGAAATCTTACAGATGGATTATATGGTAAAATTGGTTATGGATGGGGAGTTTCAAAAAATACTGTTGATGCCGGTTCGATTGCTTTTGGCTCGTGGAACGGTAACCCACACACAGGCGACCCAAATAATCCAGGTGTATCATTCTCAGCTTATACACCTGACCATAGATTCTTTGCTGCTTTGTCGTACAGATTAGACTATTTTGATATGGGTGCAACAACAATTTCATTGTTCTGGGAGTCATTTACAGGTGGTCGCAGAAGTTATGTCTTTGGTGGTGATTATAATGGTGATGGCGGTACAGCAAATGATTTAATTTACATTCACAGAGATGCCAACGAAATGAAGTTTGAACAATATACTACAAATGGAAAAACTTTTACAGTTGAAGATCAGAAAGCTGCCTGGAACGCATACATTGAGCAGGATGATTACTTGTCATCACGTAGAGGTGAATATGCCGAACGTAATGGTGTAGTTTTGCCAATGGTTCACAGACTTGATTTTACCATCAATCAAGAGTTTTATACTGAAATATTTGGTAAAAGGAATGGCTTCATCATAAGACTTGATGTGCTTAATTTTACAAATTTACTAAACAAAGATTGGGGTGGATTCCAGGAATTGGTTTCAAATCAGCCGTTGATTGCAAGAAATGCTGCTCAGGATGGTACTCCAGTATATAGATTTAGAGCTGTTGGAACTGGTGAAAATACTGCTCTAATGACCAAATCTTTCTTAAATACTGCAAATATCAATGATGTTTATAGGTTACAGCTTACACTGAGATATTTGTTCAACTAATTTTTTGTTTTATTTTCATTAAAAAGGGCTTAATTCTTTAGGATTAGTCCTTTTATTATAATAAAAATGCAATATTACCATTAAGCAATATAATGCTGTTGCATTTTAATAATAATTTAATTAAATTTGTATTCGCTTGGTACTGAATTTTTAAAAACAAATTCTTTGGAGAAAAAAATGGAATATCAAAAAGTTAACATGCCATTATTGGGTGACGAATTCCCTGAAATGAAGGTTCAGACAACTCATGGCGAGATGAATATCCCAGCTGATTTAAATGGTAAATGGTTTGTATTTTTTAGTCATCCTGCTGACTTTACTCCGGTATGTACTACAGAATTTGTAGCATTCCAAAATAGGTATGATGATTTTAGAAAATTAAATTGTGAGCTGGTCGGAATGTCAGTTGATCAAGTATTTTCTCACATCAAGTGGGTTGAATGGATTAAGGAGAAGCTCAATGTTGAAATTAAATTCCCGATTGTTGCTGCAAATGATGCTATAGCATTAAAATTAGGAATGTTGCATCCCGGTAAAGGTACAAATACCGTAAGAGCTGTTTTCATAGTTGATCCTCATGGCAAAGTCCGGTTAATTATGTATTACCCACAGGAAATTGGCAGAAATATGGATGAAATCCTTAGAGTTGTAAAAGCATTGCAAATATCCGACACTCAAGGAGCTGTTCCTGCTGGTTGGCCTAATAATGAGTTGATTCAGGACAGAGTAATTATTCCACCTGCAAAGGATATCAATACTGCAATGTCCAGACTAGCTGATAAAACAATTGAAGGTTATGATTGGTGGTTCTGTCATAAACCACTCAAATAATAATAGTTAATTTGTTTTTTTAGGGCTTAATTCTTTAGGATTAGGCCTTTTTTGTTGAAATTTAATTCATCCTACTGCAATTGAAATTCACTTAATCACTTTAATATATGAGTAAGCGTCTATAAATCATTTAATAGTCACATATAAAATTATAAGTATAACATGGAAAAAGTATCTGATATAAGAAGGGATTACAGCAAATTTAGTTTGGATATTAATGACATAAACCCCAATCCGTTCAATCAGTTTGATATTTGGATGAAAGACGCACTCAAAGGTGAATTCCTCGAACCAACAGCTATGGTGATATCTACTGTGGATATGAATAACAGGCCCTCGTCGAGGGTAGTATTGCTAAAGAAATATGATGAACGTGGATTTGTATTTTTTACAAATTATCTTAGTCGGAAAGGGGTTGAAATAAACGGAAATCCATTTGCTTCTGCATTGTTGTTTTGGGACAAGTTTGAGAGGCAAATCAGAATTGAGGGAAGAATTGAAAAAATTTCAAAAAAAGAATCTAAGGAATATTTCTCTACTCGACCTTATACAAGCCGCCTTGGAGCATGGGCAAGTGAACAAAGTAAGCCTTTAAAAAGCAGATTTACTTTAGTACGTAAGGTAGCCGCTCTGATGGTTAAATATCCTGTAGATGTTCCATTACCAGATTTTTGGGGTGGATATAGGTTAATACCGGATGAATTTGAGTTTTGGCAAGGGAGAAAAAGCAGACTTCATGATAGATTCAGATACAAATATGAAAATGAAAATTGGTCTATCGAGAGATTATCACCGTAAATTTTATTAAAAAAGTAAAATATTTATTTGCACAGTTTTGAATAAATTGTTACTTTTGTAATTCCTATAATTGGACAATCGGAGGATTAGTCTAATTGGTAAGGCAGCGGTCTTGAAAACCGCCGTGGGTGACCACTTGGGGGTTCGAGTCCCTCATCCTCCGCATGCAATACAAGCCCTGATTTTGTCAGGGTTTTTTGTTTATAAGCTACTAGTTGGAACCAAACATATCTAATGTAATATTTTTATCTTAAAGTTGTTTCCCTCACGATACCACAAATATCCCAATGAATTTCATCTAATAATATAAAATTATAAATATACATTTCCTCAATTTTTCCCTGACAATTATTCAAATCAATATTCGTATATTAACAGAGCCGTCCGGACACAATTTCTTTCGCGTAAAAGCCCAAAAAGGTGAACTGACAAGCGAAGGAAGTAATGTTGCGGTGCTTTAAAAAATGTTGTATTTGAATGTTTTATCTAAAAATATAAGCCGATATTTGTTTGGAAAATCGTAATTTTGCAATTTTACAAAATGTGGATACTAAATGTTTGATATTTCAAAATATCTTGAGAATTTCAGCTTAGATAATGAGAATAGTCTTTTTGATGAAAAAGTAAAGACAAGAATTGAGTATTATCAATATAATAATCAATCCATTCCTAAGTATATCAATGAGTATTGGACTGCCAAACAAAGGCAGTCCAACTCTATTCATGAAATTTCTTATCGGGCTTGCTTTAAAGCACAACTGCCTCGTTTCTTTATTGAACTATTAACTAATGAAAATGATATAGTTTACGACCCTTTTTCTGGCAGGGGAACAACAGCACTCGAAGCCGCCTTGCTAAATAGAAGGTTTATTGCAAATGATATTAATCCTTTGTCTGAAATACTTTTAAAACCTAGAGTTCAGCCGCCTACTTTGAATGAAATAGCAAAGAGATTAGAAGAAATTGATTTCAATATAGATATTGAGCCCGATATTGATTTGACTATGTTCTATCATGAAAGGACTTTGAAAGAGATAGTTATTAATTTTGGAAATAATAAATGCAACCTGAATTAGAAATATTAAATGAGATAATTAAATTTTTTTCTGATAAGTTTGAAACAAAAACAAATCAAAGAGGATATAATTATGCTTCTTATAAATTAGATTGGTTAGAAAAATTAGGATTAAACGAGAACTCATCTGAAGAAGCAATCACTAAACAAACAGTAAAAAAATTACAAGAACATTTACTTTTACAATTCGGAATGAAAAGAATAAAAGTAGAAGCAAAAGTAGCTGAAAATATGACACTTCGATTTACCGATGATAATGTTTTAAATAATTTTGAAATTGATACTTCAAAACTTATGGCATTTGATATTTTAGATGTATCAACTGGAACTGCATTTGAAATAAGCCTTTCAGATGCTTTTGCTGAATTCTTTAAAGATTTATTAAAGGCATTATTGGATTCAAGGGTAAAAAAATTATATATGTGTATGAGGAATCATAATTATAAAACTACAAAATACGGCTCAATAGGAAAATCTGGTTATATTAAAGTATCATCTTCAGAAATGATAAAGCAATATATTCAATTAGCAAGACTTTATAAACTTGATGTAAAATTAATAAATATTTTCCCAGAAAATCAGAGAACATTATGACTGAAATAATTGAAGCAAATGATAGGCAAGAATCAAATTATGACATTAATTCGGTGAACCTTGCTGAAATTAAATGCGAAAGTTGCGAATTAATATTTGGAATAATTGATAGTTATATAGGAATAATAACCTGTCCATATTGCAATGAATATGTTGAAGGTTAAATTGTATTAAATCCCAAATGCTGAAGCCCCTAAAAGGAATATCCTTGAATTTAGTAATAGAAGGATTGTCCGGTTGCAAGATAATTCCTTTTGATATTAAGAATAAAAAGGATAAGGAACTGCTCGAAACACTGAAAAAAGTAGCAATGAAAGCAGGTAAAGAAGTAAATAAAACCGGAATTTTAAGGTCAAGACCCAATGAAGTAGGAAATGACATTGAACCGTTCGTAAAAGATGCTTTAAATGAATTCAAAATGCAAGCATCTACACCAATAACGATAAACGGAAAACATAAATCAACCGGTTATCCAGATATCGAGTTTGTTGATAATAACGGAAGAACAAATTATCTCGAGTGTAAAACCTTTAATATTGATAATGTAGATACTTCACAACGTTCATTTTATTTATCACCATCAAAGGATTTCAAAATAACCAAAGATGCTCATCATTTTGTAATATCTTATGAAATTTATGTTTCTGGTCGGTCTGGTTCAAATAATATTTATAAATGCAGAAGTTGGAAATTGGTTACACTTGAAAATTTGGAATGCGATGTGAAATACGAATTTAATTCTGATAATAAACGTCTTTATGCTTCAGAATTGATTCTCGCTGAAGGTAAGATTTAAAGTAGCACAGCCCTTCCCCTGAAGGGCTGTGCTACTTTTTATGAAAAGCCCAAAGGCGTTAACTTTTGTTTTGCAAAAATTGTTCTGTTTCTTGGAGTACTTTTAGGAAAGGTTATGCAGGCTTTTCTGTCGAATAATAGCAAGTTGATTCGCAATGTAAATAATTTCAAGTAAACAAATAGTATTACTTAAAGCGTTGTAGTTTTTTAAAATTGTAATTTATATCTCTATTTACCGTCAGTAACAATGAATTTAAAGATTATTTAAGGAATAATAATGGACACTATTCTTGTAAGTCCGAAAGATAGTCAGGAATTTAAATTGATTTCTGAATTATTTTCAAAAATGAAAATAAAAACCAAGGTTTTATCTTCTGAGGAAAAAGAAGATTTATATTTTGGTGAATTAATGAAAGAAGCTGATAGAACACAAAAAGTCAGCAAAGAAACTATAATGACAAAACTCAGGAATTAACATGGAAGTGCTCTTCCTTGCTAAGTTTAATAAAGATTTGGATAGAATACTAGATAACCAAATTAAATTGAAGGTTATTGAAATAATTGAAGAAATAGAATTGTCTGAAAAACTATCTGATTTGTCAAATGTAAAAAAACTATCAGGGTTCAAAAACGCTTATCGAATAAAATTAGGAGATTTTCGAATTGGTATTTTCAACGTGAAAAGCACAATTGAATTTGCAAGAATTGTTCACAGAAAGGACATTTATAAAGTTTTTCCATAGAATAAGAGTATATTACAAAAGCCCTTCGCCCAAAGGGCTTAACTAATTTTTATGAAAAGCCCAAAATCTCTATTTTTTGTTTTGCAACTAATTGTTCTGATTCTGGTCTACCAATTATTCTCTACCACTAGCAAACCTTTTGTAATATTTACAAAATTAATCAAAAAAAAGTAATATTCTTTCAATTATGCTACTCTTAACATAAAATGAAAGGCGAAAAACTTGTATCAAAATTCTCAAAAGTGCTCTGATTTTAAGAAATAAACTGCTCATCATTCGTAAAGTTATAATAAAAAGTAGATAATACGTTTTTTGGAATGTAAATAGACATTATCAGGAAATGTGATGTTCAGATTTATTGCTTTACTTGCAATTGGTCTTTGCTTAGGCCGTTACGAAGTGTTATCTCAGAGTGAATCAAACAGATTTGCAATTGGCTTTTTTGCCGGTGTAAATCAATATTACGGAGAATTTGAGAATAACTACATCAGTCCGGGTGGTGAATTATTTGCACGTTACAATATACTATCAACTTTTTCAGCAAATTTATCTTATTCGGTAAATTTAAGTCAATGGAATATTAGTTCTGAACAACTCAACAAATATAATGGATATTTTGGTGAAGGAGTTGTATTTGGCAATAAATTTTCAGGTACTGAAATTGAAATACCAAATAAGTTCAATTCTTATAACTCTAATATTGAATTGACTTTATCATTTAATCCATTTCCTTATCTTAAATTTGTGCCTACATTTTTTTCGGGAATAGGATTAATAGAATATGACCCCAAAACTTTAGGTTTCGACGAAGGAGTTAAGCTTCCAAATAATAAAGATGGAATTTATGAAAATAAATCACTTTATATACCTCTTGGTGTAGGTTTTGAATACTACATCAACGACAGTTTTGTTCTGAACGGTAAAGTGAAATTCAGCTATTTATTTACAGATTACTTCGATGATTTATCAGGCAGCAATGGTAACGTTGGTCGAACAGACATACGTGCAAACTCTGATAATGACTATTTAGTTAATGTGGGTTTAGGTCTTTCTTATTATATCTTTGGATCCCCGGATTATGATAATGATGGTTTATCAAATTCACTTGAGAAGAAGTATGGAAGTAATCCCAACATCCCTGATACTGATGGAGATGGATTAAAAGATGGAGAAGAAGTACATGTTTATACAACTAATCCAACTAAACCTGATTCTGATAATGACAACTTAACAGATTATGATGAAATCTTTACCTATAAGACATCACCAGTAAGATTTGATTCAGACAAAGATGGTCTTGGTGATGGCGAAGAAATTGCAAGAAAAACAAATCCTAATTTGGCTGATTCAGATATTGACGGTTTGAATGACGGTGATGAAGTTAACAAATATTCTACTGACCCTCTTAAGCATGATTCTGATAATGATGGATTGAGTGATGGGGAGGAGGTATTGAAATATTTGACCAATCCCAAGCTTAAAGATACTGACAAAGACGGGCTTGCAGATGGTAGTGAGGTAAATAAGTATAAAACTAATCCTGCTTTGGAAGACAGTGACGGAGATGGACTTTCTGACGGTGAAGAGATACATAATTTTAAAACGGATCCTCTATTCCCTGATACTGACCAAGATGGCCTAACTGATGGTGATGAAGTAAATAAATTCAAAACAAATCCTTTATTGGCGGATACTGACTCTGATGGTTTGAATGATGGGGTTGAAATTAATATCTATAATTCAAATCCTTTGGTTGAAGATACTGATGGAGATAAAATCTCTGATGGGGAAGAAGTAAACAGATATAAATCAAACCCTGTATTAGTTGATAGTGATAGCGACGGGCTCTCTGACTATGATGAGATTTTTGTTTATCACACAAATCCTAACAAATCTGATACTGATAATGATATGTTATTTGATGGAAAAGAAATCAATGACACAAGAACTAACCCCATGGATAGTGACACAGACAAGGACTCAATTATTGATGGTTTGGATGCTTGTCCATTATTTGCAGGTACTGCCAATCTTGACACCACAAAGAACGGTTGCCCGCCTTTACCTGACAAAGGAACAAAAATTATTTTTAATGATATTAAATTCATTTCGGATAAAGATGATTTCGACTTTGATAATCATTCCACAATTGTCGGACTAACAAAATTACTTGATTATATCAGCCAATGTAATGGTATTCAGATAAGACTCGAAAGCCATTATTTTGGTGATTTAAACTCAAAAAGGAGCCAATCTTTAACACAAAAAAGAGTTAATAAAGTAAAAACATGGCTTATGGAACAGGGAATTGGGCAAAGTGCTATTAATGGTGCTATAGGTTATGGTAAGAGTCAGCCCATCAAGTCATTGAATTCAAAAAATAGTAGTATGAGCAAAGAAGAATTGGAAATTATTAAGAACATCAATGATAGAATTTGTATAGAAGTAATTAAGGAATGTGACAGATAATTGACATTTTGTTCATACTCCCGATGTTTAATGAGCATCGGGAGTAATGATTTTTGATTTAATTTACATTTTCTGATGTAGCGGGAATTTTGATGTATAGCGTTTAACTTCTTCAGTAATTTCTGCATGAAGAGATTTGTTGTCAATATTAGTAATCACTTTATCTATTAATTCAGCAACGTATTTGAAGTCGTCTTCCCTAAACCCTCTTGAAGTCATTGCAGGTGTGCCGAGTCGGATACCGGAAGTTACCAATGGTGGTTGAGTGTCATTCGGAACGGCATTCTTATTACATGTGATACCTGACTCATCAAGAGCATTCTCTGCTTGCTTTCCGGTAACACCTTTATTACGAAGATCAACCAACATAAGGTGGTTGTCAGTACCGCCACTAACTAAATCATAGCCTTTATCAGTCAGAGCTTGAGCAAAAGCTTTGGCGTTTTTAATTACTTGGGTAGTGTATCTGTCAAATTCATCTGACAGACACTCGCCAAAAGCTACAGCTTTTGCTGCAATAACATGCATAAGAGGACCACCCTGAACACCAGGCATAACCATTGAGTCCAAAACTTCACTAATTTTCTTTACTCTTCCTGATTTTGGAGCAACCAAACCAAATGGGTTGTCATAATCTTTGTGTGTCATAATTATACCACCACGGGGTCCACGTAATGTTTTGTGTGTAGTCGAAGCAACAATATCACAATAGGGTAATGGATTTGTTAATTTACCTTTTGCAATTAATCCAGCGGGATGTGCAATATCTGCAAAAAGGAATGCACCGACTGAATCTGCGATCTGTCTGAATTTAGCAAAATCAATATCCCTGGGATAAGCTGATGCACCGACGGTGATTAGTTTCGGTTTGTGCTGTTTGGCAAGCTCAGCAGCTTTGTCATAATCAATCAAACCAGTCGCGGGATCTAATTCGTAAGGTATAAAATTATACAATCTTCCGGAAAAGTTGACCGGCGAACCATGAGTAAGATGGCCACCATGAGCTAAACTTAAGCCCATAACTGTATCACCGGGTTTAATAAATGTAAAGTAAACTGCAAGATTGGCGTTGCTGCCGCTATGTGGCTGGACATTGACATATTCTGCACCGAATAATTGCTTTAACCTGTCTCTGGCAATATCCTCTGCAACATCAACCCATTCGCAACCGCCATAATAACGTTTGCCAGGGTATCCTTCTGCATATTTGTTTGTAAGTACCGAACCCTGTGCCTCCATTACTACATCTGATGTAAAGTTTTCACTTGCAATTAATTCAATCTTTTCATGCTGTCTTGAACGCTCTTTCATCAGAACGTCGTATAGTTCGGGGTCATTTGCTTTAACTATTTCGTACATAATTATTACCTAAGTTTTAATTCTCAAAATATTTGCATAAAGTGTATTTATACTCTTATTCAAAAGTAATTTAAATTATTATAATTACAAAATTATGCAACCTTATTATTACATAGTTTTCATATTTCTTATAAACCACTATTAAATAAAAAACTAACCCCCTGAACCTAAAGTTGCAGAGGGTTAGTATTGGGTTGTATTATTATATCCTATTTATTCCAAACAGGAAATCTGCCCGGAGTCCAAGGAGCATTTAAATTATCCATCTTTTGTTCCAAAGATCTAAAATCATTGTCATAAAGATTTTTTAAGCCTTTAAGTAAATCACTAAAACTGTCAGCTGCTATGTTGAAACTGTCAATATTAGTCTGTGTAGGTGCTGATGTCGAAGCCCACATAGTAAAAATGATATATCCTACTCTGTCATCAATGCTCATTGGTTGGTTACCAGCACGTTTCGAAATCGAAGCATCTCCTGTGAGAATTCTGGAGTATTCGTTAAGTTTTGATTGGATTTCATCAATTGATTTTAAAATTTCAGTATCAGTTACCTTAGTATTGTGATATGCAATCTTCATTTGCTTAGTTCTACTCTGTAAATCCGCTAATATTTTTTTAGCAGACTCGACTGCTGAACCAATCTTCATAACTTTTTGTTGAAAATCTGCTAGTGCCTTGCTGTCTTGCGCAGGTAAAGTACGATTATTCAAAGATTTACAGACAAATTCAACAGGTTTTACCATTTCTTTAGTGACACCGTCTTTAATCATTTCCATCGAAACCGAATATCTGCCAGGTACAACAGGCATTGCTGAATGTTTGTTGGGGTCGGTATTATCAGTCACAGGGTAAAGACTTGGATACTTCATATCCCAAACAATTCTGTTGATTCCGGTTGAAGGTGTATGTTTCAGACGACGAATTACTTCACCTTCTGAATTTTTAATGGTAAAAATTAAGTAAGCAGGCTCTTCTAAGTCTTCAGCTCTTAATTCAGCAAATGTTGGATATGGCGCAACTTTGTTTGATTCCGAAAGTTTCTTTTCGTTTTCTTTGCGTAATTGTTTCCTTGTCTTAGGGACTTCTTTTAAATAGTAGGTAAATACAGCACCAAGAGGATGGTTTTCGCCTCTGTAAAATGTTTCACCTTCATTTCTTCTGCTTGGTGATTCATCTTCAATGTACATCAAAGCATCTTTTATTGGGAAAATGTGGGAATCTTTATTTGCCAGGTCTTCATTTACATCTCGGAGGGGTGTATAATCATCAAGTATGTAAATTCCTCTTCCAAAAGTACCCACAACCAAGTCATTCTCACGTTCTTGAATATCGAGGTCTCTAACTGAGATTGTAGGAATTCCACTTTTTAGCTGTATCCAGTTTTTCCCTGCATTATAAGTGTAGAATACTCCAAATTCTGAGCCAACAAACAGAATATCCGGATTCTTAGTGTCTTCTTCAATTGTCCAGAGTGGTCCGTTGACAGGTAGGTCTGATGTGATCGAAATCCAAGTTTTGCCTTTATCGTTACTTTTTAAAATATAAGGCTTGAAATCAGCCATTTTATGATTATTAAAGCAAGCATAAACAATGTTCTCATTATGTCTTGATGCAAATATGTCGCTTACGTATGTGTTAGCAGGTATCCCTGGGAATGTCTCAATTTTTGTCCAGGATTTTCCATTATTATCAGTTACTTGAATTAAGCCATCATCAGTGCCGACATAAATGAGACCTTCCTTTACCGGTGACTCGTTTAAGGAAATTATATTACCATATAATGATGTAGATTGATTCTTTGCTACTGCTTCGGGACTCCAGATTTTATCCATGATTTTGAGTTGGTCACGATCAATCATTCTTGTGAGGTCATCACTGATTTTTGTCCATGAATTACCTCTGTCGTTACTCATAAAAACTTTATTGGCAGCCACGTATAATCTCGAAGGGTTATGTGGACTAATTATCAATGGTGTGTCCCAGTTCCATCTAAGCTCTTCATTCTTTTCTGCTTGAGGCTGAATACCCGTGATTTCTCCACTCTTCTTATCATACCTTATGATATTACCATATTGCCATTGAGCATAAATAATATCAGGATTAGTAGGGTCTATCTGTGGTTCATATCCATCACCCCCAACGAGGTAAATCCAATTCTGATTTAGTATTCCGCCACTATGTGTTGTTCTCGATGGTGAACCAAGTGAGTTATTGTCCTGAGTGCCACCATAAACCCAATAAAATGGCTCTGAATTATCAGCCTGTATTCTGTAGAACTGTGTAACTGGCAGATTTTCGAAGAATCTCCATGTTTCACCAGAATCATAAGACTCGTATAATCCACCATCTCCACCAATCATTATATAATTGTTGTTTTCAGGGTCTATATAAATTGCATGATCATCAACGTGTCTTTCTTTAAGTCCTAAGTTTTTCCAGGTTTTACCGCCATCAACGCTAACTTTTGTATAAGTATCAAGAGAATAAATTTTATCTAACTGAACAGGGTCGCAAACTATTTCTTGATAATATTGAGCACTTGCTGAATTGTAATTGAATTGTTTAACCCATTTAGCACCTCTGTTGGTAGATTTATAAAACCCACCTTGTGAATCTTCGGCTTCTACTAGGGCATAAACAAAATCAGGATTAACAGGAGAAATCGCTAAACCAATTCTACCTATATCACTTCCGGGTAATCCGTAATTAATTTTTTCCCAGGTGGTTCCGGCATCTGTAGTTTTGTAAATAGCGCCCTCAGGTCCACCATTAAGCAGAGTCCAAACGTGCCTTCTTCGCTGGTAAGATGCCGCGTAAAGTACTTTGTTATCACGTGGATCCATTACTAAGTCGGTAACACCTGTGTTCTCAGAAATATAAAGAGATTTATTCCATGTTTTACCGCCATCGGTTGATTTATAGAGGCCTCTATCTCCACCAGGTCCCCACAAGGGACCTTGAGCTGCAACATAAATTATATTTGCATCTTTAGGGTCAACAATAATCTTAGCAATATGCTCTGATTTTTCTAATCCAACTTTTTTGAAACTTTCGCCTCCATCGGTTGATTTATATAATCCATCACCCCAGGCTACGCTGCGCTGGCTGTTGTTTTCACCGGTACCTATCCAAATCACAGATGGATTATGCGGATCAATGGTTATGCAGCCAATAGAGTAAGAGCCATAAGAATCAAAAATCGGCTTAAAGCTAATGCCTTTGTTTGTTGTTTTAAACACATTTCCTGATGCTATGGCTAAGTAAAATTCGGACTTATTGGTAGGATTAACTGCTATATCGGAAATTCTTCCCGAAGTAATTGCAGGACCTATATTGCGAAACTTTAAACCGTTTAATATTGATGAGTTTACTTTTGAAACGGATTCTTTGCTTCCATCTTTAGATGTCTGTGACATTAAGGTAACAGTACTTAGTAAAATAGATATAATCACGAAGTATCTCAAAAACATATATTGAAATTCCTTTAATAAATTTGAAAATACAAAAAATTAAACTTAACATTATTTTTTTTCTAATACAAAATAAAAAATCAAAAAATGAATGTTTTGAGATAAATATTCTGATTTTTTTATTAATCTTTTAATAAATAGCGATTAGAAAAATTAAAAAAAAATCATCAAATTGTGTTTTTAAATCAAATCAGATAAAGTACACTGAAATTAATATTATCACATTATAATTTAAAAATTGGGAGCTAATACAAATTGTTACTATTCTATAACTATATGAAAATAAATTAAATAACAAAGATATTAGTATATTGAAAATAAATTTGATAAATTCAACAATTGATAATATTATGTTACAAATATTGATTTATTGCCAATAATATGTGATGTATATATCAACCGTAAATATTATTCATTAATTTCATTTTCAATTCATAATAACAATCAAATAGCTACCTAAAATAAAATGATGAATAAAAATTAATAATATAGAATGTAAGCTAAATTGTTGATTTATAATATAATTAAAAAAAATATGGAAAAAATAAAAA
Source organism: bacterium (assembly GCA_024711295.1). Taxonomy (GTDB): domain Bacteria; phylum Bacteroidota; class Ignavibacteria; order Kapaibacteriales; family UBA2268; genus JANJTB01. Next base: position 12,718 of record JANJTB010000026.1, on the reverse strand, counting down.
ATTACTTGGATATTAAAAAATAATTTACTAATTTTCATTTAACAAAATAACTCAGTTAAAAAAAGTTTTTTTTGGAGCATTTATGGAGAGAAATTTGAAAATATTTATACTAATATATATACTCGCGGGATTATTTACAGCAAATTTGGTATCGGTAGAGCTTCCGGCTAATTTTCCACCATTTGAAATTAAAACACTAGATAAGCCAGCACCCGGTAATATGATGTTTGTTACAAGAGGTACAGGATTTGGGAATTATTTGGTTATAACTGATAGTGCTGCTAATGTTTTGAAATTTAAACCTGTAACAGGTCAAACATCTAATTTTGCCGTTCAATCCAATGGCCTCATTACTTACAACACTGTTAAAAAAGGGTATTTCAAAGCTTATAGTGAGGCAACTTATTATATTGCTGATACGAATCTAACCATTATTGATTCAATCACAGGTGCCAATGGTTTTGTTCCGGCACCCCATGTTTCTGAAATTCTACCTAACGGTCATTACCTTTTCAGCTCATTTTCTTCATACCCTGTGGATATGTCTAAGGTTGTAGAAAATGGTAATCCTAATGCGATTGTTGCAGGAGCAGCTTTGATAGAAATGGATGCTAATAAAAATGTAGTTTTTCAATGGCGTAGTTGGGATTATATAAATATCGAAGATACTTATCAGCCAATTAATGATTTTTTGAATATTATTACACTTTATTCTAATTTTAATTCAGTTGCGGTGGATAAAGATGGTAACTTTTATGTCTGTAATCGGTTATTATCAGAGATAACAAAAGTAAATCGTTCTACTGGTGAAATTATGTGGCGGTTTGGCGGTAAATATAATCAATTTACTGTTGTTAATGAAGATGATAAGCAATCTCCAATCTATTTCTCGTTGCAACATGACATCAGAATACTTCCAAATGGTAATATTACTTTGTTTGATAATGGTGATCAGCACGAACCACCTTTCTCAAGAGCCGTAGAGTATCAAATTGACGAACAGAACATGATAGCTACTAAAGTATGGGAATATGTTCCGACTGTTAACGTTTTTGCAGAAAGTAACGCTTCTGTGCAAAGACTAAGTAATGGAAACACTATAATTGGATGGGGTAACACCGCAAACAATCCAACTAAGATTGATATTACAGAAGTCAATCCTGATGGAAAAGTTGAATTTGAGATGGCATTACCTAAAACTATTACAGCTTTCAAAGCATTAAAATTTCCTTATCCAATTGGCAAAGAATCTTCAAGAGTTTTCCGTGATGAATTACTACCACTTAATACTTACAGATTCGATGTAGGAACAAATAAAACTGGCGTTAAAGTTGTATTCTCAAAGATGGCTGGATTTATGTATAACACACTTACCGTAACAAAATATGATTACGCTCCTATGTCGCCAAAATTTGAAGGACCTTCACCCAATATTTATCCTTACAGATTTGAACTTGAAGAAATGAGTATTGAAAATTTTGAGTGTGAGTTAACTTTTAATATTGAAGATTTGAATTTGATTGTATATCCTGAAAAAACTATAATTTACCATAGAGAAAGTCCCGGTAACGGAATGTTCATTCCGTTAGAAACCAAATTTAATAGTGAAACAAATGAACTAAGTGTAAATATTACCTCTTTTGGTGAATTTGTTTTCGGAGTTCCTTATATACCAACAAAACCATCTTCTCCATTCCTTGTAATGCCAAAGAACCAGGCAGTGGTATTGAACGATGAGAAAGTTAAAATTGAATGGTGCCCAAAAGGTTATTTCAAAACTTCAAGTCTAATGGTTTCTGATAATCAGGACTTTGCAGGTAATCACAATCTGACATTCCTCTATATGAAAGAAACATTCATTGAGTTGAATAATCTCGAACCTAATACCACTTATTATTGGAAAGTAAGATCAGAAAACGAATTGCACGAAGGTGAGTGGAGTGAAGTTCAGTCATTTACCCTTGGCGAATCATATTTACAAATCATCGAACCAAATGGCGGAGAAGTTTGGACTGTAGATGAACTCAGGAAATTTGTGAGATGGAATAAAAACAGCAATGATGCTGTTAGAATTGAACTTTTACTTGATGACGAATCGGTATTAAGTTTGACAGATTCGATAGTAAGTTTAACAGGTGCATTCGCAACAAAATTAAGCCAAAGTATTACTGAAAGTGATAAATACAAGATTAAAATTACATCACTTATTAATTCTGATATTTTCAGTATGAGCGATAACTATTTTACAATCAAAAATCCTGCGGCCTCTGTTAATGAAAAAGATTATGGTAATTTGAAAGTCAGCTGTTTTCCCAACCCTGCAAACTTATCAACTACATTCGAGATTGAAAGCTTAGACCAACAAGAAATTGAAATAAATATTAGTGACATGGCAGGTCAGTTCATTGCAAATGCATTCAAAGGCACTATAAGCAAAGGCACAAATTATATAGTATGGAAAACGATTGATTTACCTAGCGGTTCTTATTTTTACAGTGTTAAATTTAATAATAGAAGTATTGCTGACAAACTATTAATAGCAAAATAGGTGATATATGAAAAAGATTTATATGTCATTAACAGGCATTATCATTATGGCACTCTGCATCACATCTCTAAGTGCACAGAGTATGTTCAATGTATCAATATTAGATAATCCATATCCCGGATATTTGAATTTTGATTGGCTTCATAGCTCAAGCTTCGCTAAATTGGATAATTACGGTAATTTAGTTGGTACAGAAAATCCAAGCAGAGCATCAAATTTTTTCAGGCCACTCAAAAATGGAAACTTCGCACAATATGCAGGCAATGTTTACCTGATTTATGATAAGAATATGAATCTCATTGATTCAGTCAAAAATACAACCAATTATGACCTTGATTTTCACGATTTCATTCAACTCGAAAATGGTAATTATCTGATGTTGATGACTTATTGGGTTGAAAAAGATTTAAGCCAAATAGTCGAAGGTGGAAGAACTGATGCTATGATAATGCATAATGCTCTTGTTGAAGTTAAGAATAACGGACAAGTAGTATGGACATGGGACGGTGCACAAAAATATGATATACTTGATGTAACATCGGATATAGACTTAACCCTGAAAATGATTGATTTTACTCATATTAATTCAATGCACGAAGATGCTAACGGAAATATTTTAGTATCTGTAAGGCATCTTGATGAACTTTCATTGATTGATAAATCAACCGGTAATTTCATCTGGAGAATGGGTGGCTCGAAATCAAAAAAGAATCAGTTTACTTTTTTGAATGATGCGTTAGAAGGATTTTACGGATTTTCTCATCAACATACTGCTACAATTTTACCCAATGGAAATATACTGCTTTATGATAATGGTAATATGAAATCTCCACAGTATTCCAGAGTTGTTGAGTATTCAATTAACTCTTCTGCCAAAACAGTATCTAAAGTTTGGGAATACAGAACTTCACCCGACATATTTAGTCATGCTATGGGTAGTGTAGATAGATTACCTAATGGTAATACTCTGATTTGCTGGTCGAGAGGAAAAATTACAGAAGTCAGAATGGATAAAACGATTGCTCTTGAAATAACATTCCCAAGCAATTATCCTGTTTACCGAGCTTGTAAGTCTTTTTCAAACTTGAAATTTACAAATCAAAATATTCAAAATACCGGCACATACAGCTTTGATGCTGATGGAAATCAGACTGGTGTAACATTGGTTGTAAGTAACCTAACAGGTAAAGGAAATACATACGTTCAATATCATAACTATCCTCCACACTCCGGGAAATATAGTGACACAATTTTTTCTGAGATATTACCACATCGTTGGGTCTTAAGCTATGATAATCCATTCCAAATGTCTGGAACAATTAAAATTAAATTAAGTAATTTAGGTAATATACAAGAACCTTCAAAAATTGTTATATACAAACGAGATAAAGAAGGATCTGGTACTTTTTCAAGATTAACTACTACATATAATCAATCAACAAACGAAATTACTGCTCCTTTCATGGGCTGGGGAGAATTTGTTTTAGCTTATGTGGATTTGAAAAAACCAACTCTTATTGCTCCAGCAAATGATACTTATGTTAAAGTTTCAGGCACAATGCAATGGTCTCAAATAAACGGAGCCAACTGGTATCAAATCCATATTTCACAGAATCAAACATTTCCTAATAATGAAATTACTTCTCATAGTGCAAATACACCTGCATACAACTATTCAGGATTAGAATATAATAAAAAGTATTTTTGGAGAGTCAGAGCAATTAATGATAAAGACAGCTCTGATTGGTCAAGCGTTTTCTCATTTAACACTGCAATTAAAACACCAACAATACTTTTCCCTAAGGATAGAGAAATAGCCGTAAAACTTAAAGACTCAATAAAATGGACAGAGTCGCCAAGTGCTACAGACTATCATTTGCAAGTAAGTTATTCCTACGATTTTGCAAATCCTGTTTATAATGCCAGAAATTATAAGAAAACTGAATATCCTTTAGCAAACCTGGTTAATAATGTATCGTATTATCTAAGAGTAAGAGCTTTCAGGAATAGCGATTCAAGTTCATGGAGTGATATTATATCATTCAGAACAAACATTGCTACACCTGTTATTGAATCTCCTTTGAATAATCAAATTAATATTGACGATATCCACAAGTTTACTTGGTCTTATGTATCAGGCGCCGAACATTACAAATTGCAAATATCTACCGATGGTGATTTTACGCAAGGAGTAATTGAATTTACTCAATTACAGAGTAATGAACTAGTTGTTGAAAATCTTAATCTGAACTCTGAGTATTATTGCAGAGCATTAGCTTACAACAAGGTAGAAGAATCGGATTGGTCAGAAACTTTTGTTTTTTATACAGCACTCGAACCACCAGTATTGGTATCTCCAAATAATCAGGCAAAGAATGTGGCAGTTAATTCGCTTCTTACTTGGAATTTACTTGGAACAGGTTTATTTAGGGTACAAGTTGCAGAGGATGCCAATTTTAATTATATCGCATTTGACAGTACCCGAATTGATAATAAAGAATGTCGTACCGAAGAACTTCGCCCGAATACAACATATTTTTGGAGGGTAAAGAGTATTATCGGTGAAAAGGAAAGTAAATGGTCGAGCTCCCGAATGATGCAGACAGGACCCGCAGGCTCGTTGATGGCTGCACCCAGATTACTAACACCAGCCAAGAATTCTGACAATGGCTCTAAAGTTCATTTTGTATGGAGTAAAAGAGAATATGCAATTAACTATCGTTTCCAATTATCAGAGAACAAAGAGTTTACATCATTTATAAGAAATGTTTCAGGTCTGATTTTCACAGAACAGGAAGTTGAAAATTTACAAGCAAACAAAACTTATTATTGGAGAGTAAAAGCTTACAGTAAATATGATAGTACTGTTTGGTCAGAAGTCTGGCCCTTGCATGTAATGCCGCCTGATCACAAGGTTAAGCTTGTTTCACCTTCAAATGACCAATTACAGGTTCTGATTAATGGTAGATTGGAATGGAATTCTGTTAGTGATGCTCAGTTTTATAATGTTCAATTATCATACAATGAAGCATTTACAGAATTAATTGAAGACAGGACAGTATATGAGCATACCTACTACCATTATACCAACTTGCTTAAAAATACACGATACTATTGGAGAGTTAGATACACAAGGCATGGTGAAACGAGCCAATGGTCTGACATTTGGTCATTTCGTTCATCAAGTGACGAAGTTCTTGAGAGTCCTCAAATATCGAGTCCTGCTGATAATTCAATTGGAATTCCAATTTCCGGTAAAATAACATGGGATATAATAAAAGATGCAGACGAATATGATGTGATTATTTCTTTATCAAATGATTTTAGCAATAATGTTGTAAGATATTTGAATGTTAAAGGCAATTCTCTTGATTACAACTCATTGAGCTACGATAAAATTTATTATATTAGAATATCTGCTCATAGCAAACAGGCTTCGAGTTTATGGTCGAATGTTATTAAAGTTACTACAGAACTAGAAACGCCTTTAATTACCAAACCGAGCGACAACTCTAAAGATTTGGATAAGTTGGTCGAATTTGAATGGAGCATTACAAATGATTATTATAAGTATGATTTGCAAATTTGTGAATCATTGAATTTTGATGAGAACCTGAAAGGTGTAAGCAACCTTGAACAATTATTCTTGAAATACGAGCTCGAAGAAGGAAAAACTTACTTTGCCAGAGTATTATCTCATAATGATACAAACACAAGTAAATGGAGCAAACCTGTTAAATTCACTATTTACAAAGAAGCTGTGAGTGTAAGTGATGATATTAAAAATGGTTTCTCAATTTATCCAAATCCGGCTGAAAGTTATATCAAATTTGAAAACCATTCTGATGATATTGGTTTGCTTGTTATTATATATGATTCAAATGGAAATCAAGCAATTAGTCATAACTTGACCGAAAGCAGAATTATTGATATTTCTAAACTATCAAGCGGAGTCTATTTTGTTAGCTATGGCGGAAAATATATCAAGTTTATAAAAAAATAACATCAATCTTTCAACAAAGCTCATTCTACAAATCAGGATGAGCTTTTTTTATAGTCATAAATTTAACTTAGAAATTCACTTTTAAACACTTTCTCTGATTCTGCGGTCCCGATGAGAATTATTTCGTTATGAACTTCCATAATTGTGTCGGGCTGAGGATTAAGCAACAGTTCATCATCCTTCGATATAGCTATTACAGAGCATTTTGTTCTGTTTCTTATATTTGCTTCAATAAGTGTCTTATTCATTAGTGATTCAGGAACAGGAATTTGGAAAATATCTAATCCTTCAGCAACCATGAGTACATGCCTCTTCTTCAATAAATTAAATAAGATACTTCCCCCAAGCGAAGCATAACTCATTACAATATCTGCTCCAGCACGATGTAGGGTTGAAACGTTTCTTTCTTCATTCGACCTGCTGATTATCTGTACATCTGGTCTTAATCTACGACAGTAAATTGTGAGATAAATATTCATTGCATCATCATTTGTAGTAATCAGTATTGATGGTGTATTATCAATGCCTGCTTTTTTTAGTGTAGAAATGTCAGCGGCATTGCCAATGATATGATTTATACTTGTTATAGTGTCAAGACTATTCCGTTCAATAATAATATTATTGATTTCTCTCTCACTAAGTGCATTAGATGCTGCTAAACCTACTTCACCTGCTCCGATTATTATAACAGGATTGGAGCTGGTATGATATATACAAAATATTTCGTCGTACCTGAGAATTTGAGCCTGAGTTCCGGCAAATACCAATGTTGTACTTGGATTAATCAAAGTTTCAGGATTTGGTAATTCAAACTTGCCTCTCTCCCAAATACCGATTACATTTACTCCAATTTTATCTCTAAGCTTAGAATCAGCAAGAGTCTTTCCTACTAGTGGGGTACCAATAGCCGGAGCCTCCGCGATAAGCAAGTCCTTAAATTGGCCAATGATGTTAGCTCTTGCATCACCACCGACAGTCCTCCTGGCTAATGAATGACCAAGCATCTCCTTTAAATTAACAACATTTGAGCTACCAGCTAGTTCAAGAATATCATGAGAATCAATTGATGTTGCGTTTGTAACAATAGATACGTCGTTAGATAACTCTCTAACGGTAAAAGCTACATTGGTGTTAAACTCATCACTTCCGATTGCGACAACTAATGATGCTCTTTCTACACCTGCATTAATATATGTTTCGGGGTCGTCCAAATAACCGACAATTGCCTTATAGTCCATATCTATTAGTTCAATTGCTTTTTGTAGCTCCTCCACAATTATTACATAATCCCTTCCGTAAAAATCCAATTTTTTGATTAATGAATATGTAATCGAGTCTAACGTTGTAATTATCACATGTTCTTTTATTGATGTATCAAGCTTTTTTGGTACTTTGGTTTTACTCAATGCTTCAAGCCACGGAGCATAGAAGAATTGAATGAATGTAAAGGGCAAAATCACTAGTAAGAATATTACTCCTGACAACAAAACCAAAATTGAAAAAGCGCGGCCAATATCAGAACCGAAAGTAATATCACCAAATCCTAATGTTGTCATTACAGTGAGTGTCCAGTAAAATCCTGTAATCCAGCTATGTTCTTGACCTTCGGAATACATAATATAGTGAAACAATACACTGTAAGTAACTATCATTAGCCCAAGTATCGCAATAAATTTAAATAACTTAATAATATTTTTCTGCGAATTTGGACTTTGAAAAAAATAATTCAATTGTGAACTTATAAATTTCATGATTTAATTTATTTTGTTTACAAATTATTCTCAAATATAATATTTATTTTCATGTTATTATAAACAATTGTGCTCTACATTATTTTAACATGGGTTTTGTATGTTTAACACCTTAGTTCAACACCGGTGTTCAGCAATTTGCTGGTTATGATCTTTTTATATATTAACATAAAATTAAATTTTGATTAAATAACAAAAAAATTAGAAATTAAAATATAAAAAATTAGGATAATCAAATCATTATTTAGCTATATTTGTAAGAGACATATTTGTACGTTCACTAATTGTATAGGGATTTTATGAAATTTTTCATTTTCTTGATTATTGCTGTAGTTCTTTTCAGCAGCTCATTATATGCTCAAAGCACTATCACTTATCAAGGTAAGCTATTGGATAACAATGGATTGCCTGTAAATTTGAATAATGTAGCAATGAGTTTTGCGATATATGACGGGCCCTCCGGTAGTACGAAACTGTGGCCTGCATCCAATCCATCAGCTTCCAAAACCGTTAATGTAGAAGCAGGTATATACTCTGTGATACTCGGAACAGGTTCCGGCAACGATGAGATATTTGTTTCAAGTGCATTCTCAGGAACAAATCCATACCTGGAAGTAACAATTAATGCCACTACACTTCCAAGAGTTCCAATCTCTGCAGTGCCTGTTTCCCTTTTATCAAATGGACTTTCAGCATCAGCATGGGCAAGCCCAGGGAATATTGGAAGCACGACTCCCGGCTCTGCAGCTTTTACAAGCATGACACTAAATACCGGTTCGAACTCTTTTAGTTTCCCTTCAGGTCGAGGTCAGTCAGGTGAAGTATTAACTTCAGGTGGTGATGGTACTACAAGCTGGTCATCTGCTTCAGGTGGTACAGTTTCCAGAAATTCTACATTAATAGGCGATGGCAGTGGAGGTAGTCCATTAGGTATAAATTTAGCAAATGCAAATACTTGGACTGCAAACCAAACTTTTGCTGGCACATTCCTGATTACAGCAAATTCTAGAATTGCTATGACAAACAGTGACAATAATGCTAGAGATATTAGACTTCAAGAGCCGAGTGGTACAGGTTCGCAGTATCTTGGTTTTAGGGCTCCTTCTGTTAGTAATAACGGGAATTATTTACTACCTGCTGTTGTTGGTAGTGTTGGTCAATCCCTTACAATTTCATCAACAAATGGAATTGACAGTGCTTCTTTGCATTGGGCTACTCCAAGTGGTGGTATTCCGGTTCCTGCAGGGTCTGAAACTAATGACCTACTTTCATTTGATGGCACAAACTGGGTTGCTAAAGCATTAGTAATAAATAATACCGGAAGCGGTACATCAATCAGCAATATGCAGCCATACCTTGTATTGAATTATTGTATTGCACTTGTAGGCATTTTCCCTTCGCAAAGTGCAGACTATCCATATTTAGGAGAAATAATGATATACCCTTATACTTTTGCTCCAGCTGATTGGGCTTTTTGCCATGGTCAGCTATTATCAATTGCTCAAAATTCAGCATTGTTTTCACTACTGGGTACAAACTTTGGCGGTAATGGTACAACTACATTCGGACTTCCTGATTTGAGAGGAAGAACTCCTATCGGCGCAGGGCAAGGTTCAGGTCTTTCTACCCGAACTTTGGGCGAGATGAGTGGAACAGAAACATTTACCATTTCTGTAGGTAACTTACCATCTCATTCACATACAATAACTTATCAATAAAGAATGAAATTTGTTCAGCTAATAATTACCTTTCTTTTAACTACCAGTATCATCCTTTCAGATGATACCGGAGCTCAGCATTTTGCTTATGAGATGCTTAACATAAAACCTGTTAAGCATAACAACGCAAAAAAGGTGAAGATTGCAGTTATTGATGATGGATTCAGACTCAGCCATAATAAATTGAAAAAATATATTTATTCTAACCCTGATGAAGTAGTCAACTATCGTGATGATGACAATAACGGTTATATTGATGATATTAACGGTTGGGATGCTTCAGATAATGACAATATTCCTGCTATTCCTTTTCAGAAGGAAAGTATATATTATCACGGAACATTCATGGCAGGCATTATTATAAATATTTTTGAAAGATTCTATGGCGATGATGCTCATAAATATTTAAGTATTATACCTATAAAATCAATAGCTGATAATTCTAAGTCTAAACTGCTTGATGGTGCTTATAATGCTGTTAAATATGCAATTAGTTGCGGTGCTGATGTAATTTGCTGTGCATGGAGCGGAGGCAACCCTGATGATGATGATTTAAGAAGAATCAACCAGGCGATAAACTCAAATATTATATTTGTAGGGTCAGCAGGAAATCTTTTTTCTGAAACATTGTATCCACCTGCCAATATTCCCGGAGTTATTGCTGTATCGGGTGTTGACTACAATTATCACAAGTTTTCGAAGAGTAGCTACGGAATGAAGATTGACATTGTTGCTATTGCTGATTCTGTGTTTGGAGCACATCCTGATGCTGATAATGCATACTTCTTCGAAAAAGGTACGTCAAATGCTACTGCGATTATCTCAGGTTGTTTTGGAGTTCTTAAGTCATTGAGCTACAGTTCTGATTCAGAAAGCATCAAAGATGCCCTGATGATGACAGCTAAGCCGCTTGATCAATTCAACAGCACTTACTCAGGCAAGCTCGGTGCTGGATTTCCTGATATGAGCAAAGCAGTAGAATATTTGCTTAACCCTAGTCTAAAATATCAGAACCATAATCCAGAATTATGTAAAGGTAAATTGTTCTTTGGCAAAAATAAAAAAATAATAACTAAAGAGATCAATCCTGTCGGTAATTTTAAAGGATTGCATATTATTCCCTACAAAATCAGTCCAAACGTCAAATTCAAAGTGTTTTCAGATGATTCAGTATATTTTGACGGAAAAGGTAAAGATTTTAAGTATGGAGTATTTGCTGCAGATTCAAGAGTATTTGTGCAATCGGAACCAATAAAGTCTGAAGGTAATTCATTTGTATTATCCTATTATGTCGAAACTTTAGATTCATCATCATTCTACTGTTCGGGCGAAGTGTTGATTAACAACGAATCCGGAACTATAAGTGATGGCAGTGGAGATTTCGATTATGCGAACAGAACTGCTTGTAAATGGATAATTACAGTTCCTGAAAATAAGCAAATCAAACTTGATTTTACTAAGATGGATACTGAGCCAAATATTGATTTTATTTATATTTATGATGGTGACAATACGCTAAAAGAAAATTTGCTTGCTATGTTTTCGGGCAGTAGCAAACCACCAACAATTATATCAAATACAAATCAGGTTTTGGTATGGTTTTTATCCAATGATTTTAAAACAGGAGATGGTTGGGAATTGCGTTATCAGGCAATCAACAGTCCTAACTAATTAAAGTGTAAAACAATTTAATGCGAGTATTTATGAAAAAATCAAATTTTACGATTGTTATAGTATCAGTGCTGATTATGAGTAGTGGTATTATATTTTCTCAGACTCAACCGGTGTCGGTTTTCAGTTCGGGTACCGGTACATCCGAGAATACGCAGTATAAGAATTTCGGAACTTTGGGGCAACCTTTTTCTTCTGTTGTTTCAAACAGTACTTATACTAACAAAGAGGGCTTTCTTAATGCTCAATTTCAGTTAGCAGAAAAAGTTTATGTAAGCAGCACATACGACCAATCAAGTCAAATATGGGGATTCGACCATTTTAATAATTTAGATGATGCTTTATTGTATAGCACGCCTGACGCAGAAGTTAATATCAGCAACTATTCTTATACAGGTAATGTTGATGTTGGTAATCGTGAATACATTATTGGCTCAGGTGATTTTACTCTTAATGGTAATTTAACGGGCGGTCTTATCACAGCTGTTTCTGGTGGCAGATTATCTATGCCTGTTGCTCAAAATACACAGCGAACTTTTCCGGTTACTGACGGAACAAATAATTTTCAAGTAAAAATTACACCTCTCGAAGCAGGTGCAGGTAATCTATCTGTGAAATTAAATGCAGGTAAATCAGTTGATGGAGCATTGAAAAGTCCTATGGCATTTTGGGACTTGTATGGACCAACAAATCTAAATGCAACCGTCGTACTTAGATTGGATAAAAGTGTGATTGCACCGGCTGTGATTCCTGCGAATTTCCTGATGCGTTATTATAACGGCAGCAGGTATGTTGCTATCCCAACAGAAAGAGTATCCGTTGTTGATAATCTTGATTATTACGAAATTACAATTACCGGAATGAATAATTTTTAAACTATTAAAAGCTGAAAAATGAAAAAAATAATTACAATAGTAGCAATAGTATTATTAAGTGCATCAATACTTAAATCAGATTTAGGTTTATTCGAGGGTACGATAAGCACAACGGCAGTATATAACATTAATCTGGATAAAGGAACCAGTGG
>JANJTB010000010.1 GCA_024711295.1 bacterium | reverse complement strand
TTGTACCAGAGAGTGTCACCCTCACCAATAAGTTGTGCATTAGCAGATAATGAGGTCAGCAGCAAAAGAGCAGTAAAAACAAGTTTTGTTCTAATTTTCATTAGCACTTTTCCTTGAAATGGAAAATGTTTTTCAATATTTACAAATATACCTATTTATAAAGACACATCAATTTGATTTTTGTCCCAATATATATAAAAAAAGTAAAAAAAATACAAATTTTTATCAATTCCCCTCATTGAGGGGTGCCTGCCTTAGCAGGCGGGGTGGATGGATTTCGGACTACTTTTTTACATCTTCAAAAACTTTTCTACTTTAGCGCCTATTCTGATGAAGTAAACTCCTGAAGGTAATTTCTCAATATTCATCCGATGACTTGAAGTCATAGTCGGTATTGATTCGTTTAATACTTCAATACCCAGCATATCGAAAATTTGTATTTTATCAGCCGATGCAAAGGGCTGAAGCACTTTGTTGCTCAATTGGATATTGATGTAGTCGGTAGCAGGATTGGGAGATAGGGATAGATTTTTATCAATAACATTTTTTTTTGCGATATTAGTTGTAATATTTTCAAAAAGTATAATTTGTCCATTATAATTTGCGGCAATTAGACTTCCTTTACCTACTCCGTTTAACAAAAAATCAGGTATTATTGGACATGCAATTGTAGAATCAATTTGCCTAGTAATACTGTTTTGAAAATAAATGGAATCATTATTAAAATAAATGAAATAATCAAAATTTGTACTCATTAAAATATTAGCTTTAGAATTATTGATGTCAATGGAATCTGTAACAACTTCACTATCATAATTTATAAAAAAGGATTTTTTACCGTAATTAACAATTAATCTATCATTAGTTTTGTCATAATACAAATCCTTGAAAGGAACTTTGATACCATTAGTATCTTTCGACGATTTACCACCAGTCACCCATGATGATGAATGTTCAAATGTCCGTGAAATAACTGTACCCAATGAAACTGGATTAATTTTTTTCACTGAATATACATACTTTTCATTTTTTGCATTCATAGAAGCGGAACTACTTTCAAAACCTGTAATATCTACTATTGAAGCAAACAGCTTATTGTTAATATTTATTATATCATAAGTTGGAAGAAGTGAAGGTTGTTCTATTACAACAACCGAGTCCTTTTTCACACTATAAATTCCACTTCCACCACATGAACCAATGGTAGTCGAAGATACTGGAATACCACTAGAATATTTTTTGGTTTTAAATCCAATATTTATAATAAATTCATTCCTTTGAATATCATAATCAATTGAATTAAAAGAAAATTCCTCCGCGGAATTAATATAAGGATTACAACAATTTATACTCCCCGGTATTTGGAATATAAATGATGAAATAATAGATTTTGTATCCAAATTGATGATTTTGAAAGAATAATTCTCTCTTAAGTTTTTGTCCAATTGATGATTTTGAATTATTATTAATGATTTTGAATCTTCAGAAAATTTAATTAGAATTGGATTAATTTCCATTGAAATAGAATCAAGCAATATTCCAGTATTATAATCCCAATAATAAACTTTATTATTTTTATTGAATGTATAGAATTTTGAAATTTCTAAGTCAATACTAATCGAAATTAAATCACTAAAAATAAGTTTTTGCGATTTATAGTCTGAATGTTGAATCCATCCAGAATTTTCAGATAATACCTGACATACTATTGTTAGGTAAATAACTAAATAAATTAAAATTTTCATTTTATATTCTCCAAAAAATATTTTATCTCACATCTTCAAAATCTTCTCAACTTTATCGCCCATTCTGATGAAGTAAACTCCTGAAGGTAATTTCTCGATATTCATCCGATGAGTTGAAGTCATAGGGTGAATTGATGCGGTTAATACTTCAATACCCAGTATATCAAAAATTTGTATTTTATCATCTACTGCAAAGGGCTGAAGCCTTTTGTTGCTCAATTGGATATTGATGTAGTCGGTAGCAGGATTGGGATAAATATTTATACATTCATTCGGTAATAATTCAGGTATATTAGAGATAGATTTAATTTCAAAATTTTCAGGTTTGAACCAACTCATCCATTTTCCGTCATAATATGCTCTTACTCGCCAATAATATTTTGTATCAAAGTCAAATCCACTATGCTGAAATGTGTTAAGCATTGTTTCTTCGTCAACAAAAAAGTCTTCTTCATTAAATAGGCCTTTTTTAGCGAAATTTTCATTTAATGAAATCTGAATATTGTATTTTTCAGCTCTAAGATTTCTTTTCCATTTAAAATTAACTGCATCAGAATTTGACTCGATTATATTCACGGGATAAGTCGCCATATCAATATCCGCACGGATATTTGTTTTGTACAATTTATTAGAATTACTCAAATAATACAACATACTATCCTGAATAATTTTAATATCAAAAGCTGTATAATTAGCAGGAATATTACCGGAAATATCAATCCAGGAATTGCCATAGTCTTTGGAAAATGCAATTAATTTCGGATTATCATAAAAATTTGATATTAAATAGCCATCGAATGTCGAAACGGTACTTCTAAGTTTTGAATTTTCGATTATACCGGTCATCTTCCAGGTCTGTCCGTCATCGTCCGAGAGGAAAAATATTGATGATTTATTGGTACTTATATTCCCGGAGGCAACGATAAAACCGTTTTCCATAAGATTAACCGAACAAAAATCAACTTTTTCACCATTATAATCTGAAAATACTCTTTTGACTTCCTTACCATTATCAGATATGATGCAAATTTCTCCTTTATCAGCATCATTTTGGATATATCTTGATTCGGTGCAAACGACAATATTCTTATTTTCCAATTCTACAAATCCGGATACAAATGAAGTATCAGGTGTGGTTTCATAAATAAGATTTTTACCTTCGATATTGTCATATTTTAAGATTTTGTTCAGGAATGCAATAGTAAACTCACCATCAGCATTATTATTAAATTTCATTTTTTTGTCGGTCTGATAAGGATTTCCCAAGGGCATCAAAAAGTCAACCTGCCAAGTACTGCCATTATCGGTGGATTTCAGTATTTTATAACGTTCCTCAGAATAATCATAACCCGGAGCATAAATTTTGCCGTCAATAAGTTCAGAAATTCTAAAGGGGCTAAAATTATTAGTCTTTACTCTATTCCAGGTTGCACCCATATCATCAGAAATCTGGAAACCAACCTGATGGTCGGCTAAAATCATTCTATTTTCGGCTATGTGCTGTATATCCTGTGCATAATGAAACTGTTCAATTGAGATAGGGTACCAAACAGTCTTTGCACCGGTAGTAAATGTAGCTTTTATATATCCTTTTTTGTTATCTTCAAAATTCGACTTAACTCGCCAGAAATAAACCTGATTTGGCTCAAGTTCGGTTTTTAACAGTAATTTATTATTCGACAATGAAGAATCAAGTATAATACCGGTATAATCGCTGTTTGTTGATAACTGAAATTTATAATTACGAATAGCAGGGTGGCTTTCTACAGTCCATTGAAAAGCAGGTTTGATGCTTTCGTCCGTACTTTTATCAGCAGGAGCAATCAGTCTCAGGTCGCTGACAGGTAAATTTGTAAGGATAAAGAAAGGATAATCAAACGTAGTATCGTGTTGCTGTCGTGTTTTGAATCCGAGATGAAACAAGCTGTCGCTAAGATCGAAATCAAGCGGAATCTGAAAAGTATAATCCAGCTTAATCAACTTTAAATTTGGATTTTCCTGTGGCGAAAAGTGGCTGACAGATTTCTGAATATTCGCAGTTACCTCTTTGTCTTTACTGTTAAATAACTTAATATAGTCTAGACTATCATACTCTGACTGGCAATAGAGGTAAAATGTTCCGTTTCGGGTTTCACCACGAACAAAGTAATTTTTTGATAATACTTCACTGCTTTGTGCAACAACCAGAAAGGTTAAGATTGTAATATATAATTTCATATTGTTTGTTAATTTGTTAAGCTTTAATTAACGGAAAATGAAATTTTATATTATTTTGAAATTTTTTAGAATCTGCAGTATAAAAAGGGAATTAGATATGAAAATTTTCTAAATCACTACAACTCTCAATTCCCCTCTTGAGGGGTGCCTGCGAAGCAGTCGGGGTGGATGGATTTCTGCTCTACATTTTCAAAAGCTTCTCCACTTTATCGCCTATTCTGATGAAGTAAACTCCTGAAGGTAATTTTTCGATATTCATCCGTTGACTTGAAGTCATAGTCGGTATTGATTCGTTTAATACTTCAATACCAAGCATATCGAAAATTTGTATTTTTTCAGCCGCTGCAAAGGGCTGAAGCACTTTGTTGCTCAATTGGATATTGATGTAGTCGGTAGCAGGATTTGGATATATCTCTGGCTC
>JANJTB010000027.1 GCA_024711295.1 bacterium | reverse complement strand
ATGAGTTGCTAAGCCAAACTGCCAAAGTTCTTCTCCAGTTAAAGCATCATACATCACAAATTTACCAACGTATTTACCATCATAAGAAACCACCCCCAGCTTAGAGCCATCGGGAGAAAACTGAACATGCGAGATAGTATTCGGATAAAGACTTTTGTACCAGAGAGTGTCACCCTCACCAATAAGTTGTGCATTAGCAGATAATGAGGTCAACAGCAAAAGAGCAGTAAAAACAAGTTTTATTCTAATTATCATTAGCACTTTTCCTTGAAATGGAAAATGTTTTTCAATATTTGCAAATATACCTATTTATAAAGACACATCAATTTGATTTTTGTCCCAATATATTTGAAAAAAGTAAAAAAAATACAAATTTTTATCAATTCCCCTCTTTGAGGGGTGCCTGGGTAGCAGGCGGGGTGGATGGATTTCAACACATCTACAACAATATGTCATCTTCTCACTCCCTTAACTTGTCAGAACCTTGATTTTTGTGATTATCCTGATTTTTCTGATTTTTTAAAATCATATTAATCAAATAAATCATGCAAATCATAGTTCAGACATTTATATTGAGCGGGGTGGATGGATTTCCAAAACATGCATATTGATAAACAGATGTCCGACACTTCCGAAGTGTCGGACATCTTAATGTTACATCTTCCCAAAAATCTCAACTATGGAGCAAGCTCCACTTTGATTCCAATTATTCTCAATTCTCCATCTTGATTGATGTCTTCGGCATGAATCCTAATCCCCTCACTGTTTGGGCGAGGGGTAGAATTATTTCAGAAAAAAGTTTTTATTTAAGCAGTTTGTTGCGCTCTCTGCCTCCTTTACGTAGCGGATCGTCGTTGTAGCCGAGCGCTTTCCAGTCCATAGCACCATTTTTGCCGTGACAGTCATTGCATTTCATTGTTTCGCCTTTGGATACAACCATGTGATTGACAGGCCACAACATTTCTGTTTCCACAAAGCCGAATTTTCCTGAGTAGGGCAGATTTAACTTTTTCATGCCTATTTCTGACGCTGAGTTCCAGTCAAAATTTGTCCAGAAACCACCTTCGCCATACAGTCTTGGTGCTATCAGATACTTATTTTCGGTATCGTAAATCTGTTTTCCCTTCATTAGTTTGAAAGGATAGATTTTACTTTTAGCATCAGCAACACTGCCCTTAAGTTTGTTGAGCATTAGCGGTGAAGAGTCAAATTTGTCACCTGCAAGATAATAATCAGCTTTGCCATTGTGCCAGCGATAAACCGGCTTTACATCTTTTTCCCACTTTAAATCTCCTTTGAGTTTGGAGTATGCAAGATGTTTTTCATCAAATTTTACATCTTCCTTTAGCCCGGCAGTTGACCAGTCCCAATAGGTTACAGTGTAGTATTCGCGTGCTATAGAAGGTATATGACATGATTCGCAGGCTACAGAATTCAGATGTTTGGCAATGGTGGCATTTTTATGAATTTTTTTCTTGCTGTCATCGTGACAGTCTGTGCATGATGTATGATTGATACCCTGTGCCATAGAGCCGTGACTGGATCCCAAAATTTGATGCTTTTCGCTTTTGTGGCATGTAGTACACTCCAGCCCGTGCTTATTCATGTGTATATCTACTTTCTTCGAATTATCAAGCAGTGTGGGGTCAAGATCACCATGCTTAACAGCAGTACCGCCTCCACCCTCGAAGTGGCAGCTGCCGCAATTACTTTTTTTAGATCGCCCAACTGATTGTGCCGCAATGGTCAGGTCAACATCAGATGACGGCATGCCTGCTCCGGTAGGGATTTTCTTGTACGTACCGCTATTATCGTGACACACAAGGCAGTCAATATTTTCGGGGTTATTAAAATCGAATGTGTCGTCTTTCCAGCCGTAACCGGGATGACAGCTGGTACAGCGTGGCTCGTTTGATGCAATATTTATGCAGAAATTGTTGAAGCTGAATTTCTTCCCGAACTTTATTTTACCCTTCCCCTCTACTTCGAATTCATCACCATGCCACAACCAATGTCTTGATTTCAGCACTTCTGCAGCTTGATCTTCGTGGCAACCGATACAGGCACGTGTTACATCCTGTGGTGTCTCGAAAGGACCTGATACAAGCTCGGAGTGGTCAACTTTGTCACTTTTGGTTACTGATATGGCTACACTTACGATTATTCCTGCAATAACTATGACTGAAGCAATGATTAAGCGCGTTTTCATGATTTTTTACTCCTGATTTTACTCTAATGAGTCTATGGATAACATTTGTTGTATGAAACTAATAATTGACAATAGGTAACTACTGCCGGCAAATAGCATCGGCAGGGAGAATTTGTAAGCAGTGTTGTTGTAAAGTAGTATAATTGGCTTATATGTCAGGTGTTTATAATAATTGTGCATGAGTATGTGCTGTGTGCCCGCTTCGGAGCTCAATAATTCACCGGATATTACTTGGGGTAATTCCATACTTGAACAAATGACTGCAAACTTGCCTTTATCATTGGTTAGGAAAGCTTTTGTCATAAAACCGTTCCTAAAAGTATCACAAATCACTTAACGTAAAAATAAATATAAAATTTATTAAATCAAAGTAATTTCGGGAAAAATGATTTTACTTTGTCAGGATAGTTTTTTTATATAATTTTGCATTTTGTAATATAGGGTAAAAACTAAATATTTAAAAAGGGGTGCATTATTATGAAAAAAATGATAAGTGTATTATTTGTTATGATGTTGGCATTAGCAGTTTCAACAGCTGATGAGCTGAAATTCGAAACAGGCGAATGGTCGCAAATCATCAAAAAAGCCAAAGCCGAAAACAAAATTATCTTTCTTGATGCCTATACTGATTGGTGCGGCTGGTGCGAGGTAATGGACAAAAAAACCTTCACCGATGCCGATGTAATTAGTTTTGTGAACAAAAATTTTATCCCTGTAAAATATGAAATGCAAACCGGTACCGGTAAAATTCTTGCGATGAAGTACAGAGTTAGGGGGTTCCCTTCACAATTATATTTCAATTCCGAGGGCAAGCTGATATACACCGACATTGGATACAAAGAGCCAAAGAAATTTATTGAAAGCTTGCAAAAAGTTCTGGACAGCAAAAATCACAAAATTTACAAAGGTATATCGGATAAGCTGGAGCCGGAATTCCCCGATTTCTACAAACTGGCATTTGCACGAAACGACAGCGAAGAAAAGAAATTTCCTACTCCCGAAGAAGTAGTAAGCTATCTTGACAAATGTAAAAGTATTTTTGACGAAGTAGCATGGTCTGTGTATTCTGTATTTCAGTCCAGCGAAAAATACGATAATTTCTTTATTGAAAATTATTCAAAATTTGTTGAGCTTTACGGCGAGTCAGAGGTGCTGAACAAATTTTACGATAATACATACCAAAATGTTCAGAAAGCAATCAAAAACAAAGATTTTTCCGAAATGGACAAGGTATTGGCATTGATAGATAAATATGACTCCAAATATGCCGAAGAAAATAAAGATTACTATAGAATGATGTATTACGAGCGTACCGAATCCTGGGACAAGTTCAGTGACTATGCCGAAGATTTGATAAGCAATAACAAAGCAAACAATGACCGGATAAATGAATTATGCTGGAATTTGTACGAAAATTGTACAGACAAATACGTTTTGAAAAAAGCCCTAAAATGGATAAGTAAAGCTACGAACGAATCGCCCAACTATGCAAATTTGGATACTCATGCGGCCCTTCTCTACAAGACCGGTAATTACAAAGATGCTAAAATCTATGCCGAAAAAGCTATCGAGATCGGCAAAAAATCCGGTAACGATGTTGGCGAAACCGAAAAACTCTTAGAGAAAATTAAGGAAAATTTGGATAAGTAAGCTAAATATAATATACAGTCAAGAATTCACAAATTTATAGTGAAATTCAATATGAGAATGGTAGAGTGGCACAGTTAATGTTAAAAAACGCTGACGGCAGTGAAATGTATATTGGAGATACTAAAGGTGCTAGAATTGGAGCAACAGGTGGTGTGAACTTTTCTGTTAATTATAAGTCAATTACAACTAAAAACAATGAGGGATTATATGTAACAACCTGGATTATGAATTTCCACATACCAACATCAAAAGGATATTTAGTTATTGAATCAAACCCTATAAGTGATACAGAACTGAAATCGAATGGCTTAAATATTTTGAAGTTGGCTAATGATACTGTAGATGCATTTAATATGATTTTAAAAGCAGACCCAACATTTTTTGATTCTATGCATGGTACAAATATAACAATTAGTTTTCAAAGTGGTTCATCTATTGCTAAGTATTATAATGAACATAAAGGCAAAAATCAACCAACAGCCACTGGGTTAGTAGCCGGGCTTAGAACCGGATCTAGAAGTAATTCTACAATCATAATAGCCTTGGAATTATATTTAGAAGGTGGTCATGACTTATTAACTTATGAATCTGTCAATAATAGCTACCCGAAATTACACGTTTGGGAGGTTATAGCACATGAGTTCACACATCAAAAACATTATTTAGCAATTCCGGATTATCATAGTTATGACCATTTTGGACGTGAAAATATGGTTATTGATTTTGTAAATTCATTTCGCTCATATCACAATAATTATTTTGGTTTGCCTTATTTGAAGGAAGAAAAGAAATGGAAATGATGAAAATTATTAATAATTGTATAATATTATCAACATTCTTCATTCTCAATAGTTGTTCAACATTCATTGAAATGCCAAAATTAGAGACCAAAGTTGATTTGATAAATGCAATTATGAAGAATCCTGATTATGCTGATTATTATATTAAGGAATCAAAATTTTATTCAGAAGAATTAAGTAAGTGTGTCATATCTGAAAAGTCTATATTTAAGTATTATTATATGCGTACAATAGATACAATTCAGCAATATACAAATAGAAATTATAAAATTGATGTTGATACTCTTGTTGAGGAATATGATTTTGATGGAGAAATTATGATATTTAATCGTTTTCATATTTTTTATGATTCAACTTATTTGGGTATTGAATTCGATTTTATAAAAGTTGATAATGTTGATTATCTATATGAAATAAGATATATTTTAAATAAAAGGAGAATAATCCAAGAATCAGGCAGTAAAATAGAATTATTAAAAAAAATAATTGAAAATCCTGACAAATATGAAGAAATAATCAAAAAATCAATTTTTTATAGAATTAAAGAATCAAGAATTTATGGAAATGAATTTAAAGAACGAAAAATTCAGATATTTAAAGATTTTAAAAAAAATGGTGAATATTATTTTAAGCACATAATTGGTTACTCTGTTTACCGGATGAATGATGTTGAATATGAAGATCCTTTTCATTTAATTTTAATTATTAGTAAAAATGATAAATTTATAAACAACCATTTGGCTTTCAAATATATTGATAATCAGTGGATTTTTACTAGTGATGGTATGAATGGTGAATATATTTGGAGCATCTTAGGTGAAGATGATGATAATTACTGATAATCCGATCTTCAAATAATGGGCTTCCGTATGTACGATACCGAGACGGGCAGATTTACCACACCAGACTTGCTGTGGAGTGCCTTTCCGTCGCATACTCCCTACCACTATGCGTATAACTCCCCACTGATATGGAGTAATCTGGAAATTAAAAACAATAAAACAAGTGAAACATAAATCAAATAATAATTTAAATTAAGCGTGTTTATACATTATTATACATTTATTGGAATCACTTATGTTGACTGCAGTGAAAAAGTGGGGAAATAGTCTCGGAATAAGAATACCAAAGTCTATTGCAGATGAGGTTTTGATTAATGAAGGTACTAATCTTAGAATTACCATAAATAATGGGGTTATTCAACTTACAAAATACGAAAATGATAAAAAACTTGACGATTTATTATCATTAATCAATCCTGAAAACCTCCATGGTGAAATTTATACAGCCGATAATATTGGTAAGGAGTTATGAACAATCCACCCTACATACCGGATAGAGGCGATATTGTTTGGCTCGATTTCAATCCACAAGCAGGTCACGAACAAAAAGGTCGCCGACCGGCAATAATCTTATCTCCAAAATCATATAATGAAAAAACAAATCTTGCTTTGGTTTGTCCAATTACAACTCAAATAAAAAACTATCCCTTTGAAGTGAAATTGAATGAATATCTTACAACAAAAGGTGTTGTTATTTCAGACCAAATCAAAAGTCTCGATTGGAAATGCAGAAATGTTGAATTTATTGAGAAAGTGGATAGAGATATTATTAATAATGTTATATCAAAGAGCATTTTATTGCTGAAATGATCTTATCAGATTATCATACTTATGACCATTTCGGTAGGGAAAATATGGTAATTGATGAATTAAATACATTACGCTCATATCATAATAATTTTTTTGGATGGCCATATTATCAGGAAAAAAAGAAATGGAAATGATAAGGATATATAAAA
>JANJTB010000020.1 GCA_024711295.1 bacterium | reverse complement strand
ATGAGTTGCTAAGCCAAACTGCCAAAGTTCTTCTCCAGTTAAAGCATCATACATCACAAATTTACCAACGTATTTACCATCATAAGAAACCACCCCCAGCTTAGAGCCATCGGGAGAAAACTGAACATGCGAGATAGTATTAGGATACAGACTTTTGTACCAGAGAGTGTCACCCTCACCAATAAGTTGTGCATTAGCAGATAATGAGGTCAGCAGCAAAAGAGCAGTAAAAACAAGTTTTATTCTAATTTTCATTAGCACTTTTCCTTGAAATGGAAAATGTTTTTCAATATTTACAAATATACCTATTTATAAAGACACATCAATTTGATTTTTGTCCCAAAATATATAAAAAAAGTAAAAAAAATACATATTTTTTATCAATTCCCCTCTTGAGGGGTGCCTGCCTTAGCAGGCGGGGTGGATGGATTTCCAAACCAAGCATATTGATAAACAGATGTCCGACACTTCCAAAGTGTCGGACATCTTAATGTTACATCTTCACAAATTTCTCAAATATGGAGCAAGCTCCATTGCTTCCAATTAATCTAACATAATACACACCTGCCGGCAGAGGATTGTATTTACTTAACCTCGGCACCGGACGGCATATCAATTTCGGGTGTTACAAAGCACAGCTTGCCGTCGAGACTTGCTGCAAGCATCATACCCTGCGACTCTTCGCCCATCAGCTTTGCCGGCTTGAGGTTTGCAACAACCACGATGGTTTTGCCAACCAGGTATTCAGGTTCGTAAAATTCGGCTATGCCTGCAAGAATTTGCCTACGCGACTCACCTATTTCTACCTGAAGCTTAAGTAATTTTTTTGATTTTTTAATCTTTTCTGCTGAGATAATTTTTGCAGTACGAAGCTTAACTTTCTGAAAATCAGATATTTCGATTAAGTCCTCTTCGGGTTCGGCAGCTTGTTTGCTCTGCAAATCCCCGAGCTTAGCAGTCTGACCTGCAATAGTCTCATCTTCAATTCTCGTAAACAATATTTCGGGCATGTTGGTGTTTTGCCCCTGAGGCAGCATCGGCAGAGCAGCATTCAGAAAGTCATTTCCTTTAATTGTAGTTCCCGGCTCACCGCAATAAGTATCATAGCCTGTAATTAATGCAATTTTTTTGCATGTGTGAGGTATAATCGGGGCAAAGAGGACTGACAAGCTTCTGACCAGCTGTGCACATACAAAGAGCGTCTTAGCAGCATAATCAGAGTCTGTTTTTACTTTTTTCCATGGTTCTTCATCGTTAAAATATTTATTTGCGGCACGTGCAACATTCATTATTTCGGTAATAGCATCTCTAAACCTGAATCTGTCGAACATTTCAGCGCTTTTTTGGATACCGTGCATAAGGGCACTGATTACATCGTAGTCATTTACGGAGTATTTATCTTTGAATTTTTCAGCAAATTCTTCATCTGCGCCTGTAGTAAGCTTGCCCCAATCAATCAATAGGTCTGAATATTTTGAGCTAAGTGTTGGCACTTTACCTTCGAAATTCTTATGTATAAACTGCAAAGACCTGTTAACAAAATTACCGAAAATTGCGGCTAACTCATTATTATTGCGTACCTGAAAATCCTTCCATGTAAAGTCTGCATCCTTTGTTTCGGGCATATTCATAGCAAGTGTATAGCGCAACGAATCATTGTATTGCGGCTCGGGAAAATCAACAAAGAAATCTTTCAGGTCAATTGACCAGTTGCGTGATTTTGAGAATTTTTCACCTTCAAGATTCAAAAATTCATTTGCAGGAACATTATCCGGAAGTATATAATCACCTCTGCCATGCAAATATGCAGGGAAAATCAATGTATGGAAAACGATATTATCCTTCCCGATAAAAGCTAAATATCGTGTATCACGGTCTTGCCACCATTTTTTCCAGTCCTGATTATTCTGCTCTGCCCAGATTTTTGACGCCGAGATATATCCAAACACAGCATCAAACCATACATAAAGAACTTTTCCGGCAGTTTTGTCAGCCGACAGCCCTTCGATACCATCGAGTGTAACGCCCCATTTCATATCACGGGTAACGGCACGCTCTGCAAGGCCCGCCTTAAGCCAGCTCTTAGTCTGTGCAACAACATTATCTTTCCAGTCATTCTTTTTGGAGTCAATATAATTTTCGAGAAATTCCTGAAATTTATTAAATTCAAAATACCAGTGAGATGTTTTACGAACTTCAGGAGTCTTGCCTGTAATTATCGAAACAGGATTTTTGAGGTCCAACTGATTGTAATATGCACCGCAACTATCACACTGGTCGCCTCTTGCTCTGTCGTAGGAGCAATTGGGACAAACACCCTCAACATATCTGTCGGGCAAAAACATGTCTGCTGTAGCATCGTAAAATTGCTCTTCTTCTTTTTCGACCAAATAACCTTTTTTAAGAAAATCAGCAAAGAACTCCCGAGCGACTTCGTGATGTACAGGCAGTGAAGTACGTGAATAAATGTCGAAACTCATTCCGAATTTTTCGAAAGCGTCCTTGTTTGCATTGTGATATTTGTCAACAATCTCCTGCGGGCTTACCTTTTCCTTCTCTGCCGAGATAGTAATTGCAACACCATGCTCATCAGAGCCACAGACATATAGTACTTCGTTTCCGCTTATTCTCAGATATCGGGCATAAATATCAGCAGGTAAATATGCACCTGCTGCATGTCCTAAATGAATATAGCCGTTAGCATAAGGAAGAGCCGATGTAATGAGTGTTCTTTTCATTTATTCTTTAATGATTATTGATTTAGTACAAACTTCAAAAATAAGGAATTTATCCGTTAATTACAGAATATTTAAATTATTTATGATTAAAAAGATTAGTATGTAGCATTGCTAAATCACTGCTTAACCTAAATAAAAACACCCGAAAGAGTATGTTCTGACGGGTGCATTATAATTTAGTCAATTATCGCGGGGCAATATCAGGAGCAACCGCTTGTAGATCCACAGTCCTCACAAACGGTACAGCTACCGTTACGTTTCACTCTCATAGAGCCGCAATTGGTGCAATGTTCGCCGGTATAACCGAATGACTGTGCTTCGCTGCTTGAGCCGACTTTAATTTGGAGATTTACTCCATTTGCACCGTTGGTTTTGGTTTGTGCTGAATCGGCACCTACCAATTCGAGGGCTAAATCCATTGCCGGAGCCGAAGTATCTTTTGGAGTTTCCTGAACAGGAACCTTCACTTCCGGCTCTTTTGAAGACGACTCGACCGGCTTGCTAGGTGTTACATTATTCTTCATTCCGGAGACTTCATCTACTGCCTTAACATGAACAAAATCCTCACGGTTAAGATAATCATATCCTATCGAGCGGAAAACATAGTCCAGTACAGAAGTGGCATTCTTGATCGCTTCGTGACCTTCGACAGGACCTGATGGCTCGAATCGTGTGAATGTAAAAGTATCTACCAAATCTTCGAGAGGAACACCATACTGCAGTGCTTTGGATGCAAGTATTGCAAAGCTGTTCATTAATCCGCGGAAAGAAGCACCTTCTTTGTACATATCAATGAAGATTTCGCCCAATGTTCCATCTTCGTATTCACCTGTACGCAAAAATAGCTTATGACCGCCAACTACAGCTTCACGAATATGTCCGTGACGCTTTTTGGGCAATTTATGGCGTCTTAGTTTGTAATGAATTCTATCAGCAATAATTTCCTGAACTTGCTGTGGACCTTTTGTTTCATCAAGTGTGTTTTCGTCGCCGAGCGATATCACTTCGTCAAGGTCGCCATAGTTGGCTGAGTTGAGAGGTTGCGACAGCTTAGAGCCATCGCGGTAAAGAGCAATCGCCTTAAGCATAAGTTTCCACGACTTAACATGCAACTCGCTGATCTGAGTGATTGTAGCCTCGGCAGGCATATTGACGGTTTTGGAAATAGCACCTGAGATAAATGGCTGAGCAGCAGCCATTATTCTTATGTGTGCCATATAGTCAATATATCTTTGACCTTTTTTGCCGCACTTGTTTGCAGTATCAAAAATTGGCAAATGTTCTTCACGTAGATGTGGTGCACCTTCGAGCATCATTGTGCCACAAACATAATCATTTGCTTCGTCAATTTGACTATCGGTATATCCAAGAGATTTCAAAAGGTCGAACGAGCTGTCGTCTATCTTACTTTTTGAAAATCCCAGCGAAATAAGGAATTCTTCGCCAAGTGTCCATTTATTGAATGCAAATTTAATATCGAACACATTGTCAAGCTGCTTCTCGATAATCTCAATTTTTTCATCAGAAAAACCCTTGTCTTTAAGAGTTTTCTTATTTACATTCGGACAGCCAAGCAGTGTACCGCTACCTTTTGAATATTTTTCGATATCCTCGATTTGCTGTTCGGAGTAGCCAAGTTTTGTAAGAGCTTTTCTGACTGATTGGTTCACAATTTTGAAATATCCGCCGCCTGCAAGTTTCTTATATTTTACTATTGCAAAATCAGGCTCGATACCTGTAGTATCGCAATCCATAACCAGACCGATAGTTCCGGTAGGTGCAATCACTGTAACCTGAGCATTTCTGAAACCGTGCTGTGTGCCTAATTCAAGTGCACTATCCCAGCACTCTCTTGCAGACTCGATAAGATTATCAGGAGCATATTTTGGATTAATACCTTTTGGGCGAATAGTAAGGTCTTCGTACTCCGATGGATTAGAATTCCATGCAGCTCTGCGGTGATTGCGAATAACTCTGAGCATGCTTTCTTTATTTAAATCATACTCCGGAAACGGACCAATTTCTTTTGCCATCTCTGCCGAAGTAGCGTAGGACTGACCGGTGAGTATAGCAGAAATTGCACCTGTCCATGAGAGTGCTTCAGGTGAGTCGTAAGGAATACCGTTAACCATTAGCAAAGTGCCTAAGTTTGCATATCCCAGCCCGAGAGTTCTGAATTTGTAGCTTAAGTCTGCAACCTGCTTGCTTGGGAACTGTGCCATCAATACTGAAACTTCGAGCACTACAGTCCAAAGTCTGACACCGTGTTTGAAATCCTCCACTTTGAATGATGAAGATTCTTCATCATAGAATTTCATCAGGTTAAGACTTGCAAGATTACAGGCAGTATCATCAAGGAACATGTACTCACTGCATGGATTACTGCCGTTGATTCTGCCTGAATTAGGGCAGGTATGCCATTCATTTATTGTTGTATCGAACTGCAATCCCGGATCAGCACTTTTCCATGCACTCAGATTAATTTTCTCCCACAAATCTCTGGCTCTGACAGCTCTTGCGGTTTCGCCTGATTTTCTCCAGCGAAGCTCCCACATTTCGTCATTTTCGACAGCATTCATAAACTCGTTTGTGACTCTCACCGAATTGTTGGAGTTCTGACCGCTGACGGTAATGTATGCTTCACCTTCGTAGTGGGTATCATATTGCTGAAAATCAACTGAGGTAAATCCCTGGTCAACCAAATCAAGAACTCTCTTGATATGATTAAGAGGAATGCCTCTGTTAAGAGCTTTCTGAACAAGCACTTTTAGTTTCTTGTTTTTAGTTATATTGGTGCCTGTCGATACAGCTTCTTCCAGAATTGTCTGAAGAAATGCGGCACTTACTTTAGAACCTGCAACCAAAGATGCTACTTTCTCTTCTTCTTTGGCTTTCCATTCGATAAATTCCTCAACATCAGGATGGTCTATGTCAACAATAACCATTTTGGCAGCTCTTCTGGTAGTTCCGCCGGATTTGATAGCACCTGCCGCCCTGTCAAAAATTTTGAGGAAGCTCATCAATCCTGAGGAATAGCCGCCACCGGATAATTTTTCGCCTGCACCGCGTAAATTTGAGAAATTGGTTCCGGTACCACTACCATATTTAAAAATTCTTGCTTCGCGGGTGGCAAGGTCAAAAATTCCGTTCTCACCCACCAAATCATCTGATACAGACTGGATGAAACAGGCATGCGGCTGGGGGCGTGAGTAAGCATCTTTGCTCTTTACAAGTTCTTTGGTATCAGGGTCGATGTAATAATGGCCCTGCCCCGAGCCGGTAATACCATAAGCCCAGTGAAGCCCGGTATTAAACCACTGAGGTGAATTTGGAGCACACATCTGCTTAAGTAGCATATATGCTATTTCATCATAAAAAATCTCAGCATCTTTTTCTGTATCAAAGTAGTTATATTTCTCTCCCCAGTATCTCCATGCTCCAGCCATTCTATGAACAACCTGCTTAACTGACCTTTCCGAGCCAAGCACTGGTTTACCTTCATCATCTTTGAGAGGGATTCCCGCCTCGTCAATTTGTGGAACACCGGTCTTACGGAAATATTTTTGAGCAAGGATATCTGTGGCAAGCTGTGACCATCCTGCAGGCACCTCAATGTCCTTCATGTCAAATACTACCGAGCCATCAGGATTTCTCAGTGTAGATGAACGTTTTGTATAGTTAAACAAGTCGTAAGGACTTGTACCATCTTTCGTAAATCGTCTTTGAATTTTCATATAACTAACTTTATTTATAATAAATTGATGATTATCTGTTTAATTTGCTTCGCTGTATAGTTCTAAAACTACTTTATATTTAAGTGTATTACTTGAATTTTGAGCTGATTTTCGGTTATAATTTCTCTAAATACTGCATTAAGGTGATAACCATAACGTATTAGTTTTAAAGATATTTAGAACAAAGTTTTCCACAGCCGGAAATAGCTAACAAGCAACTTACCAAAATAACAAAATTATATTACTTTTTGGCTTTTTATTTTTCCACATCCATAATTTATTTCACTAAAATTAATAAATTCATTTTTCCTGTCATAATTGAAAGTGATAAACAAGCGGGGAATGTGAGTGTTGATGTGTCGCATCTGCCTGCAGGTGTCTATTTCATCAGAATTGGCAATAAAGTAGAAAAAATTGTGAAGATCTAACATTAAGATGTCCGACACTTCGGAAGGGTCGGACATCTGATTATCAATATTCTTGTTGTAGAAATCCATCCACCCCGCCTGCTACGGCAGGCACCCCTCAAGAGGGGAATTGAGAGTTGTGGAAATCCATCACCACTTCACTACTTTTTCCACCTTAATTTCTTTTCCATTGGTTAAACGCAGGTAATATGTTGCTGATGGCAGATTTGAAATATCTATCTGCAATTGTGGATTAGAGAGTATAATTCCATTCAAAATATCCCTACCGTTTAAATCTATCATCTGCCATTGACCGTTGTAAAACTTTTCATCAATATTCAGATTGATTGAGTTGGTAGTAGGATTGGGGTAGATTATTGGAATGTTTGGATTAGGTTCGTCTTCGACTCCTACAGTAGTCCAGTCAATTTTGTAAGCGCTGAAAGGATATTCAGATACATAAAGAGAATCATCAATATAAAATGGAGTATTTGAAGTTGTTATTTTAAAACTTAACTTTCTATCATTTTTATAATCATAGAAATTTGTATAAAGCAATGTAGTATTTAAATAAAGAATAAAACTATCATCCATCCTTATTACAATATGTCTTACTTTCTCATTCTCTTCTCCCACTCTTACATTTCTTATAATTTCTCTTTTATCAAGGTCAAAAATACGTATATAAGAATAAGGTTTGTCATCTCCATCAAGTTTTATTACCTCTCCAAAAGCCATTTGATTTGATCTGTGCATAAATGATTGAACGAGAACGTCATGATTAGGCGGCATTATCTTACTAAAAATTATTTCTTTGGTTTTTCTGTCATATATAATAAATTTTCGAATATCACTTATGCCAGACTTCAAAAGAGTATTACATGCAAAATACCTTCCATCTTTTAAAATAGGAGTATCACCAGTTGGAGTTAAATTTGGTTCATCAGGTTCACTCTGGAGCTTATAACTGTCTATTATTTCATTAGTATAAATATTCCAGAAATTATAAGTGCCTGTATTATCTTCAAATTCAAACATTATTGAATCATTTACTACATACTTTCCTAAAAGATATTTTCTATATACTAAATCCTGAATAAACTCATTAGTATATCTATCATATACTTTTAAAGTTTTTGAAAATTTATTTATTGTAAAGTACCTTTTTCCTGAATTATCAAGAATAATTTGATCTGGTCCATTAACAATTGCAATAGTATCTCCATTAGTTAGGTCCATCAAAAGTGGAAATGCATAAGCAAGTTTAGCATTAGGACTATATGATTGAATACCATTTTTATTTATCTCCCAAATCTTAGTCAGTTGAGCAAAAGAGTCAGCAGTAGTAGCGGCAAAAAGTATTGCCACAGCAAATAATGTAAACATTTTTTGTTTCATCAGAATTTATCCTGTATATTGAAAAAAAACTTATTTCAAAATTACAAATAATTTACAT
>JANJTB010000018.1 GCA_024711295.1 bacterium | reverse complement strand
GAAGAAAAGTTACAGTTATTGAAGTATTTTTTGAATATTTTATTATTTTTAGGTCATCCACCCCGCCTGCTAAGGCAGGCGGGCATGTGTAGATTGGTAGATCGTATGACTACTAATAATTTAAGAACAAACAGAGTAGAGATATTTACTCTGTGCTAATTATCGAGTAAACATTGCCTCTGACTGTGTCATTTTTAAGCTCGATATCAAGTCCGAGTCTTTCAGCAATTTTGAACACTGTAAAGAAACCGAATTTCAGATCAGTAGATTCTTTGAAATTAGGCGGCATTAATGTACTAAAATTCATAATTTCGGGTCCGTTGTCAACTATTTCGACACGCACTTTTCCGTCTTTACGCATAACATGAATACTAACTTTTGCATCTGCTCCAAGATCTTTCACATTGCTGAGCGAATACATCATGAACAGGGACAAAAGTCTGCGAAAAGATGAGTAATCTGTTTGAACAAGAATGTCAAACCCATTAAGATTAACCGAAAAGTTGATTTCATTATACTCTATAAATACTTTAAAATCTTCGTAGATATCTTTTAATGTATTATTGATATTTATTTCGCTAAGCTGTGGTTTGCTTTCGTCAACGGAGCAAATAAATCCGTCAATAATTCTGTCGAGATGCTCGAGCTCTACCTTCATTGACTGCCACTTCTCTAATGCTTTTTTACTTTTAACTTCGCTTGTAATAAGTTCATTGAGCTCTGCAAACATTTCTTTATGCTTGGCAAGAAAAGTGGTGACGCTTGGCTTCAATGCACGGATTGTAGATAAAAACGCCATCGTTTCGGCATCATTAATTCTTTGCTCCAGATTCTTTATTTTTCTTAGGTCCTGAAAGAAAGCAACTCTGCCCTCAATCTTTCTCTTATTTTGAATTACATAGGAATTAAATCTCAGCGGAACGGATTCGCCTACATTATTGAGCAGCGAAATATCGTAATTACTGCAAATTGTGCCGTCATCATTTGCTTCGCCAAAAATTTCATCAGGCATAATTTCTTTGATTCGTGCAAGCGAGGGTTTTCGGTTTCCCTCAAATCCCAGAATTTTCTTGGCGGCGCTGTTGATAATCTGGATTTTACCTTTTATGTCAATAGCCATAATGCCGTCGTTCGAGCTTTCGATAAGGTTGGTATAAAAGTCGTGAGCATTATTTATCTGATCCTGCAATTTGCTAATTTCGGTAATATCTGTACAAATTTCCATTACAAGATTTACCTTGCCTTCCTTGACTGCAAATGGTATTGAATTTACTATTACATGAGCTTTTTCGCGGTTGCTGGTACTAATAACAATTGTATCGGAATGTTCCTCACCATCTTCGAAAGCAAAAGCTGTGGAATTTGCCTGACTCTCAAACTTACGCTTTGCTACCTCATTGTGAAAAATACTGTAAGTGCTGCCAAATGTATTACGATATCTTTGGTTAGCGCGAACAATCTTGTATTCTGTATCAACGATGGTAATATATACAGGAACATTCTCAAACAAAACGTTAAATTCCTTCTGCCATTGGTTTGTGTTTCCTGTATCAGAAATAACCACCAGTACAGCATCTGTTTTGCCTTTATTGCCTTTGAGTGCGTAATAATTAATTGACTGAAACGATGCTTTTGATTTCTTGTCGATAGGTGCCATTATAGCAGACTTATCCGCACCTGTCTTGAACACTTCGTTTACCCTGTCAATTATTTCGGGCTTAAAAAGGCTGATTTTTGTTGATTCTATATGCTGATTATCTATATCACCGAATAATTCGGTCATTTTGATGTTAGGATTGTGAATTATCTTAGCCGAATCTACCATCATTATACCAAATGGCAGATTGTTGGCTAAGTATTCGTAGTCGTTAAAGCTCTCTCTTTTTCCCATAGTCTGACCACTTTAAATTACCGCAATAAAATAAATTCAATAATTACAAAATCATGCAGTTGTAATTTGTAAAATAACAATTATTAATCAAATATAAAAATAAAATTTAAAAATCTTAATTAAATATTCATTTTTTATATCATTTAAGTTTAATTATGATTCATAAATAATTATTAAGTCAAGTATATCGTCATTTGCAATTTGCTTATTTTGAGCGTCAAATATTGATGAAATTCATAAATTATTATAAGGTTTTGGGTGTAAGCAGAATATCTTCTTCGAGTGACATCAAGAAGGCATATTATCGCCTGGCACGACGTTATCATCCGGATAAGTCTGATGGTAGCAAAAAAGTGCTGGATAAGTTTATACTTATCAACCAGGCTTATAATATTTTGGGCAATCTCGAAAACAGACTAAAATATAACATCGAACTGGACAAACACGAAACAGGAGAGCTGGAATCAATATGACAGAGCCATACAGCGCCACGGTAAAATCACGTATTAAAGATAATCCCTATTTTTTTGGAATGTATTTCCTGTTTCTGATATTGGGATATTTTATTTTGCTTAATATTAATAAGGGTGATTGCGTAATTTATTTCAATGATATGCGTGGCACATACTTAGATGATGTTTTCAGATTTTTCTCTTCTCTGGGCGAAGGGATACAATTTGCAGTATTCCTGATTATTGCCGGAGTGTTCAGAATAAAATATCTTTTCAACGGGCTGATGATATATTTTATTCCGGGGATTGTTTCTCAGCTGATGAAAAATATTTTTAAAATACCACGCCCAAAGGCGTTTTTTGAGGGTTCAGATTTAGTAACTTATGTTGACGGATTCGAACTATTTTCTCACAACAGTTTCCCCTCGGGGCATACAACTTCCGGTTTTGCTATATTCTTGTTTTTGTCGTTGATTACACCTTACAAGCCATTGGGGATTTTCTATTTCGTAATGGCACTTCTTGTTGGTATTTCAAGGGTTTACCTCGTTCAGCATTTCCTGATTGATGTGTATTTCGGCTCTATGGTAGGTGTATTTGCAGGAATGCTTACATATAATTATATAGAGAATAATCCAAAAATATCCTCCTCTAAATGGTATAACTTCTCAATATATGAAGCTAAATTTAAGACCAAAATTTAGCATTACCTAATAGTAAATAAAATATAATGTAATATATTTTTTGAATATGATAAATTTATATTTGTAGCTTACAAATATTTTGTTAATTTTGTAACGTAATATTTGTCAGATTTGCAAATAATTACATTATTAAGAAATATTTTTGCTTAAAAAAAGCAGGTAAAAGTTGTTTGTCAGAAATAGACATATTGTATCATTGTTTTCGATGATAATATTATTTGGAATTGTATTCAGTAATATAATTTCAGTAAGATATTATCACATACATGTTGATATGGACGGCAGAGTTGTTATGCACTCGCACCCGAATAGCGACAATAGCAGCAACCCCAACAATCCTGCACACAAACACAGTGATATATCATATTTAGTGTGTGATATTCTATCCAATCATAATGAAACTACTATCAGCGGTATCGGAATTCCCGAAGTATCGTCAATTGATAGATGCTTAGAATTTATCGAGTTACCTGCGGTGTCGTTCAATGCGGTATTTTCATTCCATTACGGGCTAAGAGCTCCACCACTACTCTAATCTAATCTTCATCATCACGGAATTATTTAATACTCTATAATCTGAATAACAGTTCAGTTAATAATTAATTTTTTAACAGAAAAAGAATTATAATTATGAAAACATATATTGCAATTATATTTATTCTCTGCACATTGATTGCAGAATCAAGACATTTGAGCTTGAAAGGAACAGTAAAATGCTCTGGTGAAAACGGCAGAGCCATACCCGGAGCAACTATTAAAGTAAACAACACCATGATTGGCACTTATGCAAATACAAAAGGATATTTCGAACTGAAAAATATTCCTGAAAGTACAGCCGCGATATCAATAAGTGCAGTTGGCTATAAGAGCAAAACCGTAAGTTTAAGCGATTTGCCAAATGACGAAACCATTCAGATAACACTCGAAAAATCAGAAGTTATAAGTCAGGGAGTTGTTGTTACGGCAAACCGTTCCGAAAGGATTTACGAGGATGTACCTGTTAAGGTATCCATACTTACAGATAAAATTTTTGAGTCAACGGGTTCGATGAATCTAAGAGATGGACTTAGTTTTCAACCCGGTTTGAGAATCGAAACAAATTGCCAGAATTGCGGATTTTCCGAGATTAGAATGAATGGATTGGAAGGTAAATATTCGCAGGTGTTGATTGACGGAAAGGCAATATACTCTGCTCTGAACGGTGTATATGGTCTTGAACAAATTCCATCAAACATGATAGACAGAGTTGAGATTATTCGTGGCGGCGGGTCATCATTATATGGTGGCAACAGTATCGCCGGTGTGATAAATATAATAACTAAAACTCCTTCATCAAGCAGCTTTAATGCATCTGCAAATTACAGCTCGATAAATGCGGTATCACCAGATGCTACTATTCAACTAAACGGTGCTATTGTAAATGAAAGTGCTGACATGGGAGTGATGATTTTCGGAAGCAACAGGCACCGCAGCGAATGGGATGCAAACAACGACGGCTATACCGAAATAGGCAGACTTGACGTAAAGAACATTGGTGGTAACTTTTTCTATAAGCCCGACCACAAAAGCAAGCTTTCGATGGAGTATCATACAATATTTCACGAAATCCGTGGTGGCGATGGTCTCGACCTGCCGCCGCACGAAACTAACATTACCGAGATGACTACTCACAATACAAATGTTTTTCAGCTGCAATATGAGAAGTATATTGGGCAGGGCAATCAAAAAATCTCACTATACGGCTCTGGTCAGCTAACTAACCGTGATAGTTATTATGGTGCCAATCAAGATCCCAATGCTTATGGAACTACCGATAATCAAACTTATGCCGCAGGGCTTCAGTATTCTTCAGTTATTGAAAGCTTCTTCGGTAATCATGTAATCACAGGTGGTTATGAATTTAATTCAGACAAGATGATTGATCTTGCTCCGGCATATTCAAGAAAAATTGACCAGCATACCTTGTCTAACGGAATATATTTGCAAGATGATTGGGGGATTACAGATTATCTTTACTTTGTTTTTGGAAGCAGATTCGACTCGCATAATCTTATTGATGGTTTAATCATCAGCCCCAGAGCAAATCTGATGGTAAAGCCGACTCAGGACCTGAGTGTCAGATTGAGCTATTCAACAGGTTACAGAGCACCTCAGGCATTTGACGAAGATTTGCATATTACTCAGGTAGGTGGCGAAGGTATGATTATTAGATTGTCGGAAAATCTAAAGCCGGAATATTCAGTAAGTTACTCTTTTTCAGCAGATTACTCTTTCAAAATGTTTGGGTTTCCTTTCTCGCTGTCGAATGAATATTTTTATACTTCTCTCAAAGATGTTTTCATTCTGGAGGAAGTTGGCAGAGATGGCGAAGGCGCATTGGTTATAGAGAGAAGAAACGGTGAAGAAGCCGAAGTTTTCGGCACTACACTTGAATTGATGACTAATATATCTGATTATCTGTCATTCAAAGGTGGTATTACAATTCAAAAAGCTATGTACAAAAATCCCGTTGCCTGGGGACTTAGCAATGATGATTCAGAGCTTTTAACATCAAATATACTCAAAACGCCAGACTTCTACGGATACTTCTCGGCACAGGTAAGTATTATTGACGACTTGGAATTGAACCTCTCAGGTGTTTATACCGGTGGTATGTATGTTCCTCACTTTGCCGGTGGTATTGGCATTGACGGTAATGAGAGATTATCGAATGAGCTCAAATTTACGAACGATTTTTTTGAGCTCAATACTATGCTATCATACAGAGTTGATAATTCTACAGGAATAGAATTGCAAATCGGTTGTCAGAATTTGCTAAACAGTTTCCAAAGAGATTTCGATTCAGGTATAGGCAGAGATGCAGGCTACATGTATGGTCCGTCGAGGCCCCGTACCGTATTTGTAGGAATAAAGACCGGATTTTAGTTATGGTTTTTATTGCTTTCAGCTTGGGAATACTGATGTCGGAAAAATCAAAATAATTGAAACTATATTCATATCTTCAACGTAAATCAAATTATACAATTTGAAATTAAGGATTTTTCACATGGGTATTCTCAAAGTTGACGGTATTACCAAGACTTTTGGTAAATATACTGCTGTCAATAACATCAGTTTCGAAGTCGAAGAAGGGAAAATATTTGGGCTCTTAGGTCCCAATGGTGCCGGCAAGACAACAACAATCAGGATGATAACTAATATCCTGTATCCTGATAAAGGAACAATCAGTATTATGGGCAAGCCAACCGGTCCGGAGATTCAGAATATCATGGGATATTTACCGGAAGAGAGGGGCTTGTACAAAAAACTGAAAGTAATTGACCAATTGATATATTTTGCAAGATTAAAAGAAATACCTAAAGATATTGCTCTGTCGAGAGCTAAGGAATGGCTCGCTAAATTGGGTGCCGCCGGATGGGAAAACAAAAAAATTGAAGAATTATCCAAAGGTATGCAGCAAAAGGTTCAGTTCATTTCAACAATTCTTCATAATCCACCACTTATGATTCTTGACGAACCTTTTTCAGGGTTCGACCCTATTAATACGGAAATACTGAAGTCCATTATTTTGGAAATGAAGTCGCAGGGTAAAACTGTGATTCTGTCAACTCACGTAATGGCACAGGTTGAGCAAATGTGTGATGATTTGGTGCTGATTAACAAAGGAACAGTGGTATTATCCGGCGGTGTAAGACAGATAAAATCAGGATTTGGTAAAAATACCGTTGTGATGGAATTCGAAGGTAATATGGATTTTCTTAATGATTTTGCAGGTATTAAAATCAACGAAAGGTCGAATAACCGAATTGAGTTCAAACTTGAGGACTCCGGAATTTCGACAAATGATATTTTAGCAAAGTCTTTAAGTAATGGAGTATCAATTTATAGGTTTGAAAAAGTTGAGCCAAGTCTGCATGAGATATTTATAGATGTTGTGGGTAAACAAAACAAAATGAACAAGGAGCAGGGAAATGAAAACTAAAGGTTCGAAAATACTGACAATTATTCAGCATGAATATATATCAAAGGTAAAATCTAAGGGATTTATCCTGAGCACTATCCTTGCACCTCTGGCGATTATACTTATGTACGGTATAATAATTGCCGTTACGCTGATGTCGAGGGGACAGACTGAGAAGAAAATCGCCGTGCTTGACAAAACAGGACAAATTGGTATTGACCTGGTCGCACGTGATACTTCCAAATTCTTTATTACTGAGAAAACTCAAGATGTACTTACCAAAGAAGTACTCGAGGGCAAGCTCGACGGATTTCTTTATCTTACCGAAGATTTTATAAATACGGGCAAAGCTAATGTTTATACAAGCGGCGGGGGTGGTTTGGGATTTATTGAATCAATAGAAAGCAATACCGAAGATATAATTGTAAACAAAAGACTTAATGAAATTGGCGCTGACAAAAGCATAATTGATTTGGTAAACAAAGGAGTATCCATTACTACCAAAAAAGTTACCGAAGAAGGAACCAAAGATGATTATTCCGAGGTGCTGGCATTTATGGGATATATTTTAGGATTTCTAATCTACGGTTTGATGTTTACCTATGGCAGTTTTGTAATGAGAGGTGTAATCGAAGAGAAAGCAAACAGAATTGTGGAAGTAATCGCGTCTTCGGTAAGGCCCTTCGAAATTATGTTCGGAAAAGTCGTGGGGATAGGCGCTGTAGGTCTGACGCAAGTATTGTTCTGGCTGATTATAATGACTGTATTATTTATGGCAGGCGGCTCTATCGCTGCAATGTTCATCAGCCCGTCTGATGCTACAGCTATTTCGGGCATGGCAGGTGCGGGTGCGGCAAATCAACCGCAACAACATGAAATAATTCAGTTTTTCACAAACTTTTCAATTTCGCCCTGGGTAATAGTTGCATTTTTGTTCTATTTCTTATCAGGATATTTTATTTATGCATCACTTTTTGCCGCTGTCGGCTCTGCTGTTGATCAGGAGCAGGATGCTTCGCAGTTATCTTTGCCGGTATCACTGCCAATTATCATTCCAATTATGTTTATACCCAATGTAATGAGCAACCCCGACGGTACGCTCGCTACAGTAATGTCGCTGATACCGTTTTTTACTCCGATACTTATGATTGCAAGGGTTGCGGCAACAGATGTTCCGCTATGGCAAATTGGGCTTTCTGTGATATTACTGGCAGCAACATTTTTGGGTGCTTTGTGGGTAGCATCAAAAATCTACAGAGTAGGCATATTGATGTATGGCAAGAAACCAACTTTCAAAGACTTAGTGAAATGGTTCAGACTTGACTAAAAAAAATAAAAATGTGGAAAAGTTTTATTTTGTAAATAAATTTTTTGCAATATGAATTAATAATGTTATTTTTGTAGTTCTAATTTTGTGTAATTTAAATTAATTTGGATAAAAATGGCGCACCATAAGTCGGCACTTAAAAGAATGAGGCAATCACGTAAACGTCGCCTTTATAATAGGTTAAATAAGAAGACAGCTAAATTTGCTATCAGAGCAGTACGTGAATCTAAGACTTTTGAAGAAGCACAGGAAAAATTAAGATTAGCAACTCAGGTTCTTGACAGAATAAGCGCAAAGAATGTTATTCACAAGAACACAGCTGCCAATAGAAAATCATCATTAGCTAAGTACGTAAATAAACTTAAAACTACTGCTGTTCAGGCGTAAATTTTATAAATTTTCAGGCGCCCTTAGCTCAATTGGATAGAGTATCTGACTACGGATCAGAAGGTTAGAGGTTCGACTCCTCTAGGGCGTACGATTATTTCGGCTAAGTATATTTATTTATACTTAGCTTTTTTATTTTTATATTCGTATTATTACCAAAAAAAAAATCTGCCGTTCGGAACGACAGATTCTGATTCTGATATCTGCGGCATATTGTGGCTTTAAATTATGAGCCGTATTTCTTTAGAATTTCTCTTGCAATTACCAACTGCTGAATTTCGGATGTTCCCTCATAAATTTCCGTTACCTTGGCATCTCTCATCATTCTCTCTACCTGATATTCCCTTACATATCCATAACCGCCATGTATTTGGACAGCTTCGCGGGTTACTTCATTGGCAATTGTAGAGGCATAAAGCTTTGCTTCGGATGCTTCCTGAATATGGTCCATTTTGTTGTCGCGTAGCCAGGCAGCTCTGAGGGTAAGCAATCGTGCAGCATTGATTTTCATACTCATCTGTGCGAGTTTAGACTGTATCAGCTGATGCTCTGCAATTGGCTTGCCCATAGTTTTACGCTCTAAGGAATATTTAACAGCTGCCTCGAAAGCGCCCTGAGCAATACCTACTGATTGAGCCGCTATGCCTATACGTCCGCCGTTAAGCCCGCGCATTGCTATATAAAATCCTTCGCCGACTTCACCAATAAGATGCTCGTCCGATACCTTTACATTTGTAAGACCTATTGAGCATGTCTCACTTGAGCGAAGACCCATTTTATCTTCCTTGAGTCCCGGCTCGTATCCGGGTGTGTTGGTAGGTACGGCAAAGCATGCAATACCCTTGTGCTTTAGCTCTGGATTTGACTGAGCAAATACTATGGCAACATCAGAATGCTGACCTGTAGAAATCCAATTTTTTGTGCCGTTCAATATCCAATAGCCATCATGCTTCTCGGCAGTTGTATGCTGTTGGCGGGCATCAGACCCGGCTTCGGGTTCGCTAAGACAGTAAGCACCAAGATAACGTCCTTCGGCAAGCGGACGCAAATAATTCTCTTTCAAAAAGTCATTACCGAAATTCTCCAATATCCAGCAAACCAATGAGTTCTGAACAGAGGTGACCACAGCTACACTTGCATCAACCTTTGCAAACTCTTCCATTGCCAATACATAGCTTACTGCATCAAGCCCGCTGCCTCCCCAGTCAGGAGATACCATCATTCCCAAAAATCCTAACTCTCCCATACTTTTTAGTATCTCTGCAGGGAATTCCGAATTGATGTCGCGATGAATTACTGTTGGTGCTATTTCTTCTTGAGCAAATTTGCGTGCTGCTTCCTGAATCTGAAGTTGAATTTCATTAAACTCAAACGATAACATGGCTGTACCTGATATATTTTTTTATAAATAACAACATTCAAATATAACTAAATATTTACATATTTATTGAAAAAAATGCAACTTTTTTGCTAAAAAATAGTCTTACATCATATAATCAAGAACAATGTAAATATTTATTTCATACTTTTGAATTGATATTTTAATTAATTTAGTTAGGAGTTTTTTAGAAATGATAAGAATTTATTCCTTAGTGTTGGTTTTGCTATTGAGCGGATTTTCGTTATTGTCTGCTCAGCCAAAACTTGAAATCGGGGGTGGCGATACGTATGATTGGGGTAATGTAAAACCGGAACAGGGACCACTCGAAGCAGCTATCAAATTGTGGAACAAGGGCAATAAGACTCTCGAAATCAAAAGAGTAAAGCCAGGCTGCGGCTGTACTACTGATTCGCTTGATATGAATTTCGTCCCACCGGGCAAATATGCTACTCTCAGAGTAAGATTAAATATTACCGGATATCAGGGAAATACTATTAAAAGTGTCAGAATTTCTTCTGACGACCCCGAAAGACCTGAGCAAAATCTTATGCTAAAGTGTAATGTTGTTGTTCCTGTTTTGTTGCAACCTAAGTACTTCAGTTTTAATAAATTAGTTGTGAACGAGGAATCAGTTGCTAAAACTACTATTACTAATAATACCGATAAACCTATCAAATTAACTAACTTTATGCTGAAAATGTCAACTAAAGATGTTGAAGCTGATGAGTTGAAGCATAATTTGAGAAGA
The DNA here is from genome assembly GCA_024711295.1 of bacterium. Taxonomy (GTDB): domain Bacteria; phylum Bacteroidota; class Ignavibacteria; order Kapaibacteriales; family UBA2268; genus JANJTB01. Next base: position 69,225 of record JANJTB010000018.1, on the reverse strand, counting down.
AATACTGTGATAGAGCCAAAAGCTAGCTTAGTTGTCGAAATGAAGTTTACTCCAAAGAAAACAGGACGCTTACAGGCTTCGTTGTTGGTCGAGACAGATAATAAAGAAGCAGGTACACTCGACCTGCCTATATGGGGAAGCATTGTTGACGCCACTACCGGCAAGAAATAATTAAATTTGACTCCATAAAGTCATTTACAAAAAAAAAGATGGGTTGTCATTGATTTGGCAACCCATTTGTTTTGTAGTCCGAAATCCATCCACCCCGCCCAATATAATGTCTGAACTATGATTTGCATGATTTATTTGATTAATATGATTTTAAAAAATCAGAAAAATCAGGATAATCACATAAATCAAGGTTCTGACGATTCAAGAAAGTATGAAAATGACATATTGTTGTAGATGTTTGGAAATCCATCCACCCCACCTGCTACGGCAGTCACCAATCAATGAGGTGAATTGAGAGTTGTGGAAAACCATCCACCCGATCAATAATAATGTCTGAACTATGATTTTCATGATTGATTTGATTAATATGATTGTAAAAATCAAGGTTCTGACAAGTTAAGAAAGTATGAAAATGATATATAGTTGCAGATGTGTAGAAATCCATCCACCCCGCCTGCTAAGGCAGGCAGAAATCAGGAGGGGAATTGAGAGTTGTTGAAAATCCACCCACCCCGCCCAAAGAAAATATCTGAACTATGATTTTCATGATTGATTTGATTGCCATGATTCTAAAAATCAGGATAATCACAAAAATCAAGGTTCTGACAATTTAAGAAAGTATAAAAGTGATATATTATTGCAGATGTGTAGAAATCCATCCACCCCGCCTGCTAAGGCAGGCACCCCTCAAGAGGGGAATTGAGAGTTGTGGAAAACCATCCACCCCGCGCAATATAAATGTCTGAACTATGATTTGCATGATTTATTTGATTAATATGATTCTAAAAATCAGGGTAATCACAAAAATCAAGGTTCTGACAATTTAAGAAAGTATGAAAATGATATATTATTGCAGGTGTTTTGGAAATCCATCCACCCCGCCTGCTAAGGCAGGCACAAATCAGGCGGGGAATTGAGAGTTGTCCGAAATCCATCCACCCTACTTCTTTAATAATGTGTAGGGATTATTATTTGATTAATAATGATTAATTGTATATTTTTGCAATCAATAAGTTACAAATGTTATTGAGGTTAATTTGCAATATTTCTCACAGTCAGCACAGGATTGGTTTGTTGATAATAAGATCCTGAACGGTCTGAAAATGGTTTTTTTGTCGAAGTAGGTGCTTACGATGGTATTTCGCTGTCGAATACTTACGCTTTTGAGAAGTTTAGGAACTGGAGAGGTATATGCATCGAACCTAAAAAAAGCATATTTGCCAAACTCGAAAAAAAAATAGAAAATGTGAGTGCATAAATGGTTGCATTTTTGATATCGAAGGTGAAATTGAAATTACCCATGTAGATGGTCCGTCCGAGATGCTGAGCGGTATTTCGGATAAGCATAATGATTTGCACAAGCAAAGAATTGACAAGGAAATTAATGAGTTAGGCGGTGAAATAAAAAGATATAAGGTACCGACTTTCAATCTGACAAATTTACTGAATCAAAGAAATATCAAACATGTTAATTTCTGCAGTATTGATGTTGAAGGAAGTGAGTGGGAAGTACTGCAGTCTGTTGACTTTAATAAAATTACATTTGACGCTTTGTCTATCGAAAATAACTATGATGATGACAGAATTGCAGATTTGATGAGCAAAAACGGATATACATGTATAGGTAAACTTGATGCTGATGAGATATTTGTAAGCAGCGAAAGAAACGACATCAGCTCACTTAAATTAGCATGCAAAATTACGAACCTTAGAATAAAGATATTTAGAAAATTCAGAAATATATTTAAATAAGTATATCCTTTGATACTTAGTAGCTTGTAAATTCTTCCGGCAAATTTTTGAACGTGCTTTTAAGTACACTAATAGTCCTCTAAAAATAAAAATCCCCCTTTATTCATCATAGAAATAAAGGAGGATTACAAAAACTGATTTACAGCTTTTTTCTCTAATTTATTTACTTTTTGTTAACCTTCAGTGTCAGTACAAACCACGCAAAGGCAACAGCACCGAGAGCAAATATAGTATCTCCGACAACTCTCATCCACTTAAAGAAGTTAACTTCGGGCAGCTGCAGAAATTCAGCAGAGCGTGCATACCACAAGCCATTATTAACGCTTGCAATTGCCTGCATTAGTCCTACCGGAAGCAGACTCAATAAAGCCATCGCCGCCAAACCGATATTTATGCTCCAGAATGCAAATTTAATCAGCTTTTCGTTCCATTCTATCTCAGTATTCATGCTTCTCAGTACAAAGAGCATCAAACCGATACCCAACATACCATAAACTCCGAATAGTGCTGTATGACCGTGTAGCGGAGTAGTGTTCAGCCCTTGCATATAATATAATGCAATCGGAGGATTGATCAGGAATCCGAATATTCCGGCACCGACGAGGTTCCAGAATGCAACGGATATAAAACTATAAATAGCCCACTTGTATTTCGTCAGCCAAACAGTAGCTTTGCTTAGCTGTAGGTTGTGGAATGCCTCAAATCCCAATAATACCAATGGTACTACTTCGAGAGCGCTGAAAGTTGCACCTAAGGCAAGCACCTCGATTGGAGTTCCCGAAAAGTACAAATGATGGAATGTACCTATTATACCACCCGATAGAAATACCGATGTTGAAGTAAGTGCTGATATTGTAGCGGTTTTGAATTTTACAAGACCTAATCTTACGAAAAGGAATGCTATAACAACTGTTGCAAATACCTCAAAAAATCCTTCCACCCATAGATGCACAACCCACCATCTCCAATATTCAGCTATAGCGAGGTGAGTACGTTGTCCCCACATTAACCCGGCACCATAAAATAAAGCTATCGCAATAATGGATATTGCAAAAAGTATCAATAATGGCTTGTTCTCACCGCCTTTTTTCAATGCCGGAAGCAATGGACGGAACATAAGTACTAGCCATATAAGCAAACCAACAAACAGGAACAGCTGCCAGAATCTACCTAAATCTACATATTCATAGCCCTGGTGTCCAAACCAGAAGTTAGTAGTATAGCCCATTTTTTGCATGATGCCTGCCCATTGGCCTATGAGCGAACCCACAACTATTACCAACAGAGCTCCGAAAAGGAAATTCACACCGTGCTTTTGGAATTTTGGTTCGTGACCTGATATGGCAGGAGCGATAAACATACCCGTAGCAAGCCATGATGTTGCTATCCAGAATATACCAAGCTGAACGTGCCATGTACGCGACAAACTGTATGGCAGGAATTCCGCAATCGGAATCGAATAAAATGCCTGACCTTCGACTCCGTAATGTGCTGTAATTATACCCGATATAATCTGGGCAACAATTAGCAGAACCACCACCCAAAGGTATTTGAGTATTGCCTTCATCGAAGGAGTAAGGAATAGACCTGCCATCGGATTAGTAACCGGATAAGAATCCGGATGGTCTTCCTTTGATGATGCGTGGAAGTAAATCATCACTCCGATACCTGCCAATAGCATTATAACGCTGAAACCTGTCCAGAGGAGCAAACTTCCCGCAGGCTTGTTCTCAACTAATTCTTCCGGTGGCCAGTTGTTTGTGTATGTTATATCTTTACCAGGGCGTTGAGTGACTGCAGCCCATGATGTCCAGAAAAAGAACGCATTGAGCTTATCCATTCGTTCCAAATCTTTAATTGTATTGTCTTTCATGGCATAAGCATCACGCAATGTGCGATATTCATCATCGTTCATGAACAGCTTGCGGTAATGCTCACTCAGAAATCTGTAGGCTTTAGCACGGGCAGCAGAAATTGTTACAGTTTCTGTACCCGGATTGTATGTATTACTTCGTACGTCGCTTACTAATCGTGCCTTCAGAGCAGCTTGCTTTTCCTTATCCAGTTTATCGTAGGGTACTCCATGCTCTGTTTTGCTCCAGTCGTTGAGTATAAACTCAGCTTCGCGATGCAACCAGTCGGCTGTCCAGTCGGGCGCCACATAAGCACCGTGACCCCAAACCGAGCCTAATTGCTGACCACCTGTTGATTGCCATACATTCTGGCCATCAAGTATTGACTCGCGGTCTGTTATCAAATTGCCATCGCTATCTATTACTTTTAGTGGTATGGGAGGCATTTCCCTGTATATTTCTCCACCGTAATAAAGCAATACAGCAAAGGAAATTCCTATCACCGCACCAAGTACATACCAGTATTTTTTGTAGCTCATAATCAATCCTTAAAATTAATTTTTAAATTCGGATAATATAGTCTGATTTAAAAATAATTAATTAAATTCATATCTACAAATTATTTTTCACTTTTACCGGTTCGGATAACATAATTTGAATTGCTTCATTACATAGCAGGAAAATCATTTGCCCCATCAATCTGTGCATTGCTAATAATATGCTTAGATACAGCTTTTGCGGAGTTACAACTCAAAAAAAAGCACAGTAAAATCCACCCTGAAGCACTACGATAACAACTTAATCACCAAGTTGTATATTTTAGAAACGTGATTAATATCTTAATTATTTTAAAAGCATTTAAAATAATTACTCCAACAATATAAAAAAATAAAGGAATTTAATAATTTTTTTTGCAACCCATTTTAAATTGTTGTGTATTTGTAGTAAAAGGACATTACACCATCAAATAATAGTTTTCCGGAGAATTTGAAATTTGATGAGAAAATTGAAAAAAATATTTGTATCACAATTTATTGATAAATGAGGTTTTAAATGAAATTATTCAGATTATTCGCAGCGATTTTGATGCCACTCGCAGCAATGGTAATGATGCAATCATGTAGCAGCGACAACAACATGGTTTCGCATAGTGATGATGCTTCTTCGATTATGACTTATGGAATTTACGAGTACAACTTCTCATCATTCGATATGAAAGATGGCAGTATCGAGACCGAAATCGAACTGGACGACTGTATGCCAATGCGTCCCGACCTCGGCAACAACAACGGCAAAAATCCTCCTCATTTCAGAAAAGGTCATGCTTTTGCAAGAGTATTTGCCGCTATGAATCTTACTGAAGAGCAAAAAGCATCTATTCGCGAACTTATGCAAGCAAAAATCCTTTGCGAAATGGAATGGTTCAAGATTTTGCGCGAAGCTCGTGCCGAAATTATGGCTGATGCCAAAGCTGCCAGGGAAGCTGTTATTGCTAAATTCAGAAACGGCGAAATTACTCGCGAAGAAGCTAATGCCGCTATGAAAGAAATTAATATGAATACACGCGAACAGCTCAAAAATCTTGAAGTGAACGAAGAAGTACGCGAAGGTATTATTCTATGCAATGAAGAATTCCTGGCTGCTATCCGCGATCTGCTCACAGACGAACAAAAGGTAATTTGGGACAATTTTGTTCAAAATATCAAAAGAGGATAATCATCACCGGTGAAACTCCGGACAAACAAGTGATTTATGGTATAATGTACGATGCCCTGTTGCATATATTTGCGGCAGGGCTTTTTGTTTTGTGCTATTCGCAAATTTTACAATCATCAATCTAATCTGTAAATCAATACATTACAATTCAATTTTTGTTTTGAAGCTTTTTTTCACTAATTTTGTAAATCTATTAATCGAGAATTCGTAGATAAATGGTTCTGAGCCGGTAATTGCGTAAAATTGTATAATTTATGTTGTTTTACGAAACTATAAGGAAACATACGTAAATCCCGCAAATTAGCTGTTTATTACGAATAAAAAGACTAATAGTATAGCAATTACGTGTATACGGGAGTTATACGCCATTTTTTGGAGACAAATTTGTGGAGGTATGGTGGAAAAATTTTCTAAAATATTTTGAGGCTATTTCTATGAATCATTATGAGGAATATTAAGTTTTCACAGAATTTTGTTAAAAATCAAGGATTGATAGAATCTCTAATCAAGGCTTCAAGTATTTCTAGGGATGATTTAGTCTTTGACATTGGTGCAGGCACTGGCGAAATTACGGATATTTTACGTAAGTTTTGTAAAGAAGTTATTGCGATAGAAAAGGACAAAAAATTGTACAATGACTTGCGGGAAAGATTTGAATTGGCTTCGAACGTTCGAGTAGTAAACCAAGATATTCTGAATTACAACTTTCCTGCTGATAAAAACTACAAAATTTTTTCCAATATTCCGTTTAATTACACTGCTGACATTATTCGTAAGTTGAGTGAGCAAAAGCGACTTGCTGAAGATATTTATCTTTTTGCTCAAAAACAGGCAATTTTAAAATATTTGGGTAAACCTGCTGAAACCATGAAGTCGCTTTTTACCAAGGTTTACTTCGAGCCTGCAATTGTTCATCATTTTAAGCGTAATGATTTTAAACCATCACCGAGAGTAGAAGTGGTATTATTACGTTTGAAACTATTGGATGAACCATTAATTGATGAAAAAAATCTAGCAGAATGGAAAAATTTTGTAGTTTACGGTTTTAGCCAATTCAAATCCACTTTAAAAGAGAGTTTTTCTAAGATTTTTACGGATAAGCAATTTCGACGGTTAGCCAAAGATTCAAAGTTTAACTTAAAAGCAAAGCCTACTCACCTTTCGATAGATCAGTGGATGTCATTGTACAATTTTTTTAGAGACAATATTGAAGCTCGGAAGAAAAACTTGATTAGAGATTCTTATGCTCAATTATTGAAGCAACAAAATTCTTTGAGCAAGATTCATAGAACAAGGTCAGATAAAGATTGGAGGACGAAATAGCCTCAAAATATACGGACGTATAAAGAAAATTTTTATGACGTTTGGGTGGAAATTTGCCTCCAAAAAACAGCAGGTATAACAACGCATATCTGGCTACAGAAAAAAGACACAAAGAGATTTTAGAGGAACGTCTTTTTTCTTCCGCCCATATTTTTTGCCTTCGAATAGTGACAATACAACGCCCCTACTCGAATAAAACTATTGTGCTAAAATGGTCGGAAGTGCAATAAAGACGGCAAAAAACATCAGATATGCGTGAACGTTACAAGCAACCCTAACTGACCAACAGTGCAAACACAATAAACGACAATTAAAATTTAAAATAGTCCAATGAAGAACTCAAAAGACAGCTTTAGAAAATTTGTAAGTTATTTAAACAACTCAGACCAAGAAGGTGGCTATTGGCTTCCTAATATTCAAAGACCATTTGTTTGGAAAGAAGAACAAATTGAACGGCTATTTGACAGCATACTTAGAGAATATCCAATTGGAACATTGCTTGTTTGGAAAACAAAAAGTAAAATCAGAAGGAGAAAGTTTATTGACAACTATAAGTTAGATATTAAACTAACGGATTTTTATGTTCCCGAAGACGACAAACAAAAAATGTTGGTTCTTGATGGACAACAAAGACTTCAATCTTTATTCATTGGACTACTTGGCAGTTATGAGAAAAAAGAACTTTGTCTTAATGTTTTAAGCGGTGACTTAGTTGCACCGGAAGATATTAGATATAAATTTAAATTCATAGCTAATTCTGAAATTAAAGCTCCTTGGTTTAAACTCAAAGACATTGTTTTTAGTAACAAAGAATATGACGAAACAGCTGACTTAATTAAAGCAAAATTTGATACAGATTTAAGTGACGTTGACAAGAAAAAAATAACAAGAATTGTTGCCAAGCTGACCCGAATTTTTGGAACGGAAGAAAACCTAGTTTATCAAGTTGTAGATAGCGTTGATAACTCTGAATTATACACAGAAGATGACATTGTAGAAATTTTTATTCGTGCAAATTCAGGCGGAACACCACTAGGAAAATCAGACTTGTTGTTTTCATTACTTACTTCTTCTTGGGATGAAGCAGACGAACAAATGGAAGACCTGCTTGAAACATTAAATAAAACAGGATACAATTTCAATCGTGATTTTGTCTTAAAAACTTGCTTATCAATTTTTGGAAAAGGTGCTGCATATAATGTTGAAAAATTCAGAGACATAAAAACAAGACAAAGTATAATTGATAATTGGACACTAATTTCTGAAGCAATCAAAGACGTAAAAGACTTTATTTATGGCAAAACCTTTGTCAAAACTGATGCAACTCTGCCGTCATATTTAGTTCTTATTCCTTTGATTTATTTTCGTTACCACCATAAAGACAAATGGAATTCTACTTTAAATATTCCGAACTATTTATTGAGAACACTTTTGGCAAGTGCCTTTAGTGGAAGTCCAGATGCTTTGATTGATAAATGCACTAAGAAAATTGATGAGACAAAATCCTTCGACATAACCGAAATATTTGGTGTAATAAAAGCTGACGGAAGAAACTTAGAAATTTCAAGAGACACCGTTTTAAATACCTATTATGGTTCAAAGCAAATTCATTTACTTTTCAATCTGTGGTATAACTTCAATTACCAACCAACATACAATCAAAACAAACCACAGGTTGACCATATTTTTCCTCAAAGTCAACTAAAGAAAATTAAAGTTGCAAACCCTGAGACAGGTAGAATGGATATTTTGAAATACAAATGGGATGACCGAGACCAAATCGCAAATTGTATGTTGTTGACAGCTCAAGAAAATGGTTCAGGTGGTAAAACTGATATATTACCAGAAGTTTGGTTTGCAGACAAATCAAAAGACTATTTAGAACTTCACTTAATTCCGCAAGACAAAGAGTTGTGGAAATTAGAAAATTTTGAAAAGTTTGTTAAAGAAAGAAAAAAATTAATCGAAGCAAAATTTGACAGTATAATTATTAAAAACTAGAGACTAAACAAACAATGGAAAGAAGGGCAGCTTGTAACAGGCGTTTGGCTCAATGGTGGGTGAAGTGGTTAATTGAACATTTCTCAAGCTCAAACTTTCGTGTCGGTGGACAGGTAACTACTCTTTTTACTTACTCTAAGCAGTTCAGTCTGCCATTGCAATTTAGTATTAAGAATACTCAACGTTTTGGCTTGTTAAAATCAATATTAATTTCATTAATAGGTCTTTTTAGTTTTCAGATGATACTATTAATTTTTATAAGGTAGTAATGAACAGTCTGCATGATAAATCAACAATTCAAAACGAGATAATAATTTACTACTCTAAGTGGAAAACAGCATTATTAACACTGACTTTGGTATTCATGCTGGGACTGATTGTTAAATTTTTGGGATTTAGTTTTGTTGGTGTTGTAATTTTGTCATTAGGAGCATATTATAGCTACTGGCAACTGAGAGAGTTCCTAAATGCAATAATGGAAGTGCCACAAATAATAATAAATAAGACGGGTATTCAGACTATCTCGACACCATTTTATAAATGGACAGAAATCCAAAATGAAAAAGTTATAGCGGTCGGAAGTTTGGGTAGTAGCAGAGCATCAGTTTACTATCTTACTTATGAGCACCCAAAAGGAATAGAACATCTTAGAATAGGCACATATAATACAAGCAAGGAGCAGTTGAGTAAACTACTAATTCATTTTCGATTACACGAAAAAATTAACAATTAATTAATCTTCTCAATTTAAGCCTAAATTTTGATAAGTTTCGATCAGAGCTTCTTGATTGTCTGTAATAATCAGCAGGATATCTTTTTCGAGCAACTCGGTTTTGCCTGTTGGAACAAAGTAGCTGTTGTTTCTTTTCACCATTACAGCCAGAGTTTTGTCGGGCAAACTCAAATCCATTAATCTATTACCTTTAGAAAGAATTTTGGAGCATATTTCGATTTCGGAGGTTATAGATTTGATATCATTTGAAAAATCAACATCAAATTCTTTTAACTTATTAATTTTTAGACTATCCTCTGATAACTTCAGCCATTTAGCCATAAGTGGCAACGTAGTACCCTGTAGCAGTAGTGATATCAGGGTGCAAAAAAATACGATGTTGAATATCAGCTTGGCATTAGGAATATTTTCGGCTAATGGTAAAATAGCGAAAATAATCGGTACCGCTCCTCTTAATCCTACCCATGAAATAAATGTTTTATCTCTGAATGACATTTTTCTGAAAGGTAACAGAGTTATAAATACAGTTATAGGTCTGCTTACAAAAATCAGCTTAGATTTTCTCTTTGCAATCAGGATAATTTTTTCTTATTTTTGTAAATCCATTTATCGAGAATTTGGAGATAAGTTGTGTAACATGTAAAAAAAACAAGAAGATACATTTTTCTGCTAAATAGGCTGATGGAATAAATATGTAAAAATTTAATATTCATTATAGATTTGTAGAAAAAAATCATAAATAATCTTGTTGGTTAAATAATTATTTGGAGGACACTAAATGGGAAAGAAGTCATTTTACATTAATTGTTTAGTAATAGCATTAGTAATTTTTTTTAGTTTTAGCATCGGATGTGCTAATGATTTTACAGGTTCTGTATTTTCCGGTAAAGCAATATCATCAAAATCCGGAAAGTCCTGGCCTGTCATTGTGAAAATTAATTCTTATAACCATTCTTCAGGTAAAGTGGAAGGAGAAATAGAGTGGCCTTCCTTGAAATCGGTTCATAAAATAGTAGGAAAATTGACAGATTCACTATTTACTTTTAAAGAAGTAGATTATATTAAAAAAGGGAAAGCTAACCTAAACTGCCAATATTCAACAATAATCAGCGGTAACAAAGTATCAGGCACTTGGTCTGACCCAAATTCTGATATTGGAACAATTGAATTTAACAAGAAAAATGATGATGAAACAGCTGAACCTCAAAATGCTTTTACCGGTTCCGTTTTTACCGGTAAAGCTATATCTTCAAAGTCTGGCAAGACATGGCCTGCAACTGTGAAAATTGTTTCCTATAATCAATCTTCAGGAAGAGTGGAAGGAGAAATTAATTGGCCATCTTTAAACTCAGTGCATAAAATCGTAGGAAAATTTACAGATACGCATTTTACCTTTAAAGAAGTTGAGTATATCAAGAAAGGAAGTGCTAACCTAAACTGCCAATATACAACCACATTAAGTGATAATAAGATTTCTGGAACATGGTCTGACTCCAGTTCGGATAAGGGAACGATTGAATTAAAAAAGAAATAACACCTTTGCTTTGTTGCAACCAATTATTTTTTTGTATGAAATTGAAAAACCATCTTGCAGCTAAGTTTGTCATCAATACTAACGAAAAAAGGCTGTGAAATCAATCACAGCCTTTCGCTTTTCTTGGTGGGGACGGAGGGAGTCGAACCCCCGACCCCCTGCTTGTAAGGCAGGTGCTCTAGACCAACTGAGCTACATCCCCTTTTAGAGATTACAAAAGTAATACTATTTTGTGAAATGGCAAAACATTTTTTTTAAATAATAAAAATTATTCTTTTTCTACTCTTCTTACTTCGGGTATATCTTTGAGTATGAATCGCTCTATACCGCCTCGGAGTGTCATCATCGATAGGGGGCAGCCGTCGCAGTTACCCAAAAATCTCAGCACCAGAGTTCGTGTATCTTCTTCGAATCGGACATACTCCACGTCCCCATCATCTTCCTGAAGATAGGGACGCAGATTGTCAAGTATTTCATTTACTCTGTGCTCGATTGATAAGCTCATTATAACTCTATTGTAGGTGCAGCAATCTTGCTTTTTTCGTAATTAATTTTTCGGATACCTGAAACTACTTTCAAAGTAATATCTTTGAGAATTTCTTTCTGATTACCGCCATCTTTCGAGAGCACAACAGGCATACCGCCATCATTGCCCTCTCGCATTGCGATATTTAGCGGCACCTGCCCCAGCAGGTCAACTCCAAATTCTTTTGCAATGGCTTTTCCACCTCCTTCGCCGAATATATAATATTTCTTATCAGGCATATCATCTGGTGTGAAATAGCTCATATTTTCGACTATGCCGATAACATCAACTTTCACGCGGTTAAACATCGTGATGCTTCTTCTTACATCAGCGAGAGAAATTTCCTGAGGTGTAGTAACTACCACTGCTCCGGTAAGCGGAATTTTCTGTGTCAGAGTCAGCTGAATGTCGCCTGTGCCGGGGGGCAGGTCAAACACTAGGAAGTCAAGATCGCCCCATGCTACCTGTTCAAACAGCATTGAGAAGTAACCTGCAAGCATTGGACCTCTTACGATAGCTGCTTCGTCGCGATTGATAACAAATCCCATCGAAGCAATCTTGATTCCGTACTGCTCAACAGGTACAGCCATCTGGCTGCCATCGGGGAGTGATGTCACCTGTAGTCTTTCGTCGGTAACACCGTACATGGTTGGTTGGCTTGGTCCGTAAACATCGCCGTCAATTATACCAACCTTTGCACCGCTGAGAGATAGTCCTGCGGCAAGGTTAGAGGTGATTGATGATTTGCCTACGCCACCTTTGCCTGATGCTACGGCGATAATATTCTTAACGCCTGCAAGTTCATTTCTGCCGGTATTAGGAGTATTTTTCTCATCAATAAAAATTTCGTGGATGTGGTCGGGTGCCAATTCATTTAGTTTATTTTTAATCTGAGATTTGATATCAGAATAAATCCATTGTATTGGTTGGATAAGCTCGACCGCCACCTGCACTGCTGAGTCAGTAACAATAACACTTTTGACGGCTTCGAGCTCACCAAAGGTAAGCCCAAGGTCTTTGTCGGAAATTTTATTTAATTCGCTAATTATTTGATTTTTATCTGTTTGCAAAATTTTCTCCACAAATTTGTAAATTGCACAAAATCATTTATATTTACGAATTGGAGTTAAATCAATTATTAAAAAAATATATTTGTAACTTTTTTGTAGTTTGATTTGTCTATATGTAGTAAGAAAAATTGAAAAATATTTTTTTTATTACTGAAAAACGCATTAACTTTGTTATTCTAAAATTGACAGATTTGTAAAAAGTTAATTTGTTGTTAATTTATATTTTTTTTTCAAAATTTGGAGAATTTCAAATGAAGAAGTTTTACTTAATGGTAGCTTTGGCAGTGATGATTCCCTTGAGCATATTTGCCAGAACACAGGGATTATACTCAGAGCAGCCACACCAGCATTTCGACCTTCGTAACGTTGGTATCAAAATGACTGACGTTGTTCCTGTGAAAGTCAATGATGCACCTGCTCCTCAGATGTCATTCAAGGTATTGGATACGGACCTCGAATATTACTGGAGCACTTTATGGCCTACAGTTACTCCTTTTGCTTACGAAGCAAAGAGCAACACATTGGTTTATGTTACTACAGACCGCGAATCAGTAGATGGTTGGGCAGACTGTAATGTTTATTTGCATTTTTCTAACGATAATGGCCAAAACTGGACTAAAACTAAAGTTTACGGCAAGAAACAGCAAATGGCATTCTTCCCATCAGTAGCTGTTTTAAATCCTAAGAATGCTACTGACCCTGAACAATTCAAAATTGTAATCACTTACACTCCGTTCAAGCCAAGACCTACACCAAATGATACTTTATATTATTCAGAAGGTAATGCTTATTTGTACTATAACGGTACTGGCTGGAATAACTTCGAAGAATACGAAGAAAAAGCTCCTACAGAAAACAACCCCGGTGGCGTTCAGCAATGGGGAACAACAAACAAAAGAATGTTTGCTGTTGAAAGCTCAAAAGGAACTCATTTCTATACTTATGGTTCACTTTCACCATTAAATGAAGGTTACCAGTATGGTGCGTATGGTTTTGCATATATTGACTTTACTGATGATTTCCCAAATCCTTCATCACAACTTCCAAGACAATGGGATCCAAGTGTATTCCGTAATCCTGGTTCACTAACATCATCATGGAATGCACCTTTGAGAATGAGTGCAGACAGCGATGGTAATCTTTATGCATTTGTATTCAATATGTTCCCTGATGATCCTGAAAGAAGAACACCTGCATTCTCAAAATCTACTGACAATGGCAAAACATGGTCAGATTTTTCAAGAATGCCATTTTCAGTATTCCAGGATTTCTTAGCTGACTGGAATCATGCAGCAGCACTCGACCCATACATCTTTGCATATCCTTATACCGATTGGGATGCTGTAGCTTACGGTCCTGACGAATTTTCGATGTTCATCCGTATGTATTCTTATGTTGGTACTTCTACTCAAGATGCAGTAGGTACAGGCCACATTGCAGAATTACGTTACAAAAACGGTAGCTGGTTGCCTATCCGCAGAGTTGGCGAGTTTAGAGGCACTCCACTCAGAATAGCTTACTTAGGTCCTACTGGTACTTCAGTTGACTCTTTGGACGAAAACTTACGTTACCAAGAATTACAAGCGGCTGTTACTAAAGATGGTAAATCAGTTGTTTGTAAATATTTAAGCTTTGATGCAGATGATAATCTTGGCGTTTTAGAAAATCCAACTATGCTTGTGAACAACCCTTCTACAGTTATTGACTCTATTGCATGTACTGACATTTTTGTTGGATACCGCAATATTGCAGAAACTGACTGGAAACCTGTTTTCAATGCTACACAAGATAAATGGTACAACAAAGGTACTTACATACCTCCTATGGTTCCTTCTATCAACCACGTTCCTATCGTTGAGTATATCACTCAGGAATTTACTGCTGAAGGCAACTTAAGACTTGGATATCCTTATTTCTTACAAAATCTTGTAGGCGACCGTATTCTTACTACAGCTCTTGTTGCTGTATTAGACTTAGGCAACCCTACAGTTGTTAATAACGAAGTTATTCAACGTCCTAAGGGCTTGAAAGGTGCTTCAGTTCTCGAAAACTTACCTTTCTCTCTTAACGATATCGCTCCAAACCCTGCTTCAGAATTCGCTGTAGTTACTTACAACCTCGACAATGATGCTTATGTAACTGTAAACTTACATAATGCTATGGGTCAGATGGTTAAAACTATTTTCGAAGGTAGCTCAAACCAAGGTCTTAATACTCACAATGTATTGACTAATGATTTACCTGCAGGCGCTTACTACTATTCAATCAACGTTAACGGCAAAACTCAAACCAAATTATTGAACGTTGTTCGTTAATCAGATTTAGTTTTTTTTAAAACTACAAATCCCTGTATTTGAATATTCAGATACAGGGATTTTTTTTTATAATTTCATGATAAATTTATGAAGATATTTTATACATTTGTAATTGCAATTTTACTAATGAATTTACTTACACGCAAAGGAACAGCTATGCAGTCACAGACTAAAGAATCTTATATTAAAGTTAACGGCTACGATATGTTTATGAAAATTGTTGGAAGCGGAGCAAAAGAGCCGATAGTTTTTCTGCATGGCGGTCCAGGTGCCCCATCTGCCTATCTTAGACCATTCGAACAGATGTGCAAAGATCGAAAATTAGTGTTCTTCGACCAGATTGGTTGCGGTAAATCTCAGGCAAATTTAGATTTGCAAAAGCTGGATATAGATTTCTTCGTTAATCAGGTGGAATCCGTAAGGAAGGAAATTAATGCCGATAAAATCATTCTGTATGGTCAGTCGTGGGGAGCCCTTCTCGCTGTAGAATATTATTTGAAATATCCCGAGCATATTTCAAAATTGATTCTCAGCAGTCCGCTTATCAGTACAGAGCTTTGGACCAAAGATGCTGAATATTTGATATCTAAACTGCCGCAGGAACATCAGATTACGATAAATAATGCCACCCAATCAGGCGATTTCTCGAGCTCTGATTACCAAAATGCCGTCACTTTTTTCTACGAAAGATATGTATCGTCAAAATTGCCTTGGAGCGATGACATCAACGAAACTTTCGCCGGACTCGGCACTGAATTGTATAACTATATGTGGGGTCCCAGCGAGTTCAATGCTACAGGATTTCTGAAGAATTACAGCAAACTGGAGGATTTATCCAAAATATCTGTACCTGTACTGTTTATTGCCGGCGAGAACGACGAAGTAACTCAGGAAACTCTGAGTATATATCGCAGTAAAGTAGCAGAAGCTGTTATCAGAATTAATCCAGGTGCAGCACACCTGACTATGCAGGATAACACAGATTTCGACCTTTATATAATAAGGGAATTTTTGAACTGCAAATAATCAATTACCATCTTCTAAAATTGCCTAGCCAATGTTTCACATTTTTTACGTCTGAAAGTGTTTAGTGGAGTAGTAATCGGCTGAAAAAAATACTCTATTAACAGGCGTATTCACTTCACACAAGATGCTGAACAGAGAGTCATGATGCAATAATAAAAAGCCCTGCGAACCGTCGCAGTACAAGTTGGTAATCGAAAATCCTGTAGGATAAAAATTAACATGGAGCATTGTTTAGATACGAGAAGTCAGTTGTACAAATATGTAATAAATTGATTTTAATTATATAGTTATGATATATCTGACCATGTAAGTTACTTTTGCTACCAAACTTTGATAAACTTACTTTTTACTATGGATAAGTTGACTAAAGAGCAAAGACGAAAAAATATGCAAGCAGTTAAATCTAAAGGTTCTAAGATCGAAATTATGCTTGCAAAAGAAATGTGGAAGAAAGGTTTAAGATATAGAAAAAATGATAGATCAGTAATTGGAAAACCTGATTTCACTTTTAGAAAATATAAAATCGCAGTTTTTTGTGATAGTGAATTTTGGCATGGTAAGGATTGGGATAAAAAGAAAATTGAACATAAAACCAATATTAAATTCTGGCACCAAAAGATAGAACGTAATATTCAGAGAGATATAGAAGTAAATGATGAATTGTTAAAAAACGGTTGGCAAGTAATCAGATTATGGGGTAAGGATATCGAAAAGGATTTAGTAAATTGCTTGATTAAAATTGAAGATAAAATAGATGAAGCTAAAGGAAAAAATAACACTTGAAGAGGTTTGCGGACAAATCTTTAAAATAAGAGTTGTTGAAGCTAATGACTATGGAAAAGCCGCATTAACTCATTATTTACACAATTATAATAATGGGGTTTCTCAATTCTACAAAAAAGAAGCTGTTCATCATATTAAGAGAGCATTAGAATATAAATTCCCTGAGGAGAATATTACCTCTAAGGTTGCAGAAGAAGCATTACAATATATGCTTTTCGACCTTAAGAAAGACGTTCCATTTCCCGAACCAGCAAAACCAAAATTTAAGTTTATTGACTTATTTGCAGGAATTGGAGGATTCAGAATTGCAATGCAAAGCCTTGGTGGCAAATGCGTTTTTACAAGCGAATGGGACGAACAAGCCAAGAAAACTTATGAAGCCAATTTTGGAGAAGTTCCGTTTGGCGATATAACCATAGAGGAAACAAAGAAATTTATCCCTGATGGATTTGACGTTTTATGCGCTGGTTTTCCTTGTCAAGCATTTTCAATAGCCGGAAAAAGAGGTGGTTTTGAAGATACAAGAGGAACTCTGTTTTTTGACGTGGCAGAAATCATAAAGAGAAAACAACCAAAGGCAATTTTCTTAGAAAACGTAAAAGGACTTTTTAATCACGATAAAGGCAAAACACTAAAAACCATTTTAAATGTTTTGCGTGAAGACCTTGGTTATTTCGTACCTGACCCACAAGTTTTAAATGCGAAAGACTTTGGAGTTCCTCAAAATCGTGAAAGAATTTTCATTGTTGGTTTTAGAACAGACTTGGGGATTAACAGTTTTGAATATCCGAAACCAACAAATCAAAATGCAACTTTTGAAGATGTTAAAGAAGAAAATCCGGTTTCAGTAAAATACTATCTTTCAAACACTTATTTAAACACGCTAGTAAATCACAAAAAACGACACGAAAGCAAAGGAAACGGTTTTGGTTATGAAATCATTTCTGATGACGGAACAGCAAACGCAGTTGTTTGTGGTGGTATGGGTAGAGAAAGAAATTTAGTCTATGACCATAGATTAGAAGATTTTACTCCTGTAACTCATATAAAAGGCGAGGTAAATAAAGAAGGGATTAGAAAAATGACTCCGAGGGAATGGGCACGATTACAAGGCTTCCCTGATAATTTTATTATTCCTGTTGCAGATGCATCTGCATATAAACAATTTGGTAATTCTGTTGCAGTTCCAGCAATACATGCAACAGGAAAAGAAATAATTAAAAGGATTTTAGCTTATGTTGAAGGGAAATAAAGGTGAATGGAGTGAAATATATACTCTACTTAAAATAATATCAGACAAAAATTTATTTGCAGGTGATAGCGACTTAAATAAAATTGAAAGTTTAATTTTTCCCATTATTAAAATACTGAGAGACGAATCAAATGGAACATACGAGTACGCTTACGACAGTGATTTAGTGATAATTAAAGGAAATGAAGAAGAATTTAGAATTCCTATTTCACAATTTCAAGAAAAAGCAGTTTTGTTACTTTCAAAACTAAAAGAAACAACATCAGCAACTTTTTCAATTCCCGAAATTGAAAGTTTCATTAATTCCTTTAACTGCGTTTCACTTAAAGCCAAGTCGTCCGTAAAAAGTGATATTAGAATTGTAATACACGACCAACGAACAGGAACAACCCCTGAACTCGGTTTTAGTATAAAATCTCAACTTGGCGGTGCTTCAACGCTATTAAACGCTGGTAAAACCACAAATTTTATTTTCAAAATTGAGGATACTATTTTATCCGATGATCAAATTGAAGAAGTCAACGAAATTGATTCTAGAAGTAAAATCAAAGACAGGATTGAGAAAATAAAAGACTTTTCAGGAAGATTGAATTTCATACAAACGGAAAGCTCAATTTTTGGCAATAACCTTACTTTAATTGATAGTGCATTACCCAACATTATAGCAGAAATAGTTTATTTATTTTTCACTTCAGGTTTTTCAAAAACAATGGATTTGGTCAACGAAATAACTGTTAAAAACCCACTTAAATATAATCTGGAAACAAATCATCCTTTTTATTCATACAAAATCAAACGTTTTCTTACAGACATTGCTTTAGGTATGATGCCTTCTAAGGTTTGGACAGGAGAACTTGACGCGACAGGTGGTTATTTGGTTGCAAAAGAAGACGGAGAAATTGTGTGTTACCACATATACAACCGAAATGAATTTGAAGACTATTTGCTAAACAACACGAAATTTGAAACAGCAAGTAGCACAAGACACGATTTTGGAACTGTTTACAAGGAAGACAGTAAACAGTATTTTAAGTTGAATTTGCAAATTAGATTTTTGAAGTAATGCCTACACTTTCGCCTCATCAGCATACCTAAGCTACGACTGGCGGCACAAATAAAAAAAAATAATCCCCTTTTCTGCTGAGAGAGAAGGGGATGAAATTTACTGATTTGAATTTGAGCAGAATTATACTTCCAGAGCTTTTACACCCGGTAGTACTTTCCCTTCGAGGAATTCGAGCGATGCACCGCCCCCGGTTGATACGTGATTGACTTTCTTTTCAAATTTCATTTGCTTGACAGCAGCAACAGAATCGCCGCCGCCAACAATAGTAATACCACCATTCAGGGTGCATACTGCAAGAGCTTCGGCAATAGCAAAAGTACCTTTTGCAAAGTTTGGCATTTCGAAAACGCCCATCGGACCGTTCCAAACTACTGTTTTTGAGCCCCTGATTACCTCTGCGAATTTGGTAATACTTGCTGATCCGATATCCATTCCAATATCTGTAGCACCAATCGAGTCTGCATTCACAGTTCTGAAAGCGGCATCATTATCAAACTTATCTGCTACAACCACATCAACAGGCAATATCAGGTTTTTACCTTTTGCCTTTGCAGTCTCAATTACTTCCTTAGCCAGATCCACTTTGTCGGCTTCGAGCAATGAATTACCAACCTCGTACCCCATTGCCTTGTAGAATGTGAACATCATACCGCCGCCGATAATAACATTTTCACATTTATCTAGCAAGCTTTGAATAACATCAATTTTACCTGAAATTTTAGCACCACCAATCACAGCTGTGAATGGTCTTCTTGGCTCGTCAACAGCTCTGCCGAGGTATTGCAATTCTTTTTGCAGCAGGTTGCCTGCATATTTCTCTGAGAAAAAATGAGTTATTGCTTCGATACTTGCATGCGCGCGATGGGCGGCACCGAATGCATCATTAACATATACTTCACCCAGCTCTGCCAATTTACCGGCAAAATCCTTGTCGTTGGCTTCTTCCTCAGCATAGAATCTAAGATTTTCGAGCAGAATTACCTCACCTAATTCGGCATCTGCAACTGCTTTCTTTGCAGATTCACCTATACAGTCATCAACAAAAGTAACTTTGTAACCAAAATGCTCTGACAGTGCTTCGGCGACAGGTGCAAGGGAGAATTCAGGATTTCTTTTTCCTTTGGGGCGTCCTAAGTGTGCCATCAAAATTGGAATGCCACCTTTGTCAATTACTTCATCAATCGTTGGAAGTGTTTCTACGATTCGGGTATCGTCTGTAATGTTCCCATTTTTATCGAGTGGAACATTCAAATCAACCCTCAACAAAACATGTTTTCCCGAAAAATATCCGTCGTGAATAGAATGAATCATTACATTTCCTGAATTATTGGTAAAATTGTCAAAAATATTTAACTTATAACGTTTATCAACCTCTAAAAAGTTTATGAAAATCACAGGTGAAGTTATAATTATTTCATTTATTCATTTTTTATAGTTAATTTTGTAATCAAACTTTTGATTAAAATACTCAAAAAAAAAAATAAAGCGGTTTTTATTGATGGACAAAAGGTACGTTTTTTATTTGATAGACGAAGATGAGCAGAATCTCGAGATTTTGCAAAAGCTCATTCTTAAGATATTTCCTTCGATGTATGTGAAGAAATTTCACGACTCGATAGGTGCTGTCAAGTCTATCGAAAAGGAAAAAATGGATATTGTTGTCATTTGCGAATATGATATGCAAAACTATAACGGTTTGCAGGTATTAAGGAAAATTCGCTCCGACGAAGAGAGAAAAGATACATATTTCCTGATGATGTCGTCCAATCCCGACCGCGAAGTAATGATTAAATCAATGCAGATGGGTGTTGATGACTATATCACCAAACCATTTGGCATGGACCAGATTTTTCTCAGACTTAAGCTTACTTCAAAAATACTATCACTCAGCAACCGCGTAGAAAGTACTCAGGTAGATTTGGAGCAGGTACGTGCAGAGTATGCACCACTTGCCGAAAAAACCAGAGAGCTTTTCTATAATATCCAAAATATGCGTTTCCCCGAGAAAAAGGAAGAAATTGACCGTATCGTTGCTGCCACAAGCTATATAGCTTCCCAATTGACAAAGGAGCCTGCAGAGTTGATGGAAATCGAAATAGCCGCAAAAATGTGCTATATACCCAAAACTCTTTTCAAGGACAGACTTGCTGAGCTTCCTATTATGATAAACGGTATAGTTCACAATCCGAATATGGCTGTATATAACGATTATGTAAAAGCTCTTTTCGAGGGATTGAAGGGATTCCAAAACACAATGGATATTCTTAATGGCATATATGAAAATTTTGACGGATCGGGCATTCCGAACAAGTTAAAGTCATGGGCAATTCCATTGGGTTCGAGAATATTGCGTGCCGCTATTGATTTTGAGTATAATTTTGCACGTAATCCCAAGAAAGTCGATTCGATCATACCGCTAATGTGGAGCGAAATAAATAAGATTTATGATTTCAGAGTTCTTGCATTTTACGACCAATATCTTGCTCACCTGAACTCTGTAAATTCACCGCTTCGCAAACCCACCGAAGCTCAGGTAAATCCTTACGCTCTGGCAAAAAATATGGTGCTATCGCGAAATATTATTACTGTATCCGGCTTAAAACTTCTTAATGCAGGTACCAAACTTGATGATAATTCAATTGCTAAAATACAGGATGCTAAAGCTGCAGAAGCCTACATAGGCCATGTTTATGTTAAGATTGAAACCATACCTGTAAGTGTTGCCTGACATTAAACCAATAGTAAATCTTTAAATTCCCCTCCTGATTTCTGCCTGCCGCAGCAGGCGGGGTGGATGGTTTTCGAAAACAAGAATATTGAATATCTGCACTATTGAAACATCCGATGACTTGAAGTCATCGGATGTTGTAACTAACTACATCTTTACAAACTTCTCAACTATGGACCAAACTCCATTGCTTCCAATTATTCTAACATGATACACTCCTGCAGGCAGGTGCGACACATCTACTATTAGTAGGTCAGACGCTCCCGACTGGACAGTATTCACAAACGAGGGCGTCTGTGCTACCTCAAGCCCAAGCATATTGTATATCTGCACATTCAAAGAAGCCACATCAACCCCATGCTTCAGCGTGGGGTTAGAGGACATATTTTCAGGTAATGAAATTTCAATATAATCACTTGCCGGATTGGGATAAACATAAAGATCATCTTTAAATTCATTATTTTTTTCAATACTTGTTTCAATATCCTTATAAAAAAGTAAAGAATTATTTCCTCTAATCCAAAGTTTATTATTACTTGATAATGCAAAGTCGTAAAATTTTGAATTATTGAACTTTAAATCTTCAACCCATGATAAACCGCCATCTATTGTAGAGTAAACAAAAGAATAGTTTTGAATTGTGTCATAACCAGAAATCCAACCATTTCTTTCATCTTTAAAATATAATCCATTAATTCGAAAACTAGATGGTATTCCATTGGAAATGTCTTCCCACAAAATTCCGCTATTATTAGTTTTGAAAATCTTACCCTTATTACAGGAAACAAAACCCAGATTGTCATTTAAAAATCGAACTTCATAAATGTTATGTTCAAGCAAAATACCACTACTTATCGCTTTTATTTCTCCGTTTTCAAAGTACTTTAAATTACCGGAATAACCACACCAATAAAATTTATTACCGTAGTGAAATGAACCTAATACTTGAGAATTTCCATTTTCAATCGATTCCCAAGTAAGACCTCGGTCTATACTATATTTTATTGAGTAAGCATTAGGTTTAATAGCCAACAGAAACAGCTTGTTAGAATCTATAGCTTTCATTTGTATAGGTATCTCGCCTTGAAAACTATTAATTTTCTCCCAGTTTTCACCATAATTAGATGAAAACATGATTTCACTATTAATGGAGCCTGAAAGCGGTGATATACCTAACCATCCATAATTCTTGTAAAAGGTCAAAGAGACAGGCTCGTTAGATAAATTTAAATTTATGAGATTCCAATTATCTCCATTATCTGTACTTTTGTAAATCCCTTTGCCTCTATAATTAGTTAAAAATGCATAATTTGGATCGGCAAATTCTAAATTATACACAATTCCTAACTCTCCAATTTCAACTTGTTTCCATTCAGCTGATAAATAATTATTAGAGAATAAAACTAAAAAAATAATGAAATATTTCATATCTATTACTCCTGAATAAAAATTCCATTTTAAATGATTGATGCCTCAAAAATGTTAGCTGTACCAATTTTAAGTTTAATTACCCATTTGAAAATTCCAGAAACAATAATGATCTACTTAAATCATTAAGATACTTGATACTAATATTATGAATTAGCTAAGTTATCAAAGATGAATAGAACTCAATGTTGCTACTGTTACATTCGCAATTACTTCATTACCTAACGTAAAGTAAGTATTTACAAACCCACCTGATGGGTTTGGACCTGGCGCATGTATAAGACTACATGCTCCATTGCCACCACCACTATGACTTTCCAGACTACAAGAGCAATAATAGTGTGGGTCTTGGGATGTAGGTTTTTCAAGCTCACAGTTGTAGCATGTACTCAGCTCCTGATTACATAAATAATATCCAGGGCTTGAATTGTAGCTGTAAATCCCGTTAATCAGTTCTGCAACACTAAATGAAATGCCATAAACTGAACTATCTGGTTTCATAACTGTTAGACAGTAATCTACCTTACCATTCTGAAAATAAATCAGAGTTCTTTCAGTTATTGCCATAATCGGACCATAATTTGACTCCACAAAACCAATTGCAGCAACAAGTAATTCATGATTTGCAGGTACTAATATTGAATTAATTTCACTATTCTGAATTTTGTCCGTGTTACTTTCTGAGCATGAGTTCATCAATAGAATAATCGCTAAATTAATCAATATTACAGGAAATTTGAACATAACACACCTTTAAATAAATTATTATTCAAAAACAATATACACATATAAAACTCTAAGCAATCAAACAGAAAAGTTATGATTTAGAAGTATAATATTGCAGGTCCGCGAGCCCTCCTTGGGAATTTTAATTTGTGTCTGTGCTCTCCACAATAAAAAGAGCTGATTTCGTTTTCAGAGTACCAGAGTACCAGAGTACCAGAGTACCAGAGTACCAGAGTACCAGAGTACCAGAGTACCAGAGTACCAGAGTACCAGAGTACCGGCATTAAGCATGTAAGTCAAAAGTTCTATATATATATTTATTTTGTCAAACATTTTTTAGATTTGTTATATTCACTATTACCAAATTAATAAAATAATTCAAATCAGCAAAATATATTTTATATATCTTACAACTTATTTCAGAATATGACCTACAACTCTCAATTCCCCTCTTGAGGGGTGCCTGCCTTAGCAGGCGGGGTGGATGGTTTTCCAAAACATGCATATTGATAAACAGATGTCCGACACTTCCGAAGTGTCGGACATCTTAATTTAATACCCTCTCAAAAATCTCTACAATGGAGCAAGCTACATTGCTTCCAATTAATCTAACATAATACACACTTGCCGGCAGATGCGATACATTATTATAAAAAGGTTGTAGGACTAATTTATTGGCATTTATCAAATAGAAATTATACATTTGTAATATAAATCCTAGAATACAGCAAAATTTGCAAAATCAAATATCGTCTCAATTACTAAAAAGGAGAATTTTATGAAAAAAATCAAAATAACTTATTGGCAGGATAATGATTTTTGGTTAGGATATATCAATGATTATCCTGAATACATTACTCAGGGCTTAACCTTAGATGAGCTTATTGAGAATTTAAAAGATATAAGCAATGATATTCAGTCAGGTTTGATTCAAGGTAAAAGAATGGAAATGGAATTGGTTTTTGCATAAAAAGAAAAGATTTAATTTCAATTTTAAAGAAAATTGGTTGCGAATTAGTCAGGCATGGGGGTAAGCACGATTGGTATAAAAATGGGATGACCGGAGTACAGCAACCAATTCCGCGACATAATGAAATAAATGAAAATCTAGCAAAAAGTATAATCAAAAAACTATCATAATCTCGGTATCTTCTTACTCCCTTAAATTGTCAGAACCCTCATTTTTAGAATCATGGCAATCAAATCAATCATGAAAATCATAGTTCAGACATTATTATTGGGATGGTTGGATGGATTTCTTCACTTCTACGCTATAATTCTAAAAACATTTCCACAGCTGAACATTCAGATACACACAAAATTATTCGATACAAAAAAGGGATAACTCACTAAGAATTATCCCTACGACATGAGTTGAAAGAATATTTTTATTTGTTGAGTATTACTCTGTGTACCGCCTGCTCACCGGCATTGGTAGTAATCACAATCAGATACATTCCTGACTCAGTAGCATTGATATCGAAGTTCTCGATAATATTTCCCTTTGAGTATCTCTTATTATTACAAACATCTTGAATTTTTCTGCCAGCGAGGTCGTTAATGCTGATGCTTACATTTCTATCTTCCTTCAGATTGAATGAAATAGTAGTATTACCGCTTGTTGGATTAGGAGAAACAGCCAGATTCTCTATTGCACCCGAGCATGTACGCCAAATATCCAAATAATTATCTCCACTCTCATTTGGTGATGAGCCGCAGACAGCAGTTTCGGTGTTTCGAAGAGCATCATATTCGGGCTTGACCTGCTTGCGAATTCTCTCAGGCAGTTTAGAGTATGTCTCTTCATCAAGATCTAACCAAATTACGAATGAAAAGTTTTTCATTCTGTTGCCCTTGATATCAACAGCATTCGGAACAGGAACTTCGACAGGTAAAAGTTTGTTAATATCAAACTGTTTTATTTTTAGAGGATTAATGTCCATTTTGAACGTATTACTTCCGAGTGAGTCGTTCCATCTTATCGTTTTATTGATTGTTCTAATCTTATTTAACGCAGTATCACTTATGCTGTTTTGATTCTGCAAAATCACAACACTATTCGACGAGAGTACCTTTACTGAGTCAATCAAATGCCTCAAATTCTGATGGTCTTTAAACATTTGCTTTAGTCTTTCGGAGTCGAGGTTAAAGCTTCGTCGCGTGTGTGTTGTATCTGTGAGAAGGTTAAAGCTATTGCTATTCATAACAAGACTATCAACTTTAATTTTCGACATATAAAGATTAATAAGAGAATCCACATTAGTGTTAACTGTCAAGTCATCCATTACATCGAAAGGTACTTTGTACTTATTATTGAACATTAAAGCACTGTTAGGATACTTCGAAGCATCATGTGTGGAGTCGAAGTTGAAATTAAAGTCCATTTTGATGTCAATATTTTGCAAATCGCTGTTTGATGATGTTTTGTCAAACATAACAGAGAGTTGCTTTGAGTCCTCATTCGAAGTATAAGTATCCAGACGTATATCTGTATTATCTGAATTGAAAATTTGAATTCTGCGATTACCGCGATTATCTGTAATCATTTTCGGAACCATATACTTTTCGGGATTACTTACCAACTTGTTTCTGTTATCCACCTGCAGTCCCCAGTCAACAAAAATCTTGCTTAGAGTAGGTTTGTTCCTGCTCAGCAGAATTTCAATATATCTACCGTTGTTGTCAACATTAATTCCAAGCTGCTCGATTTCATCCGGATCAAGTTTGATTGCGGTGATACCTTTGATATCTTCGTTTAGGTCCAACAAATTAGTATTAGCTTTGTCTTTCTGCTTAATATCTTCAAGTTTGGCAATTCTGACATTGTCGTTATCCCATTTACTTTTATTATCGGGCTTATTCTCTTTGCTGTTGTCGGCAAGAATCTGTCTGCTGTCGTCGGATTCCGTAACTGTATAATTTTGATTGTGGTTTTTAATCTGTGTATTGTTGGTATTTACGTTGCTCATTTCAACTAAATACATAAACAAAATACCAATAGATGCGGCTGTTGATGCAAGTAAAACTGCCATTTTGAAATCTCCTCTGAAATATTTTAAATATGGATTACCTGCAGGTGGAGTTATGCTTCCTGATAAAAGATTTTCTATTTCAGATTTAGTAACGACCGGTTCCTCGCTCTTTGCCGCAGCAAATAGTTTGTCAAGATTTATATCATTTTTATTCATAACACACCTGCTTCAATTTCTTCATTATCAAAAATGCTGCTTTCCTTAGCCGAACTATGATTATTATGCTGATATTGCAAATCGCCTTTATCTTTCAGGAGATCTTTGAGCATCTCTCTGCCTCTTACTAACCTTGACTTTACTCCCGACAAGCTGCCACCTTGAATTTCTTTTATTTCTTCAAGACTCAGCCCGGATATTTCGAATAAAATTAGTGTATTCTTGGTTTTGTCGGGTAGCTTAGCAAGGGCATTGTAAAGGATTTCAACATCAGCACCTGTATCCGGTGATGAGAAATAACCCGGGATTAGTTCTGCTTTTTCACTGTCATATTCACCAAATAGTCGCATCCTCCAACGGCGCCGTTTGTGGATTCTGTCTGCTATAGTGAACAGGTATGAAAGGAAAGCCTGCCTGTTGCGAACTGTGTGGAATTTTTCGTATGCTGCCAGAATTGTGTCAGATACCAGATCCTTTGCGTCTTCGCGTGTTTTCGAAACCGCTCTGCAATACTTTACCAGCGAAGTGTGCACTTCATCGTAAAGCTTCATAAACTCCTGTTTCTTTTCTGTATCCGTCATTTTCGATATTAATTATTTCCACACAATAAGTATGAGTCAGATGAATTAAAAAAGTCGCAGGAGATTTCAAAAAAAATTTTCTTTTCTAATTCTTTTTCAACTTATTGCCGAATTTACTCTTTAGTTTTTGCAATTTGGGATTAATCACAAACTGACAATATCCTTGATACGGATTATTGTTGTAATAGTTTTGATGATAATCCTCAGCTTTGTAAAACTCAGGCAGAGCAGTCACTTCAGTCACAATTTTGCTGTCGAAAGCTTTTTCATTTTCGAGAAAACTTATATACTCCAATGCTGTATTTCTCTGAGATTCGTTATTGTAGAATATTGCCGAACGGTATTGAGTGCCAACATCTGCCCCTTGTCTGTTAAGAGTAGTAGGGTCGTGTGTTGCAAAAAATATCTCCAGTATCTCAACGAGACTGATTTTTGTGCTGTCGTAACCAATTTTCACAACTTCTGCATGCCCTGTGCTTCCTGTGCAGATATCCTTGTAATTAGGATTTTTTGTCTTTCCTCCGGTGTATCCTGACTCTGCCGACAATACTCCATCTACATTCAGAAATACTGCCTCTACGCACCAAAAACATCCGCCACCAAGAACTATATATGATACTTTTTCCGGGCTTTCCATCACTTCTGACTCCTTTTCGTTACTGCCTCTGCAACTGCTGACAGCATTAACAAATATCAACGATAATATAATCAACCATATTTTCATAATAATATTAAACGTTTAATCAGCTAATATGTTGATTTAAAATTCATTTAAGCAATTAACACAACACAGAATTACTCTGTTGAAATCCTAATCCGGAAGTAAAATTTATACTTTCCAGACTTTTCTGATGCTCATTTTCATAAATCTTAACATCAATTAGGGGTGTCAATTTTATATGCAAATTTCTTTTCGACTGATTTACCTGCAGGTATCTTCAATTGCCATTTCAAAAACCCCATCTCCTTGTCAATTTTTGCATCGGATGATTCAAGCAATTCTACTTCAATCTTCTCATGCGTAGATACCGGGAATTGATCTTGTATGGTAATATTTATATCAGTTTTACGATTGTTCTTAGCGCTAATCAGATAAGCATACTGCTTGACAACATTGCTGCTGAAAAACTTGGTTTCAGTAAGCTCCTTAATTGTTTCACGCTTCAGAACAATACTTTTATCTCTACCTAATGATATTGTAAGTGAGTCATTGACAGACTGAGGGTTAATAACAGATTTACCGATATATGTATTTTCGAAATAAATGTATGCTTCGCCCGGCAATAGGTTCAGTTTGCCCCAATCGGATATTTTAGCAGTCAGGAATGCATCAGGATCGAGCTTTGGTACACAGAAATATTCATAAGCAGCAGCTATCTCAACATTGTTAAGTGTAATGCTTTGCTTTCTGTTATCTGATTTTATGGAATACTTATTATTTGGAGAAAACTCGACAGTAAGGTATTTATTATCAACAGTTCCTA
This sequence comes from bacterium, assembly GCA_024711295.1. Lineage (GTDB taxonomy): Bacteria > Bacteroidota > Ignavibacteria > Kapaibacteriales > UBA2268 > JANJTB01. The sequence continues at coordinate 39,969 of JANJTB010000018.1, read as the reverse complement.
CCTCTACTCCGTCAACCACCATAGCGGCATCTTTTGCTCTGTTGCTTCTTACAGAGTTAGCGCTGGTCGGGCTTAGCGGTGACGATTGATCTTCAGAATCATAGGTGATTTGGTGCTGTAGCAATCTCAAATACCAAGGTGTAAGTATTGGCATTATACTGCTCATATTAGGGTTTCTGGTAGATAGGGTAAGCTTAACCTCATTCCAGTCCTTACCGGTATTCTGCCACACCAGTGATTTGTATGCCAATGTAACAGGCGACTCAACATCCTTCACTTTAATTTCATAATTTGGAGTCCACCCGGCATGCGGAGTAAATACATTAAGCTCCATGTTGATGTTGTTGTCGCTCTCACTGCTCAGGATGGCGATAATCTGGTAGTTTTGAACCGGTTTTTTGCTCAGCTCATATTCATTTATTTCTTTGTTGAGTCTGGCAATAACGGTATTCAATGCAGCCGATTTATCCTGTTGGTTTAATACTTCACTCTTAATTTCGCCAATTCTTTTGTTATAGTAATTAGCCAGAGTAGTTAATTCATGTATAGATGAACCTTTTTCCGTTTCGGGATGCAATTTATATGATGATATAATATTTTCTTCACCCTGAAGTACAGAAATTCTGTTATTTATTTCCTTTATCTGAAAATTAATTTTCTTTATACTGTCCCTTAATGCAATTATATTTGGCGGATCGGGCAGGTTATCTGATTTGATGGTTTCCATTCTGAAATCAGTTGACATAACTGTGGCAGTAGAGCCGGTATACAATCTGATGGAGTTGTGGTCAATATTTTCGGGCAGAGAATCAATGTAGATAATGTTTGTGCCTTTTTTGACATTTGCTTTGAGACTCATAGTAAGATTTGCACCGCTCTGAAATACGGTAATTTTGTCGGGAATACCTTTAACATGATATTCATTCTGGCTGAAAGTAAGGTTGTAAATACCTAAAAACGCAATCAAAAAAATCAACTTCTTCATACATTTATCCCGATTACTTTTAATAATTAAATAAAAACGAATATTTTCATTATTAGTTACAAGGGAAAATTGATTTCTTGGTAAATGGGTATTTTACTAAGAGAAGGTAAATTAAAGCAAAAAGGACCGGCATTTTTTTTGTGGAGCCGATCCTTTGTATAATTATCAGAGTTTGGATATTTCGAGGTCTATCTCGGCAATTCTAACGTTAGACTGGTCAATAGTAGTTTGTTTTTCATTGATACGGGATTGAATATTTTCAATCTTAGAGTTTATCTCACTAACCATAAACTCATCAATACCCGGTTCTTCCAGTTTCTGTTTTTGTATATTCAAGGATTCGATATCTTTGTCGAGCACATCTTGTAATCTTTGAATTTTCTCTTTCAGATTGTCCTGTATATCTTTGAGCTTCTTAGATTTATCTTCTTTTCTCTGCTCAAAGTATTCATTTTTCTTTTTGTCGAAAATTGTAAATGCTTCGCGAATTCTTGAGAAGAGTTCGTTGCGTTGCTCTTTTTTGAGCTTGGCAATTTTTACTTCGCCCTGTACCGTAATCAAAGATTCACGGATAAGGTTGAACTCAGTCAATCCATGCACCAATGCAAATGCATCGTTGACTTTTTCTGTAAGCTTTTCGTAATTTGTATTACATTCAGCATCATATTCTGTGCGCTCTTCGGATTGCTTCTGATTTATGACTTCGAATACCACCCTGATATCTCCATAAAGCTTATCGCGATGTTCCTTCTTTAGCTTAGCAGACTTAATCTGATTCTGAGCATCAATCAATCTTTCTCTCGACAAGCTGAATTCTTCGGATGTTTTTGCAAATTCGACAGCATCATTTACCACTTTAGATAAAGTCTCGAAGTTGGCGGCAGTAACGCTATCGTAACTGCTGCGCTCTTCTTCCTGACGTTTATTTACATCATCAAAAGCATCGCGTATTATCTGATAAAGTGAGTCGCGTTGCTCTCTTATCAGCTTGAGACCTTTTATCTGATTCTGAACATTTATCAATGCTTTGCGGGCTTCGGCGAATATCTCGCTTTTCTGGGCAAATGATATTGCTGCCTCGATTTTATTCTTCAGGTTGTGGAAGTTCTCGATACATTCCATTTCGTAGTTTTCGCGCTCTTCATTTTGTTTGCGGGCTACATTATCAAAAGCAGTCTGAATTTTCTTGTATAATTCATCTTTGTGTGAGCGTTTAAGTGTCAGATTCTTGAACGACTCCTGAGCCTGCAACAGCTTATCTCTTGATTGTTTGTAATCATCGCTGGTATCGGCAAAATTACAAGCTTCGCTGACAATATTTATTACTGAGTCATAATTTCTTTGAAATTCTTCTTCGAGTTTCTGAAATTCTTCGTTCTGAATTCTTGTTATATTATCAAAAATTTGAGATATAATTTCGTTCAGACTTGAAATTTCGTCACTATTGAAATTTTGATTCTTAATTTTATCTTTTTGCTCACTAAGGTTTTTCTTTAAATCCTTCCAATCGTTAGTTTGGCCTGATAAAGTAAATAATTTATCAAGTTCTTCCTTAAAATTAACAAATTCAGGATTAATTTCATTGTTCATATTGTTCTGATTGGTATCAGGACTTTCGTTGCTCATAATTTCTTCAGTACTCACACTTACACCTTTGTAAAATGTAAAATAAATGTTTCAAAGTTAAAAATTAATTATTTATATTTTCGATTTGCTCATTAGTGCCTGAATCGAAATTTGTTGACTTAATTGCCAGTAAAGTTTGTCTGCTGATAGGAGGTAAATCATCACCCCTGAGCAGAACATCAAGCTCTTCACCATCCAGAATTTCTCTTTCAAGTAATACTTTTGAGGTCAAGTGCAATGAATCCATATTTTCGGCAAGCAGCTCCTCAGCTCTTTTTTGAGCATTCGTAAGCACACGCCTAACTTCCGAGTCAATTGCCTGAGCCGTTTCTTCGCTATGGTCACGGGTTTTGGAGAAATCTCTGCCAAGGAATACTTCATCATTATCATTATGAAAAGTTACCGGACCTATTAACTCGCTCATACCCCATTCGCAAACCATTTTGCGAGCAATTTGCGTAGCTCGCATCAAATCGTTCGAAGCACCTGTCGAAAGTACATTAAACACAAGTTTCTCCGCGGCTCTTCCTGCCATCAGTACCACAAGCTGGTCATCAAAATATTCTTTAGACTTAGAGTGGAATTCTTCATTTGGCAGACTCCATGTTAGCCCGAGAGCTCTACCTCTTGGAATAATTGTTACCTTGTGCACAGGATCGGAGTGTAGCAGTAATTTCCCTGCTAGAGCATGCCCCATCTCGTGATAGGCAGTCATTTCTTTCTCTCTTTCGGATATTACCATGCTCTTGCGCTCAACACCCATGATTACTTTGTCTTTTGCATTCTCAAAATCATACATGGTAACTTTTTCGCTGTTGCGGCGAGCAGCCAATAGTGCTGCTTCGTTAACAATGTTGGCAATATCGGCACCCGAAAATCCGGGAGTACCTTTTGCAAGTGTGGTAATATCTACATCAGTACCAAGTGGAATTTTGGAGGTATGAACCTTGAAAATTCCTTCCCTGCCCTTCACATCAGGACGGTCAACAACAACCTGCCTGTCGAATCTGCCCGGGCGGAGCAATGCCGGGTCGAGCACGTCAGGACGGTTGGTAGCAGCAATAATGATTACACCGCTATTTTGCTCAAATCCATCCATCTCAACAAGCAACTGATTCAAAGTTTGCTCTCTTTCATCATGACCACCGCCAAGACCTGCACCTCTGTGACGCCCCACGGCATCTATTTCATCTATAAATACTATACATGGCGAACTTTTCTTTGCCTGCTCAAATAAATCTCTTACTCTGCTGGCACCTACACCAACGAACATCTCAACAAAGTCAGCGCCTGATATTGAGTAAAACGGCACATTTGCTTCGCCTGCTACAGCTCTTGCAAGCAAGGTTTTGCCGGTACCCGGAGGTCCAAGCAATAAAACGCCTTTAGGTATCTTGCCGCCAAGCTTCTGAAATTTGGCAGGCTCCTTCAAAAATTCTATTACTTCCTGTAATTCATATTTAGCTTCGTCTGCTCCGGCTACATCATTGAATGTAATTTTTTGCGAACCTTCGTGCAATAGCTTAGCACGTGACTTCCCAAATGAGAATATTCCCTTCGAGCCGCCACCCTGCATCCTACGCATAAAGAATATGTATAATCCGATAAGTAAAACCCATGGTATCAATGGCAGTATATAACTCCAAAATGCACCATCACCATCGTCGTAAGCCCAGGTAATGCCTTTTTCTGCCCATAACTGTTCTGTTTGACTGTCAAGAACGCCTATCTGGGTCGAAAATCTGGTTATTGAACGTTCGCGACCTTCGGTAGTAACATTTATTGGCTGCTTCAGTGTACCTCTGAATTCATACTTATTATACTGACTCTTGACTATTATTGCATCTTTTATCAACCCTTCATTCAAAAATCTCTGGTATTCGGTATATGAAACAGGCCATTCCTGCTTTTGATTACCCTGCATAAAAACATATACTATGAATATACCGGCTGCCAGCACAAACCATAACATCATATTTCTCATAAAATTTGCCGGTGGCATTTTTCCGTCTCCTATTTTCCTAAACTCATCAAATGGGTCTTTTTTCTTATTATTATTGTCGCTATTTTGCGATTCCGCCATTCAAAATCCTCCATATTGGAATCTGTTGCTTAAAATCTTTTCGGCATTGACGAATCAAAGAGGGCATAATTTTTGCAAGTTGTTATTAAATTAACATTTATAAATTTTTCTATGATAATTGAATATAATTGTTGTTGTCTGTTATCAAATAATTTGGAAGGATATCAGTAATTAGGTTATCGGTTTTTTTACACTGAAAATGAAAATAATAACATAAATGGAAAATTCAGTTTTATTTAGTTCGGCATTTATAATTGTTGGAAGTTTATTACTGTATTTCGGCGCTGATGCCTTGGTAAAAGGTGCATCAAGATTAGCCATCAGACTTGGCATAACACCAATGATTATTGGGCTTACCGTTGTTGCATTCGGTACAAGTGCGCCTGAGCTTGTCGTCAGTTTGTCTGCCGGCATGAGAGGAAAAGCGGATATCGCTTTGGGTAATGTAATTGGCTCGAATATTTGCAACATTGCTCTGATATTGGGTTTATCAGCATTGATAAGGCCCCTGGATGTAAATTACAAAACAGCAGGTAAAGATATTTTTATCATGGTTGCTGTAAGTGTTATTACTCTGCTTTTGGCTTTTGACGGCGAGCTTACAACTATTGATGGGGCAATATTGTTAGTTGGAATAATCTCTTATGTTATGTTTAATATTCATAAATCAAAGAAAGACAGCGCTGATGTTTCAGTTGACGAACTTACAGAAACAAAGTACATGAATAAGAACATTTTGCATATTTTAATGGTAATTGCAGGATTAGTTATATTGATGATGGGAGCAAACTTATTCCTCGAAGGTGCTGTAAGAATGGCTAAAATGTTTAATCTGTCGGATGCAGTTATAGGATTGACTATCGTGGCATTGGGCACCAGCCTTCCCGAGCTTGCTACATCAGCTGTAGCATCATACAAAAAACATTCCGATATTTCACTTGGGAATGTGCTTGGTTCGAATATTTTTAATTTACTTATGATATTAGGAGCAACCTCAATCTTCTTTCCAATTAATTCAACCGGCATCAAGGTAGTTGATGTTGTATTGATGATACTTCTAAGTGTTATTATTGTTCCATTATCATACCGAAAAAATGTAATCAACAGATACAGTGGTGCTTTTTTGCTGCTTATTTACACCTCATATATGTATTATCTGTTTATGATTACAAAGTAAAAATATAAGCAAATTATTTTCAGAAATTCCTTCTTACCTAAGCCCGGGGAATAGAATCTGTGCTATTTTAATCAACAGAGTGTCGTTATTATTTTCAGTATTGGTGAATATGAAAATCTTAGTCTTATTATCAGGAAGCATATACATACTTGTACTATAGCCGGCAATTTCTCCGGAATATCCAACAAATGAGCCGATTTTCATTACTCCCATACCGTAGTAATATTCTAATCCGTTTTTGGTATATAGCTTTTCGAAATTAAGCATTTTGTTGGTCGAAGAGCCGCTGATAATACCGCCAAGCACAAGTTTCTCGAGCCAGTAAATCATATCTGTGGAATTTGATGTCATGTTGGCACTTGCCCACGTCCACGAGAAATCATATAAATTGGTTACATCTACATAATTACCGCTTTCGTTTGCTAAATATCCTTTCGAGAATAATGAGCTTTTGAACGAGGAATTAATATCAAAATTTGTATGAGTTAGGAATAATGGTGTCAAAATTCTGCTTTGGACCAAATTTTGCAAATTTTTGCCGCCTGCACTTTCCAAAATTTTACCCAGAAGCAAGTAGTTGGTATTCGAAATATTTATATTCGATGGTGGGCGGAATGATTCAGCTTGGGCAAAAGCAAACCCAATCAACTCGCTATCACTGAATTTCCTCTTTGGCTCACTCAGTTGGTAGAATTTTACAGAATCCATAAAATCAGGAATCCCTGATTTATGAGCCAGAAGATGAGATATTTTGATTTCGTTGCCGCTGTGCGGAACATTAATATACTTAGAAACAGCATCATCAAGTGAAATAATATTATCATCAATCAGGTCAAATGCAAGAGTAGCAATAAATGTGTGAGTTAAAGTACCTATTCTGAATTCATCATTGCGGCTCATTGCAAAATCTCGCGAAATATCAGCTTTGCCAAAACTCTTCAGATACTTCAGATTGCTTGATGGGTTATATACACCAATTATAGCGCCAGGTATAGATTTGTTCTTGCCGGCAACCATAATCATTGAAGTAAGTGAATCGCCGAGCTTATCGAGACGCTCAATTACCGCCGTGTTTTTGTCAATGTCGGTAGGATTGCTGGTATTACTGCAGGAATTACATAACAGGTAAACTACAAAACTCAATAATAATGATGAATATTTCATTTTTTGCTTATGATTTAATGATAATACTACAAAAATAAGATAAAAATATTATTTAAGATAAATCAAATAAATATTAACTTAAATTAATTACTTTTTCATAATCTTAGACGAATTAGTCAGAAAAAATTAAATAATTATAAAACAAGCAACAAAAGAATTGTAAAAGCAAAGAAATAAAAGTATTTTTGCTGTTTATTTTGATATAATTAAGTGATATAAAATGTTTAACATCAGACTAAGAGGGCTTACATTTCAGCTATCAATTCTGATTCTTGCATCGGCGGGTATGATTTCAATTTTGTTGTACGGATACAACTTTATTCATACCAGTCAAATAATTTACAAAGAAGTCAACAAAAATGCCAAATCAACTGTCGAAAGCACAGCCCACAGATTAGAAACACTTGTATCAACGGTAGAGAAAGTAACTTACAACACGCGTACATTTCTCGAAAATACGGACTTTTCGAAGGAAGAAATCGAAAAGTATCTCAAAAGAACAGTCGAAAAGAATGAAGAAATTTACGGTTCAAGTATATGTTTCGAACCATTTATGTTTGATTCTGCATCTAAATTGGCATCATGGTATTACTACAAAGACGGTGGAGTAGTTAAGTTCTCGGATTTGAGTGCCGATGAATATAATTATCCGTCACAGCCTTGGTACACCGGTGCCAGAGATAATGAAGGACCTGTATGGAGCGAACCGTATTACGATGAAGGCGGCGGTAACGTTTTGATGTCAACTTTTTCTATACCTTTTTATAAAAATACCAACAGCGGCAAGGTATTCAGCGGAGTAATTACCTGTGATGTTGAATTATCACGTTTGCAGAGCGATATTGCTCATCTTCAGGTTTACGAAACCGGTTACGGTCTGATATTATCAAAAGATGGACGCTTTTTGGCTCATCCGGATACTTCACTCATAATGAAGAAAACAGTTTTTGATGTCGCTGTCGAGCGCGGAATACCGGTACTGAACGAACTTGGCAAGCGTATGATGGCAGGAGAGGAAGGTGAAATCACCACCAAATCTGTTATTTCGCAGAAAGTATCACTGGTGCGTTTTTATCCCATACGTAAAAATGGCTGGTCGGTAGCAATAGTTTTTCCTCACGAAGAGATATATCGCGACCGCGACCGTCTGGTAATCGAAATAGTAGTTTTCGGCATTCTGGGATTTCTTGTATTGTTTTTTGTTCTTGTTTGGGTAGCACGAAGAATCTCCAAGCCGCTTAAAGCAATTACATCATTATCCGAAATGATAGCTGAAGGAGACCTTCAGGCTGTTGCTTTGCAACTGGAGTCGAGCCAGTGGGATAATTATAAGCAAATACTCAACGCCAACAAGGGTAAAAAGCAGCTGAAAAATGAAGTAATCAGATTATATGTATCTGTCGAAAAGATGGTGCAGGATTTATACTCTTTAATCATGCAGGTACAAAAAACAAGTATCCAGGTTGCAAGTTCCTCAAACGAGATAGCCGCATCATCGAGAGAATTAGAAGCCAATGCTACTGAGCAGGCGGCTTCAACAAAAGAAGTCAGTGCTACCAGCAAAAACATTTCTGCTACATCGGAGAGTCTGACAGAGTCAATACATGAGATTAACAAAAAGTCCGAAAATGCACTGAATCTGGCACACACCAGCAAGGAAAGTCTTCAACTGCTTGATAATGCACTCCGTAGTCTGAATGATTCTACACGCTCTATAACTTCAAAACTGTCGGTCATCAACGAAAAAGCAAACAAAATCAGCAGCGTCGTTACAGCAATTAATAAAATATCCGAGCAAACCAACCTGCTGTCGTTCAATGCTGCAATAGAAGCTGAAAAAGCCGGTGAGTACGGAAAAGGATTTGCAGTAGTTGCGAGAGAAATAAGCAGATTAGCCGACCAGACCGCTGTAGCAACAGATGATATCGAAAAAATGGTTCGCGAGATGCAGTCATCTGTTTCTTCGGGAGTTATGGAGATGGATAAATTCAGTGACCAGGTGCGTAAAGGAGCCGACCAGATTTATTCATTCTCAAACCAAATTTCTATGGTTATCGAAGAGGTCAATGATTTTGCTCCAAGTTTCGGGCATTTTGCATCCGGTATGGACGAACAAAACGAAGCGGCATCACAAATCAGCGAAGCAATGACTCAGCTTGCCAAAGCTTCGGAACAGTCTAAAGAAGCATTGGGTGAGTTCAGAAGAGCTACACTCCAATTGAATGATGCTGTTATGGGTTTGCAGTCCGAAATAACAAAATTTAAAATATGATTGTAACTTTAAGACGTCTTTAGTTTTTATTGGTTATCAGAAAATTTATTAAGAATTTGAGAAATACAATGAACTATATCAAAATATTCGCTTTAGTGATGCTATTGGGTTTTGTTGCGTGTACACAAACCGAGAAGGTAATCAACCCTGTTGATACTTCAGAGAAATTCTTCATGTCATTCGATGGCGATAATCCTACACTCAAAGTAATCGAGTTGCCAAGCAAGGAAGTGCATATTTCTGATTATTTCAAAGAAATTCTTAATGTTGAAGAGAGTTTTCCTGTCACAAATATTCGTGAATTTGGCGGAAACTATTACCTGATTGTGTCTGGCGGCTACAAGATTTATGTAGTTCGCAAAAGCGACTCAAAGTTACTCTCGACTGTTGATTTCTCCGATGAGCAGCTGATGCCTGACGATATAGTCTTTGCAAATGCTACTGATGCCTATGTATCACACTCCAACTCCGTATATGTTACTTTGCTCGATATTACAAATTTTGTCAGGGCTAGGAAAATTTCTGCCGGTAATCCTCCTCATGCAATAGCTTCGAAAGGCAATCAAATATATGTCAGTAACCAGACAGATAATACTATCTCAGTGATTGATTCACGCGACAAAAGAGAAGTTGCCAAGCTAACAACAGAGCCCAATCCCGTAAAGCTGGGCGTTTCGGTTGACGGCAAGAATCTTATTTGCCTGTGTGCAGGTATGGGTAAATTGGATAATAACAGCGGCAAAACTCCTGCATTTGTTCAGTACTTCGACACCGAAAGCCGTGAAAATGTCAGCAGTATTGAGTTGGGATTGGCGTCAATACCTGCTACAGATCAATTACCACTGGGATTAGTAGTAACCAGCAGAGATTGGGGATTTGTTCCGACAAACGAAAATTTCTTCCGTCTGGATATTCGAACCAAGGACAAAATCAATCTAATCACAAGACGATATTTCTATTTCATTAATCATGATGCCATTAATGCGAAACTTATTCTGCTCAGGCAGAACGAAAACCGATATGACGTAATGCTTGCCGATGATAAATCAGGCGACATAGCAGACTTTTACAGTTTTCAGGAAAAAATTGTTTTTGTAAGCAAATATTAATATTATGAGTAACTTAAACTCAATAATCAATCTAAACTCGCTACTCGACCTTACTGCAAGGCTTTACGAGTCGGATGATGAGCATTTCATTCTCAACTCCACTTTGCTCAGTCTGATGGGAAAATTACGAATATTACGCGGAATGGTAATAATCTCGGGAAATAATGGCAAACATATTCCATTTATTATCAAAGGTAATTTTGAGTACAACGAAGAGCTTACAGGCAAATTCATCAGCGAAATAAATGAAAAATCCTTTCTGATTCCCGATTATGATGATTCGGAAATTGAGTTTGTAATACCCATCAAAAAAAGCTCTAATCAGCTATTTGCAGTAATAATTTTAGGTAAAAGCATTTCTGTAAAAAGCTTGTCAGATGATGAGCACAACTACATCAGTCTTATATCAAACATTACTGCAAATGCTATCAGCAATGCACGAAACCTGAAATCATACAAAAACGAAAAGAGTAAAGCTGAAAAGCAAAACCAGTTATTATCTACCTTATTCGAAATATCAAAGGATTTTAGCAAACACCTTAGTTACGAGCAAATTCTCAAGACTTTGGCATTTAACCTGATGGGTCAGCTTACCGTAACAAGATTTGCCATGTTCGGCATTATGAACAATAATGATTGTTGCCTGATAGTTAACCGGTTTGGTACCGGTATTCACGAGCATTTTCTTGATTATTTCAAGGATATTGATTTTGCTTACAAAGTGGACCCTTCACTTTACGAGAATAGCATTGCTGAGTTCATCACAGATAACGAAATCAGAGTTGTATCGCCTATGCTTGTACAGGGCGAGCGCCGTGGATTGCTGATTATTGGCAGAAAAATGAACGGCGAAGACTTCTCTGATGAGAACCTTCTGTTTATCGAAGCACTGGGTAATTCAGCAATGGCAGCAATCGAAAATGAAAGGCTATTCAAAGAAGAGCTCGAAAAAAAGAAGCTGGAGAGCGAACTCGAAATAGCACTCGAAATTCAAAGGAACTTATTGCCTAAACGCAACCCTGCGCTTCAGAACTTCGATATCTCAGGTACCAGCATACCATCCAGACATGTAGGCGGTGATTTATTCGACTTTATTAAGTTGGATAACCATCGCTGGTTGATTGCAATTGCAGATGTTTCGGGCAAAGGAATACCGGCATCGCTGATTATGGCAAACTTTCAGGCAGCGCTTCGTGTTTTGGCAATGAGTGGTCTCACACTTAAGGAAATTGTGCTAAAAATCAATAACTTGCTTTATCACAATACCTCTGCCGATAAGTTTGTTACCTCATTCTTTGCAATAATTGACGACCTGACAGGTAAAATCAATTATATCAATGCAGGTCATAATCCACCCTTTGTATTCAGAAAAAACGACTATGTTGAGCAATTAACTCTGGGTGGATTGATACTGGGATTTATGGAAAATCCTTTCAACTACGAGGAAGGCGAAATTCATCTCTCAGAAAATGAGTTTATTATTTGCTATACAGACGGCGTAACCGAAGCCGAAGATAATTCAAAAGCTGACTATGGCGAACTAAGACTTGAAGACTTTACAAGAAGAAGCTATGGCAAATCTTCGGAGCATGTAATCGAGGACCTGATAGAGTCTGTAAAATTACATCTTGGAAATTTGCCCCAAAATGATGACATTACAATATTGGTAATAAAGAAGCACAGAAATGCCTGAAATAATCCAGAATATTGACACATGGTTGTTTTATGCCATAAATAACGGATGGAGTAATAGTCTTTTCGACAAGATTTTTCCCTTCATCACTGAAGTAGAAAGCTGGATTATGATTTATCTGTTTGGCTTTTACTTCCTATTTTTCAAATCCGGCAGAACAGGTAAAATCACTGCTGTTACATTAATCCTGACAATAATCATCGCCGACCAGTTCAGCAGCAGTTTTCTGAAAGAAATATTCGGGAGAATAAGACCTTGCCATGTTTTGGGTGATGTCAATTTACTGGTTGGTTGCGGTGGCGGAAAGTCTTTTCCATCATCTCATGCAGTTAATAATTTTGCTGCTGCTACTGTTGTCACCTATTTTTTTAAGAAAAACTATTTGCCATTCTTTGCTATAGCTGCACTTGTAGCTTTGTCGAGGGTATATGTGGGCGTCCATTACCCTATTGATATTATTGCTGGCAGCATTTTGGGTGTTATTATTGCCTTACTGGTTTCAGGAATAACAGAGCTAACTTCAGAGAAGCTGATACCACCGAAAAGGTAGTTTTCAATTGTTTGCTATGACTTTTTAGAATTTAATTTGCTCAGTTTTTGGAATACTCATCTAAAATATTGCTTAAAATCACCTTAACTTCAATCACTACTACGAAACCGGGCGGATTTGGTATAGTGGGCATACAATAAAATGAATTTTTGAATGTCTATTTAAAAGCTTCAATTAATAATAGGTTAAATATGAATTCAGATACAATAACTTTAACGAAGGACGAGATGTTTGAAGTGGTTAGAGCATCAAAAATTTTAACAGATTTCATTGAAAAACATTACAAAGCTGCCGACATCTATACAGGTGACTTCTTAGAGTCTATGGATATCAATTCTGAAAATAATTCAGAAAGAATTAGAATAAATACATTTGAAGATTTCATAAATTAATATGCTCGAACTTTTTAAAACGGTTAGATTCTCGAGAGACATTAAGAAGTTGCCAGTTGAAATTCAACAGAAATCTTATGAAATATCATTGAAACTAATTGAAAATCCATTAGATAGAACCCTTAACATTAAACACTTGACCGGCTTTAAAAAAGTATATAGGGTAGTTGTTTTATCAGATTTTAGACTGATTTATACTTATGATGAAACCTCGCTTACTTTACTTAGAATTGCACATCGAAAAGAAATTTACAAATCTTTAGAGATATAAATAGTCCAACAATATTTGTTTAATAGTTTCTGGCAATTAGATAAAAGCAATATAATTATACTATTATCTCGGCTCTTCATAATTCATATTTAACCATACCGGACCGCTGATAAGCTACAAAATCTACTAAACTCCCGATACTTTGGGCGGCCACAATTCGACTATACTCAGTGTAGGCTGTGTACGTAAAGACTTCTACCAGTCAGGGCGGTTTAATTGCATAGTTGTGCAGTTTGTATGACTCATTAAAATATTTTGACTTTGTTATTGTCAATTTATTTATCAAGTATAGTAATTATTTTGAACTGTAAATGAAAAAAATAATAAATTTCAAGATATTTCAGGGTGAGAAATATTATGTCGCTGAATGTTTAGATTTACCGATAGTAACGCAAGGTTTGACTCTTGACGAAACTATGGCAAACATAAAAGAAGCACTGTCATTGCATCTGGAAGAGGAAGATTTAAACGCACTGAATATTATGAATAATCCTGTTGTATCAGTCAACTTTGATTTAGGTGAATTAGTTTATGCCTAAGCTGAAAGTGTTGTCAGGGACTGAGGTTATAAGAATCTTTTTTCTGTTTGGATTTGATATTACATCACAAAAAGGTAGTCATGTAAAATTATCAAGAAAAACTAATTTTGGCAAACAAGTTATTACAGTTCCCAATCACGATGAGTTAGATAAAGGCACTCTCAAAGCAATAATAAATCAAGCTTCAAGATTTATAAGCGAAAATGAATTATTTAAACATTTTTATCACATTTAATTTGTATATCGAAATTCATATTTAATCATACCGAGCCGCTGATAAGCTACAAAATCTACTAAACTCCCGATACTTTGGGCGGCCACAATTCGACTATACTCAGTGCAGGCTGAGTATGTAAAGACTTCTACCAATCAGGGCGGATTTGGTATAGTGGGCATAAAATAAAATTGTTATGTAATTGTCAAATATATTGATTTTTCAATTAGTGAGTTACCTATGGAAACATATTGTGTTTCGAATGACTTTAAACTTGTTCTTAATAAAGATATTCTTGAAAAAGCAGGATTCTTACCCGGACAGGAAATAAAAATAAATTTAAGGGAAAATACCTTAGAATTGAGCTCGAAAAAAGGTGGAAAATCCCTGAAAGGCTTTCTTAAAGGTATCGAAACTGATGTCTCACGCGAGAAAGATAGAATATGATAATTTTAGATTCATCTGCTTGGCTTGAATATTTTGCCGGTACTAAATATGCGGATATATTTACAGTTTTTGCTGAAGATTTTGATAACTTGATAATACCATCAATTACTATTTATGAAGTATATAAAAAAATATTAATTCAAAGAGATGTGTACTCAGCTAATATAGCAATTGATTTTATGCAAAATGGTAAAATAATTGACTTAAATACAGAAATTGCTAAAAACGCTGCCCATATAAGCTATAAATTGAAATTACCTATGGCTGATAGTCTTATTTATGCAACCGGGCAGATTTATCAGGCAAGAATCATAACTTTAGATTCTGATTTCAAAGGTTTGGATAATGTTGATTATTATGAAAAATCAATATAATATTAAATCATACCGAGCCGCTGATAAGCTACAAAATCTACTAAACTCCCGATACTTTGGGCGGCCACAATTCGACTATACTCAGTGCAGGCTGAGTATGTAAAGACTTCTACCAATCAGGGCACTTTATTTCGTGTAATCCGCTATGGGAGAAGTATTTAGGGTGATAACAACATTAATACTATAAAAGAAAATAATAATATAGGCAAATCGGATCTTTCAATTACTTGCTAAATTAATGGCTTGAGCAAAATGCAATACAATATGATTTTAGAAAATGTGGACAATTTGCCACTAAAGATTCAGATTCAACTTGTTGATGTCATTAAAAAGAGGATTATTCAAAAGAAAAGAGAATTAATTTTAAAATCAGCAGAATCTCCAATTGAGGAATATAATTCAGGCTTGTTAAATGAAGAGTCAGCTGAAGATTTAATTGCTCTACTTTCAGGCAACTAACAATGAAACTGGTTTGAACAAATGCTTTTGAGAAGAAGTATAGCAAGTTGTGAATTTTCAATCATAAAGCTAAGTTATCAATAGACAAAACACTAAGACTTATGGAGGAAGATATTTTTCATCCATCGCTTCAAACTCATAAATTATCGAAGCTGTTATCAGCAATTCTAATTGTCAGAATCAATTTTTACTGAAGTCATCGTCAAAGCCCCTGCAACGGGCTTATCATTAAATAGCGAAATGTTATCTTTTTTATCTTTGAGAGCCAAAATATACAAAAGCGGAAGATAGTGCTCGGGCGTAGGTATTGCCATCTCGAAAGATTTCCCGTTTGATTTGTAGTTAATCAAGCTTTTGTGGTTGCCATCAATTATATAATCGTTAATTTTTTGTCTTGCTTCGGCTGCCCAGTCGAAAGCAAAAGTATCGTTTAATTTGTTCCATGCTACTAGCCGAAGGTTGTGTACTATATTTCCGCTTCCGATGATCATTACACCCTTGTCCCGTAATACTGTAATCTCTTTAGCCAGCTCATAATGGTACTGAGGTGGTTTGGTATAATCAATGCTCATTTGAATTACAGGAATATCTGCTTTTGGATACAAATGCTTAATTACGCTCCATGCGCCATGGTCGAGCCCCCATTTATGGTCAAGAGCAACTTCCGTTTTTTTGATAATATTTTTTGTCTGCTCTGCCAATTTTGGATCACCTTTTGCTGGATACTGCACTTCGAAAAGTTCTTTCGGGAATCCTCCGAAATCATGTATTGTTCGTGGCTTCTCCATTGCCGTTACGAAGGTTCCCGATGTTTCCCAATGAGCTGAAATACATAAAATAGCTTTTGGCTTGGGTATTTCTCTGCCTACTTTTCTGAATGTTGCTACAAATTCATTCTCTTCGATAGCATTCATTGGGCTGCCATGACCCAAAAAAAGCGATGGCATTCTTTCTGTTTTCTTCAATTCCGAAGAAATTTTGCTAAGAGCATTTGAGTTCATGGTGATCGGTACCAGTGGCAATAATGCCATAATTTTTAAAAATTGTTTTCTGTCCATATTTAGAATTTTTTTGAAGTATTCACTTTTAAAAAAGAACTGCGCAAATCAGGTTTAGATCACAGACTCGGGTAAATACCGGTATTCTTTATTTAATTAGTACTTACAAAGATAATGTTTTCTAAACTGCGATACTGATAACATTATAAAAAATAAGGATACACATATAATCACGCAAACAGTTAATAATTAGTTTATCAATAGTTTGTCATTCATTTTTCTCTTATTAATTATATCATTTTTATTATTTTTGTAATAATACTAACTAACCAATATTCCCATGACTGAATCAACATTAAAAAAAGGGAAATTTCAGAAGATATTTCTCAAATCACTCGATTATATTGAAATAGTAGGCAACAAATTGCCTCACCCTGCTACGCTGTTTGCACTCCTAGCACTAATTGTAGCAATATTTTCACTGGTAGCAGATTATGCCGGTTTCTCAGCCATACATCCTGTAAGCAAAGAAGCAATTACAGTGAATAACTTATTGAGTGCTGACGGTTTTAGATGGATATACACCAATATAACAAAAAACTTCGTTAATTTTCCACCATTGGGCTATGTATTGGTAGTGATGGTGGGGATAGGTGTAGCAGAGGGCTCAGGACTTTTTTCAGTGATGATAAGGGCTCTTGTGTTATCGGCACCACCAAGGTTGATCACTGCCGCATTGGTATTTGCGGGAATAATCTCTCACCTGGCTTCCGAGGCAGGATATGTAATCCTGATACCTCTTGGTGCTATGATGTTTCATGCTTTGGGGCGTCACCCGATGGCTGGTTTGGCAGCGGCATTCAGTGGAGTCAGCGGGGGATTTGGAGCAAATTTCCTGATTGGATCGGTAGATCCGATTTTGGCAGGCTTGTCAACCTCTGCTGCACAAATTCTGAATCCTGATTTGGTAATTAATCCTGCCGTAAATTTTTATTTCATGTTTACATCGGGAATTTTTGTGGTAATAATTGGTACTTGGGTTACAGAGAAAATTGTTGAGCCAAGGCTGGGCGAGTACAAAGGTGATGCTAAAAAATTATCTATTGAGCAGCTCAATCCCACCGAGCGAAAGGGGCTTAAATATGCAGGTCTTAGTTTGCTGTTGGTAATAATTGCTCTTGCAATGACTATAGTTCCGGAGTGGGGCATTTTCAGAAATCCTAAAGATGCTTCGGTTTTACACTCGCCATTTTTTGATGGGATAATCATCGGTATATTAATATTTTTCTTTATTCCCGGCTTAGTATATGGTGTAATAACTAAAACCATCAAAAATGACAAAGATACAGTTCGCCATATCACTCACTCAATGAGCGGCCTGGCAAGCTATATAGTGCTGGTATTCTTTGCAGCTCAGTTCGTATATTTTTTCAGCTATTCAAATTTAGGATTAATACTCGCAATCAACGGAGCTGAACTACTCAGAGACATCTCGCTGACAGGTGTATCCCTGATAATTGCATTTGTTCTGTTGTCGGCATTTATCAATCTGTTTATGGGCTCTGCCTCTGCAAAATGGGCAATAATGGCACCCGTATTTATACCTATGTTCATGATTCTTGGCTATCATCCGGCACTTACACAAGCTGCTTTCCGTATCGGCGACTCAGTTACTAATCTAATCACACCTATGATGAGTTATTTTGCTCTGATTGTTACTTTTGCTCAAAAATATGATGATAAATATGGTATCGGTACAATCATTTCAACAATGATTCCATATACATTTATACTTACTTTGATTTGGACTCTGCTTTTGATTATCTGGATGCTGATCGGGATACCTTTAGGTCCTGATGGTCCTTTGTACTTAAATGTAGAATAAAATTGAGAATGAATTACAGTTTCGAGGATATGCTGTCTCAGCGTTTACGGGTGGATTTTTATGAGCAGACGCCTGAAATAGTTGCAAAAGAACTATTAGGAAAAGTTCTTGTATATAAAAAATCTGATGATATAATTGCAGGAATCATTGTCGAAACTGAGGCATATCTTCATTCAGGTGACGAATCGAGCCATTCATTCAAGGGGTTGAACAGTAGAAATGAAGCAATGTTTATGAGAGGTGGTACATTCTATGTTTATTTAATATATGGAGTTCATCATTGCGTAAATATTGTTACACAAAAGCAGGGATATGGCTCAGCAGTATTGATTCGTGCTGTTGAGCCCATAGCCGGTATCGAGGTTATGATTGCGAATAGAAGAAATAATAATATTCCGGAACTTTGTAAAGGACCGGGAAATCTTGCAAAAAGTTTCGGATTCGATTTAAGTAATAATAAAAACTCTTTACTATCTGATGATCTCTTTGTGTGCGACCTTAATCTTTACACAGACTCAGCAATCGCAATAGGCACAAGGATAGGAATTACTAAATCTGCAGAGTTGCCCCTAAGGTTTTACCTGGATGGAAATCTCTATGTATCAAAGATTTCTAAATAAAAACAATCATCAATAAGCGGTACTTATATTTATGATTTAAATTCTTTTACTCAATTTCATCGTAATTCTAAATTCTGAGATTATCTGGACTTTGTCTGTTTGAAAAAAATGATAATATTTCAACATTATTTGTATTTATTCTGTAATATAAAGTATTGTATCTTAAATTATTAACTTTATAAACACCCATAATATCTGATCTCGGGAATATATACGGATTAATTGATTTTAATTCAATAATATTCTCAATTTTTGATGAAAGTTATCTGATTTCTTTATCCGAAAAATTTTCTTCAAGATAAGTAATCGTCTTATAAAATTCATTCAGAGCGTAATCTGTCCAAAGAATTTTATAACCATTTTTCATAAACTTTTCTTGCGATTGAATGGGGTGTTAAATTACCGTTATCAGCATCTCGAATCCCGCTTTCAATTGATTCTCTCTCTTCACCCGAAATTTTATGCCACCATTCTGTAGTTTCTTCTTTCTTAAACTTCATTAGTTTTTCAATGATTATCGAATCCTCTAAAGTAGACAACCACTGGATAAGCTCAATTTTATTATCAATTGCTTGTGAGTTCATTGTACTCCAAAATAAAATTCAATTTAGATGCATCAATTTCAAAAATTAATTATATTATAGACAATTTATAAACGCAACAGTATAAGTTTTATTAATTATCGCTTAATTCGACAATGAATTTGCTTGTATTTTCATCAAGCACGGCACCGAAAGCAGAGCAGTAAAAACGGTAGTGAATAAGTAGAAGTTTATATAGCATAAAATAAATTATTTTTTACTTTTATGTGGCAAAATGAATTTTCATCTTTCATACATATATAAATTATGTTCATTTATCAAATAGTTTATTGAAAGAATAAATTATTGATAAACAAAAATAAATATTTGTTTAATAAAATTAATTTATGTAACTTGCATTTGATTTTGGATGTGTTTTTGATATTTATTATGATAATTGCCTATTTTGGGTATAATGTTTAATTAATATTTATAAGGGATTCATATATGACTAATTTGTTTGCTATCATTTATTTACTTATTAAAAGCCTATTAACTAATTACAAATATATTAAGATGCTACCATTTATTATTTTATTGCTAATATTAAATAGCTATATCAATTTGAATAGCAAACCATGTGGTTATATGTCATCTACAACGGTAACAATCATGGTAAATGGATGCGAATATGATGTTAAAATTTGCTTTGATTGCGCATTTACTCATCCAAATGAGAATTCTATTTTCATTAGCGAGTATAACAAAAAGCCTTGGTGGTGTAATCAAACATGGCCTTATCAGAAAGTTCATGAAGAAATTGAAGAGCAAATTTATAATTGGGATTTCTTAAAACAGTATATTTGCCTTGATGCAGATTTAGAGCCTTGCGAAAAACAGATTGGTGTTATTGAATTTAAAATATCAAGAACAATTTGTTGGCAAAAACAAAAAAGGGATGACTTAATATATTTCCAACCTTGTATTGAAAATCAAAGTACTTGTATTGAGACTTGGAGGTACTGTTACAGCAACTTGCCCCCTATAGGGCCTACTCGAACTTTTATAGGGAGTGAAGGTGAAATTGGAGAATGTCCAACACCAATAAATATACCACCTGATCCAATCAATGAATTAGAAATAAGCGATTGTTTTCGGTTAAGCACAACAAAATGCGATGAATAGAAAAAACAGCATTACAGGGTATTAATCAGCGATTGACCTGAAATTCCTGAATTTTGTAACTCAAAAATTGTACTAAACATGAAATTAGTATTGAGCATATTTATATATCAACTTTTTGCTTGTATTTTATTATATTCTAACCAATTTGAAATTACTCCATTACAAATAAATTTTATTGGTATCGAAGCAAAGGGTGATACTGTAATTACTTATGGTGATTATGGTTCGATGCTCATTAGTTATGACAATGCAGAAACATGGGAGCAAATAAAAGTCTTTGAAAACCATCTGATTTTGAAAATATATTGGAATAATGATAAAATTGTTGCTGTTAATAATAAAGGTCAAGTTGCAGAATCTTATGATAAATTCAAGAAATGGAATTTAATTTATGATATAAACGAACAAATTGAAGCAATTAGCGAAAGCAAAGATGGCTATTTTGTAAGAACTCCTGATAAAGTTTTATTGTTGGATAGCAATTTCAATAAAATAAGTGAATCAAAATTAATTTCACCACCATTGCCTCTAACCTTCAAATTTCAATACCGTAGGTCAATAGCATACTTCAAAGACTATTACTATGTGGCAATTGATTCTGCAAGGTTTATTAAGCATGATAAGCAGCTTGCAGTAACAGATACTATAGATATGCCCCAAGTATTTGGTACAACAATAAATTCAATGTACGAAATTGATATTGTTGAAAGCAACTTTGTATTCAGAATAGGTAATACAATTTATAAAACACAAGATTTTGGCAATATTGATGTTGTTTATAATATTAAATATGTAGGTTTTTTAAAATCTATTCAAGGTAAATTCTACTATTTGACTTTCTCCAACTTGCATATTGATGGTGCATACAATTCTGGTCTCAATATATATGAGATAATAAACAAAGATTCATTAATAATTATTTCTGGAGCGGATAATCTTAATGCTGCTATATATACTATTGACCCTAATAGTTTTATCATCCACAAAAACAAAATTATGATAGTTGGGAGTAATAAATTAATAGTTTCAATAAAGTTGGAAAGTAATGATATTGACTTTAAGTCTTACTTATCAGCATCATCTTCTCCTGATCAATTTACAGATTCAAAGTTATTATTTTACTCTGAAGGTTTTTATGGTGAGTATTTAGGTCAAATTTATAAAACAGACAATATGGGTATAACATTTCAACCATTTTATAAATATGATTATAGCAAATACAATGAATATAACAGAATTATTTATAAATACATAGAAACAAATGGAGATAAGTTATATTTATTCGCAAAGAATAATGAAAATGATGCTAAAAAAGCTATTATCTCAATTAATTCTGTTGGTGATAATAAAATAGAAAAGGATGGATTCGGAGTTGTAAATAGATTATATTATAGATTACCAAATATGCAAATAACAAATCAGAATTTAATTTTTGCAAATAATTTCTATTATAACAACAATAACGTGACTTACATTTCATTCTTTACTAAAGAATTTGATTATTTGAGCTCTTTCAATATATTAAATTTGATAGTATATTATTTTCACAGCTCAGATACAAATACATTTATGATAAGTTGTTTTAATACAATAGATAAGAACTATGAAATAAAATTTACTTCGGATAAAGGCAAGAATTGGGATATAATTAAAAAATATGATTCAACTGTATCATTACTTCATTATAAAGAATTGTATTCGATTAATTCTAAACAAGTTGCTTTCTTTATGACCAATAGCAAAGATTCAACACTAATGATTGATCTAATGAATATTGATGATGGTAGTATTCGTCGTATTTATCATTCCAAATTACTTTTAGCTTCAGGCAAAACATATCCCAGTAATTTTAATGCCATTACTTACGATAATGAAAAATATTATATAGCTATAGAAGATACACTATTTCAAACAACGGACCTTTTCGATAAAAGCAAATGGGAGTATTATCTATTGCCTAATAATGGTTTAATAATGAAAAATCTCAAAAAAATCAATGATAGATTTGTGGCTTTATATAAAGATGATAATCGAAATATGAATTTATTTTGGTTAAAGCCAATTGGTAATCCAACTTCTGTAACTGAATCACACACCGAAACCCAAAACTATCTTTATACTTATCCGCCATATCCATTACCTGCAACTAACGAAGTACACTCTTTGATTTATTGGGATACAAGCACAGATATTGAAAACGGCGATATGGCGGTTTATAGCATTTATGGTACAAAAGTAGCCGGAAAAGAGAAATTACGAATTGACAAACTAACAAGTTACAGCGGTATTCTGGTTTGGGATTGCTCCGATGTACAATCAGGTATTTATCTAATTACCATCAAGCACGGCACCGAAAGCAGAGCAGTTAAGGTGATTGTGAATAAGTAAGTATAATATCCAAAATTGGATATTATACTTCTGAGATAGCCGGTTTACTGCCTAAGTCCCCTGCCGGTTTTTACAACCTTACCTTCTTCAGTCAGTTCGAGCAGAATTGAATTGAGCACACCATTTATGAATATATTGCTTTTTGGTGTAGAGAATTTCTTTGCGATTTCGAGCATTTCGTTCATAGTCACTTTTGATGGTATATCAGGGAAGTGCATAAATTCAGCAACACCAAGATGTATCAAAATACTGTCTATTGGCGAAATTCTTTCTATTTCCCAATTATTAGCAGCACTTTTTATTCTGGCATCAACTTCTTCGTAATCTTTCATGGTGAGGCTCAGAAGAGTGTGTGCATATTCGGACTCTCTTTTTGTCCATGCTATCGGAACATCTGCTTCCAGCTCAAATACTTCGTCGGGCTTGAGCAATTTATCAGGAATGGTTTGTTCTTCTTCGTCACCAAAGTTAAAATCTCTGTTGAAAATGTTGTTGTATAGCAGTTCAAAGTCTGTTTCCGACATTTTGTGAGCAAAGATAATTTGCATAATCTTCTCTCTTATAAGCCGCCGGCTACCTTTGATAACGTTGTTTTTGCTCAACGGGAAAGTATTTTCGAGTTCTTCTTTCACTAATAACCAATAAGAAAAATAATAAATTACAAAAACGTATCACTAAAGATAATAGTATGATTACCTTCGATTATTTGGTAGTTTTGCCGCCGATTTTTGTCAAAACACTATCTACCGGCTCCCATAATTCAATTTTATTGCCCTCGTTGTCGAGAATATGCAGGAATTTACCATATTCATAAGTGGTAATTGTATCAATGATTGTAACACCGTTGTTTATGAGTTTTTCATGCAATTTTACCAGATTATTCACTCTGTAGTTTATCATGAATTCTTTTTTTGATGGCTCGAGATAGTCGCTTTTTCTATCGAAAGGGCTCCACCTAAAATAGTTTATCTCATCGGGATTCTGTGCATTCCTGAATTCAAACACAGAGCCATAGTTATCAATCTCAAGTCCCAAATTAGCACCATACCAGCGCCTTGCAGCCTGAGGATTATCCGAAAAGAAGAATATGCCGCCAATTCCCGTAACTCTTGCAGTTGTATCGTAATCCTGTGAATTCCGGGTGTACTCCCTTGATGCCGGTGCCAAATTGCATGATACAATGAGTGCTATTATCGCCAAAGCTGTAAGAATTTTCATAACAATGCCCGAATAGTGAAATTAATGATTTCAAAAGTATTAAATTAGCATCAATTCGCAATAATAATTTTGGATTAAATATCGAAGTCGCTTTCGGATAGCCCGTAAGTTCGCATGATATAAGATTTGCTGAACTTGACACCCGCTTTGTTGAGCTGTATATCCCTGTCAATTTTATTCAAGTTGTCAGAGTCATTTATAACAAACTTAAATTTTGGATATTTGTCGCTATCGAAATTTAGCTTAATGGTATATGCTATCAACCTGTTAATACTCGACTCAACCAAAGATGAGTCTGCTGCGGCAACTTCCCGCCTGATTCTGTAATGTGTCTGTGCGGCGGCATACGAGCCACTCCTCATTTCGGTTGTAAGAGTCTCCGAAAGAAGAGTTTTGGATATTTCGCTATTGCAAAAATGTATCAATTCTTTGTAAAGTTCTGCCGAAGAGCTTCGTTTTGCTTCCTTGAGTTCGAGGTCAATATCCATTGGCGTTACAAGCACAGTATCATCGGTCATTTTTTGCAAAGCTTCGCCAAGACTCTGGATTTCGTGCTGCGAGGCACCACGGTTATACTGACCGATTATCAGCGGGAAACCATACTTCTCGGTATAGTTTACCCAGAATTTTACAGCAGTATTCTTGAAAATTACATTCCAGTAGCACTTGGCAAGCAATGAGTTTGACAATGGATTTTCGTTATAATTCAGACTGCCTGTAATAAGGAATTTATATTCCGGAATCTTCCTGTATTCATCATCAAGTGATGCTTTGTACATAATGTCGCCATGTTCATCTACTCCGAAATACTCCTGAGGTCGGGATACCAGCTTTCCGGGAACAAGGTACTGATTATTTTCACCTGAATATTTCCAGATTATATCATGCACCTGAAATCCCATCAATGGAGCATCCAGCAGTTCATCAACGAACTTATTCATATCAATAGAGTTAAGAATATTTTTGATGAATTCAACTGTCTCGGTGCTACATTCATTGGCATCTAAAAAACTGTCAAGCGTAAGAGTTCCGCTTTTTCGGGATTGAATGCAACTCCATACATGAGAGTCATTTTTTAGTTCTCGTATTTTACTATAAGGATTACCTCTGCTAAGCAATGTTTTGCTTATCTGCGGCAAAATACCTAATTGACTGATATTTCGATAATTACTGTTAGGTTTGATTAACTCGTCAGTAAGATAATTCATAGTTACTCCACTTAAATAATAATAATATAACTTATCAGACCAGCTATCAGGCCTGCCGCAAAATACAGTGGATTCTCCCACCATGGTTCAGGGATTACAATATCCCTGTTGATTGTTATCACTCGTTGCATCAGGGAATCAGGTGCATGTCGCATCTCAAAATCAAAATAATCCTCAGGATAAGCATAACTGATGCTGATAGTATCTTTGTTTATTACGGTATCTGCAACAGCTCTGAATGAAGAATCCACCTGCGATGATTTTATTCTGCGGGCGCTTATCTTTTTAGCTACAATAGGTTCGATAACCCTCTCCTTGTAGATTGTGTCAATTACGATATTCCCAATATTATTATCCTTGTTGCCCGAGCGTATCAGAAAGTATGAATTTAAAGCTGTGATAATTAATATTATCATTATCAGCATTTCGGTAAATGTGATTTTCATTTTTTTTAGAACTCCAATAGTTGTTTACTCATAAGCAATACAATATCTATTTCAAATGTAGTACTTTCGAATTCAAATGAAAGCGGAGTAGCTTGCTGTAATTTGTACATTCTGTTTATGGTAATAATTTCTTCCCCGTACCCCGGTATCGTAATCCCTGATTTGAAGTATTGCGAATCTATCAAAACATCTAACTCGCACACTGATGATGACTGATTAATTATTATAAGATAATCTGCGGAGTAGCCCGACGCAATCGCATTTTCGATCGTAATGTCTTCGTCAATTCCCCTTTTGTAAAGTACAATTTTATTCGGGCGATATACCGGAGAAATTCCACCATGCATTGCTGCGTCTGTTAAGTTTGGTGAAATATCTGTCCAATTATGATAACTGCAATTCTCGGGATAAAGCAGAAAATCCATCTCGTCTTTATACTTCAGGAACTTATTTACCGAAAAATTATAATTGTCGAATAGTTCAATTATTTCGGCGATTTCTATGGCGCCTCTAATAAATGAAATTGAATGGATCAGTAAGGCAAAATATGAGGCTCCTCTTTTTCCGATTGTCGGGTAAGACAAATTTACTTCATAATCTCCTAAATCCGGAAAGAAATGTTCCTCTGCAAGTTTATCTATCGAGAATATCAACTTATTGGATAAGGCGTCGAAGCTGACAGCAAACTGATATATCCTGCCCTCCTCGATAGTAAATGAATGATTTGCAGTATAGATATCCGTACCGTTTCCGATTGAGAATTTGACAATTCCATAATTGCACGAAAGGCAGAAACCGGATTTATTGACTAGATTAAGGTTGTCGAATAATAGAGCATCTTCGTAATAATTTACAAGACCGGCTCTCATGATAAGTGAAAAGCTTTTTCCCGGCAGTGCAACCGGGAAATCAGCAATAGTTAAATAGTCATCAATACCATCTGTTATGATAGCAGGAGTCAAGACTATATCTGTATATTTCAAAAATTTACTCAAATCAGGCTTATCACTGAGTGAGCTGTAACTCTTTTCGATCAATGAAGATAAGCTGTGATTATGATTCGTAGGACTAAATCCTGAGAGTACCTCATTTAAATCATTCTGACTTGATATATCGCCTGAGATTTCACCCCATTCGGGATTTCCACTTAGCTGTGGCAAATATTTTATCGGCATATTTTTACCTGTAATTTATTAAAATGTTTAAAATACCTTCAGTGCATGCTTCGGAATTGTAGGTAACCCTTACATATTTGAGCTGCTCTACAAGCAAGAGCAAAAGTATATCGTTGCTGTTACTCTCTGAGTCAATCGCAAATTCCCTTGCAGATACTGGATTACGGCTATCTTGCGAAAACTCAATTTTCAATATCGGTTTCTGATTAAGTGTAAACCGCATATCATTCCAGACAACAGTAATACTTGAAGCGACATAAAATTTATCTCTGCTGTCAAGATTTGTAAGTTGCATGGGATACCATTTGGTAACGAAGCCTGATGCGGCATTTTTGTTCTTTGTCATAAACAAATTCATTCACGCACCTCACCAAAACCTATCAAACCCGCTACAATGAGCTTTCCCACAGGATGATATATATTTCGTTTCATAAAGTAAATTCTTCCCTTTTTAGTGCCTCGCGACACATTAAACCCTATAGTTTTTACCCAACCCGCAGGATAAATCTCAACTATTCTTTCGATATGGCCTCTCCAGCTGCTGCCTGCGAGTCTCCACACCAGCAAATCATTCCTGTGAGGTGTGAATTGCACTTTTACACCTTTCGAACTGGCGTATGAAAGCATCTTTCGTGCTAAACCGGTTTTTGGCAAAGGAATATCGGAATAAGGAATATTATTTCTTCTGCATGCCTCGGCAAAGCAGTAATACTGGGCTGCTGCACAATAATGATGATTACCTTTCAAGCCAACAGATGCCAGATATTTCGCCCTTAGATTATCAATAGGTATATTCTGCGAATTATAAAGCTCATTGAAGAGGATTTTCTCTGACCCGATAAGTAGCTTCTCCGGGCAGGGAAGCATGTATTTTGTGATTGAAAATGATTCGCTGTTCATGATTAGCATCAAGGTGTAAATTGTGCAATATATACGCCAAGTACAGATAATCCGACGCATAGATGAACTCCTATAAAAATGTAACCGAGGTTGCTCACAGCTTCTTTTGTAAAGTCCATTTTTGTATATACCCGTGCAGATAATGCAGACATGAAAATTGCGGTACATTCTATGCTAAGCACCAAAAGGAATGTTCTTATTTCGGCTTTTGCCGGAGAGAGAATAATCAATGCAACTATTGCAGGCAAAATCCATAAAGAATGCCTTTTGATTTTCTCTGCGATTGCTTTTAGTTTATTTTCCATTTTATTTTATTGAATTAGTTAAACATAAGATTGTATCATAAGTTGTGTTTGGAGCAAGGACAAGCTTAGAGGCGGCAATATCCTGAAGTAATCTTGTAATATCACGTTTTCTTCGCTGAATCATATTTGGTATTTCATCTGAATTATGATAGTTTTCGTACAGAAACACTATCGTAAGCTCTACAGATATGCGGTTGATTATCACCGGAACATTCTCTTTGTCAAAACTCACTTTCCCTTGCAGAAAAAGGTCAATAAAGGCATCGGAACGCTCCCTTGCAAACTCAATCTTTGCGTAGTCAATCTCTGTGCTGCCTGTCAGTGACGACAATTCTTCCGTGCTGAGATAATTTATGATATCGGAATCACTGGAATAAGCCATATTATTATCCTTTGATTAATATGTGCCGGAGCACGATGCAAGCAAACAGAGCTCCGGCTTGTTGAAGATGTGTTACATGTAAGTAATGGTACAGGTAGATTTGTAAATTACCATAGCAAAAAATCAATTTATGTTGTGAGCAGAATTCTCACAAAGCCCGGCGCTGAAATAGTATCCAGCGATCTGCCATTTATCAGGGCCGTACCTATTGCTTTCTTAGCAAGTCCGTTTTCGTCTGCAGTCAGCTTGTCGCCTGCGCTGACAGCTACGGAAGTTTCGACAACAGCCGTGCCTATGGTAATAACTGATGCATAATCTCCGCTACTACAGTCGTATTGAGTTACACCCAGAGATTTTGATTCGAGAGCTGCGATATTTCCATCAAATCCGACAAACCTGTTTGCAGGCAGGTCGGCCGCCGCCTTGATACTGAAAAATGCCAGTGCGTTAAATGTTTTGTCGTTGAATGACATGTTGTTTTTTACTCCTTTTTAATTATTGAACAGTATTTTTTATAAGATATGCAGCATCACCCGAAGTGATGAATACACCGTAATTATCAGTATTTCTGATTACTTTCAGCTTACCTCCATTTTCGTAGTATGTATCAATCTCCGGCTTACCATCTCTCTGAAGTGTATATCCGAAACTTGGGTTGTATTCAGATCGTTTTTGCTTGGGTGTCTTATCAACATATGCTAGGATAACGTTATCAGCCCATACGTCTGAGAATACTTCTCCATCAGCGGAATAAACTGCTGTACCTACGTGAATTTCATCAATATTCAGGATTTGCTCAAGAATATTCTTGTTCAGCTTTGCCAATCCCGAATATTTAACCAGTTCTGTCAGCATGGGATGATTCATCAGCTTATCAAATGCTGAAATACCTATTACCATTGTGTTGGGATATCTTGAAATCTTGTTTCGCACTGTATTCATAGCATCTTTGAGAATATCAAGGGGATTGGTAATTGACTCGTAGTTGCTGAATGCAGTATCCGAGGTCAGCGTATCGTACATATCCACAGAATAGTTGTTTTCGTTCTGTGCAAGGTCGGCAGCTTCCTTTTCTTTGCCGAGTTTAAGTATATCAACGAGATTCTTGGTTACCCGCTGCTCGTATCTGAAATAGTCGGGCGACTCTTCCTCCTCGAGATAGTCTATGGCAGTCTCGATATCGCGCTCTTGAGTATTGAATGTAATCATCTCAAAATCTGATGGCATTATCCTGTTAGAGCTCGCTCTGATTGCTCTCTCGGTGGCTCTGATGACAAATGCATCTTTGCCGAATACGGGAATTTTGCCCTTTAGCTTGCTAACTTTTACTGTTGGGAATAACTTTTCTGCAATATAAGAGCTGTTCTCGAAACCCTGAGCTATTGAAGTAAGTACAGGGTCAACAATTCTTAAATCATCAATTCTTGATGTGGACATTTATTCTTTCCTTTTGATTGGTTGAAAATATTAAAAAAGTCTGTAATTAAGTGCATCTTCGTAGGTCATGCCGGGGTTGGTACTTATCAGTTCGTTTACTTTGTCGTGCAGTTTACTTCTCTCGATACTGTATTTGTGTGATGAACTCCTTTTGGGATTGTCTGAATTATCATTAGCTCTGATTTCAGCAATTTTTCTCAATGTTTGTTGCATTTCGCGGTAATAATCTTCTTTTCTGTCTTTAGCATCATTTCTAGCTTCGGTCAGAAGTTTCTTTACATCTTCATAAATTTCAACCGAAAGAGTAGGATTATCCTTTTCGAAATGTGAAATTATTTCTTTTGCATCTTTTTCAATCATACTCTCTGAATATGAATTGATTTTGCTCTGATATTCCTGATTTAGCTTAGCAAGTTCATTTATCTTACCTGAATACTCATAGCATATTTTGTTGATGAATTCCTCATCATCACCATAAGCGGCAAATTCACTCACATCGCTGTACTTATAAATGTTCAGACCTTCAACTGCTGGCTTTACTGCTCCCAAAAATCCCAAATGAATGAAATTCAGGTCATTATCAAGAGCAATTGATACATTTTTGAAGGCACCCTCTCTGATTGAATTTGCAAAATCGTTGTTGGTGATATCAATATCAGCAACAAGGGAATCAGCTCTTCTGAACAATTTTCTGACCCAGCCCATAGCAGGTGCATCAGTTTCGGGATGCCCCTTCACTACCGGACAGTAGTTTGTCGGATTGTCGTCAAGTCGTTGCTTGTAGTTGAGTGCTATTGTGTCAATGTCTTGAGGTGAGTAAGTACCTGTATTACCTTTGGAATCATTGTGCGTGCCTGTCTTAAAAATTTCGATATACATCTGTTTCGTACCCTTATAAAATTTAAAGAACAATTTTTATGTTGCGAAAGTAAGTGTATCAGAATGTTTTATAAATTGTATCATTTTAAAAGGATTTATAAATCATATTAAAACTATATAAAATTATGTATATCTATATATATTAATAATTTAAATATACTCGTCGGGTAGTTGTGGTGATGAAATTATTATTATTTATCCCGTTTAATTATGTACTTTAAATTGCCCGATAAATGCAATAATTCTTTTAATTAATCATTATGTAATATTTAGAAATCAAATTTAACTAAATATATTCATCAAAATCTTACTATTATAAATAAAGAGCAGGGCAATAGTTGAACGGTACAGAAATAATATTACTGGCATTTCTGACAATCTATTCTTACATATTTTATCCTATAATACTACTTTTTTTGTCGAAACTGATACCACATCGTATAGTACCACCGGCAGAGTATTATCCCGAAATAACTGTAATCATAGCAGCATACAACGAAGAGGAATTGATAGCTGGAGCATTGAATTCTGTGCTGAATTCCGATTATCCCAAAGATAAACTGAATATCATCGTCGGCTCGGATGGCTCGGAGGACAAAACAAATGAAATCGTCGAGTCTTTCTCTTATAACAACAGTAATGTAAAACTGATTAAAGTATCCAGAGGCGGAAAGAATAACCTGCTTAATAATATAGTACCTTCGGCACAGACAGACATTATTTTGTTTATGGATGCAGATGTAAGACTAAACACCAATACCATAAAAAACCTCGTTGTTTACTTTGCTAACCCGAAAGTTGGTGGAGTAATAGCATCACAGACAGTTGTGGGTGACGGAAAAACCGAGAATGCAGGCAGTCAGGGTGATTCTGTTTACCACAGATACGAAGAAAAAATAAGAATTCTCGAAGGTGAAATCGGCTCTAACGTAAACTCACTAGGGTATTTTTACGGAATAAGAAAAGATCTGTTCAGAAATATTCCCAATAATCTGGTATGTGATGACTTACATAACATTTACTGTGTGCTGGAGAGTAAAAATCGCCTGCTTTTTGCCAAAGATGCCAAAGCTTACGAAGTAAGACCAAAAAGTCTCAGCAATGAATTTCACAGACGAGTCCGTGCTGTTGCCGGAGGATGGGCTACCGTTTCCTATCACAAGAAATTGCTGAGTGCTCATGACTACGGTATGACCGCTTTCTTCATCTGGTCACACAAAATTTTCAGATGGCTGTCGCCGATATTTCTTATCTTGCTTGGAGTTACATCCATATTCAGCAATTATTCGATGATGATATTTTATCTCTTTGTGATTCCACAGATAATGCTTTATGGGTTTGCAATCATAGGTTGGATATTCGAAAAATTAAACATACCATTCACAAAGTTGCGAATATTTTTATTTTTTGTTTCGATGAATTACAGCTCACTTTTAGGATTGTTCAGGTTTTTGTCAAAGCGTCAGAATGCTATTTGGAATCGTGAAGGCTTTAATTCCTGAGATGATTTACATTAATTCCGAACACAACAAATTGACGGAAACATAAATATATCAATAGTTTATTTATAAAGAAAAAAATCTTATTTTTGAATTTATCTAAAAGTGTATTTAAATAATTAATGGTAATAAACAGCAAAGTTCTCAGTGAAGCTCAATCAAGACTCGAATCTTTGGCAACAAAAAAGCCGATATTCCGGTCGAGGCATTCACAGATACTCATTCAGGTAATAGTAGATTCGATAGCAGTAATATTCAGCTATCTTACATACTATTACATAAGGTTTGAGAGCGGCATTTATTCTGTTATAGTCAAGCCCGGCTTAGTCGAAGTAGCAATGGGCACAATGCTTTTCCTTTTTTACTGGCTCAATGTTTTCTTTTTTTCGGGGATGTACAAAAATTGGTACGAGCGATCACCTTTCGATGAAATATGGGCAGTACTCAAGGTCACTCTGATCGGGTGTGCCTTTATAATATTCCTGGTAATATACGACAGCGCTTCATCGCCACGACAGCTCTACTTTATTTATGTTCTTCTGATGTCTGTATCTGTTCTTTTCGGCAGGATGGCTGCACGGAATTTTGAGAAGAAATTAAGAACATCGCGTAAGCTGACAATTCCGGTATTAATTGTCGGAACAGCCCGCCGTGCATTTGAATTTTATCTGAAAACAGAGCAAAGTCCTTCGTGGGGATTTAAATCTTTGGGGATTGTATTGATTGAGTCAGATGATATTTTTGATACCAATTATCCCGTACACGACTTTAATAATCAGGTATTAGGACATCTCGACGACCTCGAACACCTAATAGATACTATTCACCCCGAAGAAGTGATAATATGCTCTGACAAAACCAACCACGATTTACTGCTTTCTGTCGTATCTGTATGCTCCGACAGAAACTTACGCGTAAGGATAGAGCCGGATTTGTATGATATATTCACAGGACAGGCAAAAACTCATAATCTATATGGTATTCCATTGATAGATATCAGTACCCAACTTATGAAGCCATGGCAGGAAGCTATGAAAAGAATATTCGATATCACATTCAGCTTGCTGGTACTGCTTGGAGGATTACCAATTTGGATTTTGGTTGCTATCTTCGTAAAATTGGATTCAAAAGGACCTTTTCTTTACATTCAGCCACGTGTCGGAAAAGATGGAAGAGTATTTAATATTTACAAATTCAGGTCAATGACTTTCGAGCCCGAGGTAAAAGAGCAGAAATGGACTGTAGTTAACGATCCGCGTGTAACTAAGTTCGGAAAATTTATCCGAAAAACGCATCTCGACGAAATTCCCCAGTTTGTTAATGTTTTACTTGGTGATATGAGCGTTGTGGGACCACGTCCCGAGCAGCCCAAGTTTGTGGAAGAATTTTCACGTGCAATTCCACACTACAAAAGACGTCTCAAAGTGCGACCGGGAATTACAGGATGGTGGCAAGTACAATCATCAAGCTATACTTTGTCGCTCGACGAAATTAAATACAGAATTAAGGGTGATTTTTATTACATCGAGAATATGAGTCTTCGTCTTGATGTCGAAATTGTTATACGTACAGTTTACCTTGTAATTACCGGGCATGGTCAAGCATAATACATAAATCAGGAATTAATATGAAATCAATTGTAGTAATCCCTACATACAACGAAATTGAAAATATAGAGCAAATCATCAATGAGGTTCTCAGCAAAATTGATGGCTTGAATATTCTGATTGTTGATGATAATTCTCCTGATGGTACTGCCGCTGCCGTAAAAAAAATGATGGCAATCGACAGCAGAATACACCTTATCGAACGCCCAGGAAAAATGGGATTGGGAACTGCTTATTGTGATGGCTTCAGATATGCACTCGACAAAGGATTCGAAGCAATTTTTGAAATGGATGCCGACTTTTCGCACGACCCCAACGAACTTCCTAACCTGCTTAAAGAGCTCGAAACCAACGACCTGGTTATCGGTTCAAGATACATCAAAGGTGTTAATGTGATTAACTGGCCCCTGAGCAGACTTATACTCAGCTATGGTGCAAATATGTACACACGCGTAATTACAGGAATGCCGCTGATGGATGCTACCGGAGGTTTTAAATGCTTCAGAGCCTCGAAGCTAAGTGAAATAGACTTAAGATCTGTAAAAACCAACGGCTATGGATTCCAGATTGAAATGAATTTCAGAATGTGGGTTAACGGTGCCAGAATTAAGGAAATTCCTATAATTTTCGTTGACAGACGCTCCGGCGTTTCGAAAATGAATAAAAGTATTATCTATGAAGCAATTTTTTTGGTTTGGAAACTGAAGATTTTCAAAGGTTCTTTTAAGAACAAAAAGAAATAATACCGGCAAAATAGAATGCATCAATATGATATATCAATTATTATTGTTAATTATAATGTGCGGGACTACCTTTACAAGTGTCTTCGCTCGATAATTGATGCAAAAAGAAACCTCAGTGTTGAGATAATTGTCGTTGATAATAATTCGCAGGATAATTCGGTAGATTACCTGAAGCCAAAATTCCCAGTAGTTAAATTTATCTCCCTGAGCGAAAATATCGGATTCGGAAAAGCCAATAATGCCGGCATCGCCGAAGCTGGTGGCAAATACCTGCTGATACTAAATCCTGATACTATTTTGCAGGAGAATACCCTCGAAGTAATGCACGACTATATGGAAAATCACTCAGAAGTGGGTATTTCAATATGCAAGGTGCTTAATGCGGACGGCACTTTTCAAAGCTCGTGCCGAAGAGGTTTCCCAACTCCATTTGCGTCATTCAGCAAGTTGTTCGGGCTTCAGGCATTATTCCCCAAGTCTAAAATATTCGGAAAATACAATCAGACATTTATGCCTGTTGACGAAACATATTATACCGAGGCGGTAAGCGGTTGCTTTATGTTTTCTAAGGCAGAGATTATTCGCTCGGTAGGCGGTTTTGATTCAGATTTTTTCATGTATGGCGAAGACCTCGACCTATGCTACAGAGTACATAATTCAGGTTATAAAAATGCCTATGTGCATACTACATCAATTATTCACTACAAGGGAGAGAGCTCGAAAAGAAGCAGCCAAAATGATATCCGGCATTTTTATGATGCTATGGAAATATTCATACGCAAGCATTACTCCGGCTCGGGATTATTCTTGCAATTTATGAAAGCAGGTATCAAAATTCGTTCATTATTCGCATATTTATCCAAGTATAAGCGGGATTTAATGCTTATAACATTTGATGTTGCAGCACTCATTATCAGTCTTTTTATAGGTACATACATAGTATTCGGTGATTTTACGGGATTTCCGGATTATGCCTATCCTATTGTATTTATAGTCCCTTCCTTTGTATTGATAATCAGTATGATACTTGCGGGCGAATATTTCGAAAGCTCCGGCTCGATAACAAATACTGTTTTTGGATACACTCTCAGCTTTTTGATACTTTCTACACTTACTTACTTCTTTACGGAATATCGTTTCAGCCGCGGTACGCTACTATCTACAATTGCGGTTTCTATTCTTATATCATCAGGGTTCAGAATATTTCTCAACTCATTTTTAAGAACAGGATTACCACAGCAGGTAAGGGCAGCATTCCTTGGCGGACCGTCCTCGTTCTCTCAGATGCTTGATGATTTTAGAGCCGGGAATCCCCTGGATATTAATCTTATCGGTTATATCAGCGAAGAATCTTCGGATAGTGAATCCGACGTTAACTGGTTGGGGAAATTGAGACATCTGGACTCAATTATTCGTGAAAACAAGATAAACAATATTATTATCACCGACCCCGAAATGAGCAGCGAAAAGGTCATGCAAATTTTGTCGGGAAATTCTGTTAGGAACACAAAATTCCATTTAGCTCACAGATACGAGGATTTTGTAGCGTCTCAGCTAATCAACAATATTACTTTTACAAGCAGTATGCTGCCAAGATATAATATCAACATACTCCGTTACAGGATAATCAAACGGGTATTTGATTTCTCACTTGCATTTATGCTTATTGCAGGTATTCTCCCCCTGATAATGCTTAGGAAGAAATTCAGCTTTAGGTCGCTTGCGAAAATACTCTCGGGTAAGAATACATTTGTAGGAGTAAAACAGGACAAAGCAAGATACGAGGGTATCAAACCGGGATTACTTTCACTTGCGGATTTGTCGTCTATTAAGCCGTTACCGGATAAATCAATTAACGAGATAAATGAATATTATCTCAAAAACTACAGCGTATCACTGGATTTCGAGATAATTATCAAATACCTGAGCACAAAATAGTATTTTATCAGAAAAATATCGAAGCAGACAGAACAATTCTTAGATTTGCCACTTCGTAATCAGCATTGACAACTCCGGATTTATCCTTTGTACCGTAAGCCGCAGAAGTATATTCAAATTCAGCCCCAAACTGCGTCTTGCCCTGATTATATACAATTCTTGGAGATATGCGATAGATATAATCAATATCGTCACCCCTCGAGAAGTATTTGCCGACGACTTCAGATTCTGCACCGTGATTCTTTGAATATCCCAAAAATATACCAAGCAAAAGATCTTTCCCATACTCTGCATCTAGCCACAAGGCACTTACATCAACCGGAGTATAAGTCCATACACCACTGACAGAATCAATGGCACTGACAGCATAGCCGCCTATCATAAGCAGATCATAAGTATTTTGACCCCAAAGTGCAGAAGCTGTAACATAAAAATCATCTGTTTTGTATCTGGCAAGGGCATTTGCTATAATACCACGCGATTTGGTGGTTTCGATATAATTCTTTTCGGTGGCAAGTCGTGGCTTAAGCTCTTTGTAACAAGCATTTGCTGCCAGATATATATTTTTATCATTATAAATTGCACCAAAATTTATCATTGGCAAACCGGCATTTCGTATGTAGTACGATGACTCACCGTCAGGTCCGGTACTGGGGAAGTCCCTTTCTGTTACTGCCGATAAATGTAATCTCAGTTCATCTTGCTGAAAAGTGTATTTTACCTGAGGATTTCGGCCAAAGGCAACAAAGGGAATCCCTGTATTGAAAGAAATTACCCTAGCATAGGTTTCATCTATAAACAGTGGATGCCAAAACTGCCCAATAAGCAGTTTGTGATGCCCCCAGTCAAGATTAAGAAAGCCGTGTCGCAACCTAACGCTGCCTACATCAGTATTAGTTGACCCGAAATATTCACCTTCGAGCACACCTGTCGATTTTGCACCCAGGAACTCAGGTGCTGTAATCTTGTAGCCAAATCTTGATTGAATAGACAAAATGTTAAAATTTAGCCCATCATTTGCATCTACAAGAGTTGGTGAATTAATTTCTTCTGTTAATAACTTCTTTTTGGGGTACAATAACACATGACCTTCGCGTGCACTGACCGTTTGACGGGTGTCCATCATAACATCTGTTTTGACATACCCATAAACAGTATAGCCCCATTTATCCTGAGAATATAGGCTATTCGCCAATAATAATATTACCAAAGTCCATCTGTAACATGTCATCATTATACTAATCCGTTTAAGATTAAAAATAAAAAAAGATTTCAATTAATTCAAAAATATAAAATTAATTCCTTTTCCCAAAATAATTTAATATAACTTATGACTTGCATAGATATCAAGCAATAATACTTTATGCTATTGTTTGTTGGTACTACCTGCCAAAATACCACCATCAATGGTAAGCTCTATACCGGTAACATACTTACTTTCATCACCGGCTAAATATAAAATCCCGTAAGCAACATCAAGCGGCTCGCCAAAATGCCCTAAAGGTATTCCTGATTCAATATCTTTGATAATTTTCTCCCTTTGCTCACCATGTCCGAGCATAGCATCCCACATAGGAGTCATAATTGCTGCGGGGTGGATACTATTGCACCTGATTTTGTAATTTCTCTCTGCGCAATATAGAGCAACACTTTTGGTGTGATTCCTCACTGCTGCTTTGCTGGCAGCATAAGCAACGGCTCCGGATATACCTACCATACCGCTCCTCGACGATATATTAACAATACTTCCCCCACCATCTTTCATCAGTTTAATAGCATATTTGCAACCCAGCATTACACCTGTGGTATTAACTCTGAATACCTCGTTCCAAGAATCTAAATCGCAGTTCTCTGCATCCCACGGGCCTGTCGATTCGAGAAATCCTGTGATACCTGCATTATTTACCAAAACATCTAATTTGCCGTAATTGCGGGAAATATATTCATAAGCACTTTGCCAGTCTGATTCTAAGCCCACATCAAGGTGCAAATACCGGGCATTCTCACCTAACTTTTCAGTAAGCTTAACGCCTTCTGTATCATTTATATCAGATATTATAACAAACGCACCTTCGGAGTGTAATAATTCAGCAGCAGCTTTACCTATACCTCTTGCCGCACCTGTTATAAGTATAACTTTATTGTGTAATCTCATATTTGCTCCCGTTAAATTAATAAATTAGTATCTGACAAATCAGATAATTAGTATTATCAGTATAATACTGTCGTAAATCTGCTTGTTTCTGTGTCGAACATTCTAACGCCTTTCATTTGTAATTCGGATTCGGGGTCGAAAATACTGCCATAAAAATTTTCTAGGATAGTGCAAATATTAAATTATTTGATATCTCAATAGATATTTCCTCTAAAATCAATTGTTTCAATTGTAAGATTATTCAAGCTAATACTACAAATCAATCGAAATTTACCAAACCTTATTCGGTAAAAGCCATTTAATTCACCATGAAGAACTTTTATATCAATATTACTAAGTGCAGAAATGTCAGAATGCTCAAGACTATTTATGAGGAATTGAATTTTTGAATGAATAAATTTTAGATATGGATCATTTAAACTATTTATAAATTTGAAAGCTTTTTTACTTATTAAAACTTTCATTCTTCACCCAATCAGTGATATCCAAATATTCAGCATCACTTTTTGAAAAGCTGTTTGTTCTGATATCATCATATTCTTCATTTCTAACTTTCGGAACTAATGAAAGATACAAACTAAGTATTTCTTCTTTGATGGTTTCTCGAATAGTATCTTTAATTAAAAGAATCAAATCGTTTTTTTCAACATCTATTACCATAGTTTTTCCTTAAATATAGTTAATAACTTTAATGTAATTGACAACTAAGTTAACGAAAAATTTTATTAAGCATCTTTCTCCGGTGCTAAGCCGCTTGGGTCACTCCATATCAATGGGGAGTTATACGCATAGTGGTAGGGTGTATGCGACGGAAAGGCAGCCCAGAGAAGGTCGGGAGCGGTGAAGCGGCCGGTTTCGGTATCGTACATACGGAAGCCCATCATTTGAAGTTCGGACTCGGGGTCTAAAATACTGCCCTCCAATCCTTCACGTAAGTGAGAGCCATCACTCGACCAGTATAGCTCGCCAAAGGGTTTGTAGTCGTATTTTTTCATATCATGTATTTAATCTTCTAATTAATTACTTAGCTACTTCTGGATATTTTCTTAATAATTCTTCGATTGTATTCTTCATTAGTGAATCATTATTGCTTTTTAATATTTCAATAATTTCCTTATATTGTTC
>JANJTB010000037.1 GCA_024711295.1 bacterium | reverse complement strand
CGTTTATTATAATCAAATGCCAGGTTTCCGATATTAAAATAAAACATCATATTTTAAAGCAATGGAATCGATTATTAGAATCAGAATGTAATATAAATATATTAAAATCAAAAAACATATTTTAAAGCTCTTGAATCGTTTATTAGAATCAAATTATTAATTTACAATTTGTGTTAAATCAGATTCCAGACTAAAAGTAATTATAAGTCAAAAAAACCGCAAAATTTATACTTACTTTGTAATTACTAATAGCAAAGTAACTGTTAATTTATTATTAGTATTTACTCATTAGACTACTAACTAATAGTAAATTACTATATTCTTTTGCTTGTTGTTATTAGTAGTCTGGTATTTTTTTGCATATTTTTGTATAAAACTGCATATATGAATATATGTCCATATTTTCATATGAAAGAATATATATACACAAGCACGTGCAAACGTATGTAAAACATCAAAAATACCTACATATTTGCATACATAACAATATACGTTGTTATTTGTAAACGTTGTAACCCTTTTGTATTATTGATAGTTGATAGTTTTTACACTTGCAATTGTTGTAATATATGTATAATTGAGTCCGGCAACAAGCTTTGTTTTTTCTGTCATTGTTGGTGGATCTTCAGAAAAACTGAACTGAGTTGATAAAAGAAACACTACAAAAGCAATAAGTAACAATGACCTATTCATTCGGCTCACCTTAAAAATATTGATATTATTCGATACAAATATACAATATATCCAATAAACTGTTACAATTTATTTCGATATAATCTTATTTTCAGGAATTTTTTATATCTTATGTAGCCACAAGAAATAAGATGGATATGCCTGCATATCTGTAATGGAATATAATCCACTATATTAGTGAGAAGTTTCAAAATACAGCCTAACCACAATCTCTTACTCCTGACAAATGAGTGTATAAGAATTAATGTGGAAGTAAGTCATCCACCCCGTCAGCTATGCTGCCACCCCTCAAGATGCGTATGTGAAGATTTACAAAATAATACTTGGAAATATAATAAATATTTCTTAATTTGGGGTGTGTTCTTTGTGGATATGTTGAAAAAGGTTTTTCCAATAAATTTGGAAGTTTGTTGAATTTTGTTGTTCTTTTATTTAACAAGTGAATATTAAGGTATCTTTGTGAAAATGAAAAATATTAATATATGGTGGGTATTATTATGAAAATAAATATATATATTATTCTTACATTGATTTCATTTTCAAAAGTTGAATTAATATCAGAAATTAAGTGGCAACAAACCAGGCCAAGTCATTGGTTACAGGAGAATAGACCCATAGTATGTCTTGATAGTACTGATTGTATAAATTTAGGTGAATGGGATAATAAGAAAATGATTTTAAGATCAACTGATGGTGGATTTACATGGAAAACACTTTATTGGGAAGATTGGGATCCTCAAATAAATTATTTTCTTAGTGGAGTTAACATTTCTTATCCTGCAAAGAATCACATTTATATTTCTTGCAACAGAATGACAATATTAAGGACTAAAGATAACTTCAAAACACTCGATACCATTGTATTACCAAGCAAATACACAAATGATGGCTACTATAATTATATACGCTCAATAACTATGTTAGATACACTTTTTGGAACAGCAAGTACACTTGGATATGTTTATTTAACCAGAGATGGCTGGAAAACTTATGAAGAATTGAGCCGATTCGATGAACTAAAGCCTGATTCAAACTATAATTTAAGTTATGGGAGACCATACGGTAGTCAGGTTTACCTATTTGATAGTTTAAATTTCTTCATATACCTAAATATTTCAAAAAGGACTGGCGAAACTACTTCCATCAGAAGAACCGGTATTGTACGTACTAATGATGGAGGTAAATCATGGTATTTTTTCGAACTATGTAATTCAAAAGAAAGTGGTGATCTTGAAATAGGTATTGATGATTTTTTCTTTATAAATCAAAAAGTTGGCTTTGCTTTAGGGGATGATAATCTTGACAGATCGCTGATTTATAAAACAACAGACGGGGGGCTAACCTGGTTAAAAAAGTTTGAAGATGAACTAGGGGAATCAACTAACTTACTTGAAATTGCATTTTCTGATGAAATGAATGGAATAGCCGTTGGCAAATTTGGGGAAGTTCGTACCACTTATGATGGTGGCGAAACATGGGTTAACGAAACTTTTGCCAAGGACTATGATGAGAGAATGGAAAGAATAGTTCAATTTGTAGCTTATGCAGGTAATTCACCAATTATAAGTACATTTACAGGTGGCATTTGGCGAGGTACATATCATCCAACATCAGTTGAAGATAAGAAATCAAATGGTAGTATAATCTCCCCCAATCCCTCGAGTGATTATATAAATATTACATTGCCTGAAAATATGTACTCTAACCCCACGCTGAAGCATGGGGTTGACAATGTAGTTGAAAATGTGCAGATATTTAATATGCTTGGTGTTGAAGTCATCAACTCTGTCAGCTACGCTGCC
This sequence comes from bacterium, assembly GCA_024711295.1. GTDB lineage: Bacteria > Bacteroidota > Ignavibacteria > Kapaibacteriales > UBA2268 > JANJTB01. The sequence goes on along the minus strand of JANJTB010000037.1, from coordinate 42,579 downwards.
ACCCCTCAAGATGGTAATGTGCGAATTGATGTATCACATCTACCGGCATGTGTGTATTATGTTAGAATAATTGGTAGCAATGGAGCTTCTTCCATTATAGAAAAATTTTTGAAGATATAATGAAAAGCGATTATTCAGCTAAAAATATGAATTAAAAAACATTGATTTTTCATTGAATTGATTGAGTAAAATACAAGCATTCTAATTCTTTGAAAAAATTTAAATATTTACAATTGAAATAATTAAATAAGATTATTATTTTGTATTTTTATAGTTCGTAAAAGGTACTTTTTTGAGTTTTTTTCGAATTGGAAAATCAATATGCAGAATACAAAGCAAATACTATATATTATTTTAATTTTAATTATATCAAGCACAGTCATATACTCACAGAATTCAGGAGTTTTCGGCAAGGAAAGTATAGCAATACATCCCAAAGCCGGCTTGTTGTTTAATTACTATACTTCTGATTACAAGAGTTTTCAGGGTACAGTTGACTGCGGTGTATTTACTTTTGGAAAAGGATGGGGCTGGGATGCTGCTTTAGTTATCGAAAAGGATTTAGGAGGCACTATACAGTTAGGTTTAGGTGCAGGATTATTCAACAGAAGTGGCAACTCAACGCTTAACAATACTTTTCAGTCGAGGGACCAGAATACCGGCAGAACAACCTTTGTGACCCTCGAAAACAAAATGGAAGCCACTTTGTCTTATTTAGAAATATCTCCCGAGCTAAGACTGGTTCTAACAGATAATTTTATTAACGGACCGTTTAGAATGATGGTAGGATTCAGAGCAGGCATACCTGTCACAAAGGAATATGCTCAAACCGAAACTGTTGTATCACCCTCAAATGCCACTTTTATAAACTCAGGTGGCGAACGAACAACAGTCAGACAAATGGCATCAGGAACCATCAATACTGCCACTACACAGTTCGGTGTTTCTTTTGGATTTGAAAATATGCTAAAAATAGGAAATCATAATTATCTTACTCAACAAATATTATTTGATTACAATTTCAATAATATTGTCAATGATGCAGAATGGAAAACTTTTGCTGTCAGACTTGACGTAGGGCTCAGATTTTCCATTCAGGAATCAGAAAAACCAATTATCAAAGAACCTGAACCGGAGCCTGTAAAAGAAGAGATAATTGTAATCAAGGAAGAGCCAAAACCACTGCCTTATCTTAATTTCTCAGGTGATTTTGCGGACAATATGAAACTCGAAACAGGCAATGAACTTCTTGCTACACTACCATTAGTAAATTCGGTCTTTTTTGAGAAAAATTCTTCGGATATTCCTTCTTATTACTCCAGAAAAGCAGGTACCGACGTTGATATGTACAAGGGCAATCCTGTAGAATATCACAAGCATATACTTGAAGTAATTACAAAGATTGTGAACGAGAATCCCGGTTCGAGAATCATGATTGAGGGTGCAACAAGCGGATTACAGAACGAACCCAAAGGACTAGAATTGGCAAAATCCAGAGCTGAAACTGTAAAAAATGCTTTCATTGAGCTTGGAGTACCTGCTTCAAAAATCTCTTACCGTGCCCTTATGTCTCCTAGGTTTCCTGCCAGCCAGCAATATGCAGATGGTATAAGCGAAAATCAAAGAGTTGACATTATAGTTCAGGATGCCCCTCTGCAACAATATGTAAATCTTGAAAAATATGCAGAGCTGAATGGCGATTATCTCGTCAACATAGATTATGGCAACTATGCCGGTAATCCCAAAGCTATGACAACCGTTAATAAGCAAAATATAAGTTATGACAAACCGGGTAAGTACAGAACAAAGATTAAAGAGAGAATTGGAATTGATGACAAAGATTACGTAGTAAACTCAAAAGTAAATGTTGATGGCAGCGAGTTATCAGAAACTAAAAAGCTCGAACTTACTAATGTACCAAAAACAGTTGTTGAGCTCCAAACAAATAATTTTGAAGCATTATTGCGCTTTAACTACAATAGCAGTGATTTGACAGAAGAAAATCAAACACTATTGCGTCAATTAGTCCAAAAATTGCCTGACGGTGCTACAATATTGATTATCGGAAGCGCAGACATACTCGGTACTGCTGAGCATAATCAACAATTGGCAAATGACAGAGCACGAAAAACTGAAGCATTCATTAAAAATATTTCCGGATCGAGAATTAAGACTGAAACTACAACTTATATTGATAAATTCCCGGATACTACCCCTCAAGGCAGGTTCCTAAACCGTTCAATAAAAATAAGGGTTAAATAATATGACAAGAAATATTGAAAATATATTCGAACCACCCCCACATCATTGGGTTGGTAATGGTTTCAGAGTTCACAATTTTTTCCCAGGAGGACCCAGAATCGGGTTAAAGAGAATGAGCCCATTCTTCTTGTGTGATTACAACAGCAAACACACTTTTCCTCCAAGCAATGTACCTCGAGGTGTTGGCTCCCATCCGCACAGAGGTATCGAAACAGTTACTATAGCATACCATGGTAAAGTTGCACATCATGATAGCGTCGGTAATTCAGGTATAATAGGTGAAAATGACGTACAATGGATGACAGCAGGCGGTGGAATTTTGCACAAAGAGTACCACGAGAATGAGTTCAACAATAAGGGCGGATTATTCCAAATGGTTCAGCTTTGGACTAACTTACCTGCAAAGCATAAAATGACTCCTGCAAAGTATCAGGATTTGCTATACAGAGATGCGGCAATATTTAATTCTGATAACCGAAAAGTCAGCATGAATATCATTGCCGGAGAATACAAGAATATAAGTGGTAAAGCCGACATTCTAATGCCACTCAATCTATTTGACTTGTCTTTAGCGTCAAATTCTTCAGTTGAGTTTAATTTCGACACAAAGCATAATACCGGATTTTTAGTTATTGAAGGGAATGTAAGAGTCAATGACCGAAATGATGTGCCTGAGGATAATTTTATACTATTCAAAAATGAACCCGGCAGAATAGTCATCAAAGCCAATAAAAATTCAAAAGTATTAATCATGAACGGTGAACCAATAGATGAACCTATTGCTCCTTACGGACCGTTTGTGATGAATACACAAGACGAAATTCAGCAAGCCATCGAAGATTTTAACAATGGCAAATTCGGTCATCTGGATTAGTTCTGATAGGAAATATTATTTTCTTTTAAGGCACAGCTAATTGTGCCTTTTTTTATTTAAAAAATGAGAAATATTACAATTTACATTTTGCAATGCAAAGATAAATATTTAGCCAAAGTACCTGTAATTATCTGCCTGTTATAAATAAGTGCATTTGTCTCAGATGGTGTCGGTAGCCCTGTAGTATCCCAAAGATGATAAATTTCGCTAATCCTCTGGACAATAGCTTTTATATTTTTTGGTTCTGAAACAAAAGCAGCTTTCGTCTCTGATGCAATAGTGCTAATTTGCCCCTTAGGACCAAGGAACAGAATTGGTTTGCGTGCACCAATGTATTCGTATAACTTGCCGGGAGTACGTATTGTATCATTTACAGTCAACCAAAGAACAGTTGATTCACAAAGATTTCTCACAGCATCGTGATGATCAACATAACCTGTAAGGACAGTAATATCATCAAGTTTGTAACGTTTGATTAATCTTAAGTGCGAAGGTCTCATTAATCCTACAAATCTGAGCTCGATATGCTTGCGGGCATTAGGGTTATTTTTTAGGAATGTGTTGATAGCTTTCAGAAAATATTTTGGAGTACGATTATCCTGAAAAAGCCCGCTATGTGTAAATATCAGCTTTTCGGCATCATAACCATAGGTTTTCATATTCTCAAAATCTTTAGGGTCGTATCCATGAGTGAGAATTACAACATCATCATGAGATAAAAACCTGTACCTCTTAAGTATCAATTCTTTGGCATATCTTGTAATTACGAATGCTCTCTCTGAAGTTGTCAGAATACTTTTCTCAAGTTGCAGATTGTAATTTTTGTGCCAAATAGTCGGGAAAAAATGAAAAGGATTATCTACCCAGCTATCCCTATAATCAACAACATAAGGAATATCATATTTAGCAGACAATTCCTTTGCAATCAAAAAATCAGTAAACGGTGGTGCGGTTGAAAAAATAATTTTAATATCATGATTCTTTATTATTTCTTCAGCTTTCTTAAGTGCAAACTTTTTCCAGTGAGTTTTGGAGTCTGGTTGTTTGAATAACTGAGTTATATATCTACCGATAGTTTGCTTTAGATAATTTGGAAATTTTCGTGGCTTACGGTTACTTTTACTCTTTCTCTCAGATGCCCTATAAATTGTTACCTTATCTTCAATTTCGCCAAGGAGAGTATCATCGTAAGCATAATATGAAGTATCATCTGTTGTAAGTACTACCGGATTCCAGCCGAAATCCGGCAAGTACTTTACAAACTTCAGGGTTCTCTGCACACCACTTAGCCCCATAGGAGGAAAATAGTAAGCAATAACCAAAACATTAAAATTATTTTCCGAAGAATTAACTTCCACTTTATGCTATTCCGACTGATTAAATAACAGCAATTTGCTCAGGAGCAGCGAGCAACATTTCCCCACCATTTTTGGTCACCAAAAACACGTCTTCGGCTCGCATTCCAAACTTATCTGTAAGATAGATACCTGGTTCAACACCAAGGACACAATCATCAGGAATAATTTGGTCAGTTACTTCGTAAGAGATAATCGGATGCTCGATTGGGCTCAAACCGATGCCATGGCCAAAACCATGCTTGAAATACTCACCGAAACCATCTTTTTGTATAGAATTACGGCAAATAGTATCTAAATGCTTACCAAACATACCTGGCCTGACTTCCTTACGTGCAATTTGTCTTGCCTTTACCAAAGAATCGTACATAGCTTTTTGCTCTTTTGTTACTCTGCCCATAGCTACAGTTCTGGAGATAGCAGAACCATATCCGTTCACTTTAACGCCAAAGTCAATTATCACCAATTCTTGCTTTTTAATCTTTCTGTCTGTTGGATTACCGTTTACTCTCGAACATCTCGGACCTGAAGTGACAATAATATCCTGAGGTGATCCTTCCGAACCATTAATTCTGCATTGGTGTGCTATTTCGTTAGCAACTTCGATTTCGCTCATTCCGGGCTCAATTTTGCCAAGCATTATGTTATAAACTTTATCCGCAATTTCAAGGGCTTGCTTAACATAAATAAGCTCATCAGGATCTTTTGGCTGTGTAAATCTTGATACTAGGTTATCAGCAGGTTTGAATTTAATTGGTCTGATTTTATTTCTAATCTCTACAGCTTCGGAATATGGCATATAGTCTGCTTCGAAACTAATGCCTTCGATACCTTTGAAAACCTTGTGCTCAACCAGATAAATCCATGGATCGCGGGTAATATGAATTTTCATGTTCGGAAGTGGATATAATTCCTCATGTACCTGCTCTTCGTAAGTGTCATCAGTAACAAAGTGCAGTTCATTTTCCATAATAAAAAACAAGGCATTAGAGCCGGAGAAATTAGTAAGATATCTTATATTAGGCATAAAGCTGACAGCAATAGCTTCCACTTTATTTTCTTCGAAAGTAAATCTGAGCTGTTCGAGCCGTCTATCCACAATTTTGGGATACTTATTTCCAGATTCCTGATTTGTAATCTTCTTAGCCATTTGTTTATGCCATTAATTAATTATACAAAGTAATTTGGTGATTCTTTAGTAATCGAAACATTATGCGGATGTGATTCCCTCAATCCAGCATTAGTGATTCTGTTAAATTTTGCATCAGCTTTCATACTACCGATATCTCTACATCCGCAATATCCCATCGCAGATCTCAATCCGCCAACCAACTGATAGATGGTATCACTTACAGAGCCCTTATAAGGCACTCTACCCTCGATACCTTCCGGTACGTATTTGCTAATTTCATCTTCAACATCCTGGAAGTATCTATCTGCCGAACCCTGGCTCATAGCACCGAGCGAACCCATTCCACGATAGATCTTGTAAGCTCTTCTCTCATATATAACTTTTTCGCCGGGGCTTTCTTCGTGACCGGCAAGCATATTTCCAATCATTACTGAATCAGCACCTGCAGCGATAGCTTTTGCGACATCTCCTGTTTGTTTGATACCACCATCAGCAATTATCGGAATGTCATATTTTCCGGCAACTTCAGCCACATTGATTATCGCACTTAGCTGTGGAACGCCTACACCAGCTACAATTCTTGTTGTACATATCGAGCCGGGACCAATACCAACTTTTAAGCCATCGGCACCGTTATCAATCAGAGCCTGAGCAGCATTACCGGTTGCAATATTACCACCAATAACCTGTAATGAAGGGTAAATAGTTTTAATTTTATTTACCATTTTGAGTACACCCGCAGAGTGACCGTGGGCAGTATCAACAAATACGGCATCTACTCCTTTTTCGACTAGAGCACTAACTCTGTCTATAGTATCGCCTGATACTCCGAGAGCAGCAGCCACCCTTAACCTGCCTGAATCGTCCTTACAGGCAAATGGATGTTTTTTCTTCTTCTGGATATCTTTAAAAGTAATCAATCCTCTGAGAATAAAATCATCATCAACAACAGGCAACTTCTCAATTCTTTGCTGTTGCAACACATGTTCGGCATCTTCAAGGGTTGAACCAACTGGTAAGGTTATGAGATTCTGAGTTGTCATTATCTCACTAAGAGGTTGATTGAAGTCAGGTTTGAACCTTAAGTCGCGGTTTGTTACAATACCGATAAGTCTATGGTTATCATCAATAATGGGAATACCGGAAATATGATATTTTGCCATAAGATTTAGAGCGTCAGATACTTTTTTATCAACCGTAAGAGTGATAGGATTACGTATCATTCCACTCTCGGACCTTTTCACTTTATCAACCTGTTCTGCCTGATGCTCGATGGAGAGATTTTTGTGTATAACTCCAATTCCTCCTTCGCGTGCAAGCGCTATTGCCATTGCCGATTCGGTAACAGTATCCATAGCTGCGCTCAGCACAGGAATGTGGAGTTTAATATTTTTTGTAAGACTAGTCCTTAGGTCTGTCTCACGTGGCAATACTTCGGAATATGCAGGAACTAACAGCACATCATCGTATGTAATGCCTTCGTAAAGTATTTTGTTTCCGTTCATAATAATAAGTAACCGAAATTTAATTTATTTACCAGGTGCAGAGATTTTTGTTCTCTGCACTTTAGTAATCAATTTGAACTACAGTGAAAGCAAGCAATAAATTAATTGCGACCACTCAGAGTAACAGCTTTAAGTTTAATCTGCTCGAATTTCATCTTAGAGGCAAGGTGCAACTTTTCGGATGGAGATTCGGCATTTGAAATATCAGATTTTATTTGTTCGAGATGAGCTAAAACTGAATCAGTTTTGATGGAAGATGATTCGAAAGCCTGCTCAACCAAAACGGAAACCACATTTTGCTTTACCTCAGCAAATCCGCTGTTTGCTGCGAAGTAAATTTCTCTGTTGTCCGAGCTTATGATCTTAATAATACCATTGTCTAACGAAGACACTATCGGTGCGTGATTGATCAGCACTTCGAAGGGTGACATCGAACCCGGTAAGTTAACAGATACAGCTTCGCCCGAAAAAACGACGCTTTGTGGAGTAATTATATCAACTTTAAGAAATTTATCAGCCATTTTTATTCTTTATTTTTGTTTTTTCCAAGCTTCGAAAACTTCATCAATAGTGCCTTTGTACTCAAAAAGAGTTTCAGGAATTTCATCACATTCACCATTGAGGATTGCCTTGAATCCTGCAACTGTATCGGCTACTTTCACATATTTACCTTCGTATCCGGTAAATTGCTCAGCAACATGGAACGGCTGTGAGAAAAATCTCTGAATTTTACGTGCTCTGTAAACTGTAAGTTTGTCTTCGTCCGAAAGCTCATCCATACCAAGGATATTGATAATATCCTGAAGGTCTTTGTAGGTTTGCAATACTTTGATACATCTTACAGCAGTATTATAGTGATCTTCTCCAAGAACCAGCGGATCCATAATTCGAGAGCTTGAATCAAGCGGGTCAACAGCAGGATACAAACCAAGCTCTGCAATCTGTCGTGAAAGTACAGTCTTTGCATCAAGGTGAGTAAAGGTATTTGCAGGAGCCGGATCAGTCAAGTCATCTGCAGGCACATATACAGCTTGTACAGATGTAATAGAACCTTTCTTTGTAGAAGCGATTCTTTCTTCCAATGCACCGAGTTCGGTTGCCAATGTTGGTTGATAACCTACGGCAGAAGGCATACGTCCTAAAAGTGCGGATACTTCCGAGCCTGCCTGGATAAATCTAAATATATTATCAATAAATAAAAGTACGTCTTTACCTTCTTCATCACGGAAATATTCTGCAATTGTAAGAGCTGTAAGGGCAACTCTTGAACGTGCTCCCGGTGGCTCATTCATCTGACCAAAAATCAAAGCAGTCTTGTCAATTACACCTGACTCCTGCATTTCGAGATACAAGTCGTTACCTTCGCGGGTACGCTCTCCAACACCAGCAAAACAAGAATAACCACCATGATGTTTTGCAATATTGTGAATTAGCTCCTGGATAATTACAGTCTTACCTACACCGGCACCACCGAATAATCCCGTCTTACCACCTTTGGTAAAGGGTTGAATAAGGTCAATTACTTTGATACCTGTTTCAAACATGTCTTTGGTAGTTGTAAGGTCATCAAAGTGTGGTGATGGTCTGTGAATTGGATATTTAATCTTACTTTGAATTTCAGGTTTGCCATCTATGGCTTCACCAATTACATTTACCATTCTGCCTAAAGCTTCCGGTCCTACCGAAACAGCAATAGGAGAGCCGGTATCAATCACTTTCATACCGCGCACCAATCCGTCAGTAGTATCCATTGCAACTGTTCTTACACGGTCTTCACCAAGATGTTGCTGTACTTCACAAACCAAAATACTTTCTTTGCCGTCTTCGACTGAAGTACGTGGGATGTGAACAGCATTCAAAACTGCAGGGATTTTGCCCTCAGGGAACTGAACATCCACTACCGGTCCAATTACCTGAATTATTGAGCCTTCATTCATAATTTTTTTAAACCTAAATATTTAAGTAAACTATTTGTTCTTTTCTAAAATTGTCTGAAAATAAAGTTACAAAAATACGCTTTTTTTGGCTAATTTTCAAACTTATGCTAATTAATTTCAATTAATTAATAAGTTTTCCACATCTTGCCGATTAATTATTTATTTGAGCGGCGTTTAACATATATTGTGTGATGTGATATGCTTATTCTTATGAATTTGATTTATCGGATAACAATACGCTTTCTGATATATTTTTCGTTTCCAACTCTGACTTCAGCAATATAATCACCTGCCGGCATCAACTTACCGTTGGAGTCTCTGCCGTTCCATGTAAGAGTGTAATAACCGGGTGTCTGTCTGCCTGAAAAAAGGGTGGATACTACTGATGAACTGATTGAGTAAATTACAACTTCTACATTGGTAGTATAATCAAGAGTATATGTGATTTTAGGTGATACATCTTCAGTAAGGCCCAACAGACTCATAATAGGGGCTATCGGTAGTCTGAATGCGTATGGGTTGTATGTTCTAAGATTTGGTACTTCGAATGAGCTTTCTATCAAAACCTGTCTTTGGACCATTTCGACAGGGGATGGATTATAAAATTCAGATGGAATATTACGTATATTTTGAATTGCCAACTGCCATGGAGTGCCTTCTGCTATTCGCTTCTCAATAGTCCACAAGTCATCTGAAAATCTAAGTTCATTCATCAAAATCACATTAACAGGCAGATTGAGTTTCATGATTTGGTAAAAAATACTATCCTGTTCGGGCAAATAGTTAAATTCACTTGTAGGAAGTTCCGTTTCGTTTTGATTTTTGTTCGATGCGGCTTCGTTCATAATTTGAATCGGGGTTTTGGGTATCGGCTTCTTCATAATTGTTTTTACTCCACCGGTATCAAGACCAAAATTTGCGAACAACAGGTTATTAGCAAAAATTATAAATAAAATTAATGAAAGAAGTAATCTAAACATTTATATATTCATTAAATAGAAAAATAAAAAAACCGATATTGAATTTACAATATCGGTTTTGAAACAAAAAAATTTTATTTGACTGCTAATTAACTGTTTAGCAGGTTCTGTTTAGCAGAGTCAGAGAGTAAATCCTGAAGAGTAAAATTCTTATTTTCGGCAGGAATTTGTACGTTCTCTCTCTGTCTGTCATGGCGGTCACCTCTATCGTGCCTTTCACCCCTTTCAGAACGAGGTTTCTGGTCTCTTGGCTTGAATTCTTGCTTTTCTTTGTGTGCAGGAGAAATAATAAGTGATTCTTTTTCTAAATCAATATTATCAACAACCACTTCGACTGATGCACCGATATTGATAGTACCCTTTGGCAAGAATCTCATTCTGCTGCGTGGCATAAATCCATCAACTTCATCATTAACAGTTAGAATTGCACCTTGGTCGAATAAATATTTCATCACAGCATTAGCAGTAGTTTCTGCAGGATATTTCTCTACGAGTGAAGACCAGGGATTTTCTGATAATCTCTTGATGCTCAATCCAAGATTTCTTTTTTCTTCGTTTACAGAGAATACATTAAAATCAATTTCCTGCCCAACCTGGAAGAAATCCTGCGCATGCTTAAATCTCGATGTCCAGGATATTTCACTTGTTCTGCAAAGACCTTCTACACCGGGCTTAACCTCAACATAAGCTCCAAAGTCAGTAAGTCTTTTTACTTTCCCTTTAATAACCGAACCGGCAGTTATTTCTTCAGATATTCCTTTCCAGGGAGAGTCTTCCAACTCTTTTGTACTAAGGCCGATTCTCTTTCTTTCGGGACTTACTTCAACAACCAAAGCTTTTACCAACTGACCTTTTTGAAATTTGGTTTGTAATTCATCAGTTCTTGTATTTGCCAAACGTGAAATATGTATTAATCCTTCGAATCCGTAAACATCTATGAATATACCAAAAGATGCAATAGAAGTGATAGGTCCTTCTACAACCTCACCGGTTTTTATGCTCGACCAAAACTTTTCTTCAAGAATATGCTTGCGGCTTACAACTACAGTTTTTCTTTTAGTTTCATCTTCTTGCATTTCATGTATGTTAACATCAAAATCTTTACCGATAGCATCCTTAAGCTGTTGCTCTGTAGGATTGCGCTTCATTGCAAAATGTGATGCAGGCAAAAACATTGGCATATCTTGATAAACAACTCTCAATCCACCTTTAATTCTTTCCTTAACATGAACATTGATTGTTCCGTTGCTTTCCTTAACAGGTTTGAGTTGCTCGTAAATAGCATCATATTTAGGATTGTGAGTATCCTTACGCTTTGCAGGTTCAGCACTTTCTACTGTTTGTGTTGTTGCTTCGGGTGACGATTCTGCAACCTCTGCTGAAACTTCAGTAGTTGCAACCTGCACATCATCCTGTGCTGTAGCAGCAACTTCTTCAATTACCGGAGCAGTTTCCTGTGCAGATACCTCAGCAACTACATCAACGGTATTTTCAGTTTGTTCAACATTTACAATTCCCTCTACAGGAGCTAATTCATTTTCAGCTAAATTTTCAGACATTAGTCACACCTAAAATAAACAACAATATATACAATAGTTAATAAATTACTTTTTGTCGGGTAATTTGACAAAAAACAGATTACAAAGATAACTATTTCTTAAGAAATAAAATCAATTTATTTTAACTTAAATGTTTTAAATTATTACTATTTTGATTTTTTTTTGAAATTAACACAATATTTATAAATTAATTTTGTTTATAGTGTGTTTTTATTTAAACACAAGTTGGAAATTATTAGTAACTAAACAGCATACAATTTGTTCATTTAATACAATGTATATCTATGTCTAATTTTCTTTTCCTTATTCCGATTGCCGGATTGCTTGCTTTAATTTATACCTTCATCAAAGCAAGCTGGGTAACAAAACAGGACCCCGGTAATGAAAAAATGCAAAATATTGCAAAATTTATTTCCGAAGGTGCAGCAGCTTTTCTCAAAGCTGAATATAAAGTAATATTAATTTTTGCGATTGTGATAGCAATACTGCTTGGAATTCAGGGAGCATACACACCTGATTCTTCGTATTTGATAGCTATATCATTTTTGGTTGGTGCTGCTTCATCAGGCCTAGCAGGTCATATTGGTATGAAAGTCGCTACTGATGCCAACGTTCGCACAACAAATGCTGCAAGAACGGGTCTTAACCAGGCATTAATGGTTGCTTTTACCGGTGGCTCGGTGATGGGAATGGGAGTTGTCGGCTTAGGTGTATTAGGACTCAGTGTATTATTTATTATCTATTCATTTATGAATGGAGTATTCGAAACAAATGATATTCATAGTGTAAATCAGGTTATATCAGTACTGACAGGTTTCTCTTTCGGTGCATCAATGATTGCACTGTTTGCTCGTGTAGGTGGTGGTATTTATACTAAAGCTGCTGACGTTGGTGCAGACCTTGTAGGTAAAGTAGAAGCCGGAATACCCGAAGATCACCCGCTAAACCCTGCTACAATTGCAGATAATGTTGGTGATAATGTTGGTGATGTTGCAGGTATGGGTGCAGACTTATTCGAGTCTTTTGTAGGATCAATATTGGCAACTATGGTACTTGGCGTAGCATTTTTCAACTTGCCTGAATTCCAGAGTACTCCATTGGCAGGATTCTCAGGTATAGTTTTACCACTTGTATTGGCAGCATTTGGCATTGTTGTATCCATAATGGGTACTTTTTTTGTAAAAGTTAAGGAAGGCGGTAATCCGCAAACAGCTCTGAATACAGGTACTTTCATTGCATCAGTTTTAATGGTAATTGCATCATATTTCATAATAAACTGGATGCTTCCCGAAAGTTGGGTATTTGCTGACCCACTCTACGGAGATACTAAAACAATTACATCTCTTGGAATTTTTCTATCAACGATAGTTGGTTTGGCAGCAGGTGTAGGTATAGGCTTGATTACCGAATATTACACAGGCTTAGGCAAACCACCTGTTCGAAGTATTGCTGAGCAGTCTGTAACCGGTTCGGCAACAAACATCATAGCAGGTCTCGGCACAGGTATGATGAGTACTGCTGTTCCAATATTATTAATCTCAGTAGCAATATTGGTTTCTTTCCATTATGCAAATCTATATGGTATAGCAATAGCAGCTGTTGGTATGCTTGCTACAACAGGAATTCAGCTGGCAGTTGATGCATACGGTCCTATTTCTGATAATGCAGGCGGTATAGCGGAAATGGCCGAACTCCCGAAAGAAGTACGTCAGCGAACAGACAAACTTGATGCAGTTGGTAACTCTACCGCTGCAATTGGTAAAGGGTTTGCGATTGGCTCTGCAGCTCTAACTGCATTAGCTCTTTTTGGTGCATTTATGACTTCTGCCGGAATAAAAACCATTGACATTTCCAAAGCCAATGTAATCGTTGGATTGTTCGTTGGTGGTGTTTTGCCATTCATTTTCTCAGCTATGGCAATGGGAGCTGTAGGACGTGCAGCCAGATCTATGATTCAAGAAGTTCGTCGTCAATTCCTCGAAATTCCAAGATTAAGAGCTGCCCTCGACATTATGCGCAAGTATGATGGTGCTGAAATGAATACCTGGTCGAAAGAAGATATTGATACTTATCATAATGCAGAGGGTGCTGCTGAATATGCAAAATGTGTTGAGATTTCTACCAAGGCATCTATTAAGGAAATGATGCTTCCCGGATTGCTTGCTGTTGTTTCACCTGTTTTCATAGGATTTACATTCGGTGCCGAAACACTTGGTGGAATGCTTGCAGGTGTTACTGTTGTCGGTGTATTACTTGCTATATTCCAATCGAACGCGGGTGGTGCATGGGATAATGCAAAGAAAATGTTTGAGGAAGGTGTTAATATAGGTGGTACAATGCATTACAAAGGTTCTGACGCCCATAAAGCAGCTGTTACAGGCGATACTGTTGGAGATCCGTTCAAGGATACTTCCGGTCCATCAATCAATATCCTAATCAAGCTGATGTCTATTATAGCACTAGTATTGGCTACTGCTTTATAATTAAATAATCACGCATATTAGTGAAAAAGAGTTGTCCATTAGGCAACTCTTTTTTTTTGCTTAAATTTTGAAAATTAATGAGAAGCATCAATCAAGAAAAGTATTCAGTTTCTTTTCGTTGATAATTCGTTTCAAAGAATGTCTGATTCCCGGTGATAGGGAATCAATCAGATGTTCTTGAAGCAAAAAAGGAATTTCATTCATTAGTTCCTGATGCCGATTTGCTATTTTCATTATCATGCTGAATGCAATTATCCTTATCGAAGGTTGAGCGGTAGTTTTTTCCCACAAGCTAACGCAGATATCAAACAGCTCACCCTCAAACTCTTCGTCAATGTCAATATTCATCAATAATTTTATCAGTTCACGCTTGTGTCCGTCTTTTTTATTTTTTAATGCATTAATAATCTCAGATTGATAATTTCTTATTTTTTTATCATTGTAATTCAGTGCTGAACTAAGCAACCAGGCCGCCCTCCAAGCAAAGTTTGGCTTGTCCGAAATAGCAAGATTTATCGCTTCGTCTATATATTCAGGATTATTATCAAGCCATTCAATAATAGACTCTTTGTAGTTTCGGTAAAGTTGACTCTCTAACTCTGTCATAAGCAAATGATGGAATTAGTTTATAAATATTGATTACAAAAATATATATTTAAGCACAACTTATGGTAATGAAATTCAAATATTTTCCCTTTTTAAATAAATTCCTGATGCTAAATTATCATTTAGCTTTTGAGAAATAAATGAAATTGATCAAATTTGTTCAAGATGACTATTAAATAGTAATCTCTTTATCATATTTTTATCATTAAATTTATATGTTGGTTGTAGTTTCGGTAATTAAAAAAATAATTTTCTAGATATTTAAAATTGTGTAATTTTGTACAATTAAAAAAATAACAAATTTAAATAATTATTTGATAATTGCTGATTTAATATATAACTTATCTTTATTAGTAGCTGTAATAGTACTTTCCGGCTTTATTGACAATAAATTTGACAGGAATTCAAATCTGGGTAAATACTTGCAGGGATTACTGTTTGGCTTTACAGCAATTATTGGAATGGTATATCCATTTACGCTTCAGGAAGGATTAATATTTGACGGTAGGACAGTTGTGCTTAGTCTTTGCGGCTTTTTCTTTGGTCCTGTGGCTGCAATCGTTGCAGGATTAATGGCAGCAGCATATAGATTATCCATTTCAGGTCCAGGATGGATTATGGGGCTCATAACCATTGCACAAGCAGTATTTTGGGGAATATTATTTTATAATCTCAGGAAAAAGAAATCTCAGCAAGTGAGCGGCAAAACCATTTTGATAATGGGAATTTTAGTACATATTACAATGCTGCTGGCGATACTTGGCTTGCCTTCAAATCTCAGGTGGAGTACTGTCAGCACTCTGGGTGTAACGATATTATTCGTATATCCTATGGCAACAATGCTAATTGGAAAAATTCTCGCTGACCAGGAAAATAATTTTTACTCTCTAAAAGAGTTATCTGCAAGCGAAGAAAAGTTCAGAATGTACTTTGACAACGCACCGGATGCTGTGTTTGTTGTTAACGGAGCTGGTGACTACATTGCAGCAAATCCTGCTGCTGTAAGAATGACAGGCTACGGAAAAGAAGAGATACTTCAAAAAAATATCAATATGATGACTCCTCCCGAAGAGCATGAATTTGCTAAATGGCATTTCAATGAAGTAGTAACAAAAGGGAAAGCTTACGGAGAAACCAAGTTCATACGAAAGGACGGAAGTATCGGCTGGTGGTCTATAGATGCCGTAAAATTGGGTGACGACAGGTATATGGGATTTTCGAAGGAAATCACCCAACGAAAAGCAATGGAATTGGCTCTCGAAGAAAATTTACAAAGATTCAAAGGCTTGTTCGAGTTAGCGCCAGATGCAATTATGCTAATTAAGCTACCTGAATTTTTAATTTCAGATATCAATAATTCATTTGTCGAGCTATCAGGTTATGCAAAAGAAGAATTGATTGGTAAAGTGAGTACCGAGTTCCATTTTTGGAAAAGTCCTGAAAAAAGAAACGTAGTAATAGAATCATTGAATCATAAAGGTAGTATTCGAAATTTTGAAACAGAATTTTGCGGTAAATATGGGAAACCTATTTTTTGCAGATTATCTGCCTCTAAATTCCATTTTGGAGATGTCAGTTATCTCATGATTATGCTTAGTGACCAAACAGCTCAGCATAATATTGAATTAGAAATCAAAAAGAATGAGCAGAGATTTAGAGATTTAATCGAAAAGCTGCCGGACGGATTTTATCAAAGCACCCCGGAAGGAAAATTTTTATATGTGAATCCTGCATTCATAAAAATGCTTGGATATGGATCACGTGAAGAATTAATGGGAATAGATATAACAAATGAATTGTATTTTGACCCTGATGAGAGAGATACTTACCTGATTAGCATGAATGTACAGGGTAGCACTATCGAAAAATATCGTTTAAAAAGAAAAGATGGTTCTACTGTTTGGATAGAAGAGCATTCAAGATATATTAAGGATGATTTCGGAAACACAATACTTCACGAGGGTATTTGCAGAGATATAACAGATAGAATACTTGCAGAGGAAGAAAAGAATGAATTAATTGAAAGGATAACCAAAGTAGCTGAGCATTTACCCGGGTTTATTTATCAATATTGCTTAAGGCCCGATGGTTCTTCATATTTTCCATTTGCAAGCGAAGGTATAAAGAATATTTATGGTATCAGTCTGGAAGAGGCATCCGGCGATGTTAGCAAACTTTTCCCTAGAGTGCTTCACCACGAAGATTTACCCAAAGTGGTTTCTACCATTACTGAATCTGCTCAAACAATGGAGCTATGGCAGTGCGAATACAGAGTAACATTGCCAGAAGGCAGAATAATTTGGGTCGAAGGTAAGTCTAAGCCGGAATTGCAAGCTGACGGTTCGATACTTTGGCATGGATTTATTACTGATATTACTGCACGTAAAGAGAGTGAAGAAAAAATCAGATTAAGTGAAAACTCTCTAAGGATGTCACAGCAAATAGCCAAAATTGGAAGCTGGGAATATGATGTAGAGAAAGCCAGACTTGAATGGTCGGAAAATTATTATTTCATGTATGGTTATGAAGATATAAGTGTCGAGCCAAATATGAATTTGTTCTTAAACAAGGTTCATCCTGAAGATATTGATTTTGTGAAATCGAAAATCAAAGAATTCTACGAAAAACCATCGCCACAAAAATTTGAATTTAGAATTATACCACATGATAATGAAGTGGTATGGATTGAGAATGCTTTGGTACCAGTCTTTGAAAATGATAAGTTAGCAAGGATTAGAGGAACTAATCAGAACATAACAAAGCGAAAGGATTACGAAGAAGAATTGAGAAAGCTAAATCGTGCAATCAGCCAGAATCCTCTCGCAATTGTAATTACTGACCTTCGGGGCAGAATTGAGTATGTAAATCCCAAGTTTACCGAAATAACAGGTTTTACGTTTGATGAGGCAAAGCACAAGAATCCAAGAATTCTGAAGTCAGGATTAATGGAAGATTATTTTTATGAAGAGATGTGGAACACACTTAAGTCCGGCAATCAGTGGCAGGGCGAACTCATTAATAAAAAGAAGAATGGTGAGTATTATTGGGCAAACTTGATTATTGCACCTGTAACAGATAATTCCGAGCACATAACGCATTATATAGCAATCTCTGAAGATATCACAGAGAGAATTTCCATGCAGAAAGAACTCATTACATCAAAAGAGAAAGCCGAAGAGAGTGACAGACTTAAGAGTGCTTTCATTGCAAATATGAGTCACGAAATACGTACACCTATGAATGGGATTATCGGTTTTTCGAGGATGCTGACTGACCCCGACCTTACACCTGAAGAGCAAAGCGAGTTTGTAGGGCTCATCAATCATAGTTGCAACAGACTTATAAATACAGTTAATGATATTCTTGATATTTCGAAAATCGAAGCAAAACAAATGGAAGTAAAAGCGATAGCATTCCGTTTAGGCGAGCTAACCAACGAATTAAGTGATTTATACACTGTAAAATGTCAGCAAAAAGGTCTTAAGTTCATCAATAATATACCTGAATCACTCTTTAACTATGAGATTGTTTCTGATGAACAAAAAGTTTACCAAATCATAAATAATTTATTAAGTAATGCACACAAATTCACAGATAGCGGTGAGGTTGAACTTAGCTGTAATTTGGTAGAGAATTACTTTATGGAATTTCATATAAAAGATACCGGAATTGGCATACCCGAGAGCAAAATTGAGCATATATTCGGCAGGTTCAATCAGGGTGACTATTCATTAAATAGGAATTACGAAGGTACAGGTTTGGGACTTCCAATATGTGTCGGATTAGTTGACTTACTACAGGGCAGAATATGGCTTGAAAGTAAAGTCGGTGAGGGCTCTACTTTTTCATTTTCAATTCCTGTATTCCTTAAAATTGATGATGATATCAAACAGCTGAAATAACTATTTCTTTTCCCAAAACATTCCGAGTAATTCTTCGAAACTGAAATAACCTTTTATACCGTGAATTAATTCTGCTGCTTTGAGAGCTCCACCTGCAAATCCTGACCTGTTACGTGCACGGTGAGTTAATTCAAGTGTATCAACCTCGGAGTCTAAATAAACCGTATGTGTACCTGGAACATGCCCTCCGCGAGTGGAAGTAACATGTAGATGATTTTGATGGATCTCAGCATGAGGTGTATTAACAAGGATTTTACTTTTCTCATCAAAATTTTCAAGTATGATATTGCCAAGATTATGCGCAGTCCCCGAGGGGCTGTCTTTCTTGCGTCTATGATGAATCTCATGAACAAAAATATCATATTCGCCTACAGAGTCAGCCAACTCTGCGGCAAGTGCAGTCAATCTGAAAAATATCTGCATACCCAGCGAAAAGTTTGCTCCCCATACAATACCAATGTTGTTATCTAACGCTATTTGTTTCATAGTATCAGATTTGTCGTACCAACCGGTAGTACCAACAACGAGATTTTTTTTCGCTTTGGCTACAATTTCAGCATTTGGCAACACAGCTGATGGAATAGAAAAATCTAAAGCTACATCAAAATCGAATTTCTTTGCTTCGAAAATTGGAGAGTCTTCATCAAATATTTGAGTAACATTCATATTTCGCAAAGTAGCAAGTCTCTTTAACTCTTTGCCCATGTTACCATAACCGATTAAAGCAATTTTAAAATTTTCCATTTTTGCATAACCCCAGATTTTTAGTATAGTGAATTATTTAAAAGTAATAAATATTTCCATATTTGCCTAAATATATTTCAAAGATTAGTTAAACTTGAAAAATTAAAAATCAAACTTTAGAAAATATCATTTAAGTCTTCATATACAAATAAAATTTTTTATATCATATCCTTTGATGAATAATATAATTTATTCAATTTATCAGCAATAATACTTGGATTGGTTATCGGTTCACCACCAATATCAGTAGAATAATCCAACAGCTTAGCTTTATCCTGCTTTTCGAACTTTGGCAACTTAGTCCTGTTGCTTGTTTTGATGTAATTTCCCTTTTTATCTGTAAGAATTAATTTTGGCAGAAATGCACCACTTCTGCCAATAAATTTATCCATTAATGCAACACCACTATCATACTCTTCGAGAGTTGCCCTGCCGAGAGCTTCGTACCTTATTATTCTCTTGTGATCCCATGTACTGACATCAGCAAAACTTTCAGAGATTTTATTTTCAAGCTGAAGTCCGGTATTCAGAGTATCGTGACCTGATGGCATAAGCACTACCTTGCCACCTCCGCCTTCAATATTAGCCGCATATCTTGGAACGGTTATTCCGGATATCCACCCCTGGAGATGCTTCATGTAAATCTTACCCACCTGAATTGGTGAAATGAAGTGCACCAAACCCTTTTCTTTGTGGCATTGAAGCAGATAATAAGGATGTACACCCACCCAGAACATTCTTCGAAAGGTTTCTGCCAGTGTTTTGTAATAATCATTGACATGATTCAGAAATACAGTCTGGTTCCTTAGAGTAAATCCATGATTGCGAATCTTTTTGACAGCTTTGAATAATTCGATGGTAATTTCCTGATAATGATTAATATGAGTCATAAAATATACATACTTTTCAATACCTGTATTATACTTGTTAGAAGCATCTTTAATCATTTCCAGTAAATCATCTGTTATAGCCATCGGAAGCACAACAGGCACTCTAGTAGCAATTCTTACTGCTCGTATATGGCTAATTCCACTCAAGACTTCAAGTACGTGTCGAAGTCTTGTTTTGCTTACCATTAGGGCATCACCCCCAGTTATCAAAACTTCATTAATATTTTGATTATATTTGATGTAAAACAGACCTTTATCAATTTCCTCTCCCGAAATATCTACTGACTTATCAAGAGATTTAGTACGCTGACAGTGAACACAATATGAAGCACAGCTTGTATTCTCAGCCACAAATAACGCAACTCTGTTGGGGTATCTTTGATAAACAGCGCCATAACTTCGGTTTTCCTCATCCATAGAGCCCTCAGCACCAGTATTTGGAAATAATAAGTTTGCAGGGGTAGGAACAGATTGCCAAAATACAGGATCAATTCTCTTTTTTGATTTCTCGCCGGGGAGCATTTCAGGATTAAATGGATCTTTTTGCATAAGTGAAGCGTAGTATGGAGTTATTCTAAGTGGCTCTTTATTCTCACCCTTCAGCACTTCTATCACTCTGCTTATTTCACTCTTCTGATAATCATTAAGATAGATAACTTTGCTCAGTTGTTCGACATCTTTTATTGAATGGGAAAGCTGCCACTTTGAATCATTCCATTGCTCTTCATTTACGTCTTTAAATAATTCGATATCCTTGTAATTTCTTGATTGGTATAGTACATTGTTATCTGCCATTAATTTTTGGGGTTACTGATACAAAACACGCATATTTCGTAACGTATTATAAAAAAGTATATTTTTATTATTCCCAAATTGATATAAAACCAAAATTATCAATTACTTTCTGAGCTTCGTTACTCATTACCCAATCAATAAATTTTTTAACTTCTCCGCGTGGACTTTTTATGGTATAGAAATACAGATACCTGATTATTGGATAGGTATCATTCCTTACATTTTTCTCTGATGGTTCGATATCGTATATTTTAATATGCTTAACACCTTCGTGAAAAGCAATACCACCATATCCAATTGCATTTTTATTTTTAATAATATTTGCAATCACATTATCTGTGGAATTGCTTATTATGGCATTGTCACAAAAATCCTCATCCTCTAGAATGTGGGATCTAAAATAATCATAGGTACCTGATTGCGGAGTTCTATTCACAACAACAATTGAGTCATTATCTCCTCCCACAGATTCCCAATTATTTACCCTGCATCTGAAAATATCTCTGATCTGCTTAACAGTAAGAGATTCAACCTTATTGAACCAACTGACATAAATGCTAAGTGCATCTTTTGCTATCAGATACGACATTCCGACTGCAGAGTATTTTTCGGCCAGTGTTTTTACTTCGTCAGAGCGAATATTTCTTGATGACATACAAATATCGGCATTTCCGTTCTGAAGAGCATCAAAACCTGTTGAACTGCCTCCACCCTTTACATATATGGTTACTTCAGGATGTAATTTCATGTATTCTGAAGCAAGTCGGATTGTCAAATAATACATCGTGTCCGACCCTGCAATATCTATCCTGTTCACTTGACGACTAACACCACTGCAAGATATTATCATCAGGATAATAGTAAAAGGAAATATATATTTTCTATATTTCATAAGTGTTCGAGCAGAATTTTAACACCAATAAGCATGATAACAAAACCTGCTGCAATTTCGAATTTATGACCGATTAAGTTGCCTGTTTTTTTCCCTATGAGCATACCTATCATTGCAAATAAGTAAGTAAAAAAGGCAATCATAGCACATGCTATCCAGATATTTACATGGACCATTCCAAAACTAAGTCCTACGATTAATGAGTCAATGCTGGTTGCTATTGCCATGCTTATAACTGATACCCTGTCAATTTTACGGTATTTATCATCGGAACCCTCGGTCAAGCTACCGTATATCATATAAATACCAAGCAAAAACAATAGCGCAAAAGCTATCCAGTGGTCATAATCCTGAAATAACTGAACAATATTTGAGCCTACAAGCCAACCGACAAAAGGAAAAACACCCTGGAAAAATGCCATTACAACAGCTATTTTTGTTGCTCTGAAAAACCTGATACCTTTTTGCTCCACAAATCCCGTAGATACTGATACAGCGAAAGTATCCAGACTAAGCCCTATTGCCAGTAATAAAATTTCTAAATATGTCATCTAATAAAGTTCTTTTGTTAATTTGATGTTGATGTTCACTTAATAGATAAATTAGTGCTTCTCACAGAAATGCAAATATAAGTTAAACATTGATAATAAAATAGTATAAATAAAAAATGACACAAAAAATGCCGACTTAATAAGTAAATGTAAGCCGGCAATATCATATTTATATTAATGCATATTTTTTAAGATACATTTTCAATTATTACCGCGTAACCTTGGCCAACGCCTATGCACATAGTACAAAGAGCATATTTTTGATTTCTTGCTTTAAGTTCGTAGGCAGCAGTAGTAATAAGTCTTGCACCGGACATACCCAGAGGATGCCCAAGTGCAATGGCACCACCATTAGGATTTAGCCTTTCATCATTATCATCTAATCCCCAAGCTCTTGTACAAGCCAAAGCCTGAGCGGCAAATGCCTCATTTAATTCTATGATACTTATGTCGTTAAAAGTCAGTCCGGCTTTTCTTAGAGCTTTATTCGACGCTTCCACAGGTCCAATTCCCATAATTCTGGGCTCAACACCGACAACTGCCGATGATACTATTCTTGCCATAGGTTGCAGTTTATTTGCCTGAATACCATTTTCAGAAGCTATTATAAGAGCAGCGGCACCGTCGTTAACACCGGAAGCGTTACCTGCTGTGACTGATCCACCTTTTTTGAATGCTGCCTGTAATTTAGCCAATGTATCCAATGTCGTTTCCGGACGAATGAACTCATCGGAATTCACAATTAACGCCTCTCCTTTTCTTTGAGGTATCACAACATCAGTAATCTCCACATTAAATCTACCATCAGCCCTGCTTTTTGCGGCTTTCATTTGTGAGTGATATGCGAACTTGTCCTGATCTTCGCGAGAAATGTTATACATTTCAGCAACATTTTCGGCAGTCTCACCCATTGTATCAGTCCCATAAAGTGATTTGAGCTTGCTATTTACAAACCTCCAACCAATTGTGGTATCATATATCTCCGCATTACGTGAGAATGCTGAATCACTTTTCCCCAAAACAAATGGAGCTCTACTCATACTTTCAACACCACCGGCAATATAGAGGTCGCCATCACCACTTCTGACAGCTCTTGATGCTGCAATAACAGCACTCATTCCTGATGCACACAGTCTGTTGACAGTTTCACCCGGTACACTATGTGGCAGACCTGCCAAAAGCAGTGACATTCTTGCAACATTCCGGTTATCTTCACCGGCTTGGTTTGCACATCCAAATATAACATCATCTATAGCATCCGGACTAATACCCTGATTTCGTTCAACAATTTTTGAAATCACAGTAGCTGCCAAATCATCAGGGCGAACACCCGAAAGTGCTCCTCCGTATTTCCCTATTGGGGTGCGAATTCCATCACAAATGTATGATTCCACAAATACATCTCTCATAGTTTCTAAATATTTTAATATTCTTTTTCAGTCCTGTAAACCGTACCCCTGAAAACTCCAATCATTACATCATTTTGATTCTTTACAAATACATCATAAATACCAATTCTGTTGGTAACAGTAATCTCAACAGATTCAGCTGTCAGTATGTCGCCTTCTTTTGAGGATTCGGGGTAACTCATTTTTGCATTCAATGATACACACATTCTTCCATGAGTATTGGCAGCAAATGCAAGGCACGAATCCGCCAAAGCATAGCTGACACCACCATGCAGGATATCAAAGCCGTTAAGCATATCGCTTCGCACTTCCATTTCCAGCTTGCAGTATCCTTTGTTGACTTCGATGATTTTTATTCCAAGTAATTGACTGAACTTATCACCTGAATACATTTTACTGACTATCTCTGAGGCTTGCATTTGTATGTGAAGTATTATACAGTTTAGGACATTAATAATTTCAATGACGATTGAAATATTATTTTTAATTTGATGTGACTATCTTCAAACTTTTTTAAATAATAATTTAAATGACTTCAGCATTATTTTAGCTGAGGCTGTAAACATAAAAGAACAGTAAATTAAAACTTCCGGCTATCCTAAATGAACATAGCCGAAAATAGCTGAAAGTAGCAAAAATATGATAGTGCCAACAAGCATACCCTTAGATTTTTCTTTATGCTCAATATATTCCGAACTTTCGCTAAATGCAATAGATTTAATTTTAGGTTCCGAATCGGTAACCTTAGCTCTTGTAAACATATTAACCTCTGTGATTGATACTCATCTTTATAAATTAAAACGTAAAAAAGTAAAATTGGTTACAAACTAATATAATTTTATGCTTCAATCAATGATTAAACACTTATGTTCGTCAAAAAAAATTATAAAGAAATAACAAACAAAAATTTCGACAAATTAATAATGAAATTATCAGAGCTCGACTATACAACTATCATTTCTGAAAAGCGATTAGAGAAACTCTCAAATGTACTTAGCAAAAGACAGGCCGATTTTACGGTTGTACTCGAAAATATTACAGACCCGCATAATCTATCGGCATGCCTTAGGTCTTGCGATGCAGTAGGCATTTTGGAAGTGTGCCTGATTTATGATGGTTCGCAACAGTTTCCCAAACTTGGTGAAAAAAGCTCTGCAAGTGCCCGTAAATGGATTGATTATAAGAAATTCCGCTCAGTAGATGATTGCTTTTCTTATCTCAAAGAAAAAAATATGAACATCTATACCACTCATATGTCGAGCGATGCCAAGTCTTTGTACGAGCTTAACCTTTGCAATCCTTCGGCATTGGTATTCGGAAATGAGCACAGTGGTGTATCTGATGAAGCACTCAGCAAAGCTGATGGTAATTTTCTGATTCCTCAGGTAGGAATGATTCAAAGTCTTAACATATCCGTTGCTTGCGCTGTTAGTGTTTACGAAGGTTTCAGGCAGAGAAATTCTGCCGGAATGTATGATAAATCAGCATTTAGCGAAACATCTTTTTCTGAAAAGCTCAAAGATTGGGCTAAAAGGTAGTAGAAATATGAAAAAAATATTAATTTCAGTAACAGTTATATTAATCATTTTATTATCATTATACTTTTTCTTCAGCGAAACAGAATCTGCTGATAATTATATTGTCATCAAACCGACGTATGGCGACTTTAGGTCTGTGGTAAACAGCACAGGCGAGCTTAGAGCAAAAAACAGCATTGATATACGCGGACCGAATAATGCGAGAGCAATCGGAATTTGGCAGATGAAAATCACAAATATTGTCGAAGAGGGCAAACTTGTGAAAATGGGTGATTTTGTTGCCGAGCTTGATAAATCCGAAGTAATGAGAGAAGTTAAAGAGATTCAGCTGAACATACAAAAATTCGAATCACAGCTTACTCAGGCAAAGCTCGACAGCTCACTCACTTTGTCTCAGGCAAGAGACGAACTAGAAAATATTGAATTCTCACTCAAAGAAAAGAAACTTCAGATTGAGCAGTCAAAATACGAAGCACCTTCTGTAATCAGACAGGTAGAGCTTGATTATGAGCGAACTGAGCGTAGTTTTGCCCAATCTAAGAAGAATTATGATACTAAGGTAAAACAATCTATAACCAAAATCAATATCATACTCACTGATATGATGAAAGAGCAACAGCGGCTCTCACTTTATATGGAAACACTCGAACAGTTCACCATTAACGCACCTGCCGACGGTATGGTGATTTATGCAAGGGA
Source organism: bacterium (assembly GCA_024711295.1). Classification (GTDB taxonomy): domain Bacteria; phylum Bacteroidota; class Ignavibacteria; order Kapaibacteriales; family UBA2268; genus JANJTB01. The sequence goes on along the minus strand of JANJTB010000037.1, from coordinate 16,466 downwards.
ATGGGATGGCAGACGCAAGGTAGTAGGCTCCACAGTTGATGCATGGTACCCCATAGTAGCAACTTTGCCCGACCTCACCTCCATGGAATCAGTTACTTATGTTAATGAAATTGATATTCAAAAAGTAAAACCGAAGCAAGAGGTTAAGATATCGCTAGATGCAAATCCTGACAAAAAAATTACCGGAATTGTCGAAAAAGTTGCAAATATCGGTGAGCAGCGAAGAGGTTCGAATGCCAAAGTATTTGAAGTGATTATCAAAGTTAATGAACCCGATTCTACTCTTTTGCCCTCGATGACCACCGGTAACGAAATATTAATATCATCTATACCTAACAAGCTCTTTATTCCGCTCGAAGCATTGCATACATTCGAAAAAGGCGACTCAAAAACATATTTCGTTTACAAAAAAGATAACTCATCTATCGTTAGGCAGGAAGTTAAGATTGACATGATGAACGATAATGAAGTTGTGATATCAAGCGGCTTAAAAAAATCTGACAACATCCTGCTCTCGATACCCGAGGGCAATACCGAAGACTTCAAATTAATCAAGTTATCATCAGGCAAATGAAACTAAACTGGGGATATAACATACTTATCGCTGCCGATGCAATTTTCCAAAATAAGCTCAGGTCTATTCTTACATCTTTAGGGATTATCTTTGGGGTGGCATCGGTTATTGCAATGCTTGCAATCGGCAGTGGTGCAGAGCAGGAAATTTTGGAAAAAATGAAACTCCTCGGCACTAATAATATAATAATCAAGCCACTCGACAAAAAGAAAATGAAAGAACTGGCAGAAGCTGAGGCTGATGAAAGTTCGTCGGATGCAAAAAAAGATAATACCGAAAAATTCTCCCCAGGGCTAACCTTAGGCGATATGAACTCAATACGCAAGCTTGTACCTACAGTAGATAGAGTTGCACCTGAATTGATTTTCGAAGTAAGTGCCATACGAAAAAATACCAAGCGTCTTGTAAATCTGGTTGGCATTAACCGTGATTACCTGAAAATAAATAACTTTACGATTAGCGAAGGAAACGATTTTTCGGATTTGAGTTTCAAAAAGTCCGAAGATGTGTGTCTGATTGGCAGTGATGTCAGTAAAAAGCTTTTCCCGACTGATAACCCAATTGGCGAAGTTATTAAATGCGACGAGCAGTGGTTTAGAGTTATCGGAATTCTTAGCGAAAAGAAAATCTCAAAGGAAAATATTCAAAATCTCGGAATAAGAGACTTCAACATGGATATTTATATTCCACTCGAGACTATGTTTGTTAGATTTAATAACCGCTCAATAGTTACTAAGGCAGAGCTGGAGCGACGCAACAGAAGAGGAGAGCAGGCAGAGGTCAACAACAATCAGCTTGACCAGGTTACTGTAGCATTCAGAAATAGCGAGGATATCAGAAGCTCCGTAGATATTATTCATCGAATTCTGGAGCGAAGGCACAATTTCGTGAAGGATTTTGAAATTGTTGTACCAGAGCTTTTACTTGAGCAAGAGCAATCTACCAAAAGAATATTCAATATAGTTCTCGGTGCAATAGCTTCAATATCATTGATAGTTGGTGGAATTGGTATCATGAACATTATGCTGGCGTCAGTGCTCGAAAGAACTAGAGAAATTGGTATTCGCAAAGCAGTTGGTGCTACACGAAGCGATATATTGTTACAGTTTTTGAGCGAAGCAGTTGCTATTTCTTTGAGCGGTGGTATCATTGGAATTATTTTGGGTGTTTCGACCAGCTATATTATTGAAAACCTGACTGAAATCAAAACTATTGTTACACCATTTTCGGTTATAATTTCATTTGTCGTATCAATTTCAATCGGGTTATTATTTGGTATTACCCCTGCACGTAGAGCCTCGATGCAAGACACAATTGAATTATTAAGATATGAATAATTACTATCAATATTGATTTTTTCATTTTCACTTCTCCAGAATTATTTTCAATGTTTTAGAGAAATTTTTTGCTGTTATGTTGCAGAAATAAATTCCACTTGGAACTCCCTTTGGAATCCATTGTAATTTGTGTTGACCATGCTCAAGAAATCCGTTATAAAGGATTTCGATTTCTTTAGCATTTGCATCATTGATTGAAATAAATGTTTTTCCTGAAAATGGCAGAAAAAAATTAATTTCACTAATATTATTTGTAGGATTGGGTTTAATTAAATCTTTGACATTTGTTTCGGTTAGTCCGATACCGGTAATTACTTTTAAATAGTCGAATAAAAATATTCCTGATGAAGCATTTGCAACAACGCAATAATTTTTAATTTCAGAAATATCAATATCTAATTGAATATTAGTTTTAATTTGTCCAAGTAATTTTTCCAAAACAATATCCCATATTTTGACATATCTATTTTGAAAATTCCCGCAACCACCTATTACTTTTTCATTTCCTATAAAACCAACTGAATTAACCTCAATATTTCCACCAAACTCTTTTACTAATTTTTTCTGTTCTACATCCCAAATCTTGATTATACCATCCCAACCACACGAAGCAAGAAGTGAACCGTCCGGTGAGAAAGAGATGTCTTGAGTATTAGAGCTATGATAACCTAAAGTTTTAATTTTTTGATAAGTATCAGTATTGTATAATTCGATAGGACAATCAACATCTGCTGCATCATAACACACTGCTAAAATGTTTTCTGTTGGTGAGTATCTTGCTCGTTTAGCGAAACCAACATCAATGTTATTTAAATAAGTTTGAGTTTTTAAGTCCCAAATTATTATATGACCTTCACGTAAATCCTGTTTATTACTACCTACTGTTACAATGCAGCAATGCTTATTATCAACAGAAATCGAAGCTGAATAAATTATCATATTTTCATATAACTGATTAATTTCCTGTGGTATAATTAAATTTTTATTACTTTCATTTTTAGTATTAATTAATTCAACATTTCTATTGCCTCCGCCTATAATTAACCATTCACCATCCTTTGATAAATCCATTGCGGTTACAGAAACAAAACTTTGTTCAAATTCCTTTATTGTTTCACCTGTTAAAGTTGAGACAATAAATGGTTTGTAATTTGCACCACCTACATAAATCTTTTCACCATCAGGACTGAACTTAACTTGTAAAACTTCACTCCCAATTTTCTTAACCCAGACCGTATCGCTTTCTGCAATACCAAAATTTGACATCAAAATCATTAATGTCACTGTTAATAACAAACATCGTTTCATAATGAAACCTCCAAAAAAAAATAATTCGCTTATAAAGTGTTGTTTTTTATACAAATACTTTTAATAGAATCATCCATTCTATTATTTGCCTTTAATCAATAAACAAATTCATATATTAAAACCAATCCGGTGGATAGAAGAATAATTATTTACCTGCTAATCTGAATTTCACCTTTACCGCTTATTGAGAAAACCTCGCTGTTGTACATTGCAGATGCTGTTACAGAGCCTAATTTAAATTTTCCGGGTGATACAGCTCGTATAGTATAATAAAACTCTGAATCTTTTTCATAATTAAAATAGAGATTAACTCTGTCGTCCCGATAATCATAATGCTGAGGTATATTGGTTTTTTTTATCCATGGATATGAGTTAATTTCCGAAAGTCTTGGATTCTCTATTTCGAACCCTGCAGGGAGTAAATCGGTAATTACCATATTTTCGTAAGGAATTTTCTCTCCGATAGAGCTTAATATTAATTTCACACAAATGATATCACCTACTTTAATATTGTTAAGATTTACAAAGTTGCCCGCTTTGCCATAATATTCCCTCCTGACTTTAACTTTGTTGTCCTGCTCTTTAAACACTCCACCTTTAGGTACACCAATAGTATTTGCAAAATAATACATCTTAGACTCATTTTCGGATTTTATTATAAGTGATCCTGTTCGACTTGTACCATTTGCAATTTTATTTTTTTCGCTAATTCTAGCAATTTCTATCTTACCGTTGTTGGCATATCCTTTGGCACTGCTTCTACCATCAGATTTGAGTACCATACCTAAAGCCATAAATCCGAATGCTGCATCCTGAGTAGTAATAGATGTATTATTTTTCAAAAGCTTAGCAAGGTTTTTGGTCATGTCGGGAATTCTTAAGTCATAAGGAGAAACCAAAGCAATTGCATACAACGATAGCGCCAAGTCTCTTATACCCGAGCTAAAAGAATAATTATCAAGATATGAATAATTATCATGCTGCTCAAATTTTTCCGCAATAATAGAGTTAAACGACACTTCATCGCCTGACAGTTTGAATGCTGCAGCAAGCAAACTTCTGGAGTCAGAAGATACTTCTCTGATCTTGTTTTTGAACAAATTCATCGCAGAGTAATTTGACTTACCTGCCAACGACAAAGTAAATAAAGAGTAAAATATTTCTTTTCTGTAATAATACTTATCATTTACTATATTATTACTAACAAGTCGGTGAATGATTTTTTTCTCAGGTCCGGAGTTAAAATTGATATTATCTTTCAGGTTATTCAAAGCTCTGTTAATTATTGTTGGGTCAACATTATATCCGGCTTTCTGAGCTGAAAGTAAAAAGTGACTGACATAGCTTGTAGTCCACCAGTGCGAATTGTATTCAGACTCCCACAGAGCCCAGCCACCATCGTAAAGCTGTAACATTTTAATTCGGTCAATCACAGTTGTAACTTTTTCCTTTGCGCTAGCGAATTTATACCTATCAGAATCGTCTGAGGATACATTTGCTAATTCCGGAAAATACAGCATAGGAAATGCTTTTGAGACAATCTGCTCCATACATCCATAGGGGTAATCATTGAGATAATCAATACTGTTGAAAAACTCAACAACAGGATACCTGCTTATTATCACATTTGTTATAGAAGTACCTTTTTCGAACTCACTACCGTGAGTAATGTTTTTGGTATTACCGTTACTCAGAATTCCACTTTCATAGGTTTTCTGATACGCTAGGGAGTATCGAACAGGCAATTTCACCTTTTGTGAAAATTTTTCAGAGCCGTAACTACCAGAAAAAGTTATTTCACCTAAGCCCTCATAATTTAATGCTTGAACATCAAAGCGGATCCTTTTTTCGGAATTCGCAGGAATTAAAGCATTACTTGACTTAAGATTTGATATTTTTACTGGTCCTGAACCTGAAATTCCGAACTTAACATTAATTTCATTATTAGTTGTGTTTGACAATAAAACAGAACCTTCAGACAAATCTTTGGCAGAGAGAAATCTAGGTAATCCCATACTTGCAATAATGGGGTCTTTCACAAAAATATTTGTATCAGCTTTACCAAAATTCTCGTCATAATATGCAACTGCACTTACACGCAGCGAACCTGAAAATTCCGGCACAAAGAACGTAAAAACAGCTTCTCCCTGCTCATTGGTTTTTAGAATACCGCTCCACAAAGCCAATGGTTTTACTCTCTCATCTGCAAATTTATTGAATAAAAAATTATCCATTAATTCTTCGTAGCCCTCACCACCGCCATAAGCTAATTTTGAGCTCTTCAGTTCAGGAAAAATGTACTTATAAATGTCGAATGTACTTATTCCCAATGCAATCTTTTCATAGAAAAAACCGTGCGGATCAGGTGATTTTGTTTTCTTTACCTGATGAATCCCTTCGTCAACAACAGCCACTGTAAGATTGATATTTTTACGCGGACTTGTCTTTACCCTTACAGTTTGGGTAGTATTACTTCTAATTTGATTGGGTACATTTATCGAAACGGGAAGAATTGAAGATTTGTTGTCTATCTTCAATGGTAGATATCCATAAGCTACATTTATCGGTATTTCGCTGTCAACAATTGGCTTTACCAATACCGCAGATACATAGATATTGGGTAGGTAAGAATCCTTTATGTCCAACACCAATTCTGCAGTCTTGTTTTTTGTAGAGAGAGAGTAACTTTCTATCACGCCGTGTCTTTCGACAGTGACAATTAACCTGCCGTTGAATGGCGTTCTGAACATCAACTTAGCTTTCTCGCCAATAAAATAGGAATCCGACTCTGAATATATATCAATATATCCCTCTTTATTTACTTCAAATGCAGTTGTGCTTACGTAACTGTCAGAATAAACCATATATTCATACTTCACATAAGACTGAGCATCCGGCAATGACACTCTAATTTCATAAATACCTGATGTAGTTGGCTTGAATGGTATAGCGAAATCACGTCCACCGATAGTAACATCTCTCGATACCATTTGTTCGAAACTTTCTTCATTATTATAATACACGTAGTCGCTGTATTCCGAACGATGTGCAACAGATCTCCATACTTTTCGGTAAATTTCAATTCTGGCTTTTACGTTTGATGCACTTTTACCCTCGGAGTTTACAGCAATAACCGGGACTTTATGTGTACGGTTTATGCTGAGCCAATTATCAGTTTTTCCAATTCCAAGATAGTAGTTTTGAGTAGCTATCTGGACCTTTTTATTAGCTTTGACATACCTGCCGGATTCATCCATCGCCGATACATTTATTAATGCTTCCAAATTACCGCAGTTAGCGAGTTGGCTCAATGCCAGATCAAAAACAATTTCTCCTTTGCTATCACTTATTCCGCTTCCCGAACTTTCCACCTCATAAAGTGAGGTATTCTCGATATCAAATTTATAATTCTGTAATTCCCTATTCTTAAATACTTTTGATTTGTACGAAATAGTATAATCGAAGGTCCTGCCGGTTGCAGGTGAACCGTACAAGTTTTCAACCAAGCTCTTAACCTTTAAAATATCATTGATTTTGTAATTTTCTTTGTCTGTTTTGATTGATAATTTGATACGCTCCGGTATAAACTGCTCGACACTAAACTTATAAACACCCAATTCTAATTTGGATGAAGTAAAAGCTTTTACGATATAATTTCCGGTAATTGCGTTTTGTGGAATTTTGTATTTGATTTCCAGGCCACCATTTTCGTCAGTCTCAGCAAAAAATTCTCTCAAAACCTTATAATTTGGAAGCATTAATTTTAGAGTAACGGGCAACTGTTTCAGTGTTGACCTCTTTTCGTCACGAACAATAGCAGAAAAGAATGCTGAATCACCCGGTCTGTACAGCTCTCTGTCGCTATACACAAATGCTTTGTAACCGGATTTCTCACTACCTCCAAGAAAATCAAAGACTGAGGTATTCATTTGTTTGTCAGTATCGAGAAAAAGATAGTTTACATCACTGCCTTTTTCGACCCTAACGATAGCAGGAATTTTCGCTTTCTTTCGTTTTGATAATTCCTTAAATATAATACTCCCATCTGCGTTGGTAGTTCCTTCGGTCATATTTTGATTGTTAAAACTTATGAGCTTAACCTTTGCTCCACTAATCGGAACTGCTCCTTGAATAGAATTCACAGATACAAAAACTTCGTCATTATTTGTTTTGGCGATTATTCCAAGGTCACTAATAGATACTACCTTGTCAACAGAAAGTGATTTGTTGGTACTGTCGAATAATCTAATCAGGTATATTCCTCTATCTGATATATAGTCTTTGAAATCTATATTTAACAAGTGAACATTACCTTTTTTCGCAAGTTTTTCCTTAACTATTTTGCCGGTAAAGAGTGGTTCACCGTATCGCTTAGTATCATATCCGTAAAAATACGATTCATTTCCGTCTTCGTCAACTTCATATTCATAAAATTGGTCTATGCCTCTAAAAAGATTAAGCAGATTATTCTCATATACTTTATATATTGTCATGTACAGATTTTCAACCGCGTTGATTTCAACACCAATATTCCTGCTACCTTTCATAGGTAAATACATTGCTTCTTCTTCTGTAAAATTCAACACACTGCCAATATCCTGCATGTATATGCTCTGTACAATATCTTTATCCAATGCAGATAATTCCGAGGGAAGCCCTTTTTTTAGAATTATTTGATAAGATGAAGCAGGCTCAAATGAATTAGTAATTATAAGACTGTTTTCTATAATTGAGATTTCGTAATCATTTTGATTATCTATATTAAGAAATTGCCTGTAATCAAAGTCATTAAGCAAAGCATGACTAAACTTAAGAGTAATCTCAGAATTGTAATTATTAGTATTATTATCAATAAAAGTTAAATTAAATTCATTTATCGAACCAATTTCTCGAACATCTTCGAATTTTTCAAGTAAACTACTGCCAAGGTTATTGCCTATTCTATTTCCTTCAGCAATAATTATTTTAAACTTTGACACATCATCAGGTACATTGCTTTTATCAAAATTAAAAGAAAGCTTTATATCAGTATTTGATGAATTCGAGGTTAATTCAGGTAAAATGTTTTTACCATTTAATTCAAAAGCAAAGTGCCTTGAATCCACGGCAAATTCAATCGGCATATTGAATGAATACTTAACATTCAGATACCTGCTATTACCATTTTTATCACCACCCCAATAGTAATCAAAACTAACCACTTCTAATTTAGCTGTCAAAAACTTGTAACTTGTTGTTCCGCCAAGCTTAAGCTTTTTGTTGTCGCCGAGTACTTTATCGGTTATTTGAACCGTATAGACAGTATTCTCGTTTAGGGCACCATAAGCGGGAAGAAACTGTAGTGTCCTTGAATTCATAATATTGTAACTTCCCGAGAGTTTGGGAGTGATTATCAGGTATTCTTGATTGAGATATTCAGAAAATTTAGACATATCCCACAAGTCGGTATTGAATTCGAAATATATCGGATCAACATTTTGAATTACAGAATTTGGTCCGGCATTGGTCTTAACAACTTCTACCGTCATTTTATCGGAACATGAAATAAAAAGTACTGCAAGTAAAAATAACAACATGAAGCGCATAACAATTTCCCCCATTAAAAAAAAATACGGAACAAATATTTGGTGCTAATCCGTACAATACACAGTTAAATATTACGATTACTACCAATAAACAAAAATACTATTTATTTTCAATAACAATAAATTTTTTTTGAATAGTAAGGAAATAAAATAAGGGATTTTATCTAAAAATTTGACTCATCTCTCCACTGAGAGATTTTCCATTCATTATTGGTTGAACTGCGTGTAATTCTCAAATTTACTCTGCCAAAAACAGTAACTACATCTGTGGGATTAAACACTACTGTAAGATTAAAACCTCGTGAAATATCCTGAACCAAAGTATCACCAACAGAATTGATTACATCATTCCAGTTGAGGTCTAAGTTCTGTGTAGCAAGAAATAATCTTGATGTAGTACGCATGTCTTCGTCTCTACCCCAGGATTCATCAATTCCTTTATCAAAGTCACGAAAAATAAATCGGAAATCATCAGCCAGCAATGCCCCATATACAAGTGTATCCTTGAACATATAGGAATATCTGAAATTCTGAAACAATCCCTCAACTGTTTTCTGATCTCCAATAATGTCTTCATTATCATCGCCACTTGCCAAAGCGGGAGCAAATGGATTTACACAGCCCTGATTTAATAAAATCAACAAGGCAACAAATGAAAATAACGGTATAATCAAGCGACAATATTTCGAAGAAGTAAGCTTCAAAGAATTTCAATTATTTTTAAGTAAATCTATTTTTGCAAATATAAGTATAATAATTATTTACACGAAAAATAATTTATTACTTGGACTATAGTTCTTACCAAATCAAATAATCATTTCGATGAATTATTACGTTTGTATTTGTCATTGAGACCTTCGCCGTTAAGTATTTTCTGTTCGCACTTATTTATCCTGCTCAGCTTTGATTCCGAACTCTTAACCTGCGAAAAATAAATCAGGTATGCTCTTTGTTTTCCTTTTGTTAACGATTCGAAAGCCTGCCTTAGTTGCGGATTTTCATCAAATTTTTGCTCTAATTCCATTGGAATCGGTTCATCACCCTCACTAACGACAACTGTTTTACCCGATTTTTCTATTTCAATTGCCTGATTGATATAATTTTTGATTAATTCAACATATGAGGTAATTTGCTCAATGCTTGTAAATTTAAGATATCGTGCAGACTGAGATCTCTCACCGGGTTTAATTAATAAATTACCGATATCCTTAATCAAAACACCTTTAAAAAAACTAATACAGGCGAATTCTTTGAATGCTGTAACCGTTAATACATTTTTTCCATTAATTGAATAACAAGGAACTCCCCATTTAATTTCTTCAATCAGTTCAGAATCATTCACAATATCTCTGAGAATAGTAAGCTCCTGCCTCCAATTATTGACTTTGCAGGCAGGTGTACCGCCATATTTGCAACGCATACAACCATCAATCAAATAATCATCTACTGTATGAGTGAACTTTTTCATTAGGAATGGCCTGATTTATTAAATAAAATGCAAATATAAAAAAGGCGAACAAATCAGTCCGCCTCATTTTATTGTAATTTCATAGATTATTAAAAACTTATCTTGATACAACAATCAATTTATGCTTCAAACCTGATCCATTTCTAATAACTGCATTATAAACTCCGGGATTTAGATCAGAAGTACTGATGGTTACTTTTTCCTGTCCAAATGATTCTACCTTTTTTAATGAGGAGCCATCTAATGAGAATATTTCGATTTCAGTTCTTCCTTCGAATGGAATTTCCAATGTAGTAAAATCTCCTGCAGGATTTGGGTATGCAGCAATAACTGCATCCTGTGCATCCTTCACAGATGTAGGAGCATCACACATCAAAAGCTCGGCAGATACACCATCATAAACACATACATAAGCAGTTTCGTCAAATAGAACAGAACCAACCATCCAGCCGGGAATCATCAAATTTGGCTCAACCATTATTTGTGCCATCTCAGCGTAAAGGTTAGTCGCGTTTTCTGTTCTGAATTTAAGATATTCTGAGTTTTTGTTTACGGATACAGCAACAGTTTTTGAATCAGCCCAATTTTCGGGCAATGCTACTAATTGCTGAGCATCAACATCTGTGTTTTCTGATGATTGGAATGTAAACATACCCTCAAAATTAAAGACGATATACATATAAAGTACAGGGTCAGTTGCTACTTTGGATTTGAATGAGTATGTCCAGACAGAGGCATCACCGGTAAGCACATCAACAACCATAAATGTTTCGGGTATCGAATAAGCACTAACCATAACCAACTCGGCATCAGATACCAAGGTTGGATTTTCTGTTATCAAAAAGTCGTAACCTGCTTTTGCAGAATAGCTTGTAAGCTCTTGTGAAATAGAACCAACGGCACTAAATATAAATAATGCCAAAAACAGTAATGATTTTTTCATAAGTATTTCCCAAATATCTATAAACAACAATGAAAAATAAAACGGTTTCCGGTGAATTTGATTGTAATATCTTACATTTAAAGCGTAAATATCAAAAAAAAAATAATTTTTTAATTACATTAAAAATCATTAGTTTTGTATAGTTACTATTATATAAATATGAATAAAATTAATAAAATAATAAATTCTTTTGTACCGGAGAGCGATGAAAAAAGCGAATTTTTGGGCGATGTGTGCTACAAAAATTTTATCCGATTACGCAAAATTGTACCTATTGCAGTCCTGCTGGCTCTGAGTCATTTAATTACATTTTATTTCCAAAGCTTTCCCGAAGGTAGTGACGAATATTACTGGCAACAATCACTCATCAAAGCACATGCAATTTTGATGGTTTACTTCATTATTATTGGGCTTACATCATACGTCATCCACAAAAAAAATAATAATGAATATAATCCAAATGTAAAATATCGTTTATTTACGCACTTGACCTACGTTTTTCTCTTTGGGATAGCAATATCTTTAACAATTATTGATCAGGCAATTACAACTTCCATTAGCCCGCTTATAATTGTAAGTACATTGATGCCATTGCTTTTCAATATCAATCCATTGATAAATTCCTTGTACCTGATGACCGCTTATTTTATTTTTATGTATCTGATAGGTTTTTATCAGGATTCCGACACTATATTGCTGTCAACGGCAGTAAACGCATTTTCAGCTTTCATCATTAACTTTACTTTGTCTGCACTTTTGTGGAGTCATAATCTTAATTCATTCCGACAAAGCAGAATAATTGAAAAGCAACAAAATGAACTTTCTGAGAAAAATCGTAAACTGGAATTTAGCGAAAGTGAATTAATTAAAAGCAATCAAACAAAGGATAAGTTTTTTAGCATAATTGCCCACGACCTCAGAAACCCGATTGGTGGAATAAAAAGCTATTTAAATTTACTTTCACACGAATTTGACTCTTTCAGCAAAAAAGAAGTAGAAGAGGGGCTTGAACTAATGAGCAGTAATGCCGACCAAGTTTATTATTTACTCGAAAATTTACTGGAATGGTCAAAAACTCAGAGGGAGTTAATTGTTACCGAATATACAAAATTTGATTTGAACAGCTTAATAAATAATATCAACAGCTTATTCAGGATACGAGCAAGCAGCAAAAACATAAAGCTCTATAATCATGTACCCAAAGAGACATCAATTATAGCAGACCTTAACCTACTCAATACAATTATCAGAAATCTTGTATCAAATGCTATCAAGTTTACTCCTGATGGCGGCAGTATTGAGATAACCTATTCCAAAGATGATAATTACCATAAGATATCTGTTATTGACTCAGGTGTAGGTATGAGCGAAGAAATATTAAAAAGTCTTTTTGATGAACAGCACAACAGCAGTTCCTTAGGTACCAACAATGAAAAGGGTTCAGGGTTGGGACTCCTGCTTGTCAAAGAGTTACTGCTCAAAATGAATGGAGATATCAGTGTAGAAAGTGTTATAAACAAAGGCAGCAAATTTATAGTCGAGATCCCCGTCAATTTGACAATCAATAATTAAATATTGTTAATATTTGAAGTCGTTAAAATTATATTTATTAATTGTATTTGCAATTATTACAAGTTATCAGGCATTTACCAAGCCGGATTTTGGAATAAATGGTTATTTGTTTAATTTAGCCTCATTTACTCACAGTTATCAGAATAGTCTTTACAATTTAATCGAAATACCCTCCAGCAATTCATATACAGATTTGCTCAGAGCCAGATTCAAGCCTATCCTGAACATTAATGATAACCTTCGCATCGAGGCACAGTATGAGTTCAACGGCATGGTCTCTGACAGAAACTTATTTGTACTTACAGAAATAAGCGAAAATCGTCGTCAATTATTCAAAATTGCTCAAAACATCTATACAGATGAGCATAGCGTTATTAACCATTACTTAGATAGATTTTATATTAAATACAACGATGATTTTATGGCTGTCACTGCCGGCAGGCAACGTATTTCCTGGGGAGTAGGTAGAATTTGGCAACCTACGGACTTATTCAACCCGCTCAATCCGGCTAACTTTTCCAAAATCGAGAAAGATGGTGCCGATGCAGTTTCAGCTAAGTTTTTCTTAGGTTATTTTACTGATATAGAGATTGTGTACAACCCTACAATGTCGAAATATTCCGATAATTTCGGTGCAAGATTCAGAACGAACATCTCCGAATACGATATGTCATTGCTTGGTGGAAGGTTTGACAATAGAAATATCCTAGGCTTAGATTTCACAGGCAATTTATTCGACGCGGGGTTACGCGGTGAAGCCATATACTCATTCAACAGCGATGACGGAATAAAGGACTTTCTAAAATTTATCATAGGGCTTGACTATCAGTTCAACTCAGAGCTTTATGCACTTATTGAATATCAGCATAATGGCGAAGGAAGCAGCGACAAGCTAAATTATGACTTTATCAGACTGGCAAATGCCGAAATACTTAACGTCGCCAAGAACTACCTAGCTATTAATGCCGCTTACAGATTAAATGATTCCGGAACTCTGGGAGCGTCAAATATTATCAACTTCGACGATGGAAGCGGACTTAGTGCATTAAGCTATATTTATCAATACAGTCAAAATTTGCAGTTTAATGCCTCGGCAATGCTTACTTACGGCAGTAAAGGCAGTGAATACCGATTTTATCCGCTTTCAGTGTATTTGATATCAGAATACTACTTTTAGTAAAATATTTATCTATTTTGATATTTATGTAACATAATATTTGGATATTATGTCAATTTTACTTTCTTTTGAAGTGTAAATAATAATAATATTGATTTTTTATACTTTATCGGAGAAAGAAAATGAGTAAATTAATGAATTATTTGTCATCTTTTATGTTTGTTGTTTTGTTGCTTGCTACAATCTCGTGTACAGAAGAAAAAGTACAGGAAGCACCTGAAATTACAGAAGACAGCACAAATAAGGTTGTTGGCGAAAAGCCCTACGACTGCGTGGTCGGTGAGTGGACCGTGAATGATAACGGCAATATTTTTGTTCTGAAATTTAATGAAGATAATACCGGCAATGAAGTAACAGACGAAGACCAGCCTTCGAATAGTTTCAGATGGGAAATCAAGGGTGAAGTTATTGTAATGAAATATGCTGAAACCAATCAGGAATGGCAAGTAAAATTTAACTGTGTATTGCAGGAAATAATTTTTAAAGGCTTGATTTACACAAAAAGTTGACAGAATTTAAGCCATATACAGTATAATTGAGGGGGCATAGATGCCCCTTTTTTTATCATGTTTTTACTATTATTTGGTCAACTTCTAACTAAGTATAAGAAGATAAGAATTTTATTTAAGTACTTCACCCAGTCAGCTACGCTGCCAATAACCAAGACGGAAATTTAAGAATTGATATCTCGCATCTGCCGACAGGTGTGTATTATGTGAGAATTGGCAATATGATGGAAATGTTTGTGAAGATGTAGCTAACAACACGAAATGTCTAAAAAGTAAGATTCCTCCACTCGAGGTGGACTCTTACTAGTTGATAATTTGATCAGAACTTCAGGTGAGGCTTCTTTCGTAGCCCAATACCAACCACCATTATCCGGTGGCAATAAATTAAAGTTATCATTACAAAAATTGGGGCTTTGGGCTGGTGACCAATTGAACTGATCGTTCGAAGTTACACAAAATCCAATACATTTTTGCAACTGATTATATTGATACCCCAAACCCGGTGGAGATATATCAATTGGATATTTTCCAACAACATTACGCTCGAAACTTCCGTTTCTAACTAAATTTGTTTGAGCATTTATTTCACAATAAATGAATAAATGAATAAATGAATAAATGAATACTCAAAATATTTTTTAATTGCAAAATTTTTCATTTCTTTACCTTTAAAATTTGTTAATTTTTAATAAATTTTGAATAATGGATATTTTTTCCATTAATTAATTGGATTGAATAAAAACCTGAATTTAAATCTGATACATTAATTCTGGAATTATTAATGTTACCGGAGAGTACTGAATTTCCTAATAAATCATAGATTATAAAATAATAAAATTTATCATCAGGTAATTTAAGATTAATCTCATCATAAACAGGATTAGGATACAAACTTGGAGATACTAAATCAACATTTTCTTTAACATCTGTATAAACTACGCCGCCTTCTTTGAAAATATTGACACCTTCTGCAATTCCATTACTAATACCTAACCATTTATTATTGTTTTTATCAATATATACAGAAATTGGTATATTACCAAAGATTTTAGAATTATCAGTGTTATAGACAATCCAATCAGTATTATCTTTAACAACAAGCCCCTTACTTGTTAATATCCAAATTTTATTAGATTTATCAACATTAAAGTACATAATCGCATTTTCTAAAACTCCTGAATTAGTTGTAGTGTATAAATTCCATTTTAAACCATCATACTCAATCAGACCATAATAACTACTAATCCATAATGTGCCGTTATAATCAAAATTTAATACGAAAATAAAATCAGTTGGTAATCCTGAGTTCTTTGTGTCAAGTAATGACCATGTGGTTCCATCAAAAGTTACAATACCTACTCCTTGTACTGATGACCATAATTTGTTATTAGCATCGAATGTTATTCCCCATATACCAGCTTTGTATTCTGGGAAATTGGAATTCTTATGATTGTAAAGTCTCCAATTTTTCCCATCATAAGATGCAATTCCTTCATTTTGCATACCAATCCAGACTAATCCATTTTTATCAACAGCAATTGGCATACCTTTTTCATTTAGAGAAATACCAATATCACTATTTGAGATAATATTGAGCTTTTCCCCATCATACTTTGCTATACCATACCAACTTACCAGCCATAGATTTCCGGAACTGTCTATTGCAAGGTTATCACCGGCAAAATCAATTGTATCTACAAATTTTTGGGTAGGTATATGAAATTTAAAAGTCCTAATTTTATTAGTACCGATCCACATATAGTCCCCTTGCTGGACAAAATCCGTCACCAGCTCTCCCTCGAGCATAAACACCCACTCAGGGTTTTCTGCTTTTGATTTTGAAAATGAGAAGATCAAAATTGCAACTGCTGCTAATATCTTAGCGAGCAAAATTAAAAATACTTTGTAAGTCATAATACAAACTCCTAAAATTTGTTAATAAATTATTGATATGAAATTGAAGCAGCATCGCTGCAGTTTGTTATTTATATTA
>JANJTB010000003.1 GCA_024711295.1 bacterium | reverse complement strand
GGATAGGGACCGAACTGTCTCACGACGTTCTGAACCCAGCTCACGTACCGCTTTAATTGGCGAACAGCCAAACCCTTGGGACCTTCTCCAGCCCCAGGATGCGATGAGCCGACATCGAGGTGCCAAACCTTGCCGTCGATGTGAACTCTTGGGCAAGATCAGCCTGTTATCCCCAGCGTACCTTTTATCCTTTGAGCGACGGCCCTTCCACTCGGAACCGCCGGATCACTAAGACCTGCTTTCGCATCTGCTCGACTTGTATGTCTCACAGTTAAGCCACCTTATGCCTTTATACTCTACGCACGATTACCAACCGTGCTGAGGTGACCTTTGTAAGCCTCCGTTACTCTTTAGGAGGCGACCGCCCCAGTCAAACTACCCGCCTAACACTGTTCCCGCGGATCCACTCCGCCGGGTTAGAATCCAGCTACAACAAGGGTGGTATTTCACCAGTGACTCTGCAAGGTCCACAAACCCTGCTTCATAGTCTCCCACCTATCCTACGCATGTTATAGCCAAACCCAATATTAGGTTATAGTAAAGGTGCATGGGGTCTTTCCGTCCCAGTGCGGGTAACCGGCGTCTTCACCGGTACCACAAGTTCACCGAGCTCGCGGTCGAGACAGTGCCCAGATCGTTACACCATTCGTGCAGGTCGGAACTTACCCGACAAGGAATTTCGCTACCTTAGGACCGTTATAGTTACGGCCGCCGTTTACCGGGGCTTCAATTCAAAGCTTCGCTTACGCTAACCTCTCCTTTTAACCTTCCGGCACCGGGCAGGTGTCACACAATATACATCCTCTTTACGAGTTAGCATTGTGCTGTGTTTTTGTTAAACAGTCGCCTGGGCCATTTCTCTGCGACCTCATTTCTGAGGCACCCCTTATCCCGAAGTTACGGGGTCAATTTGCCGAGTTCCTTAACCGCGACTCACTCGAGCGCCTTAGTATACTCAACCCATCTACCTGTGTCGGTTTGCGGTACGGTCACCATATCTCGCTTTTCTCGGCAGCATAGAACCATACAGGGATAGCCATTAACCCTGCATGACATTTCTACTGCGTCACTTTAATAATATGGTGGTTCAGGAATATTGATAATTTACCTGATTACCATCGACTACGCCTCTCGGCCTCGCCTTAGGAGCCGACTAACCCTGAGTTGACGAACAGAGCTCAAGGAAACCTTAGATTTTCGGCGTTAGGAATTCTCATCCTAATTATCGTTACTTATGCCAACATTTGCGCTTCTGTACGCTCCAGCAAAGCTCACGCTTCACCTTCACCGCCTACAGAATGCTCCCCTACCAATCTTTCGATTTCTAGACTTCGGTGAAATGCTTAGTCCCGATTATTGTCGGCGCTGAATCGCTCGACCAGTGAGCTATTACGCACTCTTTAAATGAATGGCTGCTTCTAAGCCAACATCCTGGCTGTCACAGCAACTCAACATCCTTTATCTGTTAGCATTTACTTGGGGACCTTAGTCGTAGATCTGGGTTGTTTCCCTCTCGGCCGTGAAACTTATCTCACACGGCCTCACTCCTGAAAAACATGTTTCCGGTATTTGTGGTTTGTCAGGGGTCGGTACCGCTGTAACGGCCCTAACCCTATCAGAGCCCTACCTCCGGGACACTATTTCAAGGCTGTACCTAAATACATTTCGGGGAGTACGAGCTATAACCGAGTTTGATTGGCCTTTCACCCCTATCCACAGTTCATCCAAATGGTTTTCAACCCAAACTAGTTCGGACCTCCACGTAGTGTTACCTACGCTTCATCCTGACCATGGATAGATCACACGGTTTCGCGTCTGCCGCTGCATACTCATCGCCCTATTCAGACTTGCTTTCGCTACGAGTTCGTTTCCGAGAAACTTACCCTTGCATGCAACGAGCAACTCGTTGGCTCATTAAGCAAAAGGCACGTGGTCACTTACGCTCCCACCGTTTGCAAGCATACGGTTTCAGGTTCTATTTCACTCCCTTCTGAAGGGTTCTTTTCACCTTTCCCTCACGGTACTGGTACACTATCGGTCACAGAGGAGTATTTAGCCTTGGAGGGTGGTCCCCCCGGATTCCCGCAAAATTCCACTTGTTTCGCGGTACTCAGGATACCTCTAGTTTGTCTCTGGATTTCGATTACAGGATTATCACCTTCTATGATTGGCTTTTCCACACCATTCTTCTATCCATCAACAATAACATATTGAGGTCCTACAACCCCGAAGTGCTTACACTTCGGTTTGGGCTTTTCCCGTTTCGCTCGCCGCTACTCAGGGAATCTCTTTCGATTTCTTTTCCACCGGGTACTAAGATGTTTCAATTCTCCGGGTTAGCTCCTTTCGGTGACAGAACATTACTCCTGTCGGGTTTCCCCATTCGGAAATCTACGGCTCATAGCTTACTTCCAGCTCCCCGTAGCTTATCGCAGGTAATCGCGTCCTTCATCGCCTCTCTGTGCCAAGGCATCCACCGTATGCCCTTTATATCTTAACGAATTTCTTTGGTCGAATATACCAAGCCGTCTAGCTTGAAATATTTCAATTTTTATATACTATCTTCTACTTGAATAAAGACTCTTTTTACATCTGAATCAGTTCATGACTGATTCCAACCTAATTTTCAATGTACAATTTAAACTTAACGTTTGTGGACCCTAACGGGATCGAACCGTTGACCTCCAGAATGCAAATCTGGCGCTCTCCCAGCTAAGCTAAGGGCCCGGCAAATTACAAGAGCTTGATGCCTAACATGTGGGCCTGAGTTGACTTGAACAACCGACCTCACGCTTATCAGGCGTGCGCTCTAACCAGCTGAGCTACAGGCCCATGTTTGCAAGGAACCTCTTAAGTTAGCAGCTTGATTAAGCTGACCGAGCATAAGGCCCTGATTACAAAGAACACGAATGTTCATTGAAAGCAGGAAGTATATAAGTTAACTGCCTTGGTTGATTTTAATTTATGTTTCTTTAAAAAAAGAAACTCTTTAAAGGAGGTGATCCAGCCGCACCTTCCGATACGGCTACCTTGTTACGACTTAGCCCCAGTCACTGATTTCGCCTTAGACGTTATTGCTAACGGCTTTGGGCGCCCCCAGCTTCCATGGCTTGACGGGCGGTGTGTACAAGGCCCGGGAACGTATTCACCGTGGCGTGCTGATCCACGATTACTAGCGATTCCAGCTTCATGGAGTCGAGTTGCAGACTCCAATCCGAACTGAGACAGGTTTTAGGGATTTCCTCCACCTTGCGGTATTGCCCATTGTACCTGCCATTGTATTACGTGTGTAGCCCCGGACGTAAGGGCCATGATGACTTGACGTCATCCCCACCTTCCTCACCACTTGCGTGGGCAGTCTCCTTAGAGTGCCCAGCCGAACTGCTGGCAACTAAGGATAGGGGTTGCGCTCGTTGCGGGACTTAACCCAACACCTCACGGCACGAGCTGACGACAGCCATGCAGCACCTATACAGACGCTCCGAAGAGAAGCCCCCTTTCAGGGACGGTCATCTGCACTTCGAGCCCGGGTAAGGTTCTTCGCGTTGCATCGAATTAAACCACATAATCCACCGCTTGTGCGGGCCCCCGTCAATTCCTTTGAGTTTCAACCTTGCGATCGTACTCCCCAGGTGGTATGCTTAACGAATTTTCTCCGGCACTAAGATACAAGTATCCTAACACCAAGCATACATCGTTTAGGGCGTGGACTACCAGGGTATCTAATCCTGTTTGATCCCCACGCTTTCGTGCCTAAGCGTCAGTTATGAGCCAGATAGCCGCCTTCGCCACTGGTATTCCTCCTGATATCTACGCATTTCACCGCTACACCAGGAATTCTACTATCCTCTCTCATACTCAAGACTTGCCGTATCGAGGGCACTTCCCGAGTTAAGCTCGGGTCTTTAACCCTCGACGCACAAGCCCGCCTGCGCACCCTTTATACCCAGTAATTCCGGACAACGCTTGGACCCTACGTATTACCGCGGCTGCTGGCACGTAGTTAGCCGGTCCTTCCTTTGATGGTACAATCCCAGTCCCCCGAGGGAACTTTTTTTCCCATCCGACAGCGGTTTACAGGGCAAAGCCCCTTCATCCCGCACGCGGCGTCGCTGCATCAGAGTTTCCTCCATTGTGCAAAATTCCTCACTGCTGCCTCCCGTAGGAGTCTGGACCGTGTCTCAGTTCCAGTGTGGCTGATCGTCCTCTCAGACCAGCTACTGATCGCAGCCTTGGTGAGCCATTACCTCACCAACTAGCTAATCAGACGCAGACTCATCCTTATCCGTTTCCTTTGACACATTGTGCCTCATCCGTTTTTAGCACCAATTTCTTGATGTTATTCCGGAGATAAGGGCAGATTATCTACGCGTTACTCACCCGTGCGCCAGTGGTATTGCTACCCCTTGACTTGCATGTGTTAGGCACGCCGCCAGCGTTCGTCCTGAGCCAGGATCAAACTCTCCGTTGTATAGTTTGATCTTATTTTCTTCGAGTTGAATCCAAGGCATTGGAATTGACAGTTCGCTCTATTGCTACTGTCTTGTTAACTTATTGTACTTCCTGTTTTCAATGAACTTCTTTTTTCGCTCCCGCAATTTTGACGGGCTTCAAAAGTAACACTTTTTATTTTTCTGTGCAAATTATTTTTTCAAATAATTTATTTTTTTTACTCTGCTAATTGCAGGGCTTCAAAAATACGACATTTGAAATTAACTTGCAAACATTTTTTCTAAATCAATGAACTTTTTTTTGCGTCTCTGAAAAAAATAATTTTTATAATCTTTTTTGACAGAGCTTTCAAAAATAACACTTTTTATTTTTCTGTGCAAATTATTTTTTCATTTTTCTAAAAAAAATTTTTTTGTGTCATCCTTCAAAGAACAATTTTGAAAAACTATGATTTATTTAAATCGTGTTTAACAGAGCTTACAAAAGTAATACATTTTCAAATATCAACCAAATATTTTTTTTATATTTTTCATATTATTTTTTCATTTGAATCTGTTATTAGAAAACCATACCTTATATATACACTTCATACTAAATTTTCAAATTTACCCATTTTTTCTTGAATAAAAGTTTGTAAACTGCAACGAACATTTATAAAAAAATCCTTAACACGTATAATTCTTACTTCATAATGATGCTAATCAAATCAAATTTTGAGATACAAGCCAGAAAAACTTTATAACTTGCATTTTTAGAGAATAGAATTAATCTCATTATCAGTTTACAAATAGCCCTGGTCAAAATATTGATTTGGCATTGTAATTGATTAAGAGAGATTTGTATAATTAAATGGTCAATATTATGCTTGTTAAAAATCATTTGTTTAAGAACCGGGTACCGCTGATGAATTCAGCGTTAGACGCATACGCATTGCGGCAAAAGACAATTGCCAAGAATATCACGAATGTTAATACTCCAAATTATATTCCCGAAAAAGTACGATTTGAAGAAGAATTTCACAGAGAACAAGTAGTCCTTAGAGGTATTGAGTCGAATTCATCTCATCTTCCTGTTGGTGACCAATCAAATAGAAAGACGGATTCCATAGCTTACAAGGCCGATGTTCCGGAACCGGAAATTTATCATTCAGGCGAAACACATGTTAACATTGACAAGGAGATGGGCGAACTAGCTAGAAATCAAATAAGAGCTAGGTTCGCATCTCAGATGTTAAGCAAGTATTTCAAAGGGTTAAATTCTTCAATAACCGGACAAGCAACAGCATCCTAATATTTTTTGTATAATAATAACCAAAATCAATAAAATGGCTGAAAATATATTTACTTCTTTAGATATCAGTAGTCAAGGTATGAGTCTCCAGCGAAGGAGACTGGCCGCTGTTGCCAAAAACATTGCAAATGTTAACACAACCAAAGGAGCTGATGGCAAGCCATATCAAAGAGAAACAGTGGTTGTAAGGGAAGTCGCTCAAAGTCAATTCGAGAGAGAATATCTTAAGCAAATACAACTTGGGAATTCGAATTCGGCTCATGGCACGAACCTCTCTCATAATGGATACCCTCCTGATAATGATGTTATCGAAGTTTACACAGTAAATGACAATACACCTCCAAGGCTGATTTATGAACCCGGTCATCCTGATGCTCGTGAAGACGGATATCTTGAGGTCCCAAACATAAATATCGTAACTGAAATGGTAGAGATGATGACAGCTCAAAGAGCTTTCGAGGCAAATACACAAGTTACGGAAGCAGCAAAAAATATTGCAAAATACTCACTGGAAATATAGTATGAGAATTGATACAAGTAATTTACAAAAAGCATACAACTACTCAACAGGCAATGTCAACAAAGTAATAACTAAAGACAATATTGCCGAAAAATCAAAAATTAATGATGATAACGTATTTGAACGAAAATATAAATCAAACGATTTGATAACGTCAGGAGAACGCAAGTTTTTTGTGAATATGTTTCCTGAAAGCACTAAACAAATTATGACTCATGAAGTATTTACCAGCAGCGGTAGAATCAAACAAGTTGCTTTAAGTAAAGGTACTATCATTGATGGAAGAATATAGTCAAGGATGACTTATAAATTTTTTAAAGGATTAACAATGGATATTAATTCAATAACATCAGGAAGCGGGTTTGGGAGCACTTTCTCACCTATCAAAGGTGTAAGTGGAGATACAGACTTCGCCAATATATTAGAAAATATCAAAAGGGGCGCCGAACAACCTGTTATACCTAAAGACGAGGCATCGATGCTGACCTCTCCCGGAATTAACAATCAAAGCATTGGTACCAAAAGTGGAAATAGTTTTGGTGATTTTGTAAAAGAAATTATTAATGATGTTAACGACCTGCAAATTGATTCCGGGGATAAAACTGAAATGTTTGTCAAAGGTGAACCAATTGACTTACATGAAGTAATGATTGCATCAAACAAAGCAAAAACATCATTTCAGCTTTTGCTGGAATTAAGAAACAAAGGACTGGATTTGTATAGAGAAGTTTCTCGTATGCAGAGTTAATTTTTTGAATATTGTAGGATGAGAAATGGCTGAGAATAATGTACAAAATCAAGTGAAAGGCTTCTTTTCAAAGTTGGGATTAGCTCAAAAAATCATACTAATTGCTGCCCCCATACTTGTTGTAGGAGGATTACTTTATTTAATGTCGAGCATAAATACTACTGAAAAGTCAGTATTATACTCCGGGTTAGCAGAGCAGGATGCCGGCAAAATTATTGAGAGTTTGAAAACAAACCAAATTCAATACGAAATAAAGGATAATGGCAGTACTATTATGGTTGACAAGGATTTAGTTGCCGAAACGCGTTTGTCTCTTGCCAGCCAAGGATTACCTGAGTCAAGTGTTGTCGGTTATGAATTATTTGATAAAACTAATCTCGGGATGTCGGAATTTGTGCAAAAACTTAATTACAAAAGAGCTCTTGAGGGTGAGCTATCAAAGACAATCAGCGCCCTTGATGAAGTAAAAAAAGCCAGAGTTCATATTGTAATGCCTGAAAAAGCATTGTTTGAGAAAGACCAAAAGCAACCAACTGCATCAATTACTTTACAACTAAAATCAGGAAGAAATCTAAATCAAAATACTGTTGAGGGGATTCAAACCCTTGTTGCTGCAAGTATTGAGGGAATGAGTACCAATAATGTGTCAATTATTGACCATAAAGGCAAATTATTGTCAGTACCTGACATGAGCAGTAATTCAACTGCAGGATTGACGGCTCAGCAATATGAGCAGCAACGTAATGTTGAAGAATACTTGATGAATAAAGCACAATCAATGCTTGACAATGTATTGGGTGTGGGCAACTCAAGTGTTCGGCTTAATGCAGAACTTGATTTCACCAAAATTGAGCAAACGAAAACTGATTTTGACCCAGATAAACAGATTGCCAGAAGCGAGCAGACAATAGTTGAAAATAATCGTTCAGTAGATACATCAGGCTTTTCGGCAACCAATAACGAAAGAAGTCAGAGCAATTCAATTATAAATTACGAAATAGCTCAAAATGTCGAAGTAATATCACACAGTGTAGGTAATATCAAGCGACTATCTGTTTCTGCAATTCTTAACAATGTTCCCAAAGTTGTTGATTCAAGCGGTCAACGGACAGTAACCTATCAGCCACGCCCAGATGATGAAATACAAAAGTTGACTGATTTAATAAAGAATGCTGTCGGTTATAATCCTGATAGGAACGACCAGATTACCGTCACCAATGTAATGTTTGATACAAACATTGAAGATTTCGAAACAGAATTGGCACAACCACTTGAATGGTATCAGGAGCCTTATAATCAAAGATTATTTATGCTTTTGGCAATTATCGCAATAACCGTATTTCTGATGTACAGATTTATGCAGTCCAAGTTTATGAAAGAAAGAGTAAGAATTGCATTAGAATTGCCCGGAAAAGCTGAATTATCGGTTGATCTCGAAACAGAAACTCAACAGCAGCAAATGGTTGATGAACTAAGCTTTGATGATAACTTAATGTTGCTACCTTCAGAATTGCCCGAACAGCTTCTGCTAAGTGGTGAGGGCGGTAGTTTTGAGTCGGGTGATAATCTGTTGCTTGAATCAGGAAATTACCCTCAGCGCGGTACAAGTAAAATGAAAACTTTGAGTAATCCTAATGCCCAGTTAGATGAAGAAACCCTTATGAAAATTGAGCTACGAAATAAAGTACAGGAATATGTGGATAAAAATGCCGAAGATGCAGCACGACTTGTAAAAATGTTTATAAGCCAAGATCCTGACGAAAGAAAAAACAAACAATAATTTAAAAAACTATGGCAAAGACAGCAGAATTAGATATTAAACAAAGGCAGGCAAAAGACCTTACAGGCAAGCAGAAAGCAGCAGTTTTGCTGATGTCGCTTGATGTTGAGGTTGCAGCAAAAGTATTTCAGGAACTTGAAATAAAAGAAGTAGAGTCATTAGCAGTAGAAATCACTAACTTAAGGGATTTAGACCCAAATGTTGTTGATGATGTAGTCGAAGAATTCTACCAAATGATGTCCGCCCAAAACTATATGATTGAGGGTGGTTTAGAGTATGCACAGGTAATTTTGGAAAAAACCTACGGACACGAACGAGCAAAAGAGATAGTAGAGAAAATCCGTGTCCTTACAACCATTCGTGGCTTTAACATACTCAAAAAGTCAGACCCCCAACAGTTGGCAAGTTTCCTTGCTAAGGAGCATCCGCAAACCATAGCTTTAATACTTTCTCACTTACCACCGGACCAATCTGCTGAGGTTTTGGCAGAATTTAAGGATGACGTGAGAACAGAATCAATCATGAGAATTGCTACAATTGGCAAAGTATCACCCCAGTTAGTATCAGAAATTGAACATGTAGTTGACCAGATTGCCGAACAGACACTTTCACAAAATCTTGCACAAGCAGGCGGTTCGCAATTGGTTGCAAACATACTCAACAAGAGCACAAATGCTATGGCGAAATCACTCCTTGAAAGAATCGAAGAGAAGAAACCTGAGATGGCAATGGAAATCAAAAGACTCATGTTCCTATTCGAAGATATTATACTTATTGATGACAAAGGTATTCAAAGAATCCTCCGTGATGTTGACAAGAAAGACCTTGCTCTGTCTCTCAAAGTTGCCGATGATAAAATTAAAGCCAAGATATTCAAAAATATGTCTGAGCGTGCTGCAGCTGTGGTGAGAGAAGAATTAGAGTACATGGGTCCAGTAAAGTTGAAGGATGTGGAATCTGCTCAAATGAGAATAGTAGATATAGTCAAGGAACTCGAAGAGAGCGAGGAAATATCTATAGGTGGGCGCGGCAAAGAAGATGTATTCGTGTAGATCATTAATTATGAGATTTTGCTGAATGAGTGAAGTAATTTTAAAAATTCCAAGAAGTACTAAAAGTGCTAAAGTAGTTATGCCGGATTTTAACAATCCTGACGATGTCAATTACTTTAACAAGAAGCACTCATTGGCACTCGTTGCAAACAGAATCAGGCAGCAGGCAAAAAAAGTAGTCTTTACCGAAAAATTTGTAATTTCTGATTCAAATCAACCTCTTCAAATTTCACTCAACAAAGTTGCTCAGCCTTCACTAACACTGGAAGAAGCAAAAATTGAGATTCAAAATGCTTACAACAAGGGTTTTAAAGATGGTCAGGAGGCATCCGAAATATCATATTTAGGTGATATTGAAGGATTTAAGAATTGGATTCTTAACTTTGACAAATTATCTCTTGAGCTAAGAAGTGAGTACACAAGACAGGTAATGACATTTGGCAAATTGATATCAAAGACTGCTATAATGGTTGCCGAGCATCTGATAACTCAAGAAATAAGCACAAACTCTGAAATTGTACTAAACAGATTTAGGAAAGCTATTGAACTGGTAGATGAAGAAACTGTATTCAAAATTATTCTGAATCCTGAAGATGTCGCTGCTTTGGAAAAAGTAGAAAGTGAATTTTATAAAACAAATTTCAAACTTGAAAGAATTGAAATCATAACTGACGACAAAATAAAAAGAGGTGGATGCATACTGCACACTTCGGCAGGTATAATTGATATCAGCTTAGAATCACAACTAAAAAAATTAGAAAGCAGCATCAGCGAAATTAGTAACACCGAGGAGTTAATGTGACAACATTCAATCCTGAAATATTCGAAAAAGCAATAGCGATGAAACTTAGCGAAACAGACTCTGTTGTATTACGGGGCAGAATTCACAAAGTAATAGGATTGGTGATTGAAAGCGAGGGTCCCAGAGCACCAATTGGTGAGGTTTGTTCCATAAAAGATAAGAACGGTAAAGAAGTATGCAAATCCGAGATTGTTGGTTTTAAGGACGGAAATAAAATATTATCTATGGCTTTGGGAGAAGTAGCAGATTTAGCACCGGGGATGGAGATTGTTGCACTGGGTAAAAAGCTAAGTGTTAAAGTAGGTGATAATCTGCTTGGAAGAGTTATTGACGGATTAGGCGAACCGATTGATAATCTGGGTAATCTCAACCTTAATGAAAACCGTTCAATTTATGCTTTGCCTCCAAACCCATTACTCAGGCAACGGATAACCGAACCAATTTCTACCGGCATACGAGCTTTGGATGGAATCCTCACTTTTGGAAAAGGTCAAAGAGTAGGAATTTTTGCAGGTTCCGGAGTAGGTAAATCTACTTTAATTGGTATGATAGCTCGTAATACTTCAGCCGACATTAATGTTATTGCTCTTATTGGTGAACGTGGTAGAGAAGTAAAAGAATTTATTGAAAAGGACCTCGGCGAAGAAGGTCTCAGACGTTCAATTGTAATTGTAGCAACAAGCGACACATCACCACTGGTAAGAGTCAAGGCAGGTTTAGTGTCAACTACAATAGCCGAATACTTCAGAGACAGGGGACTTGATGTTATGTTTATGATGGACTCAGCAACTAGACTTGCAATGGCACAACGCGAGGTAGGTCTTACTATTGGTGAGCCTCCAACTACCAAAGGTTATACACCAAGTGTTTTCAGTCTGTTGCAAAAAACCATGGAGAGAGCAGGTACATCTGAATGGGGTTCGATAACAGGTCTCTATACAGTACTTGTTGAAGGCGATGACATGAATGAACCGATAGCAGATGCAGCAAGAGGTATCCTCGACGGGCACATAGTTTTATCACGTAAATTAGCAGCATTGGGACACTATCCTGCAATAGATATTTTAGAAAGTATTAGTAGAGTTCGTAGTGATGTAATTACTAAAGAACACCTTACTTCAGCAAGATTTATACAGGAATTGTTGGCTACATATAAGGCCAGCGAAGATTTAATAAGTGTTGGAGCATATCAGCAAGGCGTCAATCCCAAAACGGATAAAGCAATTCAATTCTATGATATTATCAATCATTTTCTCAAACAGGATGTAGATGATGGAGCAGGATTTGATGATACTGTAAACAAAATTAATGAAATATTTAACATTAAGGATACAAAAGCTTACAAAAATAAAATGAACATTAGTTGAGAAAGTGTATTTTTGTATTTTAATATTGATTAGTTGATTAAAGAATAAGCAAATGTCTAAGAAATTTAATTTCAAGCTAGAGCCGGTTTTAAAATTTAGGACTGAAAAAGTAAACAGGGCTAAAGATTCGCTGAGCCAGGCTATGAGACTAAGACTTGATAAAGAGAAACAAATTCAAAATACACTGGATTTAAAAAAAGAAATGTTCGGTGATGGTAAAAAAAGTGTAAAAGCTTCTGATCTGCATGCAGTTAAAAGTTATATTGATAATTTGGACAATGAAATCAGCAAACTCGAGAATGAAAAACTGCAAATATTGGAAATTGAGAATTTGAGAAGGCAAAAATTAACAGTTGCCATGAAAGATGAGAAAGTATTAGAGAAACTTAAAGAAAAAAAGCTTGACATTTATAACGAAGAGCAAAAAAAAGAAGATACAAAATTTTTAGATGAAATAAGTATAAACGGAATAAATAAGGGAAAGAGCATTAATTAATGGATACTAAGCAAATATTAGCAGCAATAAGCATACTTGTCGGTACTTTTATACTGATCATCGGTACTGTTGTTGGTATATATTATTTTTATCCTGAACTGCTCGGATTTGCTCCTAAATTATCTACAGTCCAGAGACCAAATGTTGCTATGACTAAATCAGACTCACTGGCTGCTCAAAAAAAGAAAGACTCAACCGAACTATCAATACCTTATGACTCATTAAAGAAAATGGCATTTTCGCTTAAGGACAGTTTATACAACAAGAGAGAAATTATTCAGAATTATAATGATTCGATAAGCGGTTTGGTTAAGAGAATTTTAGATTTGAATTCAAATGAAAGCAAACTTAATGATTCTGTAAATACTTACAAAAAGCAACTTGCAACAGTTGTAAGCAATATGAAAGAATTTCAGGAACTTGTTGCAAAAAAAGATTCACTAAATATAGTAGTCAAAGATTCGTTATCTGAAAAGAACTTGGTTCAATTTGCCAAGATTTATAATAATTCAGCACCGACTGAAGTTGCAAAAATATTAGAGAAAATTGACGGAAAGGATGCTGCCAAGATTCTCAAAATAATGCAACCCAAAAAAGCCGGCAAAGTACTTGAAGCTATGAAGCCTGAGTTTGCTGCTGAAATCTTGCTCAAGGGAGCGTTGGAATAATAAATTTTATTTTGCAGGATGCACAACATGAATTTAGCAATAATTACAGATATATTTTCCTCAATCATAGGAGGAAATTCATCTCCAAAAGGACTTGGCAAAGACTTTTCTGAGTTTAAAAGCATAGGGAGTAATGAGTTTGGAGAGTTCTTCAGAAGCATTATCGAATCTGGTGCTGTTGAAATAAATTATCCACACACTAGCAATGAACATGGGAATTTAATAAAACACGATTTCGCAAGTCTCACCATAGATGGTCCACATAGTGCATCCTCACTAATTTCAAGTTCTAATACATTAACTGAATCTGATAGCAATAAAGCATTAATATCATCTATACTCAGCAATCTGAAAAATATGGATGCTCTACAGTTTGAATATTCAAAGAATGATTCAAATCAGACCAGTCAGATAGAATCAGAATTAGCTCCATTGCTTTCTTTGGGTATAATTGAGAATATTAAATACTTGTTATCGAACAATCCTGAGCAAGTCAAAGAAAACATTAAAGAAATAATAAACTACATTGAAAATAGTGAATTCATCTCTTCAGAACATAAAAAAGAAATTCTAGGTTTTGTCAAATCATTTATAACTAATGAAATATTTAGTAATAAACTAAAACCCGGAAGTTCACAAGTAGAGAATATCTTACCACAAGATGCAAAGATTGAAAGCACAAAACTAAGTAAAGCAGATTTTACTTTAGAAAATCGAGAAGTCCGAAAGTTCATTGCACAGGAATTAAATAATCCGGATAATAAAGAGAATATTGTCGTTGAAAAAAGAGTAATTGACTTTGTACGTTCCAATCTTAATGAAGATAGCACCAAGGAATTAACTACTAATAAAATTCCATTAAAAAGTGATTCAATAATTATAGAAGGTGAAGCATCTGAATCGCTAAGCTTTAGTAAATTAATCAGCACAAAAGAGAATGGTTTTGCACAATCAGATATCGTAGATAAACCGATTATTCAAAAAACCGACGTAACTTCAAATGAATTTAAAAATTCTTTAGGTATAATAACAGAAGGCAGTGAGTTAAAAAAATCTATCAATGACGTTTTAAAAAACTCAGATTCAAAAATTTCACAATCAAGCTTTGGTAAAATTGAAAATTCAGAGCAGATTTTTAACAAACCAAAGTTATCCAAAAATAATCTGCATTCGGCTGCACCAATTAAACCGGAAAATATTTCAATAATTTCCGAAATGAGTAATACTGAAGATTTAAATGTCATGAATAAAACTGAGAAGATAACAGTTGACATTCCTGTTGGATCAGTGGTTAAAAAAGTAGAAACCGCTTTAACTCCTGGACAAAATGATGTTGTTATCAAAGAATCACATGCTTCGAATATTTTGATAGAACCAAATATAAATGACAAGTTAATTGTAAATAAATCTACTGAATCTTCAAATTATAATCAGATAGATATACCAGGAACTGAAAAAATTCAGACAGAAATCAAGAACGACAATGAATATTCCAAAGTTGAGTTTAAAAACATTTCTCAGATTGTTTCTGACAATAAAACTATTTCAAAAAACATCAATACAGAGCGTTTAGGTGAAATTCTGAGGAATATCAATACCCTAATTGAAGCTGAAATAAAATTGGGTAGTAACAACTTACATATACATAATATATCTGATAATATTAAGTCAAATACATCATTTCCGAAAAGGTTAAACTATAACTTTAATGATGTAAGTCCTGAAAATGTTGGTAGCGAAAAAATAACTTTGAATGATTCTTTCAATATCAATAAACTCACTGAACTTACTAAGCCACAGATTAAACCAAGTGTTTCTGAACCGATAAAACAACTTGATGCAATTGTGAATAATGTTCATAGCGATAAACTTACTTTGAATCATTCTGTCAATATCAATAATCTCACAGATCTTACTAAGCCACAGACTAAACCAGGTGTTTCTGAACCGATAAAACAACTTGATACAATTGTGAAGGTTGTAAACTCAATTATTGATATTGAAGTTAGCAAAATAACTGAGATAATCAAACCGGAAATTAAAACATTATTTAACTTTAAAATCAGTACTGACGTATCAGGCGTAAGCAATCAAAATCCAAGCGTAAGTCAACCCAAACTGTCACAAATATTTAACAATGTTGCAAAGACGACAATGGATGTTACTTTGAAATTTGAGCAAAGTGCATTGCAGAAAAATAATAATTCGCCTATCAACATTAAAATTGATTCTGATGTTCAAACAAAAACCAATCCTATCAAGGAGATTGAACAATTTGCGAAGTATTCAAATCCTAAAATAAGCGATAAGTTCTCAGAAGCAGCTATTAAGCCAGACTTTGACAATATTAGTAATGCGAATTCAGAAAATGATAAGTTGTTAAATAATGTCTTAAAATCTGCGCCAAAAGAGATTCAAACTAATACATTAAAATCTATATTGCCAACGGAGAGTTTTTCAAACTCAATCCCCAACATCGAACATGCTATTGATAGCAGCCCGGTAGAAAAAAACACTAAGAAGAAAATCGTTTCTGATGAATCTGTAATTCAAAAAAATACTAACAATGAAATACCTCATGTTCAGAGACCTTATACTTATAAAGAAGTTGATCAGTCAGAAAATGTACCCCTTAATTTGTCCGGCACCGATATTAAAATAAAGAACAATAATAAAAATGAATCGTTGCAAATTGATTCACCGGAAATACCGAAAAGAATTGCAGGAAGAGTTGATAAAAATCACAAGGCAATTGAGCATGAATCAACCCTTTCAAAAATTCAACATGATGAAAATCGGGCAGACTCTGTTAAAGTTAAGGGAATCCCTGACAGTAAAGCATTTGGAGATGAGCCCGGATTGAAAGATGAACAAAATCAAAAGGAAGAGAAGTTTTCCAATAAGGAAAACAACAAACTGCATAATATTGAGCAGAGAAAAGAAAGTGAAATTACTCCTGCTGGCGATAAATCAGCATCAAAAAGTGAGTTTGTAAAGACTTTAGAAAATTTAAATCCAAAAAATATTCAGAAAACTGAAAAAAATTCAGCACCCAGTGAACCGATACGTTATATGACATTCCAAAAGGTAAAACCGGATAAAGTTCCCGGCCTTATAAATGACATCATTACACAAAATGGATCAAATTACTCCGGCACAGCAAGATTAATTCTGACTCCAAAAGTGCTTGGTACAATTTTTGTGGAGATTATTACAAAGGATGATACCGTCAAACTCAAATTAACAGCTGAAAATCCAGATGCTGTGCGTCAAATAGAGAACAATATCGGCTTTTTACGTGACAAAATCGAGCAAAACGGTATAAAGATTGAAAACCTGATTGTAAATCATTACGCTGATGAGCAACGGAAGGAATCCGCAGCTCAGAAGGAAAAGAAATCAGAAAGAGGCAGAAAAAGCGGAAAATCATTCGACTTAGATGCCTTAAGCGAGGAAAATGAAATTACTTCGACACCAAGAAAGGTTAGAAGTAACTACAATCAAGGAACTTACGTAGAACAATATATATAGAATAAATTATTTAAGCAACAGGAGGTTGCATAATGACTGAAGGAATCAGCATGAATAATGTCTCACCGGCACTTACTATGAGTGCAGGCAAAACTCAGGAAAGCGTTGTAGGCAAAGACGAATTCTTGAAATTGCTTACATTTCAACTAAGAAGTCAAAATCCCCTAAAGCCTTATGACAATCAAGAGTTTGCTGCTCAGTTGGCTCAATTCTCCCAATTAGAGCAGCTGGTAGATATCCGCTCTATGATTGAAGAACAGATTTACTCGAACAACATACTCACTCAAACAATCGCAAACTCTGCCCTACCGGGTATGATTGGTAAAACTGCCCTTGCAATGACAGATAATTTTATACATGATGGATTTTCGAGTCAAACTCTTAGTTATGAACTTCCTTCGAATGTAGCTAGTGGTGTGCTCGAAATCAAAGATGATTCGGGAAGAATCATCAAAACCATCGATTTGTCAGGCTCAAATCTAAACAAGGGTAACCATAAAATTGAATGGGACGGCACCAATAACAAGGGAGAAACCGTTGGAGCAGGAAGATACCAATTTTCTGTCTCCGGGACAGACAATAACGGTTCGAACTACACTGCAAACACTTACCTCTATGGTAAAATAGAATCCGTAAGATTTAAATCAGAAGGAACAATGCTAATAATCAACGGAACCGAAGTTGCACTTAACACTATTTCAGATATTTCAGGAGGATAATCTTTTTATGAAACAATTCGAAGGAGGCTAGTAATGTTGGATATTAACGGTGTTGCTGTACCTTTTCTGCCTATTGAACCCATTAGTGATGGTAGATTCATCAATCGGCCGGAAAGTAAACAAAAAAGCTATGAAACACCGTTTTCAGAAATCTTTGCTGAAGAACTCGGCAAATTAAAATTTTCAGGTCATGCTATCAGTAGGATGGCAAGCAGAGAAATAAATCTCTCAAACAATGAATTGAACAGACTTGAAAATGCAATTCAAAAATTAGAAGTGAAGAGTTCGAAAGAATCACTTGTAATGCTCGACGAGAAAGCTTTCATTGTGAATGTTCCAAATAAGACAGTTATTACAATGTTCACTAGGGATAACATGGAAGAATCAATCGTCACGAAAATTGACTCTGCTGTATTTGCATGAGTATGAAACTAAAAACGGGTTGGACCAAAATCATATTTTTGATTAGGAGACCCTCCGAATCCTGAACGACAGAAGGATTCAAAACAAAACAATATTTTTTAACATTAATTCCGGAGGGAATTTTAACATGGCAATTTCAAGATCTTTATCAATAGGTTCGAGCTCATTAAGAGCCCACCAACTAAAATTTGATGTAATTTCAAATAATTTGGCAAATTTAAACACAATCGGTTACAAGGGTAATCGTGCAAATTTCGAAGAGCAGTTTTATCAGGTGCTAAGCCAGGGTCGCTCTCCTGAAAGTGTGGACGGAATCGGTACCGGTGGTACTAATCCATTACAATTTGGACTAGGTGTTAAGCTTGGCTCAATTACTCAGGATATGGCACAGGGAACGATTGAAGCAACAAATCGCCCTCTCGATATGGCTATACAGGGTGACGGTTTTTTCCTGTATAACCTTAACGGACAAAGCATGTATAGCCGCGCAGGAAATGTAAGCAGAGACAAAAATGGATTCCTAGTAGATTCATCAACAGGAGCAATTTTGCAAGGATACCCTGTAAAAGCTGACGCTAACGGTATAGTTAGTAAAACAAACGGTGTAAATGATTTATTGGGAACTGTAGGAAATTTAAATATTCCTACCAACATTATCTCTGCACCTACACAAACCCAACTTGTAAAAATGTCCGGTAACTTAAACGCGAATAATGCAAATGCTACCGAAAAAATTACTACTATTAGTATTTATGATAATGTTGGTGGTGTGCATGAATTGAAGATTACATTTACATTCGATGAAGGTGCTGACCCTGTTGACCCAACTGATGATTTCTATGCAATACAGGCACAGGTAGATGGTCAGGATGTTGACTTAAATGATACTACACCTTCAGTCGTTTCTCAAATTACTTTCAACTCAGATGGTACAATTACAGCTCCATATTCATTATCATTATTACAGGCAGATTTAGATACACTTATCCCTGGCAGATTCGACGGTAATATTTCTATTCAGTTAGCAGATCCGAACCAAATTACTGCCGGTATCACGAACTATGCCGCTCCAAATTCAGCTACATTTACTGAGCAGGACGGTTACAAAGCCGGTGGTCTGATTGACTTGAGTGTTGACAACAAAGGTCAGATTTGGGGTGCATTTACTAATGGTAAATCTGAGCGTCTCGGACAGGTTGCATTGGCAAAATTTACCAACAATGAAGGTTTAGTACGCAATGGAGCTAATTTCTATCGTGAATCTCCAAATAGCGGCATACCAAATATTGGCACTGCTGTGGACATTTTCCCATCAACATCAGTTGCAGGTGGCTCACTGGAGCAATCAAATGTTGACATGACAGTTCAGTTCACAGATATGATATCAACACAAAGAGCATACGAAGCAGCAGCTCGCACTATTACTCTTAGCGACCAGATTTTGCAGGAAACTACAAACCTGAAGAGATAACAGCCGCTAAATAATATTAAACACTCTCTCTCCCAATTTACCTTCCAATTATCAAATAATTGGAAGGTTTTTTATCATTTTTCTAACGGTCAATTAATGTAAAATAAGAATATTAAAAAACTATCAAAAAAATATAAGCGTCTTTATTAATTAGCTTAAAATATGATATAAATTGTCTTATATTTTATATTTTTGTAATGATATTTATAATTTTTTCTAGGAGTATAATTTAAGATGGCAAAACCACATCATTTAACAGATGCTGAATTTCAGAGTGTAGTAATAGAATCACAGATTCCGGTTGTAATAGACTTTTGGGCAGCATGGTGCGGACCCTGCAGAATGATTGCACCTATAATTGATGAAATGGCTAATGAATTTGAAGGTAAAGCATTAATCACTAAAATTGATGTTGACAACAATCCGGGTGTAGCAAGTAAATACGGAATTCGTTCAATACCAACAGTATTGATTTTCAAAAATGGCGAAGTAGTTGACCAAATAATCGGAGCTGTTCCCAAAAGCCAGATTGTAGAACGTTTGCAAGCACATTTATAATCGGAATATTGATGGCACGACCGGAATTACTAAGTGAATCAGAAATTAATGATTCACTCTCCGAAATAAATTTATGGGAGCTCAGAGGCACGACAATTGTTCGTGAAGTATCAGCTCCAAATTTTGCTATGGCAATAGGCATTGTAAATTCTATAGCAGTATTAGCAGAAAAACTCGACCATCACCCCGATATTTACATTTATGGGTGGAATAAAATCAGAATTACGCTTAGTACACACGACAAGGGTGGATTGACCAAGCTTGATTTTGATTTAGCGAAATTGATTGATAATTTAAATATTTAAACAAGGAAATGAAAAATGAGTTCTTTAATAACAGATGTGTACGCACGCGAAGTATTAGACTCCAGAGGTAATCCAACAGTAGAAGTAGAAGTATTGCTCGAAGACGGTTCGCTCGGAAGAGCAATTGTTCCTTCGGGTGCTAGTACCGGTGAGCACGAAGCCCATGAACTTCGTGACGGTGACAAATCGAGATATCTTGGTAAAGGTGTACTAAAAGCAGTTGACAATGTAAACGAAAAAATTGCTGATGCCATCGAAGGCCTTGATGCTACAGAGCAATCACAAATCGACAGCATACTTATCGAACTTGATGAAACTGACAACAAATCAAACCTTGGTGCGAATGCAATTCTGGGTGTATCACTTGCTGTTGCAAAAGCTGCTGCTGAATATCACATGTTGCCATTGTACAATTACATCGGCGGTATCAGAGCTAATACCTTACCTGTACCAATGATGAACATCCTGAACGGTGGAAAGCATGCAGATAATACTGTTGATATTCAAGAGTTCATGATTATGCCTGTCGGTGCCGAAACTTTTTCTGATGCCTTAAGAATGGGTACTGAAGTTTTCCATAATTTACGAAATGTTCTCAAATCAAAAGGTTACAACACTTCAGTTGGTGATGAGGGTGGATTTGCTCCTTCTCTAAAATCTAATGAGGAAGCATTTGATGTAATCCTCGAAGCTATCGAAACAGCAGGATACAGACCTAATGATGACATTTTACTTGCTCTTGATGTAGCAGCTAGCGAAATGTACACCGACGGTAAATACAAAATGTTCAAATCGTCTGGTAATATGCTCACAGCCGAAGAATTAATCAACTGGTATATGGAATTATGCAACAAGTATCCTCTTATCTCAATCGAAGACGGCTTAGGTGAGAATGACTGGGAAGGTTGGAGTAAACTTAGCTTAGCACTTGGCAATAAAATTCAATTGGTAGGCGATGATTTATTCGTTACAAATCCTGAGTTTTTGGGTAGAGGTATATCTGAAAATATAGCTAACTCTATCTTGATAAAAGTTAATCAAATTGGCACATTGACAGAAACTCTGGATACTATTCATTTGGCTCAGCGTTATGGTTATTCATGTGTAATTTCTCATCGCTCCGGTGAAACTGAAGATACAACAATAGCTGATATTGCTGTAGCTACAAATGCCGGTCAGATTAAAACAGGAGCACCAAGCCGAACTGACAGAGTTGCAAAATATAACCAATTGCTCAGAATCGAAGATATGTTGGGCAGCGAAGGTATTTATGCCGGCAGAAGTATTTTTAACAGATAATTAGGTGATTTAAAATGATTAAATTCGGAACTGATGGTTGGCGTGGACTCATTGCCAGAGATTTTACTTTCGAAAATGTTCAAAAAGTAGCTTTGGCTACAGCTAAATACCTTAAAAAGAAGCTTGGTGATGACGCTAATCTTACAGTAGTTGTTGGGTACGATACACGATTTTTGTCACGCCAGTTTGCAGAAGAAACTGCTCTTGTACTTGCATGGCAAGGGATTAAAGTTCAATTAGCAGATGGTGTTTCGTCAACTCCTCAAATCTCTTATCACACTAAGCAAAAGAATGCCTCACTGGGTATTGTTATTACTGCAAGCCATAACCCACCTGTTTATAATGGGTATAAAGTAAAAGCAAATTTTGGCGGACCAGCTAAACCTGAAGATATTGATGCTTTAGAGTCTGAACTTAAGAAAATATGGAGTAAGCCTCCTCAGTTCAAGATGCGTACACTTAAAGACTACATCAAATTAGGATTTATCAAGCATTTTGACGCAAAAGAATCTTATTTGAGATATATTAAGAAAAAAATCGATATTGAACAAATTAAAAGTACAGGAATTAAAGTATTATTCGACCCAATGCATGGTGCCGGAATTGATACTATCAAGTATTTACTACCTGAAGCTGACGAAATTCACGGCGATTATAACCCTTCTTTCGGGAACATAGACCATCCTGAACCAATTGCAGAATGTTTAGGTGAATTATCTGAAAGAGTGGTTGCTGGTAAATACGACATTGGTATTGCTACTGATGGTGACGCTGACAGACTAGGATTGATGGATCACGAGGGTAATTTTGTAGATTCTCACAAGATTTATATGATTTTGTTGAAATATCTTTACGAAGTTAAGAAAAAGCGTGGTTCTGTTGCCAAAACAGTATCCTTGACCTCAATGGTTAACTTATTTTGTGCTAAGCACAACATTACAATTCACGAAACACCTGTTGGATTCAAGCATATAGCCAAGCTTATGGTCGAAGATAAAATATTAATCGGTGGTGAAGAGTCCGGAGGTCTAAGCTCGATTGTTCATATTCCTGAACGTGACGGCTTGTTCAATTCACTTATGATTTTAGAAATCATGGCTGTGAGAGGGAAATCACTCAAAGAGTTATGTTTAGAACTTGATGAAGAGTTTGGTACCCACAGATTTAACAGACGCGATGTTGTTGTTACGGAAGAACTGAAAGAGCAAATCCTTAGTGCAGCGGCTTCGAATCCCAAGAAAATTGGTAAATTTGACGTGATAGATTTTAATTTTATGGATGGTTACAAGTTTTTTGTAAAAAACGGATGGTTGCTTATCAGAGCATCAGGCACCGAACCTCTGATCAGGTTTTATGCCGAAGCAGACACAGTTACCAAAGTTAACGAACTTCTTGATGCCGGAATGAAAATGAAATAAAACAGTTAAATTAAGCAATTAAATGACGCTCACAAATCTTCTTTTGTGAGCGTTTTTATTTTAAGATTCAGTACTAATATCCGAAGCAGAATCAATGTGTGTTCAAAATGAAATTAAAGTATTTTATTTGAGTTTTTTTCAGCAAGTAATATCTTTTTGATATTCGTTGATTCAAGATTTGTTTTTTATATAAGGTGTTTACAGAATGATACTTGAGAAATGATATGTAGCGGGTATATTATCCGAAAATCCTCACTTACTCAAAAAAACAAAGTAAAAAATTACTATCTCATTAAATTACTTTTTTTTATTTGCTTATAATTTATTAGTTTTGAGAATTGATTTAACATTTTTGAAAATAATTGATACATAAATACTACTCTGCTGAAGTAAGAAAAAGCTTGGAAAAATCCTTGAGAAGTTAGATTATGTTTTAGTTAGACTTTCATTATATATTTATGAAAAGAAAAAATGAATATAAATCAAGATTAATTACAAAACCTTTTGAGAAGGAAGTTTTAATTGTAAGTTAGAAAATAAATAGTTTTAAAATATATGTAAGCGTGGCTTACTACCGTTCTTCAGTTAAAATCGCCAATTTTATATGAGTGAGAACGGCAGAAAGGCACGCCCCGTCCAACGGGGTGTTTTCCTTTTTGCTTTCACTCTGGGTGTTTGGCGATACCTAACAAGAGGGCAAATTGTGAAGATGCCCTTTTTTTATTTATAGATGGAGACTGAATGACAAATGAATTTGTACTAATTTCAAATTTGTTAAATGAAAAAAATAAAGAAGAATTTAGAATTAGTTTAGGAAATTCAATAGAGAAAAGTTTTTATAAACCATTATTTATTGAAAGCTCAGAATTATCAACTGGTAGCTTAATAGCATTGGATATTTACCCAAATGATTGTATCAGTAAGATTGGAATAATTGAAGCAAGAAAACAATTCATTATTGCTATTGATTATATCTCAAATAAGTTCAACACAAAACTGATTCTCTTAGCCGCCTCCACGAAGCGACTCTTTGGTAAGAATATTGAACTTAAAGTCAACTCAGAGGGAATGTTGGATGATACAGGTTTTACATTACAAGCAAAGTATCCTGACATAATATTTACAAATGGAGATAATGGAACTTCTGTAATTCTCGAAATGGAAGTGGAATCTTACTTAACAAAAGAGAATATTAAACCGGAAAATTTTACTTATTGTCAATCATGCAAAGGAGATTTAAGTTGTTCAGGTACAGTTATAATAAACGGACTTGGACTACTCGGGACTAATACTCTATTACATCTAATTGAAAAACAATTTTGTGATATGCAGGTAATTGTCATCAGTAACTATACAAAAGAACTTGATAGTATAATTGGCAAAAAGAATGTACAAGTATTTACACACATCAAGGAGATTAAAAATCACTGCTGTCTTGAGAGTAGCAACAAAGTTAAGCTCATTGTAAATTGCACTCATCATCCAACCCAAATGATTACATCAGATTCTATATCGCATATTCAAAGAGGTCAGAAAATTCACGTAATTGATGTTGCAGTCCCTTATGGTTTTCCGGAAGAGGAGTTCAAAAAATGTAGCAATGTAACCCGTCAGGATGGTGGTAATGCGTTTATAGAGAATGGACTTGAATTTTATTTTAATCCAGAGATTTGCGGACTTACAGATAATGTTCTTTATGGTTGCTTTGCAGAGACTGTAGCAATTTCTCGCTTTTTAAAGGAAAATCCGGATAGTGAATCAATAATTAGAGAATTAGATTTATTCAACGTTAATAAAACTGCAAAAAATTTTGTTAGAGGATTATTTGAAAAATATGGTATTGGAATAGCACCTGTACCTTATAATTATATGAAAATAGAATAAAAATATTCGGGTATTTTACAGCAAATAAAATCTGTTTAACATCAGACATTAAAGCCCTTAAACTACCCGCTAAGGGCTTTAATTGTGATAGGCGTTAAACATCTTAAACTGATTCTGATTTATCATATTCCACCAAACTCATTTTTTTTGTAATAATAAAATTATTCTAATCTTTAGTACGTAAAAATTCAATACAATTATAATTCTAGCGTTTTATCATTAATGAAAGAAATAGAAATTAATAAAAACTATAACTATGAATTTGCTGAGTACAATGGAAAAATTGAGATGGAATTATTCCTTGATAAATTGGATATTGGCGATAGATCGAAGGTGATAGCGTATATAGAAAAATTAGTTGAATTGTTGAATATTAATCCTTTTCCAAATACTAAATTATCGAAGCATTTGAAGGGTGGTATATTTGAACTAAGAATTAAATTGAAGAATAAAACTGCAAGAAGTTTTTATTTCTTTGAACAAAATAAAATGTTGATATTTACGCATAGTTATATTAAGAAAACTGATAAAATTCCTTTAGAGGAAATTATTAAAGCAGATAATATTAGAGAATATTGGAGAATGAAAAATGAATAATGCAGCTAAATACTTCCAAAAGCAAATGGAAAACGAAGAATTCAGAAATTCTTATTTTGCAGAAAAAATCAAGTTAGACTTAGAATTTCTTATTGATGAATTGGTTGATAATATTAATTCAGAAAAGCCAAAAACTCAGTTATTAAGACATGTTAAAAAAATTAAAAATACATTGGCTCATGCATAATTAAAGAAGAATTCCAATGGTTGAAATCCCAAATAATATAATCCAGACAATAAATTTACTTCTTACAGAATTGAGAGAAAATAATATTATTATAGAAAAATCTGTACTATTTGGCCCTTATGCAAAAGGGACTTACAATAAATTTAGTGATATTGATTTCGCTCTGATTTCCGAATCATTTTCCGGCAATAGATTTTTAGATAAGGAAAAAATCAGACCTTTCATTGTAAAAATTAATACAGACATATCACCAATGCCATTCAGACCTGAAGATTTTAATTCTGATAATATTTTCGCAAGTGAAATACTAAAGTATGGGATTGCGATTAATTGATTTATCGCAGAACTCCGCACTCCGTAGGGTTTATTGATGTTTTATATATCACTATTCATAAATGATAAAAATCGTTTGAAATAAATAATCCTAATTTACTATTTAATACCGAATCAAATAATTTTCTGTTTGGAGAAAATTAGCCTATGGAAGAAATTAATACATTTGTATCAATAAAAACCCTCATCAGTTCGCAACTCTGTTATGCTCATCAGCCTAATTTTGCAAATCCTCTGGTGTCAGGTGATTATTACAGTAAAAGTCATCAAAAGCAACATCTAATTTCTTTGCGAAATAATTTGCAAGAAGCTTTTTTATCTCAACTAAGTCCAAATCAGAAATGTCATTTGCATATAATTTCAACAACTCGAGTTGAATGTTCGATATTTTAGAACTTGCCCGCACAACTCCACTTTCAATTGATTTATAATAAATATCTACGAA
This sequence comes from bacterium, assembly GCA_024711295.1. Classification (GTDB taxonomy): domain Bacteria; phylum Bacteroidota; class Ignavibacteria; order Kapaibacteriales; family UBA2268; genus JANJTB01. The sequence goes on along the minus strand of JANJTB010000003.1, from coordinate 29,225 downwards.
ACGATTTTCGATTTATTTGAAATGCTTGTCCATTGATTATTTGAAAAATATGGTATTTGTATAGCACCTGTACCGTATAATTTTATGAATTTGGGAGCTATAAGTTTATTCAAATTATAATTAAGTTAATCTGCAGCTTAAGTAAAATAAACTTTTGATGTTAATAATGTTGATAGACTAATTCTAGTATAAATAAAGGATAACATTTACAACTTTTAAATCAAACAAAAATAAAAGAGCATTAGTTATGTTTATGATTTAATATTAAGCCATAATTATGTAACTTTTCGTAATTTAAGTTATATTATTATGTATTCTGTTGATTAATCATAAATAGGTCAAGTTATGAGCAATGCTACTCATTTATTTAAAATTATTTTTGGAATGGTGTTTGTATCGCTGTTTAGCTCAGTTTCAATCCCATATAATTCATACTCCCAAGATATGTTTGGTATGATTACCAATATCCCAACAAGCTACGTAACCAAAAGCGAAGTAACAACACAAGGACATGTGTATATAACAGTCTGGGGTTCGGGGGTTTATCGTACCCAAAATCCTGATGCTGGTATGGGCAATGTGGTATGGGACAACATAAGCACCGGGATAACAAATTACTACTTAAGTGACATTGAATTCATTGGCACAAGTGAATTATACGTAGCAACTATCGGTGGAGGAATTTTTAAGACCACTTCACTGACAAATGTGAATTGGATACCCGTAAATACAGGTTTACGCAATTTGAATGTTAAGTCGCTCAAAGCTATGGCTAATGGATGGTTGCTTGCAGGGACTTATGGTGGAGGTATATATTTATCAAAGAATAAGGGTAGCAACTGGACTGAGGTTAATCAGGGTTTACTTTATAGAGATATCACATCAATAGAAATAGCAAAAAATGGTTGGATTCTTGCAGCTACTTACGGTGGCGGGGTTTTCCAGTCCCGAGATACCGCAAAAACATGGAAACCATCCAGTTCAGGAATCAAAAATTTATATGTAAATGAAGTAAAGAGAAATTCTTTAGGACACCTTTTTGCAGCTACAAACGGCAAAGGTGTATATGTATCTGTTAATGATGGCGTTGCCTGGGCAGCACTTGACACTACAATGCTCGAGCCACAAAAAATTATTCCTGTACCATTACCAGACCTTAATACAACCAGTATAACTTTTAATAAAAACGACAAACCGGTATTCGGAACAAGATATGGCGGCATCTATGCAGAAGATAATGAAGTGGACTTTACCTGGATACCTACCAGAGTTAGAGGCGAAGGTGTAAACACACTAACCAAAAACAGTACTAGGATGTTTGCATTTACACCTTATTCATTACCGAAGACAAGTGACAATATTGGCGAAGAATGGACTTCGTTCGACGGACTTCAAATTTTGAACTTGTCGCCTGGCTACAAAATTTTTACGAGCAAAGAAAAAGAGATTATTTCTTATGTTAAAAATTTACTGCGCAAAACAACTGACGATGGAGTTACCTGGGAATCAATTCTTGGACCTACCTACTTCAATCAAATGGGAATTGACTCCTCAGGCAAATACTTCGCAGCAACAGCAGCAGGAATATTCACGGCAACAGATAAGCTGAACGATTGGATTCAGATACCTTTTTTGGATAAGGATACAAATGTCTATTCAATAGCTATCGCACCTAACGGGACGATTTTTGCAGCAATTAGCAAAAATGTTTTCTTCAAAGAGAAAAATGGAAATTGGACTCAATCATCAGGATTGCCGTTTTCTGATAAGTCACCACACCCAGATTTGATTGCGATTAATTACAACGGTCATGTATATGTTGCTGCCGAGAATAATCTTTACCTTTCTACGAATAACGGATTAAACTGGCAGATTTTACAGAAATTCGACCATAGAATATATTGCATCAATTTTCTTACAGACAATACTGTGCTTATTGGTACTGGAGGTAGTGGACTATTCAAGTCAACATCGCCTACTCAGTTTGCCAGAATTAGCAATTACCCTGCTGCATCAGTCGAGACAATGTTTATTTCAAAGGATGATGTTATTTACACTTCCGGAGGACATGCCTTAAGAGATTCTGCTTTTGCAGTATATGAAGCTACATATATGTCAAACGACTTGGGTAATAAATTTATCAACTTGAACAACAGTTTTAATGGCGAAAAAGTGTTTGGATTCTACGCCAACAATACAAATGACGTATATATGGTAACTGTTTCTGGAGTAATTTATAGAGCTGTTCACTCAAAAAATATGGATGTACCTGCTTTAATCACTATAGCAGATAAATCTGTGGATATTGAAACAGGCACAAAGTTTGAATGGTACACTTCGAACAGAGCTGAGCTTTATCAGTTAGAAATCAGTTACAATGAAGATTTCAGCTATATTTGGGAATCTCTAACCTCAAGTGATACAAGCCACATAAATGTAAACACACTTGACCCGAACCACACTTACTATTGGAGAGTAAGAGCTAAAAATCACTCCGCTTACAGTGAGTGGACTCAACCAAGAAGTTTTATTTCGAAATTAGCAAAACCTGTTCTTTTATCACCTATTGATAAATCTGACAACATTCCGGTGTATGCGTCTCTGCTATGGCATCAAGTTGAAGGAGCAAACAAATACCAAATTCAAATCTCTACGAAAATTGATTTTTCGACTATTGAGCACGATTTAATATCAATTGATACCAACATTGTTACTCCTTTATTATCCGGCAGAACCAAATATTATTGGAGAATCAAAGCAAAGAATGACATTTCCAGCAGTAACTGGTCAGATGTGTGGTCATTTAACACAGTCTTTGGACCTCCTGAACTTACGTTCCCAAGCGACAGCGCTACAGGTATGCCATTACTATTTGCATATACATGGAGTAAGGCTGCTGATGTTGAGGAGTACGACATAATTGTGGCGACCGACGTTGATTTTAAATCAATAGTCATGCAGAAAACTAACATATCTCTGCTTAATGTTCAATCTGAATACTTGGAATACGACAAAAGATACTATTGGAAAGTTAGGTCGCGTAACGGCAATGTCACAAGTGAATGGTCAATCATTTTCACATTCAGAACAGGATATTCACCTATCGTTTTGTTGACACCTGTAAACGATGCTGTAAACGTAAAAATTAGACCGGAATTAGAATGGGAGCAGCACATTTCACAAAATGATTATGAGATTGAAATTTCAAAGAATTCAAACTTTCAACCAATTGACGAAAGTTCGCAAATTTCAGATAAAATGAAATATTCAGCTCAGAATCTTGAGTCATATCAGGATTATTTCTGGAGAGTAAGGGTAAAATCTATAGAAAATACAGGTCTATGGTCAGAGCACTTTAAATTTAAAACTATGCCTGCAAAAATCATTCTTAGATTTCCGACTGATGAATCAGAGAATAATCCTCTGACTATTGGATTTCTATGGTATCTTACCAAAGGAGCAAGCACTTATCACCTACAAATTGCCAACGATGTACTTTTCAACGACTTAATTTTCAGCCAGGACACCATAACAAATGTATCATATAGTTTTTCAAATTTGAATCCGGGCAGCAAATATTACTGGAGAGTACGGGCAGTATCCCCAGAAGGAGTTGGAGAGTGGTCAGATGTTTGGGAATATTCAACAGGCTCAAACATACCTGTTCTTATTTCGCCTGAAAATGGAAATGATAAAGTAGTTAGCCCGGTAGTTTTTCTGTGGCAACCTGTACAAGGAGCATTAAGTTACGAATTAGCTGTGTCAGAACAAGCAAATTTTGCTCAAACAGCACTGAAACAGGAAAATATTAACGAAAATCAATTCTCAACGAGTGAATTATCATACCCAAAACAGTATTATTGGAGAGTGCGTGCCAAAATGGAAGATAGTAACACTCCTTGGTCTCAAGTTTGGTCATTTGGCACTAAGGATCCAAGCTCTGTTGAAAATAACAGTCAAGACTTATTTATAGCTTTATACCCAAATCCATCTTCTGACTACATATTCATCAGTGCTGAAAATTTCGCAGGGAAGTTTAAGATAATCAATAGCATAGGTGTTAGAGTTGATGAATTTGAATTATCAGAAAAAAATAATATCATGATTGATATAACTCAATATCCTGCGGGTGTCTATATTCTTAGAGCAGATAATATGTATTACAAATTTATAAAGATTGATTAATCAACTTGTTAGTAAGCCAAATAGAAGTTTGCAATTTGTCAAAATAATGACATTATATATTGACTTTGAAGAAAAACAAAAAATGCTTGATTATAAATTTTAATCAAGCATTTTTATTATTTACAATGTAATCTTCTATACAGTTTTCTTTGGTGCTTTGAACATAATAGAAATTAAATTACCATCTTTTTCACCAAAGGTATCAATCTTAAAGTTCCCCCTAAGCAGACGCATTGTTGATTCTACCTTAAGGATGTTAAGAAGAACATCATCTGTGTCAAATCTCAATGATTCAAAAATATTCTGTGAATTTTTGCGGTATATTTCTATCAAGTCGCAGACAGTTTTATTTCCTGAACTAAGAATTTGAAGCTCTACAGCACCTTCATGAGGATTGTTTTCGATATTAATATCAAAAGTGACAGAATCAGCACCTGCACCTAAAATCTGAAGAGAGGTTGCTATAACATCTTTAATGGAATTCTTATCACCACTGACAACAGAATTTGAAATTTCTTCAGATACTTTAATGACTTTATCATTAAGCTTTATTTCATTATTCTCATTATAATATTCCAAAGCCAAGTCGAAAGCTTTCTTAAGTTTAATATTTTCTAAAGACAATGCTGAGTCCTGGATCTGGTCGAGTCTGGCAGCTTCGTCAATATCAGTCACATAAATAAATAATTCTTCGCTGCTTGTGGCTGCCATGCCAACGTACATTTCCAATTCTTCTTCATTTTCGTATACTTTCTCTCTCAACAATTCAAGATACCCCAAAATACCTGTAAGTGAGTTACGTAACTGATGACTCAGCTCTTTCATAAAGAAAGTTTTGGAGTAATTTGCTTCACGAGACTTAATTTCTGTAGCTTCAATTTGTTTTGACCTGATTTTTGCTTCCTTTTCAGCTAATTTTTCTAAAGTAACATCACGCCCAATGCAGTATATTAATGAATCAGACGGAGAGAAAGTAAAACTCCAATTAATCCAAACTAAATTACCGTCAGCTTTCTGCATCTTTATGTCATACCTTTCAACATTATCTTCCTTGCTACTCATGAACAAAGATTTGAGCTTATCTTCAAAATCCTTTTCTACAAGATTAGCACCGAAAGATTTGCCTGTCATATTATCAGGCATAATGCCGAGTATAGCAAGAGAAGCAGGATTCATACTTTTCCAGTTTAAATTGTTGTCGAGTACAGCGATTATATCATTCGAAGTATCCACAATCCTGCGCTGAGATCTTGTCATTTTCTCTGCAATGGCTTGCGCTCTAGCTTTGTTAGTCATTTGGGTATAAACAAAACCAAACATTGCAAAGCTAAGTATTAATGATATTGCAAAAGCTAAATTTGGTAATATTTGCTGAAATTTACCACCATAATCCGGAATTGTATAAAATCTTACTTCGAATGACTGATCAGCGACTACAAAGCTTTCACTTTTCGAAAGATAAGGCTCATACGAGCCAAGAAGGTTATGATTATCGGACTTATAAGCTACAAATTTGTTACCATTTTCATCTTTGCTGATTATTTCAAAAATTATTGAAGTATCAGCAGGTGCACTCGACATCTCATTCTTACTATCCCCTGACAATGCTTCTTTAACGAATTTGTTAAGATTCATTTCAAGAGTAAGTACACCTATAAAGTTTTCTCTTCTTTCTTCAATTGTGTTCCTTGGTGCTTGTTGTTTGTATATTGGCAAAAACACGAAGAAACCGCTAGTGTCAGGCTTTCTTATATTATAGATTTCTGTTGATACAGCTGTATTATTGTCTCTGGCTTTTATGATTGCATCAGAAGCCACTTTATCAATGCTTATATCAGACTGATGTTTATTGATATTCTCTTTTTCAGGGAAAATATGGACAAAAGGATAATAAATACTTTTATCTTTAGTAGGATTAAACTCGTAGTAATAGTGCCCCAAATTTCGAATCTTCAAAATAAAATCATAAATACCCTCTTTTTTCACTTCTTCTGAGTAACCAACACTCATTATAGAAGGATAGTTTTTTACGGGAACAGTAGCATAAAGTTCAAAATAGTCTTTACTAACTTCAACAAGCATATCATACAAACCACTCATCGAGCTGAGAACTTCGTATTGCTTGCTGATATGAGAATTCATTCTATTGACAACTGATGTTGATACTTTGTCAAATTCGCTGCTTAAGTTGCTTTCAATATTACTTTGAGTAAAATACCTCACAAAAAAGCTTGCTACAAGCAATATCAGCAAAATCAAAAATGCAGGATAAGTTTTCTTAAAAGAAATACCTGACTTCTTTTGATTGGAAGTTTGCTGTAAAATTAATTCATAAGAATTTTGCGTATCTTTATTCATGTTAATTACTCAGTATTAATTGCTTATTTAATAAAACTTTTTACTTCTTGTGCAAATGTAGCAACATTTACAGGTTTGGTCATGTAATGAGAGAACCCAGCACTAAGATACTTTTCTTTGTCAGTATCTGCAGCAAAACCAGTGACAGCAATCACAGGGATATCCTGCATACCATCCATTCCCTTAATTATCAAAATTGCGTCAGTTCCGGTAATATCAGGTAATAGAATATCAAGTATTATTACATCTGGTTTATTTGACTTCAACCATTCTATACCATCACCGGCACTATCAAATTCAGCAACTTCGAACGAACTTTTCTTCAATAAAGTAGTGAACAACTTCCTTATCGGAAAATTATCTTCAATTATTAAAACTTTAAAATCAGCCATTATTATTCTCCATTAATCAAGAACTGTAATTTCTACACGCCTATTGGCTCTTCTTCCCTCTTCGTCAGTATTAGGTTTGATAACTTCTGTACTACCTTTGGCATCAATAGTTACCTTACTCCTTGGTACCTGAAGTGAAAAAAGGTAATTCTGAATCCTTTCGGCTCTAGCTCTAGACAGCCTGGTCGCCTCAGCCAAGCTTGAGGCAGGATCTGAGTGGCCAACTATCAAGACTCTGGAGGATGGATTTGCCTTAAGATATTCAGCAATCTTGTCTAGATAATCCTTCATTTCCTTTGTAGGATTGGTATTAGATGAGCGTGCATAAGAAAATCTTTTTAATTCATTTTTATTTATTTGTATCTCACGTTTTTTTGCACCTGGTGCAGCACCGGGTGATTGTATCGCCTTATTGTCGCTAAGCTCAGGTGCAGATGCAGCAACAGTTTCATCTCCTCTATTCTGAGGAGTAACTTCATTTAATTCTGCCAGAACAACTTCATCAGGTTTTTTAGCCAAAGGTATATATGCCAACCAAGATGAGGGGAAATCAGAATCATAGCTAGTATTAAACTCGAACTCAACAATTTCTGATTGGTTAATCTGAGCAAAATATGCAGGTGGTGGCTCGTATGTTGGATCGAAGAACAGAGTATCATAATCAACATCATCTTTTCCAAATTTAAGTTTAAACCCAAATTTTGCTATAAGCGAACCCCATGAGGAACCATTATCCTGAAAATATGAACTTCGGTACTGTAATTCGGCAAATGGTGAGATTAAAGTGCGAAATTGTTTGGAAATATCAGCAAAGAATAAATCGTATCCAAAACCGATATTAAAACCATATCCAAGCGAGATATCCTTGAACTCCAAATTGTTGTCAAACTTTACATCACCTGAATTGATAGACTTCTGAATATGATTGCCGTCATTCGAAGTTAGCAATTCAATGTTAAAACCTCCTGTAAAATGCAATCCCTCAATTGCGGAGTTATATCTTACGGATGGCGAAAAATTCACCTGGTAAGTAGATGCACTAATTTCGAAACGGGTATTTAAGGTGTCAACAGTCAGTACCTCAGTTGAAAAATTTCTGATATCCGCAAAATTTACATTGAACCTAAAACCCCAATCACTACCTTTAGGATTATATTCAAATAAGCCACCGGCAAAATAACCAGCTCCCGTAGCAGAACCATAATTAATAATTCTATTGAATGGATTATTTGGTTGGTCAGGGAAAGTGTTGGCATTCAGGTCTCCGAAGTATGTAGCCAATTGCATACCTAAAGTAATGCCATACCAATAATCACTGTATTGTCTGTTCAACATCAGTGTATCGCCACCTGGTATCACTTTATAATCAATAACATTTCCGGAAGGTGCCTGTGCACTTAGATCAATAGAGAATCCAAGCACTATAAATGCAACTAATACTCCGGCTATCTTAACTAATTTACTACTCAAAAATTTCATTTACTTATTTATCAGTAACGGGTTTTTAAAAATAAATCTTTTTCCTGAAATTATCAAATTATAATACCCGCTTGGCAGGGAGGATGTGTCGAAATTAAATAAATAATCCCCGCCGGAAAGATATCCTAATTCAATTTTGTTTATCAGATTAGATTGTGAATCGTAAATATTCAAATTATAATTATCGTCTTCTATAATATTCAGGTAAATTGTAATCTTATCGTAAGCAGGTTGTGGGAAAACACTAAATCCAACACCACCTACAATAAGCATATTTCTGTCAAACTCTCCGGGACAATCAGAAACTATGGTTACTGAACCATCTTCAGTTTCTATATCCAGATTTTCATCAGTTTCAACAGATAAAATTCTAACATCACCAAAATTGGAATTTCCCAAGAGTGAGTAAGCATCAAAAACCTCTATCTCCTCCTCCGACGGCATGAATATTGCCTCAAAGTACAAAGTATCAACCAACTTTTTGGGCTCAGGTATAAATCCGGCCACGTCAACAATATTTACAGGGAATTCTACTGCGAAATTTAATTTATACTCAGTTTTACCAAATAGTATTTCACTTTCATAGTAATTTGATAGTACCGGTAGTGTAAAATTCTCATTTAACTTAACAACCCGATGCGGAATATAAATTTTGAATTTGCGATAAAGAGGAACCTGTACTGAGTCCAAGCTTTCGTCTGATTCAAAATTTCTCCATACCTTAAAGAAATTTCCCCTACCTGAACTAACAATATATTTTGAATCGGGTGAATAATCAACGGATAAAACAGCAGCTTCATGATTAATCACAACACTGACAAATTCCTCAAAATTATTTGTACTGTATTGTCGAAGGGTACCATCAAGACTGCCTGAAATCATAAGTTTACCATCAGGGGACACTCTTACTGAAAATATGTGTCCAATATGGCTGTCATATTTTGCAATGCTATCACCTGATACTGCATCCCATACTTTTGTAAATCCATCTACACCGCCGGAAATCAAATATCGGTTATTTGGTGTAATATCTACTGACCTAATACCTTTGTTTTTTGCTTGAGCATCAAATAAATTCACTGTAGTTTGCAATTCACCTGAATTAAGATTATATAAATCTATATAACCATAATTACTGCCCAATGCTAGTAAATCAGCATCTCTACTAAATCTGACAGAATATACTACATTGTCATAGGAATCATCAAATGATTTAAATGTTCTTAACAAATCACCGTTAAAATTAAAAAGCATCACTTCTGCATTTTCCTTTGAAACAGCAAACAAGCCATTTTTCAGTAATGAGCAATCAACACTTCTAGCTTTTGCGTCTATTTGAATTACTTTTTGAACGGGATTAGATTTTGAGAAATCAATGATTATTACTGAATCACCACAAACAACCGCTATATCATCGTTAAGTGGCGCAGAAGAATATAAAGTTCCATAAACACCCAAATCTATTTCTCTCACCAGCCTTTTCTGATGAAAATCCCAAAGTTTTATATAGCCATCTGCGCTTGAGGTTACGATAAAATTTCCTGAGGGAGTAAACATACCTGACCTAATCTCTGCTAAGTGAGCATCAGGCTGATGCCAGTATAATGTTGGTTGACTGAAATCAATATATTGAATATTAAAGTAAATGTTTTCTGAAGAATTATTTGGAACCGTCCACTTGTAGTTCTGACTCTTTATGTTGTTAGCAATAAGTATCCAGTCAGCGTTTTCTAGTTTATAGTATAAACTTACAGGATATGAAAGAGGGTTCTGAATCTGAAAATCAATCTCTTGGCCGGGAAATAACTTATCATTAGGAGTAGGGTACAGTAATTTTACATCTTGTGAGTAGATGCTATAAGTTACAAAAAGTAATATTATTAAAATTAAATGCTTCAAAATTCTCTTTTAAATTGAACATCTTGTAAATTTTACTTTTAAGATACAAAAATTGTACTACTTAACTAATTGCAATTTCACAACAGCTGTTGATAGCTCTACTGTAGGGTCTTCTATTGGATATGCAGTAAAAATAACATTATAGTATCCCTGCATACCTAACTCATCAGATCGTATTACAGCTCTATATTGTCCTTTTTTCATAAAAACATTGTCAATTTTCATATTTCCAAGACTCAATATCATTACTTCTTTACCCAAAAGGTCAGTAACTCGAGCAAATAAATTAACATCATCTTCTAAAGTAAACTCAATTTCAGTAAAATCGCTAAATGGATTTCTTATTGGCTTTGCCTGTGCAACAACTGAACGTGGAGCATAAATTTTATCCGTGGCCAAAAGGGTATCAAACTCTACACCTTCCTGACGTATAGTAGCTCTGAGTGCATAGACATATTCACCACCACGAAATTCAATAATATCATCCAATGGTCCGATTGTTCTGGTTTGACTGTAAAATCTTTCAACTTTGTATAGTGGGTTATACTTTGGTCCAGGTCTCCAGGTACCGAGTAAATCTGTAAACACTACTTCACGGTCAACACTTGGATTGTATGCGCCTCGCCAAACTTCGTAACCAATGATGTCATATTCTCTGCGTACTTGCCATGAAAAATCAACTTTTCTTTGGCCTACATAATCGGCATCGAACCTGATAAATTCAAACTTACGACGTGTAGTATCATCAACAAACACATAGGTAATACTTGTGCTGTCTTCCATTGCCAGATTATCATCTGATTCATTTAATACAATATTGTTATTGTGAAGAACATCATTTTCAGTCTTAAATGCAGCTGCCTGATACCAATAATGAGGTGTAAGCCATTTTACTTTGTAGTCAGGCCATTTCTCGCCGTTTGCAGCTTTTAATCTTATCGTACCTAATAAATAAGCTTTTGCAGTATCAATAAATTCACAATCTTCGTATTTCTCAGGACCTAATATGGTAATGCTCAAACGATTGTCATACAACTGAAAATCGGTTCTATAACCCTTTGTCGGCAAATTACCACCACCTGGAGAAATATCTCTTTTCAGTTGCGATACTATAACATCGGCAAATTCTAATCTGTCGGGTGTAAGTCTGTTGGTAAGAGAATCAGGAAAATAAATTGAGAAAGTTCCGTTTACAAATCTGTCCCACTTTTCTGATTTGCGCTCAAGGTACAAATCAAATTCCAGGACATCAAAATCATCAACAAAACGGCAATCTACGATTTTGATTAAAGCCATGGTATCTCTGTTTGCCGCATTGACATTGCTCATAGCTGCAATAAGAAGTGTTGCTGTAATCAATATATAATTTATTTTTCTCATTCTCAAATTCAATCTCATTAGTTCCAGAATAATGCCTATTTTCTTCTGTTATTCCAGGTTACGTTAAAGTCTTTTGTATTAATGATACCACTAAGATTAAAGTCATAATTGATATAACCTATTCTGGTAAATCCGCTAAATGCTTTTTGATGCTCAAGATCTCTTGTGTAGAAGTTCAGGAAATTCAGTTGATTATTCAAACCTTCTTCGTCCTCGGCTAAGAAACCACCTTTAAGAGCATAAACCTGATCACCTGAGTCATCAATGTGAACCAAGCGAAGCGATGCTTTACCACCTTCGACTAAATCAGGGTCGGTTAGGTAGTAAACTGAATCTCTTGTGCTGTCACTAATCTTGATTGCTATATCAGTTATTATAGCTGCGTGATTACGATGGCGAATACCAACATAATAAATACCACCCTGAGGCATTATACCTTCGGAGCGTTTTATCTTCATAGGTTCACCAAGATTATCAACTAATCTGCCGTCTTTACGAACAAAAACTGTCTTTACAAAATCAGCTGTAGCATTTCTCTCTTTGCGAAACTCCAATACCACCATATCAACGACTGAATCAGGTATCTGAGTCAGAAAGTCAGGACGCATTGCAGTATCAAGGTTAAGCGGGTACGCTGCTATATCAGCAAACTGCAAAAGATTTCTTGACCATAATTCATGAGTCATAACACCGCGAACACCTTTAATGTATGGACCTTCGAGGAATACAAACGCATTGAATACGAATTGGTCGTAAATACCGCTTGGCTTACCAATCGAAAAGCTACCGAACTCATCAAGTTTTTCGACAAAGCCGTGAGCCCAATTTGAACCAAAATCCAACTGTGGTTTGGTATCCGACTCTATATCCATCCATCTGTCTTTCATCCAGCGTTGGAATACCATTTCAGAATATTCCAAATCGTTACTTTCGTCGAATACCTGGTTAGGCATGTACTTCCAGGTAAATCCATACTGCATATTGAAACCGGATTTTACCTCTTTGCCGTCTTTGTCAAACCCTGCTATTTCATAGCTTCGTTTTACTTTTTCATCAGAGAGTGGATATGTATGGAAATTTCTTGCTCTTACTGTATTTACTATTGTCGAAAGTTCAAATTTTGAAAAATCATTTGGTATAAATGCCCAGTTGTACGGAGAGTTGAATAGTATTGTATCACCCACAGCGAGCTTTGGTCTGCGGAATGAACCATCTATCTGACTATACTGATTAGCACCGTAAATCGGATTTTTCTCAGTATTAAGTGTCAGTGTGTCATTGTATGCATTAACTATTGAATTGATGTAAAGTGTATCTTCGACCTGAACGTTTCTATTGAGCCATAATTCATCTTCTACATCAACGTAAAGGTTATTTAGCACTTTATCATTTTGAGGAATTTCAGGTCCTGTAGTCATGTCGCCCGGACCATAATATTCTATTGATATGCTATTTTCGTAGTTTGGATTATACGCCAATGATGCTGCTGTGTGACGCACGACACGTGCTGAGTCTTTGACAGTAAAATTGTTATCCTGGTCGTTGCGTAGCTCACCTTCTTTGAGGGTTAACTTTTCTTCTACTCTGAAACCACCACCACGAACATCTACACCGAATCTGTTCTGTATTCTTATTCTCGAAAAACTGCCGTCACCGATTAAATCCTGTGCTTTGTCGTCAGCATTTAATACAAGGTCTTTTGTGCTTGAGTATTTTGCAGTATTCCTAACAGCAGAGCGTGCCTCTACCTCTTCGGAGTTAAGACCTATCCATCTGTTGGTGAAGTCCGCACTATCCGATACTATCAAAGAGTCAAGAACAATTATCGGACGGACTACAGAGCCATCTTTTCTTTCATCTGAAATCAGCTTTAATGATGTATTTGATATAACAAGTTGGTGATAAACAATGTTTGGTACTGACTGCTGACCATTTATGCCCGGCTGTAGAAATTCAATTCTGCCTCCGAGTGTATCAGGCAAAGCTTTCGTAATTCCTCTTTTTACTTTAATTGTTCCTGCATTGTCAATCTTTCCGCCGGTATTATCCAATGTGTACTGGCTCAAGATTATTGCAGGAGTTACTGCAATAATAAGGACGATTAAAATTATATGTTGAATGCTTTTTATCATATCTCTTTAATTATCTTTATCTTACTCTTTTTGTTATAAAATTATTTTTTTTTCTTAAAAATGGGGCATACATTTAAGTATGCCCCTTATTCGAACTAAACTAAATTATTAGTTACCAATTTCGATAACACCGGCATTTTGAATTGCGCCGCTATTTTGAAGAACAGCAGTACCAAGTGATGGTATTCCTGTGTTTGAGCTAAGACCTAATAAGAACAAGCCATTAACATTTTGAGTAAGTGGAGCTACAGTTGTTTTATCTGTAGTTGCTAAGATATTAGTAGCAGCGAGTGTGTTATTGTTAACGAATGAAGTTCCGTTAAATAATGTTTTGTGTACATAATCAGCAGCATTATCTTCATTACCGATTACTAAAGAAGCATCTTCGTATTGAGAGATAAGAATTGTTCTTGCAGCTGCATTTGTTGAATAAATTGAAGTTTCTGAAGTAGTATTACCTGTAGCATCAGTTCCGGCAAATGGACCATCAATACCAACATAAACAAGCGTACGGATATCTACGTTATCTGCATCATTAGGAACTCTACCTTCATCCCATGTACCAGGATTTGTCCAACGACCGTTAGCAATAGAAATCATAGTGTTGCTTGCTCTTAAAACTAAGTCATTACCTGATGTAAAGAGTTTTTCAACATTACCGTCAACTGCACCAGTACCATTACTGATATCACCTAAGCTAAGAAGACCAAATCCTGCACCAGCCGGTGTACGAGTATAACTTGTACCTGCAACTTTTTCAATTGCGCTATTGTCGGATTCGAAGAATTTCAAGTTAGCTTCGCCAAGATCAGTAGCCCAAGTTCCAGGTAATTCAGTTGCAAGATAAGCCGCTTGAATTGTATGAGTGAAGTTACCTAAAGAAGCATAAGTTGGTGTGATTGTTCTGTTAACATCAGTTGAATTATCAAATTGACGTGGGTTGTTACTACCTTCAACAAATAACTGATAGTAACCTGCTGCATCAGGAGCTTCTGTGAAAGTTAATAGAGTACCAGAGTTGTTATAAGTGTAAGGACCTGTTGCAGTAGTTGTATATTGACGACGGAAAGCACCAACAACTTCATTTAAGCCAGCATAAGTTGCAGTACTTGTCTGGTCAAGCATGTTAACATAGCCACCGTTAGTAACCATATCAAGATTGCCACCGCTTAATGAGAAGTTACCACAAATTTCAACGTTGTTACCATAAGTAGCAGTACCGCCACGCTTAGATGAACTTGTAAGAGTCAAAATACCATAAGGATTTGAAGTGATAGTAGGTAAAATTAACTGATTTGCAGTTGTACCGTTATAGGTAACAGTTGAAGCACAATCAAAGCTAAGGTTTGTACCATCACCGGCGTTAGTAAATGCACCTGTGATAAACATTTCTTCAGTAGCATCAAGGTCAACGATAGCAGTTGAGCCGGCTAAAGCGAGTGTAGATGAAGCACCAATAATGATATCACCGGCACCACCGTTGAGAGTACCACCATTTGCAACGTTAACGTTAGCGCTATATGTAATATCACCAGTACCAATGTTCCATGTACCACCATTGTTGATATTAACAATACCTAATAATGTTGAAGTCAAACCTGAGTTTAAAACACCGTTAAGAGCAAGAGGACCTGTAGGTAAAGTAATTGTACCTTCTACAGTAGTTGTACCAACAGGAATTATATGGTTTGAGCCATCAAGAGCAAGGTTGTTGTATGCATCATCACCTGTAACAGGAAATGTAGTCTGTCCTGCACCGATATAATTGAATGTACCCTGGAAGTCGTTAACAGTTGCTAACTGAGCAACGTCAATATAAAAAGGATAAACAGTAAAGTCATAACCATTACCAATAGAAGGGCATGCAGCACCAACTATATATACACCGGTTGCAACAGTTTTGTTGGCACCGCCGGTCATAATCATTTTTTCATAATATAAACCCTGAACTGTCTGAGTTCCGGTTGTAGCAGCCCAATCAACAGCACCTTCGATAGGTTCAGTTGCTGTGCCTAACGGGTTGCTGTTCAATGCCTGGATTTGACCACCAGCATTTTTCATTTTAATAACACCGTTACAAGTAGCATTATAAGTAGCACCACCTGTCTGCATGATAAAGTTTTGCGCCAAGAGGTCGCCAAGAGGTAAAGCAACAAGCACTAAAAGCGCAAGTAAAGCTTTGCTGAGTTTGTCAAATGATTTCATTTTAACTCCAAAAGTTTTTACAAAAAAGTTTAATATACAAAATTTCGTTTTCAAAAATGTTTTCGTTTCTTTCACAGGTACAAAAATATAGAATTAGTTTATAGGATTATTTAAGTAAAATTACTGAATTTTACATAAATCAAAAAATAAACTAAATGCTCAATATTATCCATAATAGCTACCTAAAAGCATATTTTACCATTATATTAAATTCTGTGCCAAAGTGAAATATAGCACCAAAAATCAGTAAATTTACGTAGTAAAAACACAATATATCTATAATTTAAGAAAATGTCGAATTTCGGGATAAAAATTCTGTACCTATTTAGCCACACAGAATTATCATTTTTACTCATACTACAAAATGTATAAATAACGTAAAAACATTTTGGCAGTCAGCATTATAATATAAGTATTATGAATAAGTAAAGAGTTTATTGTAAAGTAGTCCGCAAATAACAGAAAATTAACAGAAATATGACTGATTTATTTATATAACAATGATTTAGCGGATTATTTGAATTGAGTGTGAAACCAGTGTAGGCAACGGTCGCGGCTTGGCGCTGTGGCGGATTTTTAGCACTAAAGTTCAACAAAAATACTGTCGTTGAACCTTGCACAAATGTTCTCATAGAACCACTTCAGCCGCCATATCGCCAAGCCGATGTTAGCGGTTCGTTGTTTTATTTGCTTTTTTGAATTTCAACAATCTTATTATACACTTTTCTGACGTCCTGAATTAAATCCAAAGATGGTGTTTCATTGACTCCAGGCCACCAATTCATACCATTGCTCGATATCATTATTGGATTTTTTTGTCCAAAGTTAATTGTTCCGCTACCATCATTTTTCTCAACATATTGAATGTCAGACAGCGTTTTTATATTTAATGATTTAATTGACTTTGTGTAAATACCAGATTTGATAATAATTCTGTCATTTGTCAAACCATAATAAGTGTTTTCTCTTTGTTTGGCGTCAATAATGAATCGTCCGAAGACCATTATAATTCCAATGACAACAAATGGAATCCCAAACATTGCAAATATAAATGGTGCACCAGAAGTCAATGCTGTCGTAAACCAAAAGATTGCAAATCCACAAAAAAACAAACTAAAAGGTATTAAAAAAATGTCTGCTGATCTAAAAACTATTCCAGTTCTAGGCCTACCTGTCCAAACTAGCTTTTCGTTACTGTCTACATATTGTTGAAGTTCAGTTGATATGTTATAGTCCATATTTTATTTAATAAATGTTCTCTTTTCGATTGGTGTCGTCTTACAATGACCGCTAACTATATTCTACGTGAATATGCATCGAGGAATTTTCGTTCGAAATCAGTGAGTGATTCCTTGCCTGTGTTACAAATCTTATCGAGAATTTCATTAAGCTTGTCCTCATTTTCGCTCATATCATCAGACAGGATATCCTCATCCATAATTTCGCGGTCAGACTGGTTTTGTCTTTCATACATTTTGCGCATAGTTCTCATATTGGAGTGAGCCATACTGAGTTCTTCGGGCTTAGGAATAGGATAAGAGCTGATAATTGCTTCTTCTCGCTTACGCATCAGATTATTATAAAATCTCAATTGCAAATAATGAATAAGCCCGGCAGTGATACCAAATAATGCCGATGAAGTAGCAGATAAGAAATCCATGCTATTGCCCGAAGTAGAGAAATTTACGAGCTTTAGCCCAAACCACAAAAATACCAAAAGCATCGAAAATGCCTGAACAGGTAGAGATGGGAAGTTAAGGAATTCGATTCTGTCTTTTGAAGAAATCAGCGAATAAAAAACAAGTACATAAAAAGCCGCACCGTCCATACCTGCAAAAGTGATGTCGTTGCCCATAAAAAGCAGTGTAAGCACCGAACCCTGTAAAATTGTAATCAAGCTAAGCCAAATGGCTAATCTAACACCCGCGATATAACGCTCAATTCTTGATGCCAGATAATAAAATACTACGGCAAAGAACACAACCGATTCAATATCAGGAGGAACAAACGGGAATGTAATAAGCCGCCACAATGATAATTCATGGACAACTTTAGCAGGAACCAAAGATAAGATCTGCGGCAACACACCTGAATAGATGTAGTTTAAAAAGTAAATAACTCCTACAATAAGAAGCAGACTCTTCGAAAAAACACCGTTATTTACTTTCAGATTCATAAGTTTTTTAAAAATTGCAAAAGTGTACTATATATAAGACACCCGAAAGTGAAAAAAGTCACAAAATTATTTCAAATTCCCGATTATTTCATCAACCTGAGGGATATCCATATTTTCGTAAAAATCCTCATTGACAGCAATCATCGGAGCACCACCGCAAGCGCCCATACATTCTACCTCTTCGAGTGAGTATAAGCCGTCTTCGGTACGTTCGTTATGCTTAATGCCTAATTTTTCTGATACGTGTTTGTAAATCACATCACCCTTACGCAACATACAGGAAACATTTGTACATACCTGAATGTGATATTTGCCCATAGGTTTTTTGAAATACATAGTATAAAAAGATGCCACACCCTCTACATGAGCCAATGAAAGCTCAAGCAAATCGGCAACGTATTTCATAACATCAATAGAAAGCCAACCCCATTTTTTTTGAGCCATCCAAAGGACAGGCATCAAAGCCGCTTTCTTTTCGGGATACTTAGATATGTGATATTGTACTTCATTTAGTTCTTCGGCATTAAATTCTATTTGCATTACAATCTCATTTTTTTAAAATTATGTGAAAACTTATCGCAACAATTATGTTTTAACGAATTTGCTTATTGATTATTTATTGTTTTTTATTCTGCGTATAAACATATTCACTGAAAGCCAGTGTTTGAGAGTCATAATCAGCTTATGAGCCGTCGAAACCCTGATTTTGCGCGGTTGATAAATATTGAACTCGTTCAGTTCGATTTTTTCCAATAATCTGAAGTAAATAGAGTCCATAATTTCGGCAGCAACGATAGTGTTTTTTTCGTCAGGTTTCAGGTACATTCTTGCCCTGTGGTAATATTCGCGCGCACGATTTGCCTGAAAATTCATCAAGTCAACAAAATTTTCGTTATATACTTCATTTATGACGTCTTTTTCTGAGTAATTAAATTTTTCTATCTCATCAAGAGGCAAATAAATATATCCCCGATCCTTGTCGAATTTAACATCTCTTATGATATTTGTCAGCTGCAAAGCATAGCCAAGATTGATAGCATAATTCTTGGTCTCTTCGTATTTATGACCAAAAATCTCTATACTAATCAGTCCTACAACACTAGCTACGCTATAGCAATAATCCTTGAGCTCATCGAAATTATTATATCGGAACTGAATTAAATCTCTACGAACGCCATCAATCAAAGTCAGAAAATACTGTTTTGGTATTTCGAACCTGTTAATCAACCCATACATCGGATTCATAACATTCGAACGAACTTTCCCGTTATAAATATTTTCAATTTCATTCTCCCACCAGCTTAGTCTGTCAAGTTTTTTGAGAATAGCTTTTTTGTTGATGTTGGGAGATGAGTCAACTATATCATCAATATAACTGCAGAAAGCATAGACAGAATTTATGGCATTCCGCTCTTCCTTTGGCAAGAGCGAAAATGAATACAAAAAGTTTGACCTCTCCTGGTGCGGGGGGTCAACTTTTTCGTACAGAGCCATATCTTCCTGTGTCAACGCTTCCATTTATACGTCAAATAATCAATAATACTTTTACATAACAACGAAAAAATATCAAATTTAGTAATTTGTGGTCTGACCTGAAGAATTCCCGTACCAAGTGCCTTACACTTCGTTAACACCTTCAATCCACCATTCAAAGTAAGAATTACTTCAAACTTTAATCTATTATTTTTAATATGCTTAACTAAGTTATTACCAAAAATAAAAAAATTTTCTGTAAAAACATAAATTTCTTTTAACAATTCTTTTAGTTTAGGTTCAGAAATAGCTTTTTTGTCGAATAAGTCATTTATCTCATATTTATTCAACAGGTTAGTTGGTATGTAAATTCTTCCTTTCCTATAATCTGTCGAAATATCCTGCCAGAAGTTCACCAGCTGTAGCCCTGTACAAATTGCATCAGAAAACTTCGATGAGGTATCATCATAGTTGTCAAAAATTCTTAGTACCAATTCTCCTACCGGATTTGCAGAATATTTGCAATACTCAATATTATAATCCATATCAATAGGTTGAATAAATTCAGAGTCGGTCACGAATGCTTTAATCAATTTTTCGAATGGTGAAAAGGGAATTTGCTTCTCTGCAATAGTTGCTGTAAGCGCATAAGCCAATGGATTTTTTTTTGATAAACCAGAGTAGTCGAAACCACTAATTAAGTTTAGTAAATTATTTAACAAACTGACTCTGTATTCAGCCGGGTAATCCGTCAACTCGTCGGCAATATCATCTGCTACTCTCGAAAACACATAAACCGAATAAAAATGTTTCCGGTATTCCTTTGGAATGATAATAGAGCCAACAGGAAAATTTTCGTAATGAGAATCAGCAACTTTACGGCAGAAATCATAAGCTTGCTCCAAAGTATCAACACCATATCTGCCACCATCAGGAAGCAGAATTTCAAGTATATCGCTATGATTTCCGATAATCTTCATAATAAACTATTTATCAAAAAAAAGGGATATTCCCTAGAGAAAATCCCTTTTGAATCCTTTAAGCAAATTGATTACTTATTGTTTTTGTAGAATTCTTCCATAAATTTAGCCAATGCTTGAGCAGATTCAATCGGGCAAGCATTGTAAACAGAAGCCCTAACACCACCAACCGAGCGATGACCTTTCAGGCCAATCATATTAAGCGCTTTAGCTTCGCTGATGAATTTAGATTCCAACTCAGGAGTATTCAAATTCCAGGTAATATTCATCAATGAACGATCTTCGGCATTTTTGACAGCGCCTTTGTAAAAATCAGGATAAGCATCAATTACATCATAAATAACTTTAGCTTTCTTTTCGTTATTAGCCTGAATAGCCGCTACACCACCGTTTCTCATAATCCATTTGAATGTTCTTCCGACTGCAAAAACAGGAAGGCATGGAGGAGTATTGAACATCGAGCCATTATCAGTATGAGTTTTGTAATTCATCATTGTAGGAATATCTTTTTTACCCTTTTCTTCGAGCCAGGATTTCTTGATTACTACTACAGTAACTCCCGAAGGTCCAACATTTTTTTGAGCACCTGCATAAATCAAGCTGCATTTGCTGTAATCAAAGTTCATACCAAGGAAGTCAGATGACATATCTGCAACTAAAGGCACATTGCCTGTATCGGGGAGTGATTTCCATTCTGTACCATAAATGGTGTTGTTAGTAGTGATATGAACGAAATCAGCATCAGGAGCAAAATTGAATGATTTTGGCAAATAATTGAAGTTAGTATCTTCACTTGTAGCAGCAACATTTGCTTTACCGAAAAATTTTCCTTCTTTATATGCTTTTTTTGCCCAAACACCTGTAAGGATATAATCAGCCTGAGTATGCATAAAATTATAAGGCACCATGAGGAATTGCATGCTGGCACCACCACCCAGGAATAATACGTCATATTCATCAGGTGACAGATTCATAATAGTAAGAAGGTCTTTTTGTGCTTCCAACATTACTGCATCAAATTCTTTTGAGCGGTGGCTTACTTCCATCAAGCCCATTCCTGTTCCGTTAAAATCAATTACAGCTTCGGCAGTTTCTTTTACTACATCAACAGGTAATATTGCCGGTCCTGCGTTAAAATTATGTGCTCTTGCCATATTTAAATCTCCATTTTAATATTTTTTTGTTTAAATAATTTGTAATTTTACTTTGTTAAACTTTTTTTAATAAAGTAAAAAAAACATATACAAACTTAATACTTTTAAATGTAATAACCTTAGAAAATAATCGGGGCTTCGATAAATTTGAAATATTTGTCAAATAATTAAAAAAGTCCTTGTGATTTAGCTCTTCAATATTAATTCAGTCATTCCGGGAGTGCTTATGAAGAAATTTGCGAATTATATCAAGCTAAACCACAAAGACCTATATGTTTTACTTTGAATATATAGACAATCGAAATCAAAAATAGTTACAATTTTGCAAAAATAATTTGATAATTATATTTTTTTTTGATAATTTTGAAATGATAGATTTTAAAAGAATTTATAAGGATAATAAATGATTAGATTTTACCTGTATTTTTGTTCAGTATTGTATTTGTTGATACCAAACTCTATTGTAGGTCAACCAATAAACTACAAGCTTAGCGGCTACTTGGATACTTACTATGCAATGGATAATGACTCGAAGTTTGAAGTATTATCACACAAAACCAGACCTTTTTCGTACATCAACAAGCAGAAGGATGAATTCAGACTAAATATAGCTCAATTGCAACTATCGGGCAACTATGAAAATAAGGTGCGTGGAATCATCACATACCACGCCGGTGATTTGCTGCATAGCGGATGGGAGGATCTTGGAGCAACTGATCCAACACTTCAGCAAGCCAATGCAGGTTTTGTAGTGTTGGATAAATTTTGGGTTGATGCAGGATATTTTCTTACACACATAGGAGGCGAACTTTTGCTACCCAGAGATAACTGGCTTTCTTCACATTCACTGGTTACTTATTTCGAGCCATTTTATCAGACCGGAGTAAGAGTATCATACGAAGGTGAGAAACTGACAGCCCAATTGCATCTTCTGAATGGTAACGGAATTTTCGAGGATAACAATTATAATAAGTCTGTCGGTGTATATTTGGGTTATTGCCTTACAGATGATATAAATATTTGCTATGCTAACGTTATTGGCAATGAGGAAGCAGGTAATCCTGAAAATGCAAGACTAATGACATTTCATAATTTTGATGTATATTATAATATAAATCCTGATTTGAAAGTCAAAGGGCAGTTGGATTTTGTAACTTTGGAGAAATCAGCAGGTGTTGAGACGCAAAGTTATATGGGAGTAGCTGCAGAAGCTCAATATTCTTTTCTTCGTAAACACGCATTTACACTGCGAAGTTCATACATAAACACAAACAACAACTTATTTATTGAAGCAGAGTATGGATACGAAGTTGCAGCAGGAATTCAATACAAACCATCTGATTTGGTTTATTTCAGAATCGAAAGCAGAATAGTAACTTTTGATGATAACTATAAGCCCTTCAAAGTTGATGCTGACCCATCATCGTCAAGGATAGAATTGATGATGAATCTCGGCATTACGCTAGAATAAATTCCTGTGTTCAACTTTAAAGATAAAGAATTTCAGATACTTAGTTTCAGGCATTGACAATAAAACAGGGTGATCGATTGCATGGTCACCCCTGTGTATTAATTTCAGTTGCAATGATAATTTTGAAGCTTCTTTCATAATTACATCCAGCAATTCATCTTCGCTTATATGCTGCGAACAGCTCGAAGTAAACAGATAACCGCCATTTTCAACAACCCTCATACCGAATTTATTTAGCTTAGAGTAGGCAGCCAATGCTGTTTTGACTGTCTTCTTATTTTTTGTAAATGCAGGAGGGTCTAAAACAACTATGTCATATTTTTTCTCAAGGTTGTATGATTCATCCAAAAAATCAAAAACATCAGACTGGACAAAATTAATTTTATAATTATTGATTTCTGCATTTTTACGGGCAAGCTCAAGTGCGCCTCCTGAACTGTCAACAGCAGTTATTTCAGTTGCACCGGCATAGGCAGCATTGAGTGCAAAGCCACCCTGATTAGTAAAACAATCCAGAACTTTCTTTCCCAAAGCAAATTCTCTGATTTTGTAACGGTTATACCTTTGGTCAAGAAAATATCCGGTTTTCTGCCCTTTTGCTAAAGAAATTTCAAGTTTTATTCCAAAATCATCTGTGTTTATAACATCAGGAATAATCCCAAATAATAAATCATCATCTGAGGATAAGCCCTCAATCTCTCTTAATTTGGAATTACCTTTTGAAATAATTGCAAGAGTATCAGGGAATATTTCGAGTAAAGCCTGAGTAATTTCGTGCTTTCTCAACTCCATTCCATACGACATAATTTGTAAAACGAAACAATTCTCGTATTTATCAATTACCAGACCCGGCAAATAATCACTCTCACCATAAACAAGCCGGTAATTTTTGTATTTTGCGACAAGTTCCTGCCGATAACTCAGCGCTTTTCTAATTCTGTCAACAAAAAAATCCTTTCCAATTTCAGAGTTAGTATCCAAAATTCTTACCGATATTAAGCTAGCAGGATTATAAAATCCATATCCATAACTATTGCCAAAGTAGTCAAATACTTCAACTACAGTACCCGGCTCATATTTAGGTATTGAATTCAACTCGTTGCTGAATATCCACAAGTGACCGGATCGAATACGTCTTGATGACTCTCTGCGCAAGGTTATTTTTGGATTTTTCATATTCAATTTGCCATTAAAGTGCCAAATAGATCATATTCTTCGGCGTTTGTTATAGTTACTTTTACAAAATCTCCGGGCTTATGTTCATGTTCTGAATTAAAGTAAATCAAATTATCAACATCAGGTGCATCCTGCTCAGACCTGCCAAAATAACCATTTTCGTTACTGCCGTCAACCATTACTTTTAAAGTATTTCCGATTTTATTTTTATTCTTCTTCAATGATATCTGCTGCTGTAGTAGCATAAGTTCTGCTCTGCGTTCTTCTTTAATTTTTTCAGGTATCGGGTCGCCAAGCGGGTAAGCGCTAGTGCCTTCTTCATGAGAATAGGTAAACACACCTACTCTGTCGAGCTGTTGCCGTTCTATGAAATCCATCAACAATCTAAAATCAGCATCAGTCTCATTAGGATAGCCTACTATAAAGGTTGATCTCAAAGTAACATTAGGAATTTTCTCTCTGATTGTATCCAGCAGTGACTCAATTTTTCGAATTTTTATACCACGCTTCATTGACCTCAATACGCTATCAGATGCATGTTGAAGCGGCATATCAATATAATTGCAAAGTTTGGGATGTTCTGCAATCACATCGAGAATATCTAAGGGGAACTGACGCGGATAAGCATACATTAATCTTATCCATTCAAGCTGTTCAATTTCGGATAACTTACTCAACAAAACTGCAAGTGATTGTTTTTTGCTGACATCTTTACCGTAATAAGTACTATCCTGAGCAATGAGCACCAACTCTTTTGTACCTCGCTCTGCCAAGCCACGTGCTTCCTTTACCAATTTATCCTCGGGCTCAGTGATATGCTTGCCGCGCATCAGAGGAATAGCACAAAAAGAACATTTTTGGTTGCAGCCTTCCGAAATCTTAAGATATGCATAATGCTTTGGAGTAAACAACATCCTCTCGCCGGTAAGTGTGTATTTTTGGTCACCGGACAAAATCTTAAGAATTTTTTTGTCAGAATTTATGCCTAAGAAAAAATCTACATTTGGGATTTGTGAGCTAAGCTCTTTGTTATATCTTTCTGATAAACATCCTGTAACAATAAGCTTTTTTAATTTGCCTTTTCTTCGTTGCTCTGCTGCCTCAAGAATTACCTGAACATTCTCTTCTTTTGCGCTTTTAATAAAGCCGCAGGTATTTATTACCATTGCATCAGCATTGTTGGCATCTGTAAATTCAAAACCATTTGCCTGGAGTAGTCCGCTGAATCTTTCAGAATCTACCAGGTTTTTAGCACAACCAAGTGTAATTACTGATATTTTATTTATATTGGTTTTTGTTGATTTGCTCATATCTAATTTACTAACAGTTTTGTTGGGAAATGATTTGCATCAGGAAAATTAAGTTACAAAAATAATCATTTTTTTTGACATGAATTCAGAATTTAGTTCAAAATAAATCATATATTTATTTACTTTTATGCTTAAGCAATTTGCAAATTTGAAAAAAATCAGATTCAATCCACAAATTCATGGAACCAGAAATTGAGCATTTTAGAAGCAATAATATTGGGAATTATACAGGGACTAACTGAATTTATACCCATCAGTAGTACCGCTCATCTTACAATTGCGGGTAAACTAATGAATTTAGTATCCGAGACCAACCCTGAGAGATGGACGGCATTTATCGCAATGATACAATTAGGTACGCTTGCTGCGGTTTTTGTGTATTTCAAAAATGAAATTATCAATTTTCCTCTTAGTTTTTTAAAGGAAAATATTGGTACGGGGAGGAGAAAAATTTCGGAGCAGTCGCTCGACTCCAGAATGAGTTGGATGATAATTTTAGGAACAATTCCGATTGTTGTTGTCGGTTTAGCGTTCAAAGACTTTATAGAAGGAAGTTTTACGAAAAGTCTAACAGTAATATCAAGCAGTTTAATTCTTTTGGGGATTATCCTATTCGCCGCAGAAAAAACGGCCACATTCAAAAAAGATATGAGCAAAATTACATTTTTTGATGCTATTATGGTTGGTATAGCTCAATGCATAGCACTGATTCCCGGTTCATCACGCTCAGGTACCACTATTACTGCAGGTCTATTCCTTGGTATTAATCGTGAAGCAGCCGCCAGATTTTCGTTTCTGCTTAGCATACCTGCTATTTTGGCAAGTGGACTACTCGGTGTTAAGGAATCTCTCGAATACATCAGCGGTGATGATCTCCTGAATATTATTATCGCTACAATTTCTGCAGGAATTAGCGGATATTGGTCAATACATTTCCTGATTAATTACCTTAAGAAAAACTCTACTATGCTTTTTATTCTTTACAGAATAATCCTTGGAATTATTATTTTAGTATCTGTAAACATGTTTTAGATAGATTAGACAAAATTAGAATCTTTTAGTTGATTGGCATAAATTTTAATTTAAATTTATTCGTGTTTTTTTGGTTAGAATTTTATTTCAGATTTTACCTGCTGAGCATGTAATATTAAGATACTTTTTTTGGAATTCTATCTACCCCACCTGCTACGGTAGGCAGAAATCAGGAGGGGAATTGATTGAATTATATAGGTTCTGCTTGTCCTTC
The DNA here is from genome assembly GCA_024711295.1 of bacterium. GTDB lineage: Bacteria > Bacteroidota > Ignavibacteria > Kapaibacteriales > UBA2268 > JANJTB01. The sequence continues at coordinate 2,209 of JANJTB010000003.1, read as the reverse complement.
CTGCAAAGTCATGAATCTCTATTGAATCTCTTCAAATTAAATCAAATTCCTCTGTCACTTCGTGACATCTCCCTTGTCAAGGAAGAAAAAATCAATTATAATAGAATTATAAATTTTACTCCTTTAGGAGTTACCTGTATGTAAAAAATGAAATAAGAATACTAAATATGAGGCACAGCAGGAACGAGTCGCTCTATACAGACAATTCAATTTTCTTATAAATTAATTCTGGTTTTTGCTGTTTCACATACAAGATTGGATTCTCGTTTACCAATACCAATAATTAGTACTTCAATTCTGGATTCAATAATTTGATATACAATTCTAATTTGTTTTTTGTTGACATATAATTTTCGAAGTCCGGTGAGGTTAATTCCAAATTTATTGCCTAATGCTTCACCTAGTTCCGGAGAAATCGAGAGTTTTTTAATTTGCTTTAAAATCTGAATTTGGACAGAATGATTTATTTTTTTTAAATCATTCATTGCTTCAGGGTGAAAACTAATATTATAAATCTTCATCATTTATGCCAAATTCGTTTAGAATCGAATCAAATGCAATTGGAGTATATTCCTGATTTAATCTATCGGCAACAAGTCCGGCAATCTCGAAATGCTCGATTTTATCATAATTATCAAATAATTTTTCGAATTCATTGACTGATAATACAACAGCTTCGACCTTATTATTTCTCAGAACAGCTATTTTGTCGAGCTGATTTGATTTCAAACGATTCAACAAATCACCAAAATTTCTTGTTAAATTTGATGAAGAAATTAATTCGTCTTTTTTATATGTTATCATAATTTTACTGCAAAAATTTATATAATAAATCTTGTAAATAATTAACGTGATATTTAATGTAATATTTTACACTATATATCACGTAATATTTCATCACCACTTCACTACTTTTTCCACCTTAATTTCTTTTCCATTGGTTAATCGCAAATAATATGTTGCTGATGGCAGATTTGAAATATCTAAGTGAAAATTTGGACTTGGTTGTATTATTCCTTTCAATAACTTTGTACCGGTTAAGTCTGTAATTTCCCAAATACCATTGAAGTAAACTTCACTGATTTCAAGATTTATAGAGTTTGTTGTTGGATTTGGGTAAAGAATTGCAACTTCACCTATCAGATTAGTATTATTAACTCCAACTGTCCAGTCGAATTGAAATGCAATTATTCCTTGTACAACGAATCCATTATCGTCAGCAATTAAGACTGAGTTCATTGGACTAATAATAAAATCTGAAACTTTATTTTGCTCAAGATTATAAAAGGATAGTGTGTTATTTGTATTCTTTAACTTATACAATATGAATTTGTCATCATTTCTAATTGTAAAATTACCAATTTCTTTATTCTCCTCCCCCACTCTTACATTCCTGACATTTTCTCTTTTGTCAAGGTCAAAAATACGTATGTAAGAATATGTCTTGATGTCACCTTCGAGTTTAATTACTTCACCGTAAGCTATTTGATTTGTAGTGTGCATAAATGAATAAACAAACGAATATTGACTTATTGGGATAGTCTGAAAGAAAATTATCTCTCTTGCTACTCTGTCATATACCATGAAATAGTGTTCTGAAGGAGTATTATTTGGAATCATTGTAAAGCCAAAGTATCTACCGTCGTGAGAGAAGGCTGGATCACCACTTATACTATAAGTTGGTATATCGGGGGTGTTGGGTATTTTATAACTATCTTTGAGTTCGTTTGTATATACATTCCAGAATTGTAGTGTATGTGTAACAGATTCAAAAACAAATACAGTTGAATCATCTGATGCTGTGATCGTTTTATTCAAAATTGGAATATATTTTACATCTTGAATAAACTCTTTAGTGTATCTGTCATACACTTTCATAGTTTTTTCTTGTCTGTTGGATACAAAATACCTGTCACCGGAATAAGTAAGTCTAAAACTTTCAGGAGAATATCTTGTATCAATAATATTCCCATTATTCAAGTCAATAACATGACTCCCTGCATGAGCAAGTTTGCCTTTAGGGCTCAATGAACTGACATTGCCAGGATAGTTTTCTGTCTCCCAAATTTTAGTCAGTTGAGCAAAAGAGTCAGCAGTAGTAGCGGCAAAAAGTATTGCCACAGCAAATAATGTAAACATTTTTTGTTTCATCAGAATTTATCCTGTATATTGAAAAAAAACTTATTTCAAAATTACAAATAATTTACAT
>JANJTB010000033.1 GCA_024711295.1 bacterium | reverse complement strand
TCTAACTACATCAATTGTTTCATTAATGAATCTTTTCTTGCCAGGAAGTTTTTGAATATCAGCATCCAGATTACCTTCACCAAATTCTTTAAAGCATCCCATAGCCAATTTCTTAACTGCAATGTGTCCATTAACCATGTCGTTAACACCCTGCGCCATTTCGTGATATGCTCCTGTGAATTTATTAACGTTGATCACAACATCAATATCACCTAAGTCGTGTTGCTTAGACATGTTGTTCATTTCATCAATCAGCCCGTTCAAACTATCTATACACTGGTTAAGGTTATTCTTTATTTCATTGAAATCGCCGTTATAGTTGTCGGTGATTTTTGGAGGTATATCGCCTTTGGAAATTCTGTCAACATATTCAGCTGCAACATTCAGTGGTCCGATTACATTGTCAAGTGTATCATTTACACCCTGAACTATAGCTTTGAAGTCTCCGCCATGTCTGCTTGCATCGGCTCTGGTATCAAGTTTACCTTCGCGTGCAGCATGAGCTAACATTCCTGCATCTTTAACAAGGAGATTAACAGCATCAATACACTGATTAAGATTATTCTTTATTTCATTGAAATCACCGTTGTAATTGTCTGTGATTTTTGGAGGTATATCACCCTTCGATATTCTGTCAACATATTCGGCTGTAACATTTAATGGAGCAATTACTGCATCAAGTGTAGAGTTCACACCTTTGATAATGTTTAAGTAGTCTCCCTCAAATCCAACTTCGCTTGCTCTGGTGTCAAGTTTACCCTGAACAGCAGCTTCAGATGTTTTATTTAATTCAGCAACCAATCTTCCGATATTATTTGCCATTGTTTTCATTGCTGCCAACAGCATACCTGTTTCATCTTTTGAATCTGAATCCAATTTGACATTCATATTGCCTTTCGAGATATTCTCAGCGGCATTGACGGCAGTATTAACAGGATTCGTAATACTTCTAGAAATCATATAGGATACAATAATCGCAATTAAAAATGCAATTATTCCAATTACTAAAACTAATAAATTCGCAAATGCAGCACTTTCTTCAGCTTCCTTGGTATCAGCATTCATTAAATCTATTTGAAAATTTATTAATTCCTTAGAAGATTTGAAATATTCGGATTGTGCGTCTCTAAATTCACCAAATAAGATTCTAACTGCTTCTTCCTTATTGCCTGACTTTATATTAGCAAGTATTTTTTCTCTATATTCAATATATTTGGGTCTGGCTTCATCCAATTTTTTCAATAAAGCAATACCTTCAACAGATTTAATAGTAGTTTTAAGACTATCGACTATTGGCTTCACAACTTTAGTAGTTGTTAGTACCCTATCAATCTGTTCATCAATCTTTTTGGCGTCATTTTCGAGAATAGCATTTCTCAAAGCCCTGGCACCATCATTAACCTGGTTAATCATCTCCTGAAGCCATAGTACTTTTGGTATTCTATCATCTGAGACTTTAACTATGCTTTCGTTAAGTCCGCTGATATTAAAATAAGATATTATAACACTAGTAATGATAAGTGCCATCATTACACCGAAACCAAGCATCAGTTTCATTTGAATCTTCATACAAGCACTCCTGAATTTTATTAGGAAAATATTTTTATTTATAATAAATTATAAGATGCAAATTTTTACAACTCTAACTTAATTAAATAAATTGCTAAAAAAAAATTATTTTTAAATTTTGTATCTCAAATGTTGCAAAATTATTTGATTTTTGTTATGCCTGTATTGGTATAATTAAGAATTGTATTGTTCCAAATGTTCTGCATTATGCTCAAATCAACAGAAAAATAAATTAATATCAGACTAATATTTTTTATATTTTTGCAGTTGTCATTTAATAACCGGACATAATAAAATGAAAAAACTTACTTACTTAACAATTTTGTTTGCATTTATTAATGTAGTTGCTTTGTTGTCACAGAGTACCGAAACAAAGTCAGAAAAGTCATTCAAACTTGACTTAGAGTTCAGGCCTCGTTCCGAATACAGGCATGGTTACCGTGTTTTGATGCCGGATACTTCTACAGCTGCATTTTTTACTGACCAGCGGGCAAGAGTAAATTTGGAATATAAAAACTCTGATTTTATTTTTTATGCCTCTGTTCAGGAAATCAGAACATGGGGAGAGACTGATCCCAGATCTACCGGTGGAACTTTGCAGGCATTCGAAGCATATGTAGAGCCAAATATATTTGAGGATTTAAAAATCAGAATAGGTCGTCAAAAAATTATATATGACAACGAGAGGTTATTTGCCCAGAATGACTGGAGACAAAATGGCGGTTCGCATGATGCAGTAAGACTGATGTATTACAAAAGTAACTATTCGACAGATTTTATAGCAGCATACAATCAGGAGAGAGGAGCAAATGAGAGGTTTTTTGAAACTGATTTTTCTCCCGGGTTCAATAATTATAAGCTATTGCTCACACATTTCTTCAACTGGAAAATATCAGATAATTTTACTCTCACAACTATCAATGCGCTTGATGGCTTTCAGGATACTGCTGATTTTCATTTGTCGCATTTCAGATACACAAATGGTGGAAGATTAGAGTACTTTTTAGATGATTGGTATTTTACTGTTGCTGCATATTTGCAACATGGTGAAACTACTTTAGGTGGAAAACTCGAAAATGCTTATTATATTCAGCCTGAAATAAAATGGAAGGTTAATAAAGATATCAATTTTAAGTTAGGTGCAGAAGTACTGAGTGGAACTGATGTTCCTGTCAAAAATGGAGTCTCAAGTGCTTTTGACCCGTTATATGGTGTAAATCATAGATTTCTTGGTTTTATGGATTATTTTATAAGATTTCCCGGAGATTACAATGAGGCTGGTTTAGTTGCCCCATATTTCTTCACTGACTTTAAAATTCATCGTACATTGAACCTGCGCGTTGATGCACATGTATTTTTATCACACAGCGATTTCACTTATAAAAATGAAATCATTGATAAGTATTTAGGTTTCGAAAATGATATTCTCTTGGTTTATAAACCGAATGACTATACAACTTTGCAAGTTGGCTATTGCTATATGCTCCCTACAAAGTCTATGGAGATTATCAAAAAAGCCAATTTTGAACTTAGCCCCTGGCAAGATTGGGCATTCATTATGGTCACATTCAAACCAAATATTTTGAATATGAAATTGTAAAGAAATCATTTTTTAATTTATATTAAATGTAATGCAATATTTCATGACTGATATTTGAGAAATACTCAGGGAATGAAATACTAATTTTAAATAATCGTTTCATATCCATTGAATTGTAATAGGGATAAGTAATGATTAAAAAAATATTGTCGATTGCCATAGCAATAATTATCTCAATAATTGCTGTAAGACTAGTTTTATTTACACTTAAAATAGGTTTCATTTTTATTACTTTTTTTCAATCGTTAATTATGATTGGATTAATCGCTTTATTTGCAGCACCTTTGTATGTTATTATCCGAAAAAAACTATTTAAATAACATCTTTTCTATTCGAATATAATATGAAAAATATAATTACTGCTTACATAATATTTCTGTTTATTACATCTACTTTCTCTATTGCACAAACATCATCAGACTATACTGTTGAATTGGCAAGGAAATTCTCAAGAGATTTATTCGAGACTAACGGAGTACCTTTTATGGAGCCTGTAGTCAGAGTAATTAACTCTACTTCAAACTCCAGATTTTTTACAAGTGCCTATATTCCACAAAAATCCGATAAAATGTATTTTAAAGTTGGTATTCATGGTATGTCGGGTATAGTAAATGACGAGCTCAAAAATTACACGCCTGTAATGCCAGCCAAGGAGTTTGACCTTAATGAAGTAGGAAAATTTATAAATTACAATCCTATCACAAATCAGATAACAAAATTGGATACTGCATCTCTCATACATTATCTTTTTTTGAATATGATGTATGATGGTACAAAAGGTAATAACAAGGGCTTAATTCAAGTACCAGGTAAGGCTTCAACTGCGCTTGGTACAGGAAACACTCAGTTTTTATTGCCTCATTCATCAATAGATTCACTTTTCAGAAGTCACCCATTATACGATTTACCCTTAATACCACAATTTCTAAAAGATTCCGTAATGGCAGCAATTTATCAGTTCCCTGAAGTATTTACACTCTACGGTGGAACTAATTTAAATTATGTTTTTGCAGCCATTCCGCAGATTGAAATTGGTTCATTTTATGGGACTGAAATACTTTTGAGGGTAATTCCACCTGTTAATTTAGGTGAAACCATCGGCGATTTCGCTTTTTGGGGTATTGGTATAAAACACAGCTTAAGCCAGTACTTTAATGATGAATATGATAATAATGGCAAACGAGTGCCTGTTGATGAAAGACCATTTGATGTAGCAGCTCAATTTGTTTACCAAGGTACATACTTGGAGAATACCGTGGGCGTTACAAAAGCCGAGCTTACAGCCAACGCAAATATTTTCAGTTTCAATTTGAGTGCCAGCAAGAGCTTTAAAAATATTATTGATATTTATTCAGGTTTTTCATTCGAAACCATTACCATTAAGTCTGAATATGTTTACCTGTTACCTGTAGAGATCCAATGGCAATTGGGTTTACTAGAAAAGCCTAATCATGGTTCAACTCCCGGATTTCCAGGAGATAAGCAACCACAAAAGACTAATTTGACTGTAAGCTCAGATAATTTTCGCTGGACAATTGGTGTTGTAAAGCCAATAGGTGATTTTGATATTTTTGTAGATTACAGTGTAAGCAGGTTTGATATTTTGAGTGCCGGACTCCAGTATCGGTTTTAATAATTTAGAAGAAAAGAGCAAACAAATTGAAGAGATTTTTTATCGTTGCAGGAGACCCTTCTGCTGACAGGTACTCTGCTAATTTAATTAGAGAAATTAAATTGAGAAATCCCGATACAACATTTTGGGGTATTGGTGGTGATGAGATGATAAAAGAAGGCTTAATTAGTATTGCTCATATCTCAGATGTTTCTGTTGTTGGATTTTGGGAAGTTGCAAAGAGGTATAATTTTTTTAAATTGCTTCTAAAAAAGTCTGCAGATATTTTGAAAGAAAATAATATTGATGCTTTTATACCTGTTGATTATCCTGGATTTAATATAAGATTAGCCAAAATTGCAAACAAAAATAATATTCCTGTTTACTATTATATAGCCCCACAATTATGGGCGTGGGGTAAAAATCGAGCAAAAGAACTTCAGAGCATTGTAGAAAAACTATTTGTGGTTTTTCCTTTCGAAGCAGAATATTTCAGTAATTTCGGTATAAATTCAATATACCTGGGGCACCCGATTCTTGATAATGTAGAGTTTAATCAGGAGTTTAAGACCTATGATCAAAGAAATCAAAACATTGCTTTTTTTCCGGGTAGCAGAATACAGGAAGTAACAAAGCATATAGCTCTTCTGAAAAGCATACTCGATATAAATGATAAAAAACATAAATATAATTTTGTAATAGCTAAGTCATCAAATATACCTTTATCAGCATTTGAGATGATTGCTGACTATTCTAATGTTGAAATTTCTGAAGATAATATCGGTATAATGCAAAACTCATTGGCAGGTATAATCAAAACAGGTACATCCAATTTAGAGGCGGCATTGTGTGGATTGCCATTCGGAATGTATTACAAAACTTCATTCATAACCTACAAAATAGCTGAAAAATTAGTCAATTTGCCGTACATTTCAATAGTCAACATATTATCAAATAAGTTCGTTGTAAAAGAATTTATTCAGAAAGAAGCGAATCCAGTATCAATTTTAGATTACATTTCAGGTTTGATTAAAGACCGTGAAACATACGAGGGAATTCAGTCGCAATTTTCAGAATTAAAGGAACTACTTGGTAAAGGTGGAGCAACAAAAAAAATTGCGGAGGAAATTCTAAGAAACTGATGAGCAGTATGAGTTTCAAATATCGTTTAGCAGTGCAATTGTTAAATATACTTTCTAAAACCTGGCGCATCAATTTAACCGCTCCATTTGATTACAAGGGCAAAGGAATTGTTGTGTTCTGGCATGGATTAATGTTGCCCTGTTGGAAACAATTTTCATCACTGAAGCCAACAGCAGTAGTAAGTTTAAGTAAAGATGGAGAAATCCTGTCAAGTTTATTGCAGAAATGGAAATATAAGCTGATACGAGGTTCTTCCTCACAAAAAGGTAAAGAGGTTTTAGCTCTGGTTGAAGATGCATGTAAAAACAATCTGGTATTGATGACACCCGATGGTCCTCAGGGACCTGCTCAGAAAATGAAAGCCGGTGCAGTAATAGCAGCTATGCGAAGTAATGTGCCTTTGTATTTATGTGGTGTGAACATAATTAATAAGAAAGTCTTTGCAAGAGCTTGGGACAAATTTCAGCTGCCTTTACCTTTCAGTTTGATTGAGATTGCTGTTTCTGAACCAATATATATAGAATTTACCGAGGATAAAGATATAATCAACAAAATTATTATTGAATTAGAGTCAAAACTCTTATATTTAAATAAAACTATACAGCAAAAAGCAAAAAATGATTAAATCTTTTCTCTCTAAAATTTTCGGTATTTTTGTTAAAAAAAGGAACCAAAATTATGACAAAAAAGATAATTATGTCAGAGTGGAAGTTCCGGTTATAAGTGTCGGTAATCTTTCAGTGGGTGGAACCGGGAAAACTCCATTTGTACAAATGCTGACTAAGTTTTTTAAAACAAAAAACTATTCTCCAGGAATAGTCGGACGTGGTTATAAACGTGAGAGTAAAGGTAAAGTTAACGTTGGTGATTATCGAGGAGCTTTAGTATCAGCTCGTGAAGGTGGAGATGAGATGGTACTTTTGGCTGAATCTCTCAAAGTGCCTGTTATTGCTCATGATTCCAAATCAGAAGCTGCTGTATTAATCCATAAAGAATATAATGTTGACCTAGTTATTGTTGATGATGGATTTCAGCATCGGAAACTTTTCCGTGACCTTGATATTGTTTTGATTGATAAAGAAACAAACGACAACCCCAAGTTGATGCCTGAAGGACGTTTGCGTGAGCCTTTAGAGTCAATTAAGCGTGCACACGTCGTTTCTGTAATGGGTAATTTTGAATTAAATGAAAAAATAAAATCAAATCTGAGAGAGAATTGTGTAATTATCCGTGTAAAGCCAATACAAGCCAATCCGTATGATCTTCATGATAAGCAATCCATAAAAATCAGAGAAACAAAAGAAAATAATATTGATGTTTTTGCATTTGCCGGCATAGCAAAACCTGAGAGGTTTTTTAATATGATTTCTGAACTTGGATTCAACATCATCAAGTCTCATGCCTACAAAGACCACTATAATTATAGAAAAAGTGACGTTGAAGAGTTGATAAATAAATGTAAAAAAAGTAATTGCAAAATATTGGCAACAACTGAAAAAGATGCAGCTAAAATTATTGAATATAAAAACATTTTGTCCGATAATGGTATAAAATGTGTAGTTTTTCCAATTACATTAACCATTACAGATGGGAAAGCTGAGTTTTTTAAATTAATTGGCAGAAAAATAAATTATAGAATTAAGAGGAATAAAAGTGATGAGAAGTAAATTAAATATTTTGTCAGCATTTATTGTTTTTTTAATTTGTATATCATGCTCAGATGAAAACTCTGAACCACAATCAGATAATTCATCTCCTGAATCATCAATTCAAACCGACAAATTTTCTCAATTCAACTGGATTGTAAAAGAAACAAAAAATATTGCTGATAGCCGCTATTATTGTCTTACAAATAAAAATAACGTAAAATTTGAAAAAGACGGAAGTGTTGTTTTAAGACTGACAAAAAACGGTGATAATTGGGAAGGTGGCGAGCTTACAATTGATACTACTTTGGGGTACGGAGATTATATCTTTGAGATTTCTGCACCTGAGGGTTCAATAAATCCTAATGCCAATCTTTCGTTAAGTATAATTAATGTAGAAGAAGATATTTTCGAAGGTATGACTCAAACAGGTGTGAGATTTTCGAAATACTCCGAGCCGGATGCATTGAATGAGTTGGAATATTATCTTTATGCTACTGATAAAAAAATTGCAGAGGTCCAAACTCCGGATAATCCCTTTACTTTAACAAAAAATACTTCATTACACAAAATTGGAATATACCCAGATCATTTGATTTATACAAGCAAATCTAATAATTTTAATAATGAAACTAAAATACTGAAGCAATCAACAGTTGTTGACCCCCAACCCGATTTACTGAGTTTTTCCCCATCTACAAATAAACTGAAAGTAAATATCAGTTTCTGTTTTGCAGAATCAAACGAACCTTTAGGCAATAATGGGTTGTCAATCAGAATTCATAGTTTTAAATATTCACCTGCAATATCAGGATTGGCAATTAAATAATCTAAAAAGGTAGAGCAATGTTCATAGAACCGCCTGTTCTACCCTTTGCATTTTCTCCAATTCCAAATCTCCAGTTGAATGACCAAAAAACTACATTGCTGATAAAAGTGGGAATTCTTGATAATCCAAATCCAATCTCTGAATAACCATCATTACCAGTGCTACGGTATGCAGTGTTGCTGGTGTTCTCAAATTTGCCCCAGCTACCTCCGATAATTAAGTCCAAACCTCTACCTTCGTAAGTAGGCAAACCGATCCATCTCCACCACAAATCTGTCAGGTTATAATCCATGTGAATTGAATAATAATTCGTTCCACCATAAAATCCCAAAGGTGCAGTATAAAAATTACCATAATTATTGAAAATAAATAATCTTGTGCTCATCCTGTGCTGAAACTGAATTGGGGTATTGTCGCTGCAGATTCCTGCGTCAAAGAATAATGTCATTGTCATTGGGTTGTAACCTGTGCTGAATGTTGGAAATGATAATCCTGCAATTCCGGAAACACCAGAGAAATTGAAGTTTAAATCAGGCTGAGTACCTATGAATGAACTCAATGATATCTCGTAATCAAAATTGGATTTGGGATTAAGTCTGTCAATGCTTCCCGAGTTGATGCTGGCTTTTAATACCTGAAAATTACCCTCAAGTGCTTCAAGGTTTTTACGCCATTTATAATTTTCAAAAATTGACCTATCAGTATTTTTACTCAAAATTGAATGTGCTTCAATATCACCCTCTACCAAAAGATTAAAAAAGCGATTTGAGACTCCAATGCTTGCACTAAACCCTTCTCTTCCGTAATAGTCAAAGTAATCTTCGTGTACAAAGGCAGCTGCGAAGGTATTAAATAATTTACTGTATGCTCCACCCTGTGTGCTGAATGTCCCTTGGTTGGAGTTGTAAGTAGCAGAAAAAGTGATTAAGTTTTTTAATATATTAAATTTTGGCAATTCAAGTTTTATGCTCCCGTAATAATTTTGTAAACCAAAACTGAAATAAGCATCAGCTGTAGCTTTAAAATTGTAGACATCTAAGGATGGAGTTAATCCTAATGAGATTGATGCTACCCTGTCAAAGCTAAAGTATGGAGAAAAGTCGAAACTGACATTTCTGCTTTTTTCTTCAGAAGTGATTTTATTTGATGAGTCTGACTTAACTGCACTGTCAACTTTTGCATAAATCTCAATTTCCTTCGGGCTTAATTCCCGTAAAGAGTTTTGCTTCCAGAACAAAGTATCATGAGTATCTGCAGTCGGGGCAACTGTGATAGTCTGGCGCCTTTTGGTTAGATTACTATTTGCTTTAGTATATAATGAATCAGGTAATTGCTGGTTGATTTTAGCATCACTAAATATACTTGTTACTTTAATTGCTGAATTGAAGTCGAGAAGTCCCTTAATTACTTCAACTTTAGCATCTGCTGAAACGTCCAAAAATCCTGAATACCATACATTTTCTTTGGATTCAGAGAACTTTTGTTTTATTGAAATGTTACTGAAAAATGGAATAAATGTAAACTCAGAGGGTTTTAAATCAATCTCAACTACATTGTAAGTTCCTTCAACTACTTTTAAGCTGCCTTCAAATCTCGGGTAGATTTTTGAATTAGGTAAAACGCCGATAATATAGGTGTATTTGTCATTTTCAGCTGTTTTGTCTATGAGAGTAAAGTTATAGGAATCAAGTGCATCAATACCTATTGGCGATGGGATTTTTGTATTGAGAAAATTGACTTCATCATCATAGAAGTTGATAAACTCTGTAATTGCCATGATATTTTGCTCTGATGGTATGTTGGCTGTTTGTCTTCTCTTTGTTATAGTTGTCAGGAAAAGCTTTTTATCGTAATCTTTCAAAACATCAGAGTATGTTTCCATAATAATAAATTTTTTGCTGTCGGGTGTATCTTCATCGTTAGCACTTAGTGTTGAGCTCAAACTTACGCTCCCTTCTCCAGTACTTAAATTAAGCAATGAGCCGCCAAGTTCGATGACAAGTTTTGAATATAATTCACCCTGGAATGTTTTTAATTTTTTTTGATTTTCATCTCTCTTGTTGATGACTCTTTTGATAATCTCCTCTACAGTAATATTGCCGGTTACATCAACACCTTTTTTACTGATAACAGTTTGTTCCAATTTGATTGTTACCTGAGGATTCGCAAAGTTTACAACATGACTTGCTTTGAGGTATCCTACAGATGAAATAAGCAGAGTATCATTTTCATCAACATATAGCCTGAAGCTACCCCTGGATGATGAATAAGTACCTCTGTTTGTGCCCGAGACTCTAATAGATGCGCCAGGAATTACTCTCTCTGAAGCTTTATCAATAATTAATCCTTCGATAACTTGTTTTTTTGCAAAAATTGATTCAGCATTCATTAAAAATGCAACTACAAAAATAAATGTGTACTTCATAATAGAGAAACTCCTAATTTATATCAATTTTTAGTATCGAAAAGTCATCTTCAAGGGTTTTTAATCCTGATAATTGCTTAGCAAAATCATAGTATCCCGTCAATCCGGATTTCTCATTGATAAATTTATCTTTGAACAATGATGTAAAATCATTGAAATTAAGCATGCTACCATCTTTGCTCTGTATCTCAAAAACGCCGTCAGAAAAAACAAATATTGAAGTAGGTTCATCAATTTTTAGTTCACTGTAGTCATATTTTATATTACTGACTGCTCCAATAAAAATTTGTTCAGATTCCAAGGTAGATATTTTGTTATTGCTAAACAAAAAGGCAGGTGGATGACCGGCGCCTGAGAATTTCAATATTCTTGATTCTTTATTATATACAAAATACCACATTGTAAAATAAACACCCTTGTAACTACTCATCTGAAATATTGAATTTAACAGATTTAAAACATCAGCAGGATTTGCAAAATCAACATTCGCAATATTCCTGTTCTGGAGTATATTCATAACCTGTACTGAGTGTAGGGCTGCACCAACACCATGTCCGCTGACATCTAACAAGTAAAATGCAAAATTATTTTTGTCTATATCCATATATCCAAAAGCATCACCGCCTAATTGCTCTGAAGGCCTGTAAATCCATTCAACATTCAATTCTCTGGTACTAAATGGCTTTGGTAGTAGAGACTGAACATAATTGGATGCCAAATCCAGTTCCTTTTTGATTATTTTCAGGAGGGTACCTTTTTGTTCGTTTGATCTGTCAAGCTCTTCATTAAACAGTTTCAATTCATAATTAATTCTACTAAGTTCTAAGTTATATTTCTTTTTTTGTTTATACCCAAAATAGGCAATAGCTGCCAAAATCAGCAACAGCAATGCAGTAGAGGTTGAAAAGTAGATGTATAGCAGAAGTTTTTCATACTCGGATTCTTTTATTTTTAACTCGCTTTCAAGAATCTTATTATTTACATTGAGCAAATTGTTGAGTTCTTCGATTTCCTGATTACGAATTTTTAAAGAGTCTAGTTCATTGTAATAATCTACTAGTAAGTGTTTATTTTTTCCGGATAATATTGTTGCTTCAATTTGCTTTTTCAGGCTATCTATACGCACTACGTTTCTATCATATTCAAATTGAAGCTTGTCTATGTTTTGATCATTATTAAAATGTATTTGGTTAAGTGCATCAATTGAATTTTTTACTTTTGGAATTTTATTTACGAAAAAATCTTCCTGAATGTCTTTCTCTATTATAGAAATTGTATCATTAATCTGCTGTTGAAAATTATTAAGGTTATAGTCATTTTTGGTTTTAGAGTCACTTATTTCTGACTTTTGAGTGCTTTCAGGCAGTTTCTCAACAACTTGCTCAACTTTGTGTGACTTATCATTTTTAAGACTATCAATACTATGTCTTAGACGACTAATTTCACGCAATAAATTTTCATTCGATCTTAGCTCAATATAGTATTCATTTGGATTTTTGCCACTTATATAATTTACATTAATATACTCAGGTTTGATGTTTGGCCCAAATACAATTGATACTTTTTCATTAATATTGATTTTTTCTTTCTGTCCAACTTTAGTCAGAACAATAACTCTGATGTTGCTGTTATCCTGAGTAAATGTACATAATGAAAATGTAAAGAAAATTATTGAGATAATTATTATTCTAAACATGGCTACCTGTTACAAATAATCTGTGGATTAATCTCGCTATCCCCTAAACTATCTATGGATCTTATCCTTTCATCAAATGCTTGTAAATGGTCTGCAAAACACTCAGATTGTACTCTGTAATATTTTGTTTTAAGATAAGGCTCGATGAACGTTGTTAAACTTATATCCGCTATGCCTGATTCTGATAATAATTCTATCAGACTTTCAGCTTCTTTTTTATCCTGTGTAGATTTGTATAAAATTACGAAACACTTGCAAATTTTACCTGCTCTTTTGTTCTCTTCAATAATTTGTTTGTTAAATTGATCTCTTTCGATCTTAAGTTTCAATTCTTCTTCTGATTTTAATTTGTTATAATTTATTATGCTATCTTTTGCAGCATTTTCCATCCTTAATTTTTCCAACTCATTTTCTTTATCTTGAAGCTCTTTTTTTACAATGGAATCTTGAAGTTTTTTTTCTTCGAGCATAACAATCTGAGAGTTTAATTTTGCAATGGTACTATCTTGCTTTTGAGTTTTGTAATCTGATAATGTAATTTCAGGTACGGCTGGTTCTGTGTATAATTCATTAGAGAGCAAAAGACTAACTCCTACTCTTAATATGTTGTTTTTCCATTCTAAATTATTCACTACATTACTGAAATTATGATTATATGTAATCTCTGGCCTAATGATTATAATTCTATCTTTTATTGGATAAAAATCATAAGATATTCCCAAATTTACTCCATATTGAAATGTATTTATTTCAGGTATACTTCCTTCCAACTCATTTCTTATTGATTTACCGGTATTATTGCCTTCATTATCTAAAAAAGTTACATTCCCTGCCGGAGAGTTTATTTTCTCATATTGATAATAATTGGAGTTTAGAATTGCAGAAATACTTAAACCCCCATGAACATTTAACCTGTTTGTAATACTTATTGCACTATTCAAATCTACATTAAGATTTATAAGTCTAAAATCAACGTTATGTTGAAAAACGGCATCTACAGGTGAATTGTTGACTGAAATCACTTGGTTTTCATTATTTTGAAAATTGCCATTTAGAATTTCAAATCCCAATCTTGCTTGTAAACGCATAATCTTCAAATCAGCTTCGGTAATTCCACCAAAGTATGCCGAAAATCCCTTACCTCTATCAAATTTTGGGCAACAATTTGGAATACTAGGTAAGGATGAAAAATCAGAATCGGAGTTTAGTATTCCATAATAGCCTATAATTCCGTACTTATTTAAATAATTATCAGAATTAATGACATTATTGTTTGATATCAGTAAAAAAGGATATAAAAAAGTTAACAAGATAATGAATAGATCTTTTCCCATGTTTATCTCGTAACTACAAATTTGTGCATATTTTTTTCGCCATCTTTATCTAGTATAAAATAATACTCTCCAATAGGTAGTTTGCTTATATCAAGCTGAATATCGTATAAACCTTCCAAAAAAATCTCATTTAAAACATTTTGGACAATCTGTCCTTCCAGATTCAATATTTTTAAATTTGCGATACCATCCGAAGCAATTAAAAGGCTCACGTTTACTGAATTTGAAGCGGGTGCAGGGTAAACTGATATAATGCTTGAAGAGGGTTCGTCGCTGATTAATCTGGGACCTCCATCATAGCATATATTCAACAAATTGAATTTCCCTGTGTAAACTTTGTAATCTGTAAGTGGTTCTCCGTCAATCTTTATATTTGAGAGGTTAATTATGCTACTTTCAGAATTTCCAAGCATAGACTTGTAAGCCACTACCTTGACAATGTTACTGCTGATATAGTTTGTATCTATTTGAATTTCGAGATACCTTTTTCCGTCGAGCACAAAGCCCTTATCTTCGCTCAGAGGATACAACAATGTTGAATTATTTGAAATATTGGCCTGAAAAACTCGTGGTTTAAGATCGTTAAACTTTTTATTCTTTATCAGTCGAATGTTAATGTAAACATCTTCTCCGGAGTTTGCGCTAATTGTGTCAATTGCGAAAACTATCAGATTTTCGTCACGAATAAATTCAATTGCGTCAGACATTTCAGACTTGCAGCCAAATTCATTTATTACTGCGACCTGATATATACCTTCATCATCAGGACTAAATCTATCTGAATTATATTGGCTTTGTTCTATTCCATCCAGATACCAGATATTTCCATTTGAAGCACTCGAAATTAATTCGTCGCCTATCTTTGTAATTATTGGTTTGGTCGGTGTTGGGTTGATTTTTACCGATATTTCGACTGAATCCGTGCATCCTTGAATACTCCTATGTGTCAGCTTTAGCTTTCCTTGTCCGGGATTATTCCACTTAACAGATATATTGCTTGTTCCAGTTCCAGAGATGATTGATCCATTCTCTATACTCCAAGAATATTCATAACCTAAATTAATATTGCTGGAGTAGAAGGTTTCAATATTTGCGCATGCTTCAACATTGCCGCTAATTTCAGGTCTTTTTTTCTCTAGAATAGTCAAATTTCTTAAATTATCTATGCCTGTTATTTTGGGTTCTGTCGAAACTATTCTGATTCTGTATTTATTCCCATATTCGATATTTTCAGGTATAGTAACTGTAATGGAGCCATTAGTGGAAGACATCACTGTACCAATTATGATATTATCGGAACTAAAATATCCGTTTGCATCCGACAACTCTACATTGAAAATATTTCCTTCATTAAACTGAAGGTTTGCTTTAACTTCGTAATTTACTTGAAATTGCATTCCTGCACAAAATATTTCAGATGGAACATTGGTGATTTTAATCTGAGAAAAGTCACTAAGGTTTGCTATGTATATTTCATGGCCAACAACTGCAGCATAACAAGTATCCTGATTAGAATACATTGTAGATACAATCCTTGAGGGCAAGCCTTCTGATATATTACTCCAGTTATTTCCATCATCAAGCGAAAAATAAATCCAATTAAATGTAGAAGCTATGATAATGTTTTTAATTACTCTTAAATCAGTTACTATCTCTGTTCCAAATGGTTTATTTAATGAAGTCCAGGTATAAGCGTTATCGAATGATAGATAAATGTTTCCATTTATTGCGGATACAATAGTATTACCAACTACTGCAATCGGTGATTTATATAGATCCTTTGGTTTAAAAATAAGACCTGGTATCCATGTTTCTCCGTTATCATCTGTAAAATATATGCCATTGCTTGTATTGACAACTAATCGGCTATTGTTCTTAAGCAATCCTAATGCAAGATAGTCAGACGGTAATCTTTTGGTTGACCACGATTTTCCATCATCTATCGAAATCATCAGTTGACCGCTTATGAGATTTCCGATAGCGTATATAAAACTTCCGTCGCTATATAAATCAGTAATAAAAATATCTGAAGCGTTTGATACCCAGCTTGTTCCATCATTACTTGAAGAGTAAATACCACGGTCTGTTCCTATAATAACAAGATTTTTATGTTTTATGATTTTTGAAACAGTTACGTATTCTTCATCATTAATTTTCGGGCTATTAATAAGAAAAGTCCAGCTAAGCCCTTTGTCTGTAGAGCTGTAAATACCATTATCCTGTGTAGCAGCATATGAAATATCGTCATTAATTAATAATGAAGTGATAATGGAGTTCTTTATGAAATTCTTATTTAGTTTTGTCTCGTATTTTGGTAAATCAATTGAAAAAACACCGTTTCTCGATGTACCGAGCAGAATTCTGCTTTTTGCAATTGCAGTTGCTGAAGTAAAAAAACTGTAATATTTGAAAGTAGAGTCATAAATAAACTTAATGCTCTCCATTTTGTCAGATGAATATGCTACTTTGAAATTATACTCATCATTGTAAGCCTGCAATAAATTGAATGCTATTTCATCCCCTTCAATTGAGTGATTCATTACTTGATGGTTTTCGAAAATAGCAGGAAAATAATTGCGTATTGTATCACTTTTGAGGTCTTTTCTGAATACTGCAAAATTAAAACCTGACTGACCTGAGAAGTCATTAAGACAAAAATGCAGATGATTATTGAATCTAAAAATTTTATAAATAATTGTATTACCAATTGTTAATCTGTTCCAAGATTCACCATTATTACTGCTTACGAATACACCATCGTTGTTTATTAAATAGAGATTTCCTTCATACTCAACGACATCCACAATCAGCTGATTCAAACCATGCGTTGGTATTTTTGACCAGTTACTTCCATCATCACTACTTGTGAATAATCCGACATTAGTACATAAATATAAACCACTTTCTTCAACTGAAATCTTATTAATATTTACTTTGTTTTCTTCAAAAACCGGGTCAAAAATTAACTGCCAATTCAAATCATTGAAATTTGCTCTGAAAAGACCATAATCTGAAGTTGAAACAAATAAGAACTCATTAGTCTTGTTAATACGATTTGCTGAATTAAGCTCAAGTATGTTGTTGTTTTTATTTTGCCATGTATCACCATTATCTGTGCTTAAATAAACACCGGAATTTGGAGCTATGGCATATAAATTCTGATTATGATATATTATATCACTAACCATACCACCGTAAGGGGAAGAAACAGGATTCCATACAGCAGATTGTAAATCTATGAAATTTAGGCAAATTACGAAAAGGCCTATTAATAATTTCAATGTAAAATGTATTGATTTATCGTGAAAAGTAAATACCCTCATATCATGATTTTGTTAATTGATTTTATTCTGTTTACCTTTTAGTGAGACAAACGTCATAAAAATAATAAAATTATATGCTATTGAAAAAAAATATAACATGATTTGAATTGAATTTTGTATTTTTACAATGCGGCATAAAGTATCAATTCAAAAAAACCTCACGGGGGATGGCTATATTGATACTAATATTTTTATTTTTATAATATTTACTGAATCAATATGAGAAAATTCAGTTTTATTTTATTTTTATTTGTATCTTTAAGTCTAACTGCGATTTCACAAATTGTAGAGTCTACTTATGATTATGGTTCGAAAATAATTTTCGAAAGTCAAGAGCTTTACGACCATGAATTAATAAGAATGTCTGAGAATAAACTTATCGAAGAAATCAGACTTTACGCAACAGGATTAGCTTACGATAAATCTGTATTGTTACAAGCTAATATTGACTTATTGGATGGCAACTATAACGTAGCAGACGGAAAGCTCGCTGAATTTATAAAGCAAAGATACAACTCACCATTTGTACCATTTGCGCAATTGCAACGTGGCTACATGACTTATGAACTTGGCAAATATAAGATAGCTGAAAAATTGTTCGAAGAGGCAGAGCATTACGCAAAGGTTGATTTTGAACAAAGAAAAGAGAAAGCTTATCTTGACATAGCTCACAGAGCAGGATTTTGGCGCGCTATGTCATTGTCGCATCAGGGTAGGCACCAAGATGCATTGCCAATATATTTATCAACAGTTAATAATTATCCAAAACACGAATTCAGTGACGATTGTTACTATTATGCAGGCAGAATTCATGAAATTTACCGAAATCACGATTCAGCTTTGTACTATTACAGACTACTGACAAAAAACTATCAAAGAAGCAACTTATATCTTATTAGCTTAATAAGGGAAGCAAACAATAATCTTATGCTCAGGCAACCATCATCTGCATTGATTGCACTTGAGAAAGCTGAAACATTGACCGGCTACTTATTGGCTAATGATTCAATTGCAACATTATACGAAAAGCAAAATTATGCTGATAATGCTCTTGAAAAGATTAGGTTGATGAAAGGCGAAGCTTACAATATTGGCGGCAACTATAATGAGGCAGCAAAAGTGTTCGAAAGTTTCGTCAACCAATTCACTGAATCAGAATGGTCGAATTACGCTAGACTTGGTTTGGGTTGGGCTTTGCTAAACTTGAATAATTATGAGCAGGCTCTTAAGGAATATGAAATTATCATAAATGACCAGTCTGAGCAAAACCTACACATTCGGTCAACGGCGCAACTTTATAGAATAGTTGCTTTGAAGCGCAAAGGAGATAAAGAAATTGCTCGTAAAGAATTAGCGGGATTGTCTCAATTACCTGCTTACCCATATCAGGGACTTGTACTTATTGAACTTGGTCAAATTTATTATGAAGACGGTGATTTTGACAAAGCAGTAAAAACACTCGAAAGAGCTGAAAGAGAAGCCCAGGACGGAAGAACTGCAGCAAGAACACACTTGTTGCTCGGTGCAACTTATCTTGAAATGAAACTATGGGATAAAGCAGTTCAACAATATAAGAAAGCAGAAAATTTAGCAACAGCAAGTAACGAAATAATTATGCCTTCGCGTAAATGGTATATTTCCGAAGCTAAGCTTAAACAGGGTATTGCGTTGGTTCAGAGTCACAAAGCCGGAGAAGCAATCGGAGCAATACAAAACTTTATTGCAAACAATAAGGGGGACTCCAGAAATGAAGAAGCTTTATTTTGGTTAGCTGAGTCATTTTATAAAATTGAACTTTTAAAAAATTCAACCGAAACATACAACAAACTTTTGGAAACTTACCCCCGAACTACCAGAAGAGAAGAAGCTTTATATGGGTTGGGGTGGAGTTATTTTAGGTTAAAGGATTTTACAAATTCATCAAAAGTATTCGATAAGATGATTGCAGAATTCCCTAAGAGTAAGTATGCTGTTGAAGTTTTGACACGCCAGGGTGACGGATATTACATGGAAAAAAGATTCCAGAATGCAGCCAATTCATACAAAAGAGCTGCTGCAATGGCACCTGGAACAGAAGAAGGTCAATATGCCTCATATCAATTAGCCCATGCATTGTACCGTAATAGCAGCTATGAACAATCCATAAGCTCCTTACTTGATTTTGTAAGAGTTTACAACAAATCACCTTACTCTCCAAATGCATTATATTTAATTGGTTGGATAAGATTTCAGCAAAGGAAATATGGTGAGTCCATTGATAACTTCGAATTTTTAATAAATGCTTATCCTCAAAGCTCTCTTACACCTAGGGCATACTACGCAATAGGTGATGCCTACTACAATCTGGGTAAGTATGAAGAAGCTATATCAAATTATAAAATCGTAATAGAATCTTACCCTGGGAGTGAAATGGCTCCTGAGTCCATTAAGAGTATTCAATTTTGCCTTGTTGCACTAGGAAGAGAAACAGAAGCTATCGAAATAGCTCATCAGTATGTTGAGACTAATCCGGAGTCACCTTTTGCACCGGTCTTCCAAAAGAAAATCGGTGAAATGTTTTATCAGGGCAGAAAGTACAAAGACGCGATAGCAGAATACGATAAGTTCTTAAACAAGAATCCAAACGATGAAAATGTGCCTGAAGTTTTGTATTGGAAAGCAAAAAGTTATGAGAGTTTGAATGAGACTGATGATGCTCAAAAAGTCTTCGAAAAACTTGTTCAGGAACATCCAAAAAGCGATTATGCTCCTATGGCAATGTTAGACAATGGACTTCTTCAAATTGAAGTTGCTAATATTTCGAGAGCAGATAAAATCCTAAGTGAATTGCAGGTTAAATATGCAGAACATCCGGTAGCTGCTCAGGGTGGCTTCGAAAGAGGAGTTCTTAAATATAAGCTCGGTGATACTGCTTCAGCTTTAGATATTTTTTGGAATGTAACTACCAAATATCAAAGTACTGACTGGGGCGACCAAAGTCGTTATCGCTTAGCTATGCATTACAGGGGTTCTGGTAAAAATGATTCTGCAAGATTTCATTTTACGTTTATTTCAGCAATCGAGGATAATCCAAATATTTCCAGTGAATGTATGTATAGAATTGGTGAACTTTGGATGAGGGACAGAAATTTTGAAAAAGCTATAGAAAGCTTTACAATTGTTAAAGAAAAATACGAAGGTTTTGAAGATTGGTATTCATTATCTCTTTTAGGGATGGGTGAAGCTCTCGAAAATATTGGCAAACCGCAAGAAGCAATTGATATCTACAAAGCACTCGAAGCATTACGCCCGGGCGATGATTTTGGCAATACCGCAAAATCAAGACTTAAAAGGATAAAGGTGAAATGATATGAAAAAGATAGTGATATTTTTAGTTTTATTCTCTGCTGTAAATTTACTTGCACAAGAATCCAAAAAAGAGCAATCATCACCTGAGCCATTAGAATTACCGAATTTTATCATCCAGGGTACTTTGCAATTAAATGTAAATTCCGGAGTTAAGCAAAATCCTGAACGACCTAAAACACTTACTGATGCTGAGTTGGATTCATTAAATTCTTTAGAAAAACAGAGCTCTCAGTCCTTTCCGGTAGAGCAACTAACTTTGAACACGATAGAGAGAAATGTAAAGGACGGATTTGTGAAAGCTCAGTTTGGAAGATTTACCACAGCTCAGATTGATGCAGGATATGAGTTCGATATTGCTAATTATGGTATTTATAGTCAAATTGGATACGAAATGAGTGATGGACATTTATCTAATGCTGATTTTTCAAAATTTAATTTAAAACTGTCCTCAGATTACATAGCACCACAAAAATTCTTTATTTTTGGTGGAAGTCGTACGCGTACACAAATTGACTTTAATACTAATTCTTATAAGCTTTTTGCAAATCCAACTGCTCTGAACAGGACTACCAACAACTTTTCGGCAAAAGTTGATGTAGATGGTAACTATCAGGGATTTAAGTTTGAGACAGGTGCCGGATTTAATGGTTATCAATTAATCACTAACGACTTCAAAAATGCCGATAATAACCTGTTTGGTTACTTAAAAATGCATAACATTTGGAATAATTTTCAGGTTGCTGGTAACTTATTAATTGATTTGCATACACTAAGAGGACAGGCGACTAACTTTATTCAGCTGGATGCTTCATTATCAATATTCTCGCAAGATATTTCGCTTACCGGTGGTGCTGGGTTGCAGTGGGCTACGAATTCAGCTGGAATAGACCGTGGCGGCTTGTTAATTGAAGGTAATTTGGAATACAGATTAAATAAACTACTTACTCTTAGGGCTGATATCAGAAGCGGTTTAGAGAATCATAAATTCAGAGATTTGGCTTATTATAATCCATATATTTCGAATATGGCTTTTTTTGACTATGCTTATGATATAATGAACTTAAGTGGAAATTTAATATTTCATCCAAATGAAGTGCTTGGATTGTCTGCCGGATTCAGATTTAGAAGAACTGAAAGATTTCCAATTTTCAAGCAAGACCTTTTATTCTATCCTGGCAGTTTTGATTTGGGTTATGAAAGCATTTCTCTGTTTAAATCATTCTTCGAAGCATACTGGTTTATAAGTTCTGAGGATAAATTGACAGCAAATATTACTGCTACAGAAAGCTCTTTAACTGACTTTGATGGTAAGTC
This sequence comes from bacterium, assembly GCA_024711295.1. Lineage (GTDB taxonomy): Bacteria > Bacteroidota > Ignavibacteria > Kapaibacteriales > UBA2268 > JANJTB01. Next base: position 218,352 of record JANJTB010000033.1, on the reverse strand, counting down.
TGTACCTTATGTTCCACAACTGAAATTAAGCGCAGATTATCATAAGACCTGGTTTGGAAATCTTGGCACAAATTTTGGATTAGATTATATTGGGAAGCGATTTGCTGATTTTCAAAACACTGTCGAGCTTGATTCGTATATAAACTTAAGGATTGAAGGAAATTATAAAATTTATGATGGACTAAGAGCCTTCTTGAGATTCGAAAATCTCTTAAATAGTGATATTTATGTTTGGGAAGGCTACAGAGAAAGAAATGTTTTTGTTTCATTTGGAGTTATGTGGCAGTTTTAAATGGCTGAACTTAGACCTGACATATTGAATGAAGAAGAAATTATCGGTGGTTTTCAACCAGGAGAACCTGATGATGACTCTTTCTCTATTCAGGATAAGCACTATCCCGGGAACATTTTTTTGTTTACAAATCCATTGCCCGAACAGCACTTTAACGAATACATGGCTGATGGAATATCAGAAATAGATTCAGATGATTTTTCCACGAACACTGATATCAAAGATGACATTATAACTGAAGAAGAATCTACTCCTGAAGTTGAAGATGACTTGTTTGAGTACGAAAAGAAAAAATTGCAAAAGAATCCTGAACCGATTGATGAGCTTGAAGATCCTGATTTCCAAGGGTATCTTAAAGGTGTTATGGCAGTCGCCGGTAGGAAAAAAAGTAGTAATACCAATAAAAACAATGATATTGAAGATATTCTTGAACAATTACCTTTCGATCCGATTTCGTCTGATAACGCAGATACCGAAGTCCTAATATCAGATTATGACCTCGACAAACCAAGTACATCAACATTTACTGAAAGGGAAATTTCGGAAGAAGACAAAAATATTCCTCAACCTGATTTGAATGAAATACTTGATAAGCCACAGGAGCAAAAAAGAGAAAGAAGAAAAATCCCTGCATGGATTCTATATACAGGTGTAGCTGCTTTATTTCTAACTCTTTTAGGTGCTGGATTCATCTTGTTTTTTATGGATGATATTAAAGAACCGTTAAAAGATAAATACAAAAAAGATACTTTGGTTATTAAGGAAGAAAATGAATCTAAAAAAGTATCCGATGGGTTATCAAATAAAGAAATTAAAGATTCATATGTAAAGCTGTCGGATAATGAATCTTCTAAGCCTGAAGATACCGGTTCTGCCAAATCAGTGACTGCCAATTTGGATGAATCAAAAAATATTCAAGAAAGTAAAACTGTCGTGAAACCAACGCATGAGAATAATAACATTTTAAATAAAACAGTCGTCAGGCAAGAAAGTAAAATAGACAAAGACATTAGAACAGAAGTTTTAAAAAACCGAAAAGTAAAGAGCGAAAAACCAAGTAATACTGAAAAAAATACTCAGCAATCTCATGATGATTTTGCAGAGATTAAAACAATTAATGAATTGGATATTCAGGAGGTTCGGAATCGGGCTGTAGATGAAACCTTTATTCCAAAAGATGAGCCAGGTATATATATAATCCAGATTTATTCGTCACCTTCAAAAGAAGACGCTTTACAATGGTTGAGTAAGTTGAAAGCAAAAAATATTTCCGATGCATTTATTAGTGAACAAAAAGTACGAGATAAAATATGGTATAGAGTACGTTTCGGAAAATTTACAACACGGGAAGAAGCTAAAAACGCAGCATTAAGATATGGTTTTGCCCAGACTTGGATTGATAGAGAAAAGTAAAAAGAGAGGAAGTATTATGTATAGGAAACCAAAATTTCAAGAAGAGCAACCAGCTCTGCAGATAAAATTACCATGGGATACCAACACAGCCCGCGGTTTTGGTATTTCTATTACTTTAGTAATTTTATTTTTAATTTTTGGTACTTGGTGGCAAATAAAGCAACCTTATGTAAGAAGCATTCAAATAAATTCTGTTCCACTTGTAATGCTTAATTTTGGTGATGGAGATGGCACTGGAATGAGCAAAGGTAACCTAACCAAAGAAGGTGCATCACGCAAGGGCGACAAAGCTCAATCAATATTGGAAGATGCTGCTACACCTGCACTCACAAAACAAGTAAAAGATGCCGTGCAACAAGATATTAGTGATATTTCTAACCCGATACCTGTCAAGGAATTATCATCTGCAGACAAGGTAAAAGGTAACGATAAGGGTAGTGGTACAAGAGACATCGGAACAAGTGAAGGAGTGATTGATGGCAGTGGTCTTGGTTCGCGAGGTTCAGGAAAAGGTATGGGGTATGGATTTGGCGATATTGAATGGGGTGGAGGCGGAAATCGTATAGTTTTGCACAAACCGTTACCGAAGTTTCCTGCAGGGGTAAATACTAATGCTGAGCTTAAATTTAAGTTCACAGTTTTACCAGATGGTACGGTAGGCAGAATTATTCCATTACAAAAGGCAGACCCAAGACTCGAAACGGCTGCTCTTACAGCTCTTCGTCAGTGGCGATTCAATGTCTTGAAAGAAGATGTTGTTATGGAAGGTATTATTCCACTTTCTTTTGTATTAAGATAATGGAAGAATTATTTAACTTGACTCGCGAAATGCCGGTTATATTCAAAGTAATATTAGCAGCAGTACTCGGAACGATTATTTATTCAATACTTAAAAAAGTAATGAAGACCATTGTTTTATTAATTATTATAGCTGTAATTTACTATCTGATGGAAAATTATATTTTTATCGGTTAAGACAATAATCCGGAAGCAGCTTCAACAATTTTTGACTTAGCATCGTCGAGGGACATATCAAATAATCTTGCACCAGCGGCATGAAAATGGCCACCACCACCGAACTGTACTGCTAAATCCCTTGCCGAAATATTCCCTTTACTCCTAAACGAACATCTTATTTCATTCTTACCACTAACATTTGCAATTAATACTCCTAATGCAACACCTGAAATTGATAGAGTTTTTTCCACAAAATTGTCAATATCTTCATTTTTAGCCTTAGTCCTCCTAAACATTTCATCTGTAATCATCATTATTGAAAGCTTACCACCTAGATATAGTCTGATATTGCTTAAAGCTTCTCCTAATATCAGTGTTGCTGCAAGGGAGTTTGAATTGTAAATATTCTCGTAAATTGAAACAGGGTCAGCACCATTTTGAATTAGTTCTGCAATAGTATGATGAGTTTTGGGTATTGTCCTAGGAAATCTAAAACTTCCGGTATCAGTCATTATTGCAGAATACAAAGCAGTTGAATCTGTAACGTCAAATTCTATGTTATCAAACAATTTAAAAATATCGAAAACCATCTGTCCGGTAGAAGTCTCGTCAGTATTTATATAATAATAGTCTGCAAATTTCTGAGGCTCAATATGATGATCAATTACAAGCTTTCTGGCTTTTGAGTTTTGTATCGGCTCCTGAAGGGATTTTAACCTTTTGGGATCGTTCAAATCAGCTATTATTATCAGATCTGCAGAAAGAATATACTGAATATCAGTAGAATCGTACTTTCTGATTGCATTCTCAGGATCAATAAATTTTAAATTATCTGGAGTTGGCGAATCATTCAGGATAGTTACACTTTTGCCAAGCTTTTTTAAAAGTGAAAATAATGCAATTTCTGACCCAACAGCATCACCATCAGGGTTAGTATGAGTAGATATGACAACGTTTTTTGACGAACTTACAATTTTGTAAATATCATTTTTATTAATGTAATTTAGCATCTAATTTAACTTATTGAATATGAAATTAAATTAGAAACGTAAATCAACAAAAATAATTTACAAATTATCAGGTATCGAATCTAAGATATTGTACTCGGTTAAACTGCTTTTTAAATTCAGGATTCTGGTTTATCAACCCCCTGAAGTCATTAATACTTTCAAAATTCTTTGAATTCATCCATTCGCAAATTCCGGAGTTTAACTCTTTGATATATTCAAGACCATTGACTATCAAGCAGCTTGTTACTTGAACTGCTTTCGCTCCAGCAAGCAAATACTTTAGAATATCTGAATAATCCTTAACTCCACCTGAACCGGCTATATCCGACTTCAGCAAGTCTGATAGTAGTGTGATCCATCTAAGTGATGTACTAATGTCGCCAGAACCACTTAGTCTGTAATTATTGACTACGCTGATTGAATCTATATCAATGTCCGGAGTATATAGTCTATTGAATAGCACCAAGCCATCAATTCCTGATTCATCAATTTGCCTGAGGGCAGTATTATGATTAGTAAAGTAAGGTGCAAGTTTAACGGAAACTGGAATTGTGCAATGTTCTCTTACCGATGTTATAATATTTGAAATATTAAGACAGATATCATCTCCGCTTGATGATTCATCGCTTGGGGGTACCACAATATTTAATTCAATTGCATCAACCCCGGCTTCCTCAAACTTTACAGCAAACTGAGGCCAATCAAAAGCTGATACGCAATTAATACTTGCAAAAACAGGTATAGTTAAATTTTTCTTTACAAATTCAATTAAATTCAAATAATGCTCTATCAAATCACTTTCAGAATATCCTTCCAAATTTCTAATTGCTTCGGGATACCAATTATAAATATCTTTTTCTGATAAATTTCTGCCGGAATCAGCAAGAATTTGTTCTTCGAATAGGGATTTAATTACCAGAGCACCTGCTCCGTAATCTTCGGCTTTCTTGAGGTTTTCTGAAGAGTTTGTTAATATTGAACTTCCAACAATAATCGGACTATTTAAGTCAATACCCATGAATTTAGTATTAATTGACATTTTTACCTCTATGTTTTGCTTTGATTTTCTTTTTGTTTGTTGACTACGTAAATTAAATTCTCAAGTTCATGTACAATATTAATGTTGTTAATAGTTAACTCAGATGTACTCTGGAATTTAATGGGTGTAAAATTGAGAATTCCACCAATGCCAGATGCTGACAACAAATCTACTGTATGTTTAGCAACCATTTGAGGGACTGTTAGAATACATATTTTGATTTTGTTTTCAATGATAAAATCAGAAACTTTATCAATGTGGTAGATCGGAACACTTGTATCTGTTTTTGTTTTATCAGGCTCAATATCAAATCCAGCAACTATCTGTATGCCTTCTTTTATGAATCCCTGGTAGCTCATAAGTGCTTCGCCTATTCTGCCAACTCCAACAATAATTACTCTTTGGATTTCATCTTTTCCCAAAATTTCGTCAATTTTTGACAAAATCGAATCAATATCATATCCGCCTTTGCGATTACCGGTTATTCCAAAATTGCCAAAATCTTTTCTTACTAATGATGATGATATTTCCAAAGTGTCAGAAATATTATCCGAAAATACTTTCTTAAATCCAAGACTCTGCAAATGTTTAAGTAGATTCTTATAATTTAGCAATCTCAGTATCTGACCTTTGTTAGTCATTTTAGTATATCCTATATTTCGAAATAATAATAATTATCATAATATATTTGTTTATGACACAAAATTCACATATTAGTTTGGAACTCTGCATATTTTCAAATGTCAAAATAACTTATTATTGTCAAATATACAAGTATTTTTTTTTATTTTTGGATGATTGTGTATGAAATAATATGAATATAACAAAAAAAATCTCTTTTTTTGAAGATGATTAAAAACACCTGAAAAAAAAGAGATTATTTATTATAAAAAAAAACTTATGACCTTTTCAGAGCAGCAGCTATTGGAAATACAGTTTCTGAGATTGCTTTAGGCAGATCATCATAAGGTACTTTTCTATGTGGAATCCCTGATTCAATAACAGTATTGGGCATTGATGGTGCTATACAGGTAGCAGGATCCTGAACAATTATGGTACCTTTGACACTTGCTATTTTTGCAGCACCCTGAGCTCCGTCTCTACCTAATCCTGTCAAAACCACACCAATACAATATTTGCCATAAGCATCTGCTGCAGACCTGAATAATGGTTCAGCAGAAGGGCGGACAAAATTTTCTTTTGGTCCATTATCCAGTATTACATGATATGAGTCTCTATCAACACGGATGTGCTTATCACCCGGAGCCAGGTAAATAGCACCTGGTTCGATTGCCAGGCGGCTTGGAACGAGGTGAACAGGCATGCCTGATTCTTTTCTTAACCTGTCGGAGTATGTTTCGAGCATCCAGGCGGGACCGTGCTGAACAATAAGGTAAGCAGCATTGTTTTTCCATTCCAGATTTTTAAAAATATGCATAAGAGTTGGAGGACCCCCAGTACTAGATGCAATTGCAACACAAACATGTGGTGGCTTTACATCAATCTCTCTTGTTACAATCGAAACAGGAACAACAGGTGAATCCTGAGTATGCCTTTCAAGTCCGTCTCTGAGTCGGGAAAGTAAATCATCAATGTCAACAGGCTTGGCAAGGAAATCATCCGCACCTGATTCCAAAGCATATTGTTTCGCCGTATCCGACGCCAATGCAGTTATCAAAACTAAAAATGGAATCGGTCTTATTTTTTTTCGTATATGCTTGATAAGCTCAATACCATCAGTATGAGGCATCATCCAATCGGTCAAAACGGCATCAAATTTCTCTTTCCTTAAATGCTCTATTGCTTCGCTACCGTTATTTGCCAGTACAACTTCATAGCCGCCCTTCATTAGAACTCTTTTTAATAGAAGAGCTCCAACAAGTTCATCTTCAACAATTAAGATTTTTTTCATCTATTCAGTTATTATTTTTTCTACAAATTATAACTATTATTAGTTATTAAGCAAAAATAAGTAAAATTCTTGATTTTTTCTATTATATTATTTACTTTGGCATCAAAAGTTTCGGGAACTCCCAAAACAACTGACTGTATTATTTCGGACTCAAATATTTTCTTTTTATTAATCAATATGAGTACTTTTTATACTTTGTAATAGTTGCCAGAGGATTAACCTGTTTACAATTATTCCCAAGCAGTAACAACATTGCTTTTAGTATCGAAGTTAATCCCCTCAAATCTTTTGTCTTATAATAATCTTTTTGTATTTTTGCTTGAAAATTATTTTTAGAATATAAACGATTATAAGTTGAAATTGACATTTTGCCTCATAAATTAAAAAACAGACTGGAGAATCTCTGATTCTTCAGTCTGTTTTAATATAAAAACTAAAATTGAGGTTTTTACTTTACTTCATTACAACGAATTTCTTAATGCTAATGTCATTCGATGATTGTAATTTTATAAAATAAACACCATTTGAAAGATGATACTGACCTAAATCAATAAAATGGTGATAATTTCCTTCTTGTTTAACTCCGCTAAATACTTCACCAATTTCTTTTCCCATTTCATCTATTAATGAAATTCTGATTTTTTGTGATTGTTCTAATGAATATTCATAGGTTAAGATATTATCCGTTGGATTTGGATAAACAAGTGTATTATAATTGCTTGGTTCATTGTTTCTAACGGTCAAAATCATATTATCGTAGTATCTTTTCCGGGTACTTAGAATCTTGTCAATCAAACTATTTGGGACTGACTGTAATTCCGGCAGGTCACCATTTTTAACTTTTCCTGGAAGCCATCCCATATCTTCATCCGAGCCATCAGCTTCATCGCCCTTAGCCGGCATAGCAAATGCAATTAATACAGCAATTCTTGCTTTTGAATTAGGTAACATATTAAATGGACCGGTTGAAAGTAATGAACGTTTATCACCAGGTCCTGTATCCCCCTCTTTAATTCCTCTTGAAATATAATTATATCTGTCATCATCTTCTTTTGGGTCAACTTCTATTGACCAATTACTGCAAGTTCTGAGACCAAGTTGTTCATTCTGTAAATAGATTAATTTATCAGTTCTTATATTACCATTAATATCAACAGCAGGAGTTTCAAGAAGTGAAAATCCAATATAGCCAAATCCCATACCAAGTTCTCCTTTGTCTGTATTTGTCCAACCTACTGCTAGTTGTGCTGTAGAATCCTTGTCAAAATATCTTTGCCTGTCATTAATCATTTGTTGTTGATCATAAATTCCAATGTCTATGTCATTGATACTGCCAAACCAGCAATCAATCAAAGTATCTGATGATTTATTTTCAAGTAAATAGTTGATTATCATAATATCTTCAAGTTCACTACTACCCCATATATATATTGAAGAAGTTGTTTGTATTTTCAATGGATAACCTAGCGGAGTACGTTGAACAGCTCCACCTTCATAATAATTCAAATCAGTATCCTTAAAAGTAGAAACAATATCATCGTCAGACACAAATAATGGTCCATTTGGTCTGTTCGCAGGGTTTCTATCTGATACATTATGAATATAGTCATTTTTGTATGTGCCACCTTCATATTTTAGTTCTCCATTTGCAATCCACAGGGGCCAATTTGGTCCGTCTTCTGTTTTAAACGGAACGCCTGATTCTTTAATAAAATCACTTCCAAAATATGTACGGTATTTATTTGTCAAATCCTTTCTCAATGTATCACCATCTTCAATTCTACCCGGTACAAACCAACCCCTTCCGGTATTCGGATTGTATGAAATAAGAACTAATTTGTTGTATTCACTTAAATTAGCCGGATTTCTTTTCTTAGCTCCGAACCAAAAACCGGATGAAAAGATATATTGGTTTTGGGTGCCACGTGGCCAAAATAAGCCCCCTCGTGCATTTGGTATATCACAAAAATTGAATCCATAATTTGTTGCATAAAAATCAATATTGCCTGTATAATTTTTTTGAAAATCAAAAGTACCATAAGGTTCTCGTTGTAAATTTGGATTGTCATCTTTTTGTGCATTGCTGATACTTGTTAGCATCAAACCTGAAATCAATAAAACTAAAAGCTTTTTCATAAAATTTCTCCTGAATATTTTTTAAATAATTTATTTCTAATATGTAGTTTTGACCTTTATTGGAATATACAAATTCTGATTATCATTAAAATACAAAGTATCATAAAAATAACCCGGAACAAAAGGATCGGCAATAAATGTTATTTCAATCTTAGGGTTTAATTCGGTATCTTCATTTGATTTTATTTCAAAAGGGATGCCCGAAATTAAATTATAAGAAAATAATCCTGTTTTATTCTTATTATCAACCCTGTAAATTGTAATATTGTGAATATCAGAAATATTTTTCATTATTACATTTTTAATTATTGAGGTTTTTACTTTTATAGTTCCTAAATCTAAGGATTCAGTCGCAAGCAGTTTGAGCGAATCCTCGGGTGTCAAATTATCTAAAATCAGTTCTTTATCGTAGCGTGGTTCGGTAGTAATTATATCTTTACAGGAATTTATATTTAAGCTAAGAAGAACCACAAATATTAATAATAGGTACTTTTTCATTTTCAAAAGCTCCAAAATTTTATAATTTAAACGAAATACCATAACTTAGCCTGAATTTTTGTGAATTATACCAATTATCCTGATGTGAATAAATAAAATAATCATAATTTCCAGCTAAATATAAAGATAAATAATCAGTAATATCATAATCAATACCTAAGGTTGGCTTAAGAACAAATCCTGCAGTATTTACTCCTAACCCAAACTGTAAATAGGGTATAAATTTATCGAAATCAACAAAGCTATATACAAGTTCTCCACTAAATGTAGTCAAATTTGGCTGCATACTAATTCTATACAGATCACCATCGGAATTTTTATTCTCAAAAGTTGTAAAAAATGTAGATTGCTCCATACTTACTCCAATTTTGAGATTATCAGTAACTTTATACAAAATTCTAAGAGTAGTATTATTTAATTTATTGAATATTTCAGGACTAATTGTTTCGCCCGGTATATGCCATGGGATTGACTGCTCTACTCTAAAATCTAAATTTTTGTAATTTTCATCAAATTTTAGAAAATTAAAATTATTCAAATCAATATTTTGAGTTAAAAATTCACTATTTGTATTAAATTGATTTAGAACAAATCGTGAATTACCAATTTTAGAATTACTTATTATTTGCTTTCTTTCTAGTAAATTATCAGATTGAATATTATTTTCAATGCTTGATTCATAAGGTACAATTCTATCAATGTAAACATACTTTATTATTGGATTTGAATCATTTTTTTCACTTTTTGAATTATTTGATGAATAACTTTCAATTGCAGGTTTGTTTTGTTGATTTATCAAATTTTCAGAATTGGAATTATTTACATTATTTGTTTGGATATTTCCATCATCTTTCATCAGGTAAAGCATAACAAATAATGTTAAAATCGAAGCAACAACTGATTGTATTGTTCCATTCTTTATTAATTGGTAATATTTACCTTTTATTGGAGCAACTTTAGTTGTTTCTAAAGGAACTGTATTAGTTTTGATGGGCATATTATACCCTGCACGAGCAAATAATCTGCTTTTTTGCACATTGCTTGGTTTAAATGAGTTTGTATAAGCCGGCAAAGTTATTGCTACAGAGTTAAAAGCTTTAAATTCAGCTCTAAATTCAACATCACTTGCCAGTTCAGCAAATAGTAAATTCTCTGATTCCTCATCCAAACTATTTTCATAATATCTAAATAATCTATCAATTTTATTCATTTCAAAACTCCATACTATTTCTAAGAATAGCTGTAAAAAGGTTTTACATACTTAATAACTTCTTTCATAGCTCGGTGGCTTCTCATTTTTACTGCAGAAATACTTATCCCAAGTAAGTCAGCAATTTCTTGCTGTGATAATCCGCCAAACCATTGCAAAAGAAAAGTTTCACTGTAAATTTCGTCAATTGTGGTAAGTACTCTTTTTACAATTTCAATTAGTTCATTTTGTTCTAATTCATTTTCAATATCCCAGGACCGATTATTTTCATCAAATTCTGTGAAATCTTTGTATTCAATAATTACTTTCTTTTTTGAGTTTTCAGTTCTGTATTTATCTATGATTAAATTATGAGCAATAGAATAAAGGTATGGCAATACTGAATTAGGTGTTTTTCCATCCCGAATTCTTGATAAAAATTTCAACCAGGTATCTTCAAAGATTTCTTCAGCATCCTGTTTGTTTTGTGCTTTGAATATACAATAAACATTTAATTTTGCAGAATATCTCTCATACAAAACATCAAATAATTTATCAGCCCGCTTCCCTGTTGATTGGACGAGCATTTTAATTATTTCTGTATCGTTATATTTATTGTATTCCTGCATATCAAATATTTACAAATTTACCCTTATATATTTATTAACGGAAATTATAATGACCAAGTCACAAAAAATAATAAAATTATTATAATAATTAGTCAATTATTCAATCAAGAAAAAATAATTATTAAGACAGACTAAAAAATAATTTGAGAGAAACAAATACAACTTTTTGATTTTTAATGACTTAAATGTAATTTTTCTTTTGAAATCCAAGAAAAATGATTACTTTTAAATATTGTTTAATTACTGAATTGTAATATAAATTGAGTAATAAATATATTCTATTAAGAATCTAGGGTAATATTAAATGACAGATAAACAATTTATCACGATAGACGGCAACGAAGCCGCTGCCTACGTAATGTACAGAGTTAACGAGGTATGTGCAATCTACCCAATTACACCTTCATCAAATATGGGTGAATGGGCTGATGAGTGGGCATCAAAAGGATACAAAAACATTTGGGGAAATATTCCAACTGTATGTGAAATGCAAAGCGAAGGCGGAGCTGCGGGAGCTGTTCACGGCTCATTGCAAGCAGGTGCACTAACTACTACATTTACAGCTTCTCAGGGTTTGCTCCTTAAAATTCCCAACATGTACAAGATAGCAGGTGAGCTTACACCTACAGTGTTCAACATCACTGCAAGGTCTTTGGCAACTCATGCATTGTCAATATTTGGTGACCATAGTGATATCATGGCTGCTAGAGGTACAGGCTTTGCGTTTCTTGGTGCTGCATCAGTTCAGGAAGTAATGGACTTTGCACTGATTTCTCAAGCTGCGACTTTGGAATCAAGAATTCCTATGCTTCATTTCTTTGATGGATTTCGTACATCGCACGAAGTTGCAAAAATTGAGGTAATACCCGACAGCATAATGAGAGAAATGATTGATGAGGACTTGGTTATTGCTCATCGCAATCGTTCCCTTAATCCTGATAATCCTGTACTAAGAGGAACTGCTCAAAACCCGGACGTATTTTTCCAAAACAGAGAAACTAATAATAAATATTATAAAGCTTGTCCGGCAATTGTCCAGAAACAAATGGATAAATTTGCTAAATTGACAGGTAGACAATACAAAATTTATGAGTACGAAGGCGATCCTAATGCTGAGAATGTAATTATTTTAATGGGTTCAGGTTGCGAAACAGTTAGAGAAACCGTAAAGTATCTAAATGCAAATGGTGGAAAAACCGGTGTTTTGAAAGTTAGACTTTATAGACCATTCGATATTCAATTGTTCATGGAAGCTTTGCCTGCAAGCACTAAGTATATCAGTGTACTTGACAGAACCAAAGAACCGGGTGCCACAGGCGAACCTTTATATCTTGATGTTGTTAATGCATTGTTCGAAGGATTACAATCAGGTTTTGGCAGCTTAAAATCTATGCCCAAAATACTGACAGGCAGATATGGACTTTCATCTAAAGAGTTTACCCCTGCTATGGTAAAATCAGTGTTTGATAATGCAGTAAATTCAAATGCTAAAAATCATTTCACCGTTGGTATTATTGACGATGTGAACTTTACAAGTCTTGATGTTGACCATAATTTCGATATCGAAGGAACAAGTGTATTCAGAGCATTGTTTTATGGTCTTGGCTCAGATGGTACTGTTGGTGCGAACAAAAACTCAATCAAGATTATTGGCGAGAACACTAATAATTATGCACAGGGATATTTTGTTTACGACTCTAAAAAAGCAGGTGCATTAACTGTATCTCACCTGAGATTTGGTCCTGAACCAATTCGTTCACCTTATTTGATTCGTAAGGCAAATTTTGTTGGTGTACATCAAACAGTATTTCTTGAAAAATTTGACCTTGTCAACAATCTTGTTGATGGTGGAGTATTTTTAATCAACTCCCCATTGCCAACTAATGATGTATGGAACAGCTTACCTAAGTCACAGCAAAAGCTCATAATTGACAAAAAAGTTAAACTTTTTGCTATTGATGCTCAAAGTGTTGCCGAAGCAAGTGGAATGGGTAGAAGAATCAATACTGTAATGCAGGTATGTTTCTTTGCTATTTCCGGTGTATTGCCTAAAGAAGAAGCAATTAATGAAATCAAAAATTCAATCAAAAAAACATACGGAAAGAAAGGCGAAGCTATTGTTAATATGAACATTAAAGCTGTTGACAATACATTAGAGCATTTACATGAAATTAAAGTACCTGAAAGTGTTACAAGTGATTACGAGATTAAACCACCAGTTCCAGAAAATGCTCCAGAATTTGTTAAAAATGTAATCGGAAAGATTATTGCTGGATATGGTGATGATATACCGGTAAGTGCTTTCCCTCAGGATGGTACATGGCCCACAGATACTGCACGCTGGGAAAGAAGAAATATTGCTCTTTCAATTCCTGTTTGGGATCCTGATACATGTACACAATGCGGCAAATGTGCTATGGTATGTCCGCATGCTACAATCAGAATTAAAGTATATGACGAAAAACATTTGGAGAATGCTCCTGAAACATTTAAATATACAGAAGCTAAAGATAAAACTTGGAAGGTTGATAATTTAAAATATACTATTCAGGTAGCACCCGAAGATTGCACAGGTTGCGGAGCATGTGTAGAAGTATGCCCTGCTAAAAATAAATCTAATGTAAGTCTTCGTGCCATTAACATGCAACCACAAATTCCATTAAGAGAACCTGAAGCTAAAAACTGGGACTTTTTCTTAAGTATTCCTGATATGGACAGAACCAAGATAAACGTTAACCAAATTAGATTACAACAGCTACAAAGACCATTGTTTGAATTCTCAGGTGCTTGTTCAGGTTGCGGTGAAACACCTTATGTGAAACTGGTATCTCAATTATTCGGTGATAGAGCTGTTATTGCAAATGCTACAGGATGTTCATCAATTTATGGTGGAAATTTACCTACAACTCCATGGGCAAAAGATGCAAATGGCAGAGGTCCGGCATGGTCAAATTCATTATTCGAGGATAATGCAGAATTTGGTTTGGGCTACAAACTTGCAATTGACAAACAAGAGGAAGTTGCCAAACATCTGTTGGAATTCTTTAGAAATGAAATTGGGTCAGAACTAGTTGACGCTTTAATGAGTGCTGACCAAAAAGACGAAATTGGTATTGCTGCTCAAAGAGAAAGAGTAGCTAAAGTTAAAGAAATAATGAACGGAATTAATTCACCTGATTCAAAAAGATTACTGGCAGTTGCCGATTATCTGGTTAAGAAAAGTGTTTGGATAATTGGTGGTGATGGTTGGGCTTATGATATCGGTTTTGGTGGTCTCGACCATGTTATTGCATCAGGCAAAAATGTAAATATCCTTATTCTCGATACAGAAGTATATTCGAATACCGGTGGCCAGACTTCGAAAGCAACCCCTATGAGCGCAGTAGCTAAATTCTCAGCCGGTGGTAAGCCAACAGGTAAAAAAGATTTAGGTGCAATGGCTATGAGCTATGGTAATGTTTATGTTGCTTCAGTTGCTATGGGTGCCAAAGACGACCAAACTCTAAAAGCATTCTTGGAAGCAGAAGCTTACGACGGACCATCAATTATCATTGCATATAGTCACTGTATTGCCCACGGTATTGACATGAGCCGCCCATTCGGACGTCACAAACTTGCCGTTGATAGTGGTCAGTGGTTACTTTACAGATATAATCCTGTGAACGCAACTGAAGGAAAGAATCCATTAACTCTCGATTCTAAAGAACCAAAAATTCCTGTAAGAGATTATTTGTCAACAGAAGGTAGATTCCAAATGCTTATGAAAGCAAATCCTCCTATGGCAGATAAATTATTCAAAATGAATCAGGAATTGATTAACGAAAGATTCAGAAAGTACAAATATATGGCTGAACAAGGCGGAAAAGAACAAACTCCCGCCGAAAATCAGTAATAAACTCTTCCGGGGGAAGTGAATAATCATCACTTCCCCACGATTTAATATTTTGACAATGAATTAATAAAAATAAATGGAGAATTAAGATGGATTTAAAAACAAAATACATGGGAATGACCTTAAAGTCGCCTTTGGTTGTATCTGCAAGTCCACTATCAAAAAATATAGATGGTATTAAGAAAATCGAAGATGCCGATGCATCAGCGCTGGTTATGTATTCGGTTTTTGAAGAACAAATTGAACATGAACAAAAAGAGCTCCACTATCATACAACTGTTGGAACAGATTCATTTGCCGAATCATTGAGTTACTTCCCGCAAGTTGAAGATTTTAATCTCGGTCCTGACCAATACTTGGAATTAATCAGAAAAGCTAAAGAAAGTGTTGAAATTCCTGTTATTGCCAGCATCAACGGTAAAACACTCGGTGGCTGGACTGAGTTTGCTAAATTGATGCAGGATGCAGGTGCTGATGGTATCGAATTAAACATCTACAATATTCCTACAGATTTAAACCAAAGCTCGCAAGAGTTGGAAAATAAATATTTAGATATTTTGAAAGCTGTAAAAAGTAATGTATCAATTCCCGTTGCTCTAAAAGTTAGTCCATTTTTTACAAATTTCGCTTATATGGCTAAGAAATTTGATGAAGCCGGTGCAGACTCATTAGTACTTTTTAACAGGTTTTATCAACCTGATATTAATTTAGAAGAACTTGAAGTAGAGCCTCATATCATATTAAGTAATCCTACTGATTTAAGATTACCTATGAGATGGATTGCTATTTTGAAAGGTAGAATATTTGCAGATTTAGCTGCTACTTCCGGTATCCATTACGGAGAAGATGTTATTAAAATGCTTTTGGTAGGTGCAAATGTTACAATGCTTTGCTCTACTTTGCTTCGTTATGGTGTTGATTATATCAAAGATATCAAAGAGGAAGTCATTGAATGGATGACAACTCACGAATACGAATCTGTAATGCAATTACAGGGTAGTATGAGTCAATTGAATGTAGCTGATCCAAGCTCATTCGAAAGAGCTCAATACATGAAAGCCCTAAATAATTATGTATTAAATTACTAAATAATTTTATGACTGAGCCGGTATTAACTTATCGGTTCAGTCATAACTATATACACTTCTATGTATCGAAATACATAGATATATTGATTTTGATAAGTAAATAAATTTCTTATATCTTCAAAAAGATTATTATGGAAAAACAAATAATAGAACTTGAAGCAGCAACCATTAGGTTTGCAGGTGATTCCGGCGACGGTATGCAGCTTACCGGAACACAATTTTCGGATACTTCAGCAGGACTTGGAAATGAAGTAAATACATTTCCAGATTATCCATCAGAGATTAGAGCTCCCGAGGGTACTCTTTACGGTGTAAGTGCCTATCAGGTACATTTTGGCAACAGAAAAACAAACACTCCCGGCGATGAAATTGACGTATTGGTTGCAATGAATGCATCATCGCTAAAAGTTAACCTGAAGCACGTCAGAAAAAATGGTATAATCATTGCAAATAAGGCAGGATTTAAAGATAAAAATCTAAAGCTGGCAAAATATGAAGTAAGCCCTCTAGAAGATGGTTCTTTACAAAACTATCAAGTATTTGCTTATGATATAAATGAAATGGTCAGAAATATTTTGCAGGATTCAGGTTTGAGCACTAAAGATGTTGATAGAACAAAGAATCTTTTTGCACTCGGCCTTGCTTATTGCCTTTTTGATCGTCCTTTAGCAGCAACAGAAAAGTGGTTGACAAAGAAATTTGGCAAGAAACCAGAAATATTGGAAGCAAACTTAAAAGTGTTAAGGGAAGGTTTCAATTTTGCATCAGAAAATCAGGACATGATTGTAAGATATCATATCAAACCTGCAAATCTTGAAAAAGGTACATACCGCAATATTACCGGAAATGAAGCAGTCGCACTTGGATTGGTTACAGCTGCAAACAGAGCAAATATGCCACTTTTCTTGGGTTCTTATCCCATCACACCAGCTACTGAGATTTTACACCATATATCAGGTTACAAACAGTATGGTGTAAAGCACATGCAAATGGAGGATGAGATTGGTGGTATTACGTCGGCTATCGGTGCTGCTTATGGCGGTGCTTTAGCTGTTACTACAACCAGTGGTCCCGGGCTGTCATTAAAAGTAGAAGCAATGGGCTTAGCTGTAATTTTGGAATTACCTTTGGTGATTGTTGATGTTCAGAGAGCTGGTCCTAGTACTGGTTTGCCAACAAAACCTGAACAATCAGATTTGTACATTGCTATGTGGGGACGTCACGGAGAAGCTCCAATGCCAGTTTTAGCTGCTACTTCTTCAACAAATTGCTTTGAAATGACTGTAGAAGCCGTTAGGCTTGCTTTGAAATACATGACTCCTGTTATTTTGCTTACTGACGGTTATTTGGCTCAGGGCTCAGAAGCATGGAAAGTTCCTGATGTAAATACTATACCTGAAATAAAAGTAAATTTTGCAACCAATCCCGAAGGTTTTGCGCCTTATAACAGAGATCCTGAGACTCAAGCAAGAATGTGGGCAATTCCGGGTACTCCAGGATTAGAACACAGAATCGGTGGTCTCGAGAAAGAAAATGGTTCAGGTCTTGTAAGCCACGACCCAATGAATCATCAAAGAATGTGCGAAATTCGTGAAGCAAAAGTTGCAAACATTGCTAATGATATACCTCCTGTAACTGTTGATGGACCTGAATCCGGTGATTTATTGGTTGTCAGCTGGGGTTCTACTCACGGAGCTATTAAAAATGCATTATATTCACTACGTCAGAAAGGTCATGAAGTATCACATGTAAGTTTGAATTATATTAATCCATTACCAAGAAATCTCGAAGAAGTAATGCGAAGGTTCAAGAGAATTTTAGTCCCTGAAATGAACCTTGGACAGTTGAAAACATTACTCCAGGCAAAATATCTTATTCCTATAATCGGCTACCATAAGATTCAAGGTAATACATTTACTTCAAAAGAAATTGAATATAAAATTGAACAATTACTTTCCGAGAAGGAGAACTAAACATGACAACCTATGTTGATCAATTGATAAATAAAGAATATATTGATATTCCAAAATATTCACCTAAAGATTTCAAAGCTGATATAGATGTTAGATGGTGTGCTGGATGCGGAGGATTTTCTATTCTTGCTCAAGTCCAAAGAATAATGCCTGATTTAGGAGTTCCTAAAGAGAAAATTTCTTTTGTGTCAGGTATCGGTTGCTCAAGCCGCTTTCCATATTATATGAACGTATATGGATTCCATGGTATTCATGGCAGAGCTTTGGCAATTGCTTCAGGCCTTAAAGTTGCTCGCCCCGACTTATCTGTTTGGGTAGCTACCGGAGACGGAGATTGTATGAGTATTGGTGGCAACCACCTTATTCATACTTGCAGAAGAAATGTTGACATCAATGTAATAATGTTTAACAACGAAATATACAGTTTAACTAAAGGTCAGGCATCTCCATTATCTAAAGTAGGTCAAAAAACAAAATCATCACCTCTTGGATTGCTCGATGACCCATTCAACCCCACATCACTTGTACTTGGCTCAGGAGCTTCATTTGTTGCACGTGGTTATGACAAAGATCCTGGCCAGCTGAAGTATTTGTTCGAGAGAGCTGCTAAGCACAAAGGTTTTGCTTTTGTCGAAGTTTATACAAATTGTGTAATTTTCAATGATGGTGCTTTCGAAGAATACACAAGAAGAGAAACAAAATTCGAATCTACTATTATGCTTGAGCATGGCAAGCCACTAATCTTTGGTGAGAAACACAACAAAGGTATTAAGATGGATGGTTACAGACCGGTTGTAGTTGATTTAGACGATGGTATCCACTCAGTTAATGATTTAATAGTTCATAACGAACAAGATTCTACATTAGCACTTATATTGTCTGATATGAGCTTTATGGAAGGATTACCAAGACCAATGGGAGTTATTCAAGCTATCGAAAGGCCAACTTATGATGAGAAAGTGACCTGGCAAATCGAACATGAAATTGAAGTAAAAGGTCAGCCTGACATACAAAAGCTGCTCAAAGGTTCTGATTCTTGGGAGATAAACTAAATAATTCTGTTATTTAATTTAAGTGGGGCTTTATAAAAAAGTTAATTTTTAAAGCCCCATTATTTATTTATGCCAATTTTTCATTTTTCTTAATATTCACAAACCTTGCTACATAGTAACCGGTTGCCCCTAATCCAGCAACACTCATAATCGAGAAAACTGCAATTCTCCTGCTTCTCTTTGATTCATCTTCAACTTTTCCTGAATTAAATGCCATAATAGCGGTTACAATTGTGAAAATAAAAGTAAGACCAACGATTAAGTGCGAAACAACTCGATTTCCTTTTTTCATTGCAGGTGTCAACAATGCAAGTATGATGCCAATTACAGGTGCGATAAATGCAGTTGCTGGTCTTTCTGGATTCGAAAAGTACGAAAACATACCTGCACCTATTAGTACTACAGAATATATGTAAGAAACTATGTAAGGATAATTCATTAATTAATACCTATTATAAATAAAATTAGTCAAGACGAAAAATTTATATTATATTTTTTTTATTATATTTTTATCAATTTAATTGATTAAAAAAAATAAATATGTAAAAGCAATGATATACTAATTAAAAAAATCATATTTTTACAAGGTAAAAATTGAATTTTATGAAAAAATATGTAACTAAATTGGATTAAATTTGTCTTATATAAAAAATAGAAATTGACAAAATGGAGGAAACATGGAAAGTATTATTGGTCAGAAAGCAAATCGCAGCCTCGAATATCATGTAAAATCGGTTATAGAGGGCAATCGCAGATTCGAAAATGTGTTTAAATCAGTTACAAGAATGATTTTGGATTATCCAGACGGAATCAGAAAAATTACAGTTAACGGAAGGCCTACTTATGATTTTCAGCTATTTAGGCAAAAAGGAAAGCATATCATAGGTATGTATGATGAAATCAATAGTTTTGTGTCGTTTGTCAAAGATGCCGCCGAAGGTGGCTCTTCCTCTGAAATGGCTTTTGTTCTTATTGGTGAACCTGGAAACGGAAAAACCTATTTTGTGGACTACCTGAACAAATGTTACCGAGATTTTATATCACAACCACAGAATCAAAGATTTACATTCAAATTGAAAAATCTTGACAAGTTAGGCGGTTACGGGAAAATTTCAAGTATTGAATCTCAAACCTTCGAAGACCCAATGGTTCTTTCGATGAATTTATTCGAAGACCGTGACAAAAACATCGAATTTTTGGAACAGATGGGTGCAGGTGACGAGCAAATTATTTCATATTTCAAAAATTATCGTCCCTTAGGTGCCTGCTCAGATTACATATTTAATCAGATTAGAGATTATTGCGATGAAGATTTATCTAAAATGCTTGAATTTATTGAAATTGTTCCAATTTCGATAAGTGAAACAAGAGGAACTCTAACCGGAAAATATGCTGCTAAGGACAAAATTACTTCATCAGCAGTAGACTTGCTTGGTGATGAATCAATAACCCGTTTACTGCATATTTCGGATACCAATAATCCTTACCGGTTCGATCTAAGAAGAGGTGCACTTGCAAGAGTCGCAGGTGGAGGTATTCATTTTGCAGACGAAATATTCAAAAACAAACGTGATCTTGTACAAGTTTATTTGGGAGTAATCCAAAACAGAACTATCGAAATAGAGGGATTTAAATGGCCTCTCGATACATTGATAATAGCTACAAGTAACAACGCAGAATTTCAAAGATTTTTGGAAGAAAAAGAGCAGGCTCCAATTGTGGATAGATGCCGTTTGACATATATGGCTCATAATACAAATTATAAATTACAGCAGGAATTGACAAGACTGGCGATTGGTAGTCAGGAAAAAACAACATTTTCAGGCGAAAAATTACATATAGATCCAAACTTGAATTACGCATTATCGGTTGCATTTATACTCAGCAGAATGCCTCAAAATGATAAATTGAATCCTGTTGAAATGATGAAACTTGCTGCTGGAGAAGTAGCGGGTGAGAAAAGTGTAAAGACTTTAGCTGAGGTTATAGACCAGTTAAATAGAGAAACAGATATAACCAAAAGGTTTGGACAAAAAGGTTTGGGCCATAGAAACCTTGGAAGAGCAATTCAAATTTTATTGGAACGCTCCGAAACACAGGAAGGTAAATGTATGTACGCGGGTGATATATTTCAGTCAATCGAGAGTGTTATACTTGATTATGTGCAAGACCCAAACGACAGAGCTAAATACATGAATGACTTGAAAATTGCCAAATCATTACACAGAGAAAATGTTATGACCTCAATATTCAATGCTTACATGGATGAGCCAGGTGCTATTCAAAAAGATGTAATGAATTACGTGAATATGATAATTGGAAGTGATGCCAAAAATTTAGGTCCTAACAAATTGTGGACTTACAAAGACCCGCAATCAGGTAAACTGATTTCTATAAAAATTGATGAAAGTTTCATTGATAGTGTTGAATCAAGGCTGGGACTAAAGTCTAAAGAGCAAAAGCAAAGTTACAGAACTACTATTGCCAAAATTTATGGTCAAAAAATGATGCAAGATGCTAATTACGACTTTATGGACAATAATGATCTAGTCAAAGCTGTAACAGATGTAAGACTAAAATCAGATATTGCAGGTGCAGGAAGCTTGATTGGTGCTTTATCTAACAGAACAAACGAAGATAATCAAAAACTTTACAATAGAATGATTAAAACTATGATTGAAAAACTTGGTTATGATAAAACGAGTGCAGAAAAAACTATTGAGTATTTCTGTACTCAGGAAGACAATTCCTAATAAATCACAAGGTTTTTATTTATGGAAAATGATGCTAAATACAGTAAAGAGTATCTTGATATTGAGCAGGCAGGGGAGCATTTTGTAGTTTCCAACCAAAATGATAGGAATGAAATTCATTTTGGCGATAGTTTTATGGATGCCATTGGTTTCAGTTACAAGCCTAAGCTCAGTTATACCCTGATGATACAGACAATTGAAGATTTGATTAGGCGTGATGACCAACGAGAAAAAGATGGTTTCCCACGCAGAATCAGGCTTGGGAAAATTGTTAAACCAACTAAGAAAGAGCAGAAGGTCGTTGTAGTGCCTACTACAACCGAGCCTAAGTTTTATCATGACAGTTCCATAACTGACGAAGAGCAAAGTACTGGTGGAACGGGTGATGGCGAGGAAGGTGAAGTGATAGGTGAGTCACCTGCTGATCAAACCGATGGTGAAGGTGAAGGTCAGGGAGCCGGGCAGGGCGGAAGAGGTGAAGGTCATGATGTTGTTGCTGATGCATTCGATTTAGGTAGAATACTGACTCAAAAATTTAATCTTCCTAATCTAAAAGTAAAAGGTAAAAAAAGATCATTTACAAAGTATAAGTATGACCTTACTGACAGAAACAGAAGGACTGGTCAAATCCTGGACAAAAAAGCTACTTTGAGAAAAATTGTCCAAACAAATATATTGCTTGAGAATTTAGATAAAAATGGTGAAATTCTTCCTGAGAACATGATATTTAATCCTCAGGATGAGATATATCGAATTCTCTCATCTGAGAAAGATTTTGAAACTCAGGCAGTTGTTTTTTTTATCAGGGACTATTCTGGTTCGATGCAAGGAAAACCTACTGAAGCTGTTACATCTCAACACTTGTTGATTTATAGTTGGCTTATGTATCAATACAACGAAAATGTAAGCACCAGGTTTATTCTGCACGACCAAACTGCAAAGGAAGTAAAAGATTTCTACACATATCATAATTCATCTGTAGCTGGTGGAACTAACGTTTATCCTGCATTTGAATTGGTAAACAAGATAATCGAAGAAGAGCAGTTGTACATAGATAATAATATTTATGTTTTTTATGGTACAGATGGTGACGATTGGGATACAGATGGTAAGAAAGCACTTGAGGAGATTAATAAAATTCTTGTTCATGTCAACAGAATGGGAATTACAGTTGCAAGAAATAATTGGACAACATCTAACACAACAGTCGAAAAATATATCGAAGAATCAGGTATCCTGAAAAATAAATCTGACTTGATCAGACTCGATGCTTTTGCATCAAGTGAAGCTGATGAGTCAAGATTGATTGATGGTATCAAAAAACTTGTCGAACAAAAAGCATGAGTTTGTAATGAAACTGATAGACCAACATACAAAAAAGATAATGGAAGATTGCAAGGTTAGGGCAAGAGAAGCGGGCTTGAAGTTTGATGATGAGTCACTTGAGTACATTGTTACTAATCAGGATATGATTGAATTGTCACCCAAAGGTATGATACCAACATTGTATGATTATTGGGTAAACGATGTTGATGTTTTGAAAGGAAAAGGGCAATACAAGTTATATCCTCATAACCCCTACGAAACAGTAATTAATTCACGACCTGCAATATCTTATTATAATGACAACAATCCCGACTGGTTGAATATAATGATATTTTACCATGTCATAGGGCATATAGATTTTTTCCAGAATAATATATTCTTTGAGCATACTTGGAATGACGATTTTGTAGGTCAGGCACTTGCTGATAAAAGACATGTTAATAAACTTAGAAGTGAATATGGGAGGTGGGTAGATTATATTATTGAATTTAGCCGCTCTATAGACAATTTGGTTGGGTATTTCACTTTAATGTCAAAAAGAAGTTTCCCAGTAGGCATGGAGCCGAGTTCTAAGCTTTCATTTTATTTGGACGATTTTTTACCAAATTCTGCTAATGCCAATATAAGTGCTATTTATTCAGAGATTGAACGATATAATTCGATAATCGAAAATAATGAGTTGGTTGCTGAGCAAATATTCTTTTCTGAAGTAAAAGTCAAATATCCCGAATTTGAGTCCAGGTTCAAAAAATATATTGAATCTTTCGAGGAAGCATCAATAGATGTTTTGGAATTTATTCGTGATAATTCTCCTTTTCTGAAAAAGGAAGAAAATTTATGGATGAAGTCAATAATTAACATTGTCAGAGATACTTCGATATACTTTTCTCCACAAATCAGGACAAAGACTATCAATGAAGGTTGGGCAAGCTATTGGCATGATGAATTATTTCGAAGTGATCACAGGATCAAAGGGCATGAATCAGAATATTCCGTAATAAATTCTAAAGTTACATCCATATCAAGAGTTGGTTACAATCCCTATGCGATTGGGCTTCGTCTAATTCAATATATAGAAAATCTTGCTGATTCCGGAAAAATTTCTTATGAATTTCAGAAATTACGTGACTCAGAATTGAGGGAAAAATTCAACAAAATGACAGGTAAGGGTAGAGAGGCAATATTTAACATAAGAAAGCATTTTTCTGACTTTACTTTGATAAATACATTTGTTGATCAGGACTTCGTTGATTTGCACAGGCTTTTTGTTGTAGGGCAGAGACTCAATGAAAGGAGAGGGACTGTAGAATATTATGTTAAAAGTCGCAAAGCTGAAGATTACAAACAAATGTTGATTGATAATATGTATCATCCCCCAATTATTAACATTGAACTGAAACATACTGACACAAAAACTCTGTACCTTAAGCACAGCTTCGAAGGCAAACAACTTTATAAACCATATATTGCTGATACCTTGATGGGTATTGAGTTCTTGTGGTTCGGTGATACCGCTCAGGGACAGGTCATTCTTGAAACTACTGATATAATGAAAAGAAAATCCAATGATGATTCAGTTAGTTATGAGTACAAACCAATATTGTATATTATGTCGAACAAGAAAATGTCGAAAAGATATTTATAAGCAGGAAGTGATGAAATGGAAACTTTTCTTGAAATGCAATCAAAAGCTAAAAGACTTGAATTATTGATAAATCTGAGTAACAATATTCGTGATAAGGAAAAAAGAACACCTATCACTTTTAATGACTTTTTATATCTTGCTGCAACCAAACCTGAACTTGTTTTCAGAGATATTTTTCAACTATATCACGATATGGTTCACTATTTTGTGCCCGAGGGTGATGACAGTTTCAAAAAGGATGAGCATCATATTGGATTTGTTAAGTACAAAACTTCCAGACTATTTCAAGAGGAATGTGATGAACCATTCTTTGCTGACAGGTTATTCGCAAATAGATTTATGAAAATGACTAAAGATTTTAGAAAAGGGACTCAAAATAACAGAATTTATATTTTCGAAGGTCCTCCAGGAAGTGGTAAAAGTACATTTTTAAACAATCTTATGCAAAAATTTGAGGATTATACTAAACTTCCGGAAGGAATAACCTACAAAACATATTGGCGACTCGATATTGATAAATTAGGCGGATTTCAATCAAAAGAAATGCAGAAGTTTCGTAAAGCTGAAGAAGAGTTTAAAGAAAGTAAGAATTCTGCTCATCCCAGAATTCTGAATTTTCCGGAAAAATATCTTGAATTTTCTTGTCCAAATCACGATCATCCAATTTTACAAATTCCGAAATATTACCGGAAACAATTTTTGGATGAACTTATCACGAATGAAGATTTCAAGTACAAACTATTTAATGATAAGCAATACGAGTGGGTTTTGAAAGATTTGCCATGTTCAATATGTAGTTCTATACAGAAAACGCTTCTCGACAGACTTGGAGACCCGCTCGAAGTATTTGCTATGATTAGTGCTCGAAGTAATTATTTCAATCGTCAGTTGGGTGAGGGGATAAGTGTGTTTAATCCCGGTGACCCGACTATTGATGACCCATTATCTAAACCTGCCTTACAGTTTATGATAAATGACCTGCTTAGGAATGATGAAATTAAATACACCTTTTCGTATATGGCCAAAACCAATAATGGCATTCTTGCTCTTATGGATATCAAAGAAGCCAATATAGAAAGATTGAAAGCTTTTCATGGAATTATCAGCGATGGTGTTCACAAAGTTGATTTAACCGAAGAATATGTAAATACTCTCTTTATTGGATTAGTCAATCCTGAAGATAAAATTCATTATGAACAGGTTAAATCGTTCCAAGACAGGATTATCAATGTTAAAATACCTTATGTACTCGATTATAATACTGAAGTAGCAATATACAAAAGTAAATTCAGCAATAAAATAATTGATTCATTCTTGCCTGGAGTATTGCAGAATTTTGCCAAAATTATTATAGCTTCAAGGCTGGATAATGAATCGCCACCACTAAAGAAGTGGATCAATAAACCTGAGAAATATGCAAAGTACATTGATAAAAATATGTTATTATTAAAAATGGAGGTATATATAGGAACATTACCGGATTGGATTTCTGAGGATGACTTAAGAAGATTTGACAAAAATATTCGAATGGAAATCATAGCTGGATCCGAAAATGAGGGATTGAAGGGAATTTCCGGGCGCAAATCACTTAACGTTTTTAACGAATTTTATTCAAGATTATATGCTCCTGATAAATATATTACGATGGATGAAGTAAGGGAGTACTTTACTAACAGAAAGGAAGAATTACATGCAGATATCCCTCAGGATTTTATTGATAAATTAGTTGATTTGTATGATTATGATGTTGTTCAGGAGATTAAAGAGTCAGTTTATTACTATAACGAACAACATATATCCAACGATATCAGTAACTATTTATATTCAATCAATTTTGATTTTGGTGAATCTGTTAATAATCCTGATACAGGTGATAACATTGAAATAACTGAAGATTTTTTGAATAATATTGAAACACGTTTTTTAGGCACCGATATTAGTGAAAATTCGAGAAAGGAGTTCAGGAGAAATACGCAGGCAGAGTATGTATCGCAGACACTAACTCAAGAAATCAGACTTGAAAATAAAAAATTAAATGAAACAACACTGTTCCAAAATTTATTCGAAAGATACACTCGGAATCTTAAAGAAAACTCAATGGCTCCATATTTAGAGAACGAAAATTTCAGAAGAGCTATTTTAGAATTTGGTACTCAATCTTTTAACACTTTTGATGACAGGTTAAAAAGAGATGTCGAAATGCTGTTAAATAATTTAATAACAAAGTTCAAATACAAAAATATAGAAGCTGCGAAACAAATTTGTATTTATATTATCGACAAAGGAATTATCCAAAAATATTAGTTTTTATAAATTAGCTCGTCAACTTCACGCTTTTTCGACCTTAGCTCGATAAACCTTTTTAGAAGAGTTTCATTGTCATGGTCTGATTTGAGCATATTTTGAATTTCTTTCAACTGGTTTTCGATGACTTTTGACTTTAACTTGTTTCTTGAGTCTATGATTGCAGTTTCGTAGTCAATTTTTAACTCGTCTGCCTGAAACTTCTTATACCATGCTTCGCTGGGTGATTCTTTCATTATAGCCAGCTCGGCAACAAAACTTTTGACACTACTGCTGATTGATAAATCATTGAAGATTTCGTTCATGATGTCTTCCTTGTCGGAGTGAGACTGAATTATCGAGAAAATAGCTTTTGCTGAACTTGTTATAAATGTCTCAGGACCAACATCATATTTCTCAATTAAATCTGTGAATTCATCAATACCCTGTAAGGCAAAATTTAATATCAACTTTTCTTCATTATATAAACTTTCTCTATTGATAATTATATCTTCATAGTTTATGACTGTTTGAGCTTCATCACTATGTAAATAATCAGCCGGCTCCTGAGTTTGCTTACCCTGACTCTCAGACTGTATTATATTATTTATACTTTGTGCTCTAAATTTATATACTTGTCTTAATTGATTTTCAGTAAGATTTAGTAATTGAGAAAGCTGGCGAATATAAAAATCATGTTGCAATGAATCAGGTATTGAAACGATGGTTTTGATTGTTGATCTTACAAAATCAGTCAGTTGGGCAGGTGTTTTTAACAAATCAGCTTCTAAAGCATTTTTATGACGATAAGAGATATAAGTCTCGGCATCTCTGATAAAATACTCCATCTGAACAAAGCCAAGCTCAGAGATTACAGAGTCAGGGTCCGTATTAGCGGGTAATCTTGTAATGCTTGTATCAAAACCTGCAGCAAGAGCCATTTCTGCACCTCTGACAGCTGCATTTCTGCCGGCTTCATCACCATCATAAGCAAAACAAATACTCTTTGTATATCGTTTCAAAAGGCTTAACTGTTCATTTGTCAGAGAAGTGCCAGATGATGCAACAACATTTTCGATTCCTGATCTGAAAAGAGTCAGATAATCTGCATAACCTTCTACCATAATTGCAAATTTTTTATCACGAATAGAATTTTTGGCTTCAAATATTCCAAATAATAGTTTACTCTTGTCATAAACTATTGACTGGGGCGAATTAATATATTTGGGTTGACTTTTATCATCTATCATCAATCTTGCCCCAAATCCAACAACTCTGCCCATAAAATCCCTAACAGTGAAAATTGCTCTCGACCTGAATCTGTCATAAATATGACCTTTTTCACTTCTTATCGAAATGCCTATATCAACCAAAAGATTTTCTTCAAATCCATGTTTGATTAGTTTTTTTGTTAAAGTATCCCACTCCTCCGGTGAATAACCTAATAAAAATTTATCAATGATATCGTCCTTAAAACCTCTTTTGTGAAAGTACCTCAAAGCAGTAGCGCCTTCTTTTTTCCTTAATAATTTATGGAAAAATAATGCAGCTTCATTCATTGCTTCATAAGCAGTTTCAGTTATACTTGTCTTTTCGGGAGCATCGCTGTATTTTGTTTCAGGTATATCTATACTGTACTTATGTGCCAGTAACTTCAATGATTCAGAAAAATTTAATCCATGATAATCAGAAACAAAAGTAAAAACATTTCCTGCCTTACTGCAACCAAAACACTTGTAAATGCCTTTATCAGGTGATACTACGAAGGATGGGGTTTTTTCTTTATGAAAAGGACATAAACCAAGAAAATTGCGACCTCTTTTCTTCAGAGAAACAAATTCACCAATTACCTCAACAATATCAGAGGATTCTCTAATTTTATCTACGATATCCTGAGGTATTTTCACAAATTACTCCAATCGAGTCTTATTACATTAGTGTTGTCTTTGCATTCCATTATTAAATCATCTATGCTCATATTTAAGCTTACGTGATAGTATTCAGGATAAATTTCAATCAGTGGTATCAATACAAATTTCCGTTTATGCATTTCAGAATGAGGTACTTCAAGCTTCGATTTCTTGATTATTTCGTGATGATAATCAATTATATCTATATCTATTTCCCTTTGATGCCACTTTGGTCTTTTCTTTCTTCCAAGATAATATTCAATTGTTTTGATTAGATAAAGCAGAATATCAGGCTTATACAAAGTATTGCCGATAACTGCAATATTATAAAAATTTGGTATTCCGGTAATTCCTACAGGTTCAGTCTCGTAAATTGAAGAAATCTTCTCAATGTTAATAATATTTGTGTCCCGAATTAACTTAATGGCTTTTTGTAACTGATATTTTCTA
Source organism: bacterium (assembly GCA_024711295.1). Classification (GTDB taxonomy): domain Bacteria; phylum Bacteroidota; class Ignavibacteria; order Kapaibacteriales; family UBA2268; genus JANJTB01. The sequence goes on along the minus strand of JANJTB010000033.1, from coordinate 188,905 downwards.
TCCCCAAGATTTGAACCAATGGATAATATTATTTTTTTATATGGCTCATCAGGATCATTCATTTATTCTGTTCATAGTTTGCTCAGCTTCGATATATCCAATTACTCTGCGTAGCGGCACCGCGAATTTTCTTACCTTTACGGTAGCTGTAATTAACAAAGGGAATTTATCCATTAATGAGCCAAGTATGTCATTACAAATTGTTTCGACCAAGTCGTAGTTCTCCACACCATTAATGACCTCGGATACACAGAATAATGCTTCTTCGTAGTTTAGTGAATTTTTAACATCATCGCTCAAAATAGCATCGGTAGCATCATAGTGTAAGTCTAAATCAACCTCATACTTACCGCCAAGTTTTTTTTCTTCTGCTTTTACCCCATGATATGCATAGTATTCAGCGTTTACTATACTGAGTTTTGTCAACGAACTCTTAATCATCTATTCTCCTGTTAAAATTATGTCAAATTGTTTTAGCAAAAATATGAAATATATTATTACAGTATCTAAGACGATTTTAGAAATTATTATTTATCATCAAAATTAAGGATTAATATCTGAAAAAAAACAACATTTTCAGATACAAAATAATTATTTTTTCTTAATGAATTTTATGATTTATTGTATTGGAAAATGCAAGATAATTGCTATTATTGACGTAATATTACGACACATATTTATAAAATAATTAATACAAAAATCACAAAAAAAATACATATATAATTTGTATCATATCTAAATAATTGTTAATTTTACATTTGTAAAAGTGAATATACTGAAAAAAGTATTTTGTTTATTATAAATTATTAGGGATAGAACAATGAAAAGTGTCCATCTCATATTACTCGCAGGAGTATTTGGAATGCTGACTTTTTTGATGGGTTGTGGCGATGATAATAATACTACTCCCGATCCATCTCAAAGTGTAGCTTCATGTGAAGGATGTCACAGCAATTACGAACATCTTAAAAAAGTAGCTGACCCCTATGTTGACCAGGGTGGCGGCGGATGTGGAGGTGAAGTACCACACATAGAGCCCTATGATGCTGTCTATTTAGGTGGTACAGGTTATGCTGAATTCAAAAAATCCAAGCATTACGAAATTGGTTGCGTTGCTTGTCATAACGGTGTTGACAAAACTGACGACAAGAAAGTAGCTCACAGTGGTAATTTTATAGCTAAACCTTCTATTATGGCTCAGGAAAAATGTGGTACTTGCCATGCCGAAGAAACCAAAGGAGCAACTACCAACATTCATAATGGAAATGGTCAAATGAGAAAGGTAACCCAACGTATGGGGCTTGCTGGTATGCAGGAATTCAATTTACTACCCGCCGGTATGCAGGAAGGTTACGCAAAGAATTGCGCAACTTGTCACGCTTCTTGCGGTGAATGTCACGTTAATCGCCCTCATGCTGGTGGTGGTGGCTTGATAAATGGGCATGCATTCAGCAAAAAACCTGACATGGTTAATGTTTGTGTTACTTGCCACAAAACGCGTGGTGGTCACGCTTTCTTAGGTGTTGCATCAGGAACAAAACCGGATGTTCATCAAACTAAAGGATTTGATTGTATGAGTTGCCACTCAAAACAAGAAATCCATGGTGACGGTGTTCAATACGAAACTCGTTACAATGTTGCTCAAATGCCTAAATGTACAGATTGCCACTCTAATGTTGGAAATTCCAATACATACCATTCGATGCATATGAATGATTTTAGTTGTAATACATGTCACTCTCAAAATTATAATAATTGTGCAAGCTGCCATATAGGTGGCGAGGGTGCAAGAATTACATCTCATTTGGATTTCAAGATTGGTATGAATCCTATCCCTGAAACCAGATCAAAATATAAGTTTGCTGTGTTGAGAAGAACACTTTCAGCACCTGATTCATGGGAGAAATTTGGTGTAGCACAGTATTCCAAATTTGAAGCTCATCCTACTTATAACTATGCGGCTCCTCATAATATACAAAAATGGACTGCACGTACACAAGTAGAATCAGGCAAATCATGCTATGCAAACTGCCATATACGAAATGAAAATGGTACTTTAATAAATAAAAAACTTTACCTCTTCCAAGATGATTTATTGGATTGGGAAGTAAATGCTACTAAGAAAATTACTGTTGACGGCAAGTTGCCTTCAAAATGGTTTAATTAATTATTTATTTATAAACTTATAAAAGGGTTTTAAAATGTTAAGCAGATTTCTTAAAATTTGGGCAGTCGTTCTAGGGCTTGTATTCGTAGTTTCTTGCTCCGACGATAATAATACCACTCCATCTATTGATGAATCACAAGTTCTGGCTGAGTATATCGAAGCTAATGGAGATTACATAAATACCAATGCACCGGCAATGATTGATGCAAGTGATGTAAAAACTATGTTAGGTGTAACAGGAAAAGTATATGTTGTTGACGTTCGCGATGCTGCTACTTTTGCAAAAGGACACATACCTGGAGCAGTCAATGTTACAATTCCAAACTTGTTGGTACACATGAAAACTATTGATCATACTAAGTATGAAAAAATAGTATTAGCTTGTTTCTCAGGTCAATCTGCATCTTATGCTACTTCATTGCTTAGATTATTGGGATACAACAATGTATTTACATTAAAATGGGGTATGACCTCATGGCACAAGGATTTTGACAGCTGGAGCGGCAAAATTGGTAACAGCAAAGCTACTCAAATGGTACAAACAGTTACTGAAAAACCTGCTGCAGGCAAATTACCTACAATTACAACAGGATTCAAAACAGGTAAAGAAATTCTTGATGCAAGAGCCGCTTTATTGTTTGCGGAAAACTATACTCCTGCTTCAATAACTGCTGATAATCTTTTTGCTGATTTAGGAAAATATCATATTGTTAACTATTGGCCAAACGCCCAATATTTAGACCCTGGTCATATACCAGGTGCTATGAATTATATACCAAAAACTGATCTCAAACTAAGCACTGCTCTCAAAACATTGCCTACTGATAAAACTATCGTAGTTTACTGTTATACAGGTCAAACAAGCTCTCATGTAGCTGCTTATTTAAGATTATTAGGATATGATGCAAAATCATTATCATTTGGTGCTAATGGTATGATGTATGATATGATTAATGGTAAAACCGGATTTACCACTTTTAAAGAATCATATATTATGAATTATGAACTAGAAAAATAGTATTCCAATAAATATTATTTTTAATAAAGCCCGTTGTTATAATACTTATTGCAACGGGCTTTTATTATTTATGTAAGATTAATAATTACAATATCTTTTAACTTTTATTCTATTCAAAAAAATGTTATTTTAGTGAAAATAAATGATATCTCTTTTAATAACATTTTATATTTTTCCCATTGAATTACAGCATTTTCAAATTGTTTAAGAAACTATTACTATTTAGAAATTTAGCACTGATTTTGATGTTGATTTCTGTTCTTTTCTTGAATAATTACTTCACTTCGTACTCTGAAAATAATGCTGATATTTCAAATTTGCATTTATCTCCGATAGATGTAAATAATGGCCTTTCTCAAAATTCTGCACACACATTTTTGCAGGATTCTGTTGGGTTTATGTGGATTGGTACTGCTGACGGGTTAAATAGATATGATGGGAACAAGATTGAAATTTATCGGAATAACCCTTACGACTCAAGCACTATATCAAACAATTTCGTAAACTGTCTATTTGGAGCATCAAAATCAGGATTCTGGATTTGCACGGATAATGGTCTAAATTTCTATAATAATAAGTCCGGTAAATTTGAGAGATATCTTGAAGGATTAAATATTAGATTTACATCAGGTGTACTTGTTGATAGCGGAATGATATTTCTGACAGGCAGTTCACCAACTGGAAATCTTTTTTATAGATACACCATTAAATCAAAACAGTTTAGTAAATTACAAATTGAAGTTGATGATAAAACGAACAGATATTTCAGAATTAAGAAAGATTTTAAAGGAAATATCTGGTTTCTTGGGCTTAAGTCACTTCTTAAATACAAAAATCATAATAAATTATATGAAACGATAAGAGAAAGTTCTTCTGATGGTTCGCAATTCTTTGATGTTGAGACTGACAATAAAGGTAATCTTTATTATTTAATAAATGATGGACTCTATCAAGTTTTAGAGTTGCCCCTTAAAGACAGATTAATAACCAGCTCCGGTTTCATTAAGCCTTTTGGCTTTATTGCCTTCAATAATAATAAATTGTGGTTCACTAGTCTGAGATATTCAAGAGCAGCTGTTTACGATATTATTAACGGAACCACTAAAATATATAATTTTAAGAGCGATAAAAGTTATTTTGATCCCAAGTTGAGCGTTAACGGATGTGGTTTTGATAAGTCAGGTATTTTTTGGGTTTTGACTGATGGTTCCGGTATTTTGAAAACAAAGGAAGCAGAAAATAGATTCCAGGTATTATCTTATCAGGAAAACAATCGTAATTCGCTTAGTAGAAATTTTCCTAAAGGAATTCTGTATGACTCGAAAGGAAATCTATGGGTAACAACTATATTTGGTGGGTTAAACAAGTATGATGTTAGTAAAAATAAATGGAGTATCTATACACAGGAGTCAAATCAACCCTATAAAATAAGATTTAATACAGGAATGGTTATTTTTGAGGATAGTGACGGAACCATCTGGTACGGTGGAAGTTCACACATAGATACATTAAGCAAAGGGGTTGGTGTATTTAAGCCGGCAATGGAAGCAAGAGCATGTCATGTGATTTACGAGGATTTTAATAATAATATATGGTATGGAAGCACAGATAATAAACTGATAAAATATGACAAGAAAAGTGGCAAGCAAATAAAATTATTTGAGTTAGTTGACAATTATTATGATTTAATAGGTGACAATGTTTATTCGTTCACTCAACAATCTGACTCAATTTACTATATTGGAACTGATTTCGGATTTTACAAATTCAATATATTTCAAAGAAAAATTGTAAGATTTGCTTTTGATAAATCTTCGGTTAATTCTATTAGCAATGACTATGTTTCCTGTATTAAAATTGATGGTCAAAGCAGGGTTTGGGCTTGCACTCGTGATGGATTAAACCTGTTTGACCCTAAGACAGAAAAGTTTTTCAGAATTAATCAACTTTCAGGTCTTGGCAATTCATTTATATATGGTATTGTTGCAAGTAATGATTCATTGTTTTGGTTATCAACAAACAGAGGCATATCCAGAATAAAATTTAAGGACACCAATAATTTTCGAATTAGAAATTTTACAGTAAGTGATGGGCTTCCATCAAATGAATTTAATACTAATTCATATTCAAGCTCAGATTCAGGAAGAATTTTCTTCGGTGGATTAGGTGGTATTGTTCATTTTCACCCTAGTGAAATCATTGATAATCCAAACTTGCCAAATGTTGTAATAACAAAAATTAATGTGTTTGATATTGATTATGATACCGGTTTAAATCCATGGTCATTAAATGAGCTACAACTAAACTATCTTGATAATACTGTTTCTTTCGAATTTGCAGCATTAGAGTTTACAAATCCTGAATTTAATAACTTTGCATATATGATGGAAGGTGTGGATAAAAATTGGGTATATTCTGGTAATCAGAAGTTTGCTCGATATACTAATCTTAAACCGGGCGAATATGTATTTAGGGTTATAGCTTCCAATTCAGATAATGTTTGGAATGAATCAGGTACTTCACTAAAAATTATTATTAAACCACCATTTTGGAGAACAAATACATTCTATTTGTTTCTATTTATATTCATTGTTTCGATGGCAATAATAATCTATAAACTGAAGATAAGCATCACAAAAAACAGAAATCAACTCCTTACTCAGGAAATTAAGGAAAGAACAGAAGAAATAAGAGCAAAAAATGAACTACTGGAATCACAGACAAAAGAAATCATCCAGATTAATGAAGCATTGGAAAAAAGGGTACGCGAAAGAACTGACGAACTGCAAAAAGCTAACGAAAAGCTTAAGGGATTACTTGATGAAGTAACCGAGAGTAAATCAGAATCAATAAAGTCAATCATTAAAGCACAGGAAGACGAAAGAGCCAGATTTGCTAAAGATCTCCATGATGGTGCAGGTCAATTTATGGCTTTTTTAAAATTTAACCTAAGTAATTTAAAAAATAAGATAGCAGATAACGAATTCGACAGCAAGAGTTTTATAAACGAGCAGATAAAGCTTGTAGATGAGATAGTAAAAGATTTGCGACAATTTGCTTATTCACTTATGCCACCGGTTCTCGAGAGAGTTGGGCTTGATGCTGCAATAGAAGAGCTGTTGGAGATGTACAAGTCAAGCTCAAACATTAGAATTGAATATTATATTCAAGCTCGAAAGAAAGCGCTTCAGAGATATTCTAAAATTCATATTTACAGGGTTGTACAAGAGTTATTGAATAATGCTGTGAAACATTCTTATTGCACAAAAATTCATTTCCAAATACTTTCCTATCCCAATAATATCTTGATTATTATAGAAGATAATGGCATAGGGTTTGATGCCCAGACTGTTAAATACGGAATGGGATTTACAAATATTAAAAGCCGAATCTCACTGCTTAATGGTAAAATTGACATAGATTCGCAAAAAAATCACGGGACTACAATAACAATAGAGGTGCCAAATTAATGAAGAAGATTAGAATATATATGGTTGATGACCATAAAATGATAGTTGACGGTGTATCGCAAATCTTAGAAAAAAATAGTAATTTTGAATTTATTGGGTTTGCTTTAAATGGCAAAGATGCAATTAATAATTCCAAATTAGTTGGCCATATTGATGTATTTATTATTGATATTAACTTACCTGATATGGATGGATTTGTAGTCATAAATTCCCTCAAGTATAATTTTCCTGACTCAAAATTTCTTATTTTGTCTATGCACAACAATAAGAATATTATCAAAAATGCTTTTAATTTAGGTGTTTTAGGATATGTACTAAAAAATTCCGGGGAAGAAGAGCTTGTAAGTGCAATTCTTAATATATACGAAGGCAAAAAATATATTTCGAAAGAGGTTATGCAAAGTTTGGTAGGTGGAATTACTGATATAGATGATATTTTGGAGCAACCATTACTTACTGAGAGAGAAACATCTGTAGCCAAACTTACTGCTCAGGGAATGACATCCAACGAGATTGCTGATATTTTATTTATCTCACCCAGAACAGTCGAAACACACAGAAGAAATGTGATGCATAAGCTAAATCTGAAAAATACTGCCGAACTTATTAAGTATGCAGTTCAGATTGGTTGGATTACTTTTGATTAAAATATCATTCAATAATTTTATGCTAATTTCGATTTATACAAAGTGATATGATTATTAATGGAATATATTTATGAAAGTATTAATAGCTTTATTGCTTATGGCAATAACATTTTTATCATGTGGAACTGCCGGAACTGCATCAGATATACCCAAACCTTCGGGAGTAAACTTCAAAGGCGAGAAATTGCCGAATATTCAAATGTTCCCGGGTTGGAAGACAACTTTACAATTCGAAAAGGATAATGATTCTACTCTTACGAGTGAGTACCTAAAGATTGTAGATGCAGTCAGTGAATACCTTCGTGTCAACACAGAACATAATGTTTATTTGAGATGTTTTATGCATGAGAATGAGCTCGAAAAAACTAATGTTAAACGTAGAGATTTTATCAGAAAAAGGATAAGTGAAGCTGGAATTTCAGAGAAACGGGTTCTTGCCAATATTGAAAAGCCTATGATTCCCCAAGATGAAAGTGACATTTTTACCGAAGAAGAGCTTATAAAAGCTCGAAGAGTAGATATGCAAATAATGAAATAGTATATAAATTAGATTGTAAAGACCCCCGTTAAGATTAAATTGACGGGGGTTTGTTATTTTTACTTAATCATAACCAACATACTTCCTGTAATATAAGCTAGAACCCACCAAATATAAGCAAATCTTGAATATAAATGTGTACCTGAAGGTACTGCTGAATTTAGTCCAAATTTGAATTTAACATTCCATAGCAAATAGGTATCAACCAGCATGAACGCAAGTGCAGAATATCCTACCCATCCGTGCAGTGTAAACGGTCCATTAGATGAACCAATAATCATCATGATTGTAGCTGCTATATCAAGAATTATTCCTATTGTAAGAAACAGAAGAACCTTCTTAGATAACTTCTTTGTCATTTGTTCAGTTATAATTGCAATAGAATATGAAGCAAGAGCTAACGTTACAACAATTGCTCCAGTTATAATTATAGGCTTCATTTATTTTAACTCCTGATTATCAGATAAATTAATAATTTCAATCAATACCAAATCAGTATCTACCTGCATACCTCTCGAGCAATTTACCTTGTTAATTCTACCACTGATTGAACTATAAAGTTTAGTTTCCATTTTCATAGCTTCAATAATGATTACGGGAGTACCTTGAGCTACAACATCTCCTTCATTTACTAATATTTGAACAATTGAGCCCGGCATAGGTGCATAAATGAAATCATGTGTATCATCACTTAATTTATCTCCTTCGTGATAAATAAAATCATCAGGCTTTAAGTCCAAAATATACTGAAAACCATCAATCATTGCATATATATGTTTTGAATCTTTTGCTACAAATATTTTTTTGTTTTCTTTAATAGATTCAAAAATATTTGAACCAATTCTTTTTAGTATAATGCTTTCTATATTGTCATTTATATTAGTCTTAATCGTACCATTTTCTAGGGTTGACTGTACCTGATAATTAGTACCTTTGTAGCTTAATACCATTTTCTATTCTCCAAAATTACTTAATATTTCCCACTTACCAAGTCCGAGCCAAGGTTCAGTATATGAATCTGCTGACCTGTTGATATTAGAAGCTGCTGCGATTGCATAATGAAGGGTACTTTCATCATCATATTTGGTAAACTCATTATACTTCTGTTCAATTAGATTTGTATATGTATTTCCTTTGATAAACTCATCACTTTCAAGTAACTTAATCATAAATGGTATAGATGTTCTGACTCCTAAAATTACATTGTTTTTAAGCGCATCAATAATCTTTAGTCTGGCATCTTCTCTGGTGTTTGCATAAGCAATCAGCTTAGCTAAAATTGGGTCATAAAAGACAGAAATATTACTACCGGTTTCAATTCCTGAATCATATCTTATTCCATCTCCTTCAGGAGTTTGGAGGTAAAGTATTTTGCCTGATGAAGGTAAAAAGTTGTTAAATCCATCCTCAGCATATATTCTACATTCAATCGCCCAACCATTTTGGGTGTAAATTTTAGCAGTATCTAATTTAAGCCCATTCGAAATATTTATTTGCATCTCGACAAGGTCAGTATTTGTAACCTCTTCTGTAATTGGATGTTCTACCTGGATTCTTGCATTTACTTCTAAAAAATAGAAATTATTATTCTTGTCCAACAGGAACTCAACTGTACCAATGTTATCATATCCGGCAGATTGAACTGCATTTATGGCAGCATTCGCCATCCTTTCTCTTAATTCATCATCAAGGGCAGTGGAGGGGGATTCTTCAATAATTTTTTGATGTCTTCTTTGCAAACTACACTCTCTTTCGAATAAGTGAATATAGTTCCCAAATTTATCTCCTGCAACCTGAAATTCTATATGTCTTGGCTCTTCTATATATTTTTCAATAAATACCTCTTCACTTCCAAAAGCTGACATTGATTCTCTTTTTGCCGTGGCAATGCTCTCTTCAAGTTCACCCTCTTGCCTTACTATTCTCATACCCTTTCCGCCACCACCTGCTGCAGCTTTTATCAAAACAGGGTATCCGGCTGAATTTGCAAAATTGATATAGTCCTCTAATGCACCGGAATTACTTTTCAAGCCCGGAACAACAGGGACATTGTTTTTTATCATGAGCTCTCTTGAGGCAGTTTTTGAACCTAGGAGTGCCATTGATTCAAAGTTTGGGCCTATAAAAGTTAAACCACTTTCAATTACTTTTTTGTTAAACTCAGGATTTTCGGACAAAAATCCATATCCGGGATGAATAGAATCGGCACCGCATTCTTGTGCAGCTTCGATAATTAAATCCATATTTAAGTATGACTCTTTTGCGCTTGTTCCACCGATACAATATTTATAATCAGCGAGTTTTGTGTGTAAGCTTTCAGAGTCAATATCAGAATACACTGCTACAGTTTCAATACCCATTTTTTTGCATGTCTTGATTATTCTGCAAGCAATTTCACTTCGATTTGCTATCAGGATTCTCTTAATCAATGTGTTCTCCTTAAATTATTTAATTGCCCATGACGGTTTTGTTTTACTCAAAAAAGCTCTCATTCCTTCTTGACCTTCCAAACTAATTCTTAATTCTGCTATAGTCTGAGCTATGTAATCTAAATGCTCTTCGTTGCCGGATTTTTTTATGATGTTTATCATAGATTTGACTATTCTCAAAGCATTAGGACCATTGCCAAGTATTAAATCAACTGTAGTATTTACTTTCTTATCAAGTAATTCACGTTTAACGGCATAATTTATTAAACCAATTTCTTGTGCAGTTTTTGCATTAATTCTCTCACCTGTTATAAGGTATTCTCTTGCTTTTGTTTCACCAATTCTATTAAGAATAAAAGGTACAATTGCAGCAGGAACTATTCCAATGGAAACTTCGCTGATACCAAAGAGAGATTCATCATCAGCAATAATTATGTCACTGACAAGCATCAATCCAACACCTCCTCCTACTGCACTTCCATTTACCCGAGCTATAACGGGTTTGCTCAAGTCGTGAATTAAGTATAAAAGCTTAACTAACTTATATGATTCATCATAATTTTGCTCGTAACTAAAGTCAGCAACTTCTCCAAGCCATTTAAGATCAGCACCCGCACAAAATGATTTGCCTTCTCCGCTTAATATTACCAATCTGATGTTTTCGTCTTTTTCTGCCTTTGAAAAAGCATCATAAAGTTCATTTACAACTAAGCTGTTAAGTGCATTCCTGACTTCCGGGCGATTTATAGTAATCTTGCAAATATTTTTTTTTTGTGTGTATTTTATTGTTTGGTAAATCAATTTTTAACCCATTATTAATTATCTTTTTTCCTAACACCAATAGCAACTGAAATTCTCCTGGAAGCTTCTGGATTGTATTTAGCCATAATGTTTTTTCCATCAATTACCATAATGCTCGAGCCACCCCCATCTAAATTCATTGCATCATAGCACCCAATTTGCTTCATAATCTGAGCAAGTTCACCAAGAGAAGCTCCTTTTTTTCCGGCCGAAGAATTAGGATGGTCTATAGTTACCAGATAGAAAATATCTTTAGCTTGATTATAACCTATTGCGGTTCTTCCTAAATGCCCGTTTATAAATCTTCTTGATCGCGAACCTTCGATGTAAGCTTCATGTCCGGCTTTTCCATGTCTTACAAGTCTGGGAGTTGCAGAAAGTGCAAAGTTGAACTGTTTTTCTTTGTGTACATTCGTATAGAATGTGAATTCCAATGTATCGCCTGTCATCACATATAAATCGGGTGGTACAAAAAAACCTAGCGAAAGAACTCCCTGATTTGAATTAATTTTTACGGTTCCTGTATCAATATAGTTTACTACTGCTCTAAATTTCTTGTTTATTCCGGGTTTGTCAATAAATTCCACAACTGCTTTAAATATTGAACTTTCAAGTTGTTCTGCTCTGAATTGTTCAATCAGAACACTTCTAAAAGAATCATAGCTAAAATCTTGCTCGGTTGAATCACCAACGAATATTGTGGAATCTTGAAGGAAATCCATATAGCTTTTTTCTATCTGTTTTTCAAGTTTATTTAGACTTAAATGTGGAATTTGTTCACCACCATAAAAATTATAGAAAACAACAGCTGCCGAATCCCTTCTTCTGTTTGTGGTAGATATGTTTATGATTTTACCATCATGAAGTTTTACACTTCCCGAAAGTTTAAAGTTATCAATAAAGGGAGTGCCGTTCGTATCAATAAAACAAGATGACCAATCTTTGTAAGGATTTTGTTCTATAACATTACCATCAATAATGCAAGGACCTATAGGATTATTTTTTGCGGCACGCCAAAAGCTTCCATTGACTGCTGCTATTGTTTTGGCTCTATCAGTGGAGTCGCTATATCTAATTATTTGCTGAAGTTTGTCTAACTCATTTATGTTATCAAGGGCTTTAAGTACTTCGAGTGTGTTTTTTGTACTATTTAGCTTAATCTCTAAAATGTTAGCGCTGATTTTATTCTTTCGTTTGCCGAAAAGAATGTTTTTATATAAAACTCCTTCGTCTAACAATGAGTCCAAAACAATTGTTGAAGGGTAATTACCAACTACTTTACTTGAAATTTTCTTTGATTTCTTCTTTTTTGTGGCTGAGTGTATAGTATTTGTATAAAATATGTTTAATATTACTAATACTATCAGAAAGAATTTGTAATTCATGGTTATTTATCCAAATCAATAAGAGTAGCTGATGATGGAATATTAAAAGTTTCGGGGATTTTCGCATTCTCATTGAATTTAAAGTCTTCAATTTCTATTGATACTTTACCATCATAGCTTGGTATTGAAATATTTATCGAAGTGGGTACCGAATAATTGTCTTTTGACTTATAGGCGTCGAAAGTAGAGTTTAGAAGTAAACTATTACTTTTATCCTTTCTTTGGTATTGTACTATTTGCCTTTTAATCTTGTCAATTACTGCAAAATCCGCATATTCATCTGGAGCAATTCTCTGAAACATCAGCTTGCTATTATCATGAGTTGGGAATGCTCTGTACTCTTTGATGTTATACGGGGTTTGGCCCTTGAACAAATGAATCAAATCCGGAAGTGAAATGCTAATGTTAGTAGCTTTTTTGATATTCTCCTGTGAGGGTGTACCAATATAAACAGTGTTTTCAAGTACATTCAAAAAACGAAAAGATTTTGAATCTGAGTATAGTTTTCCAACTGTTATACCTAATGGTCCATAAACAACCATTGAGATAGTATCTTTGGATGATATATTTACTTTAGCCCTGAATGACAATGATTGCGAACCCATTGAAGAGTTCATTATACAATTGGCTTCGTATCTATAAAAATTACTTGCAATGACATTAGGGTATGCCGTTGAACTATCGTTGCTGCTGTCCTTAATACTTGTACAGGATGCAAAAAAAACAGTTGCAAAAATTAATTTAAGATAACTATTTAATGAAATTTTCATCATAATGAATTATTATACAAATATTATACAAATATTAAATAAAATGATACGTGATTAACAAAATAAAACATCTTATAAACAAAAAACAGGAATTATTATGTTATACGTAACAAAGCGAGTTGAATTTTCTGCATCACACAGATTATTCAATCCTACATTCTCTGATGAAAGGAATGACGAAGTATTCGACAAATGTAATAATTTCTTTGGGCATGGACATAATTATGTTTTGGAAGTTACGGTATGTGGATTACCAAATCCAGAAACCGGGTATGTTATAGATTTAAAGAAATTAAAAAGGATAATAAATTATGAAATTGTTGATAAGGTTGATCACAAGCATCTTAATTATGACGTGGCTTTTCTCAAGGGCATAATACCAACAGCAGAGAATATTGTTGTTACTTTTTGGAAATTATTGGAAAATAAAATTGACGATGGAAAGCTTTTTAAAATGCGGCTCTATGAATCCGAAGACAGCTATGTTGAGTACTTCGGTGATAGTGTTAATATTCCTCTTTATTTAAACAGTGAGTCAAAATGAATATAAATTCAATATTTGGAAATTATGATAGTCTAAACATAATTGATATAAATACAATTGATGATTATGAATGGAATGAAGAAATGAGTGAATTATATCCTGATTTTAACTCACTCGGTTATAAAAACTTTGATGCTAATGGTAATTTCCCTGTTTCTGATGATGAAAGACATGAAATGTTGATAAAAGTTGAAGAGAAATACTCAGAAATTTTCGATATTTTGAGAATCTCCAGAAATGACCCCAACAGTACTCAAACGCCTAAACGATTAGCAAAAATGCTTATCAATGAGCTTTTTGCAGGTAGATTTGAACAAGCTCCCAAGATGACTGTTTTCCCGAATAGAAATAATGTAAATAATCTGATTATTAGTAGAGGAATAGAGGTAATGTCGGTATGCTCGCATCATTGGCAACCGATTTCTGGAATGTGCTCTATCGGTTATATTCCCAACAAAAATGTTATCGGCTTATCAAAGCTTACAAGAATTGTAAATTGGTTTTCGAGACGTGGTCAAATACAAGAAGAGCTTGGCGAACAAATTGCAGATTATCTGCAGAATTTACTTAAACCGAAAGCACTTGGTGTAGTAATTAACGCTAAACATTACTGTATGATTGCCAGAGGTGTGAGTTCTTCCGAAGAAAATTCTCTTATGACAACTTCATCAATGCGTGGATACTTACTCGATGATTTAAATCTTAGAAATGAGTTCCTCAAATTAATTGAAAATACAAACCGATGATATATTGACCGATTTGTTTATATTTGTAGTTAATAATTTATCAATTTTCAAATCGGTATATCTTATATGCTCACTGCCCCGGGAAATCAATATGAAGATAAATATTGGCTAAATAACCAGATTGTAGCAGGTATTGATGAAGCAGGAAGAGGTCCTTTGGCTGGTCCTGTTGTAGCTGCAGCGGTTGTTTTGGATAAAAATTGCCCAATTATCGGAATTAATGATTCAAAGAAAATTACCGAAAAGAAAAGGAAGAAATTATTTGAGGAAATATACCGATATGCCCTTGATGTTAGTACCGGATTTGTTTATCCAGAAGAAATTGATGATATCAATATTTTACAAGCATCAGTAAAAGCTATGAAACTGGCGGTTGAAGGTTTGAGAATGGTTCCATCACATCTGCTTATTGATGGGAACTATTTTACTGATTACTACTTGCCTTACACCACAATTGTCAAAGGTGATGAAATATCTATCTCTGTTGCTGCTGCATCAATAATTGCCAAAGTTACAAGAGATGAATGGATGATAAGCAAAGCCCATAAGCAGTTTCCTGAATATGGATTTGATAAGCACAAGGGGTACCCTACAGATATGCATTACAAAAATATTCAAAAATTTGGAATTTGCCCACTTCACAGGCGAACTTTTCTTGATGAAAAAGTTGAGTTACAAACTTCGTTATTTTAATGTTATTAATAACATTAATAGGGCTGTATCATTAATCTAAGTAATTTTTTTTGGATTATGAGTTAATTTATAATTTGAAAAATTACTTGATTTAAACTTTTAGATACAACCCTATTCAATAATTCTCAATTCATGATAACAATCTTTTCACTGCTTCTAAATTTATTACCAACTACTGTAATTGTATAGATACCCGAACCAAGATTTAAGTCAAAAGTATGATTAAGGTTCATAAGACCTTTTGAAACTGAACCTTCATAAATGTCTGATATTTTGTTGCCCAACATATCAAAAAGCTGAATTATTACTGAATCATCGTTAGGAATTTCAAGTTGGATTAGTACACCTGAACTGCTATTGGATGGGTTCGGCTTAATTGACAGTAAATTTTTGACATAAATATCCTCATTTGATACAGAACTAAATATCATTGATGGGTCGTAGCCCAAAGTAACTATAGATTCAAGAATACATTTTGCTTCATTATCCGAAAACTCAACTAAATGATTGTTTCCTTTAGCGTCTCTAAACATGGTTATAAATGTGTTGATAAGCCCGCCAGGACCTTTAATATCCTCATCATATACAATCTCAAGTTTTTCTATTCCTTTTTGCTTGAAAACTCTTTTAACAATAGCCCAACTGCCAAATTTACGGCCACTATTATCATACCAAGCAAATTCTATTGCAGGATATCTGTTGTTTTTAATTTCATTTGCTAAAAACTCAAAGGAAGGATTTTGTTCGGAATCATTTTTATTTTCGGCAAAGTGACCAAATAAACTATCACCATATATTTTCTCATCCGTAATTTTTGTGCTTTGAAATACAACATTTATTTTTGATTTCTTATTATCAATAAAATTCAAAAGTGCTTTTATCAGGTTATTTCTATAAACTCCTTTTTCTGCCTGTCTATCAGTAAAACTATCCAGACCGTAGAGAATTTCTCTTGAATTCATTCCCAGGTCAATTTGGGATAAATTGTTATCAATGGATTTTATTAATGCAGCAAAAGAACTAAGTCCAAGTGCATTTTGGTCTCCTTTATAGTTCGATACTGTAGAGGGGTTATATTGATCACTTATAAGATCAATAAATGAATTACCCAAATTAACTGAGAAATCATCAGATATTGTTGGCGATGATGGTGAATATTCCGGTAGATCATTTACCCTAAACTCAATATCCAAATTATTATTATAATCATCCACTGAAGAAATGCTTTGTTCGATATTGATGTTGTCGCAATTATACCAGAACCAGTCATTACTATTTATATTTGGAGTAAGTTCAATAAAGTCCTCAGAATAAATAATCTTCGACTGTATTCTGTTAGTTTCAACAGAATTTTCTAATCCCAATTGTACCAAATCAAAAAATAATGATGTATTTATTTCAGATTCCTGAATTGGATAATTTCTTATAATCCATTTCGGGATAGAATTTTCATCCTTACGTGCCATAATATTCAAATAGCCCTGATTTGGTGCACCAACCTCAATAATATCAGTATTTGTGACAAATCTTCCAAATCCTTTCAATCCATCCCATAATCTTTGTAGTTTGCCTTTTTCTTTAAATACTACGGTAGAATCATAGCTTTCCGAAACTATACCGTAAACAGAAGTATACCATGTAGTATCGCCTCGTTTTTGAACCGAATCAATTATAGGTGTACCATTCGACAGGGTGTCCCATTTTACTTGTTTTTCTGTATTGCCTCCTTCCTTATCCTGATCGCTGTCATCCTTGTACCAAAGGATTTTGTTCCCGGCAGTTTCAGCAACACCTGATGCCGTAATCGCATGTCTTCCCCTTACCTCATCATTATTACCAATCTTTCGATGATATTCAATAAACATTTCTACATCTTCTTCATCTTTCATTTCTTTTTTAAGGAAATTCCATGTTGGATATTTGCCATCACCTCTATTAATTGCATCGTTTTCTATTCGATCAGGTGAATCAATATTTCCATCTTCGTTGAAAACTTGAAATTTTACTCTGATTGGTAGTTTGTACTTATTAATGAATGCTAGCTTGCCTTGTATAAAATCTCTTATAAAAACGCCCTTATTGTTTTCCCTATTCATAAGTTTACTCAGCCAAATTAACTTATTTCTGTGACTTAAGCCAGTTCTGATATTGCTGAAATTATCTTCTAGCCACTGCATACTGTTAGCAGCTGAAACAGGTGCACATGCATTTTCATCACCTGCGTAATTTGTAATTGTACTTGGGTTGTAAACTTTAGAATTTAAATCTAAATTAGGTACATTACAACCTCTATAAGTTGTATCGCTGATAGGAGCGTTTATTTGAGGTTTTGGTGCTTGCGAAATTTGTGTATTATTCGTCGATGACTCTAATAGTAGTCCGTTAGAGATATTTAGAGTATCATAATTATAGTTTTGAAGATTCCAACCAGAAATTTTGTCTAAATCAATCAATGGCAGATCATCAATTATCAAGTAACTATATATTTTATCGCTGCCTTGAAGTGAGTATTTATGCAAATCATAAGATAATGATACATCAACCCTCGACGTGTCGGAAAATACAGGTATTAGTGCATTTTTTACACTCCATTCAGTATATTCAGGATTAGTAGTATCTGCTGTTAATAAATAATTTACATATTTCCACTCATCCTGGGGAGGATAGGTTAATCTTAAGTGACCAAATAAATTTATTGGCATCCCGGTTGGATTACTGTAGTGATGAAAAAATAATTCTGTATTTATACTCAAAGGCTTCACTGGATTATAAACAACGAAACTTTTGGATAAAGTATCGTTTCCACGATTAATTTCTTCATCAAAATCAACCAGAACTTTTATATTGTAATTCCCTGAATTAAATATTGACAGATCATTGTCGATAATGATGTCTCTTTCAGTAAACGGAGAAATAGGTGATCCAACAGTATCTAGGCTAAAAACGGAATTTCCGTTTTCATCCGTCATAAAAACTCTCAGCCAATATTCTAAGGCTGGTTGAACATTTGTGTTAGCAAGTTTGAATCCAATTTTGAATATTTCACCAATTACTATTGAATCTTGTGGAGAATTGAATTTTACAATAGTCAAATCTGTTGCATTAGTGCTTGATGTTGCAAAAAAAAGTGTGATAAG
This sequence comes from bacterium, assembly GCA_024711295.1. Classification (GTDB taxonomy): domain Bacteria; phylum Bacteroidota; class Ignavibacteria; order Kapaibacteriales; family UBA2268; genus JANJTB01. The sequence continues at coordinate 170,560 of JANJTB010000033.1, read as the reverse complement.
TTGAGATATTAAAATTAACACTATTTTTTTAATTCCAGATAACTTATAATTATCTATCCGTAAATTATGGTTCATAATAATACCTCTTCTAAAAAATTGAAAATTAATTTAGACAAATATAACTATTTATTTTATAAATCGAAGAAAAATATTAAGTATATTAAAATTAATTAGTTAAATGAAGTGAACTTCCAAATTACTCAATTTTCTTCGACCCGTCTCCTCCAATTCTATTCATTCATTAAGTAATTATAATATAATAGGTTAAATATGTGAATAAATATTTTTACTTATAAAAATTAAAAAACAAACTAAATAATGAAAATAAATTAACTAATGTCTAATATATAATTTAATCTTCATATCCTTTAGTAAAATGAAATTTACCATCAAATTAAATAATCGAACTAACAAATCGGAAAATTGTATTTTGTTGTGCAGTTTAATTTGCTTATTTTTGAGTTAATTAAATGAGCAAATTATAAAATAATTAACTGATATAATCATGTACAGACTATATTGCATATATCACACAAAGCAAGTATCCGTCAGAGCTTGTGTGTATATTAATGGTCTGAACCTTCCTAAATCCCGTTCAAGCAAGATTAACCAATTTAAGCATTATACAACAGACGCACCTGTTTAGAATAACTGTAGTTTAGTTACAGCTTATTATCATAAATTAGAATTTTTAATTAATAACATTTATTAAATTATATATTTTTTTAGGAGATTGAAAATGAAAAGAGATTTTTTGATGGTTCGCGATTTCACAACTGAAGAAATCCACGAAGCATTTGATACAGCAATTGATATGAAAAAAGATCGCAAGAAATATTCCAAAGTACTCGAGGGCGAAACTTTAGCATTAATTTTTGAAAAGCCGTCACTTCGTACACGTACTACTTTTGATGTGGGTATTCAGCAATTGGGTGGGTATTCTTTGTATTTATCACCTGCTGAGATATCGCTAGGTAAACGTGAATCAGTATATGATGTTGCCAAAAACTTAGAAAGAATGGTTCAGGGAATAATGATTCGTACTTTCGGTCATAATATCGTTGATGATATGGCTAAATATGCAAAAATTCCAATAATCAATGGACTTACTGATTATTCACATCCTTGTCAGGCAATGGCAGATTTTCTGACTGTTTATGAAGTTAAGGGTAAACTTGAAGGCTTGAAATTAACTTATGTTGGTGATGGCAATAATGTAGCTCATTCACTTATGGATGCAGGTGCAAGACTTGGAGTTGATGTTACTATTGCATGCCCAAGAGGATACGAACCTAACATGATGGCATATAATCAGGCAGTAGAGGATGCAAAACTTACTGGTGCAAAAATTGAAGTATTGCACGACCCATTCGAAGCTGTAAAAGGTGCAGATGCTGTTTATACTGATGTTTGGGCTTCAATGGGGCAAGAGTCAGAAGCTGCAGAGAGAAGAAGAATATTTATGCCTTATCAGGTAAACGAAAAATTAATGTCAGCGGCTAAAAGTGACGCTATATTTATGCATTGTTTGCCTGCTCACCGTGGAGATGAGGTAACTGACGGTGTTATTGATGCTGCATATTCAGTAGTATTCCAGGAAGCAGAAAATAGACTTCATGCACAAAAAGCAGTAATGTACAAACTTATGAAGCAGGGCTGATATGCTTAAAACAGCTTTGATAGCAGTTGGAGGTAATTCATTGATTAGAGCCGGCGAAAGGGGAACAATTGATGAACAACTTTTTAATGCTAATGAAACTGCAAAATCTGTTGCTTTAATGATTAAAAACGGCTGGCACGTTGTTGTAACTCACGGCAACGGTCCACAAGCCGGTGCTGCTCTGTTGAGATCTGAAAGAGCTTCAGGAGAAGTATATACTCACACATTAGATATGTGTGTGGCAACTACTCAGAGCGAAATAGGTTACATAATGCATCGTGCACTAGAGAAGCAAATAAAGTCTTTGGGGCTAAATAAACTTGTTACTACTATTCCTACAATGGTTTCTGTAGATGATAATGACCCTGCTTTCGGAAACCCTTCAAAACCAATAGGACCTTTTTATACAAAAGATGTAGCTGAAGAGAAGAAACGTAATTTGGGTTGGAACATCGTTGAGGATGCTTCAAGAGGTTATCGAAGAGTGGTTGCTTCACCTGAGCCAAAATCTGTTCTTCAGCTTGAAATTATAAAAAAAGTCATTGATTTGGATGCTGTCGTAGTCGCTCTGGGTGGTGGAGGCATTCCTGTTATTGTGAAGGAAGATGGTGATATCGAAGGTTCGGAAGCTGTAATAGACAAAGACCGTTCATCAGCCCTTTTGGCATACAACTTAGGTGTTGATGCATTTATAATTAGTACTGATGCAGACAAAGTTTATTTAAACTATAAAAAACCTGATCAAATTGGTCTTGACAGAGTTACTGCTGATGAACTTCAGAGATACTATGACGAAGGCCATTTTCCCTCAGGAAGTATGGGACCGAAAGTTGAGTCGGTTATTAGATTTATTCGAAACGGCGGGAAGCATGCTATCATAACATCTTATGAGTATTTGATGGATGCTCTTGATGGCAAAGCCGGTACGCATATTATAGGATAAAATATGGATAAGTATAAAATTGCTGTTGTGACAAACAACAAGATTAATCTTAGTAAGCATTTTGGTAAATCAAAATATTTTGCAGTTTATGAAATTAATGGAAATGAAATTTCAGAACCCTACTATATTGATTTTCCTGATAATGAAGCTCATAATCCCAAAAAGCAACGATTGAGCATTGGAATCATTGATGGTGGATCCGGGAATAGGGATTATCACGATGTATTACTTAGTTTAATCAAAGATTGTAAAGTGGTATTATCAGGTGGTATGGGCGAAGGAATGAAGGAAAAGCTTTTGAAGTATGACTTTACTGCAATTCTAACTGCCGAACTTGATATAAAAAATGCTGTACAATCTTACGTGAACGGTACTTTAATTAATCAAGATGACTTAATACATTAATCAGGAGTATTATAAATGACAATAAATCATATAATCGAAAGCCAACAGTTTACATTGCCCAAGTTAAAAGAACTATTTGAGCGTACTGAGCAAATGAAGAAAATTGTTGCTCGTGGTGGTACAATGGATTACAGCAACAAAATTATGGCAAATTTGTTTTACAAACCATCTACACGTACAAGTTTTTCTTTTGCTTCTGCTATGTTGAGACTTGGAGGTAAGGTACTCTCAACCGAACATGCTTCTGAGTTTTCGTCTGAAATACAAGGTGAGATGATAGAAGATACAATCAGAATTATTGGTAATTATTGTGACGCTATAGTTTTGCGTCATATAGAAGAAGGTGGCGCTAAAAGGGCTGCTGCTGTTTCTGAAGTGCCTATAATAAATGCAGGAGACGGTTCGGGTGGGCAACATCCTACACAAGCATTGCTCGATTTGTACACAATATACAATGAGTGTAAAACTCTTGACGGACTATCTGTCGCATTTATCGGTGCACTCGATAATGGGCGTACTGTCAGGTCATTAGCTTATTTACTGGCAAAATATGATAGAATTAAGCTTTATTTTATCGCTCCTGAAGAAATGCAAATCAAACCTGATATTTTGGAATATCTTGATAAAAGAAATATAAATTATGAGTTATCTCTATCATCAAAAGGTATTCTGAGCAAAGTAGATGTAGTATATCAAACCAGAATAGACAAAGAAAGATTAAAGAAGAAAAACGTTAACTTCGAAAACTATAACATAGATACTAAAGTACTCCAAACCATGAAGTATGATGCTATTATAATGCATCCACTACCGAGGTCTGTCGAGATTAGCAGCGAAGTTGATAACGACCCACGTGCTGCATATTTCAGACAAACAAAAAATGGTTTGTACGTAAGAATGGCTTTACTTACAATGCTATTCGACGAAAATTAATTTTATAATAAAAGGTAAATAAAAAAATGAAAACACAAGATTATATTAATATCGAGAATGAGTTTGGTGCTCATAATTATCATCCATTGGATGTTGTTGTTCATTCAGCCGAAAGATGCTGGGTTACTGATGTTGAAGGAAAAAAATACTTGGATTGTCTTGCTGCTTATTCAGCAGTAAACCAAGGTCACTGTCATCCAAAATTATTCAAAACATTTGTTGAACAGGCGACAAAAGTTACTTTAACAAGTCGTGCTTTTCGTAATGATCAATTACCAAGATTATATCAAAAATTAAATCAGATGACCGGCTACGAAATGTCGCTTCCAATGAACTCAGGTGCAGAAGCTGTTGAGTCTGCAATCAAACTTGCTCGTCGCTGGGCTTATGATGTTAAGGGAATCGAAGAAAATAAAGCTGAAATTATTGTTGCTACCGGTAATTTTCATGGAAGAACATCAACAATTGTTGGTTTCTCTGATGATCCAAGTTCTTTCAAAGGTTTTGGTCCTTATTGCACATCCGCATTTCCTATGCATGAGTACGGTAATGCCGAGGACCTGCGCACCAAAATCACTCCAAACACAGCTGCTGTGTTGATTGAGCCAATACAAGGTGAAGGCGGGGTTGTAATACCTCCGGATGGATACCTTAAAGAAGTTGAGAAAATTTGCCATGAAAATAATGTGCTTTTTATCTGCGACGAGATTCAGGCAGGATTAGGCCGCTCTGGTAAATTATTTGCTCACTACTACGAAGGTGTTCGACCTGATATGGTAATTATCGGAAAAGCTTTATCAGGTGGTTATTATCCTGTTTCTGCTGTTCTTGCAGACAAAAAAGTAATGCTTGTTATTCATCCGGGTGAGCATGGTTCTACATTTGGTGGAAATCCCCTTGGTGCTGCTGTTGCTGTTAAAGCACTCGAAATTCTTGAAGAAGAGGATTTGATTGAGCGCTCAAATGAATTAGGCGAATATTTTATGACTAAACTTCGTGCTATTGATAGTCCAATGATTGATTTCGTCCGTGGACGCGGTCTATGGATTGGATTTGTTCTCAAAACCAAGGCAAGACCATATTGCGAAATGCTCAAGGAAGAAGGTATTCTCTGTAAAGAAACTCACGTGAATATAATCCGCTTTGCTCCACCGCTCGTAATCACAAAAGAAGAGATAGATTGGGCTGTAGCTAAAATCGAAAAGGTTGTGAAAAGCTTAGATAAGTAATTCATTATTAAATAATTATGATAAGTCCGAAACTTCTTAGTGTCGGACTTTTTTTTGTATTTAAGGATAATTGATAGAGCAAATAACCGTGAAGGTTTGGTTGTAATTTAGATGCAATTTTTTGGGTTGTTATAAACTCAACTTTAGAAATCAATTTAATTTTTAAAATTTGAAAACTTAGATCTCTAAAAATCCATTTAAATACAAAAAAAATGGTATAAGTAAGTAATATCAAAAACATTTAGGATAATCTGATTTTAAGTAACTAAAAAAGATAAGAATGATATGAATTTTAAAAACACATTTATACTTAATTCGTTAACTTAATAAGATATCATGAATTTAACAATTACTTTAAGTAATAACTTAACTTTCGGAGAAAGTACCATGTTTAACAAGACAATCTACCTTCTTCAACCTTCATATCGAAAGATGGATGGTTCGATGCTAAAGGAACTACCTACTTTTAACTATGCAATCAATATGCCAATGCTTAGTGCGTGCATCCCTGCTGATTGGCTCAAGCGATTTACCATAGAGTATTTTGATGCCGCAGATCTCAATCCATCAGAAGAGATTATCATCATAACGTCGCCCGGATATGATATAGCTCACGCTGTAGAACTGGCAAGGCATTATAAATCGCTTGGAAAAACTGTTATCTTTGGCTCGCATACCGATGAACTGAGCGACCAACTTATGCGTAGTGTTTGCGATACAGTTTATTATGGATACCCTAATCCAAATTCTATTAAATTACTGCTCAATGATATTGAAAACAAAAATCTTAATCACGAATATCGTTGGGGTTATGATTTAGATTATACTTTTGATTACAGTGTTTTCGACGGTTGCAGACTTACGGTTGTACCAGTTATGGCTAGTGCTGGTTGCAAAAACAATTGCTCTTATTGTTGTTATCCACCGGTTTTTAAAAATCACTACAAAGTTCGTAATGTTGAATATGTTATAGAAGACCTTAAGCAGGTTGCAAAATTCAAAAAAACTGTCGCTTTTCTGGATGGGAATCTGTTTAATAATCGTAAGTATTTGATTAGTTTATGTAATGCTATTTCGAAAGAAAAGCTAAATATTAGGTGGGGAGGGCAATCTACTGTTGACATTGGTGATGATACAGAGGTGCTAAAAGTATTAAGAGATGCGGGGTGTGAATTACTACTTTTGGAACTTGAAACATTGGAAAAAGAAAATGAAGTACAGTTGAGAAAGCAAATATTCCCTGTTGACAGGTTCGAGCAACAAATAAAAAGAATACACAAATCTGGCTTAAAGGTAGGTGCTTATTTCATTTTAGGTCTCGATAACGACACTCCTGCCACGTTTGATAAGGTTGCTGGATTTATTGACAGAACCGGAATTGCATTGCCATATTTGCATGTTCTTGTTCCTATTCCGGGGACTGCAATTTACAGTCAGTTAAAGGCTGAAAATCGCTTATTTGCAGATGATTTTGAGGACTATTTAATAAGAAATCCCGAATTTAGTGTTCCATGCAGTGTACCATATTTCTTACCTAGCAAAATGACTGGCGACGATGTAGAACGTCTTTTTTTGATTCTCAATAAATTCGTTTATAACTTTGCAAGTATATTTAAAAGAAGCCTATCATATAACTTATTTATTATGATTGCATTACTTAAGCTAAATCTTGAAGCTAGAAGAAAATACCTGGCTATGAAACGTTTTTACCAAAAAAGGGCAAAAAAATAGTATTTACTTTTATAAAACTTTGATTTGCGATTATTCAATTTAATTTAAGCTGATTTATAAACTTATGTTGCTATTTTGTTGCTTCACGAAACAAGCTGCGTAAGTTAAATAATATATTATATATTATTTCCATCATCAAAGTATGTAAAAAAAAAATTAGTAATGAGCTAATTTACAGTTCTATACAGTATATTAAAAAATATGAAAAAATATTATTTTTTTATTTGGAAATAATTGTAGATTTTTGTATGTGAGTTGTTATATTTGAAAAATATACTTTGAGTTTTTGATGAATGAATGGTGTATTTGATAATATCGAAAGTTACCCGTTAGAAAGGCGGATACTTATCATTACTACATCGGCAGCAGTGCTTCTCTGTACTGCTAGTGCTATCTTAAACTATTACTTTGAGCTTCATTACGGTCTTTACATAATTCCTATTATATCAGCAACTGTATTTCTTATACTCTTTAATCGCTCTTTACAAACCGAGTCAGTGGGACAGATTGCTAAAGCATTTATTATAACTTGTGTAATAGCATTGACTTTTGTCTGGTTTTTGAATGATGGCTATAACAGCTCTCATTCCTTATTAATTTTTAATGCAGTCATGATATCAATAATGATTTCAGGTAAGAATCAGCGATTATTTGTATTTGTTATTTTTTTAGTTGCCTTGTCGAGTTCTATTATCATCCAATATTATTATCCTCAAACGATTGTACATTATAAATCTGAAGGAAGCAGATTTGGCGACATTCTGCTATCAACTGCATATAACTTGCTAATTCTATATTATTTGCTGAATTATGTTCTTAATAACTATGAAATTGAACGCCAAAGAGTAATCTATGAAAGAAAAAGATCTGATACTTACAACCAGAAGTTGAAAGAAAAGAATAAGCAAATATCAAATCACATTGTTGAATTAGACGAGCTCAACAAGCGCCTTAATGACGTGAATTATCAGATAACCAAGCAAAATATTGAACTCGATACATTAAACCAGAACCAAAAGAAACTAAATTCAGATATAGTTCACAAAAATCATGTGCTTGAATCACTAAATAATGAACTCAACCAGTCCAACAGCACAAAGGATAAGCTGATAATGAGAATCAACAAGGAGCTGGATATAGCATCAAAGTATGTTATGTCTTTAATACCCAAGCCTATAACAAACGGAAAAATCAGAACAGATTGGGTATATATACCATCCGTAGGTTTGGGTGGAGACGCATTTGGATACAGCAGATTAGACAGAGATAATTTTGCATCGTACCTGATAGATGTAAGTGGTCATGGTGTAGGAGCCGCACTTCACTCGGTACAGGTTTTGAATATTCTTCAGCATCGAACATTACCTCATGTTGACTTTACAAAGCCAGATGAAGTTCTGAACTCACTGAACAAGATATTTAAGATGGATCTATACAGCGGACTTTACTTTACGTTATTCTATGCAGTTTATAATATCCCAACCTCAACCCTGAGGTATGCCGGTGCAGGCCATCCTCCTTTGATAATCGTAAATGACTCGGGTATTAACCTGCTTGAATCACAGAATATATTTATCGGAGCTGTAGATTCCTTAAAATACAATTACGATGAAATAAAAGTTGAGGAAACAAGCTCATTGTATATATTTTCGGATGGGGTATTTGAATTGGAGAAGCCAAATAAAGAGATGTTTACATTTAATGAATTTCAGGAGATTTTGTTAAAATATCACAGCAAAACTGATTCTGAACTCTTGTATTTATACAAGGATGCACAAACTATCTGCGGTAAAGACTTCCTCGAAGATGACTATTCTTTGCTCAAAATTCGTATTGGATAATCCACTTTTTAAAACTATTTAAATTCAGATTTATGATATATTTATTAATATTCTGTTTCTCAATCATACCATCCCATACTTATGGTAAGGCATCAATAGATTCGCTTACTGAGAATGATTTTTTATTTCTAAAATATGATTCTATAAGAAATGAGAGCGGGTACGAAAACTTGAAAGGTGAGCTTATAATTCATATCGGTAGGTACCCAATCTGCTTTACTGACACTTTTAAGTATTATGCTATTGTAATGACTGCTGATGGAAGAATGACAGCAATAGACAGAAATGAGAAGATACTTTATGATGTATTCACATTCGATAACGGACCTGATTATCCTTCTGAAGGTCTTTTTAGGATAATTGTTGATGGAAAGATTGGATTCGCTGATTATTCAACAGGTGAGGTAATTGTCAAGCCACAGTTTGATTGTGCAAGTCAGTTTGTTGAAGGGAAAGCAAAAGTTTCACACAAGTGTTCTAAGATCTTAGATGGAGAACACTTCACCTGGAAAAGTGATAGCTGGTTCTATATTGATAAATCAGGGAAAAAGATTCAATCCTCGGAATTAGAATAGATTACTGAACTATATTATAACATCTACATTCATCTTGCTGATAATTTAATTCCTTCAATAATCTTGTTTGTCAATTGTTTTTTTCTTAATTTTGCATAATGGAAAATGAAAGAAATAAATCTTAGTGTAAATTATTTTTTTTTGTATGTGTGATTTTAGAATAATTTTTTAATTTATTTATAGCGATAGTTTTAATTATGTAGAAAAAAATGGATAATGAAATAGAAAAACTTGCACCATCAAAAAGAGCTGCAGCAAAAACCATGTTTGCTGCTTTTAAAATATTAAAAGAATCAGGTGGACAATTACCGGGAAAACAGGTAGTAGATAAAATCAGAGAAACAATTGAACTTACAGACTGGGAAAAGGAAGTTTACGAAAAGACCGGTTACGTAAGATGGGAATCAATTTTGCATTTCTATACTATAGATGCTATAAAAGCAGGTTTCCTAAGAAAGAATAAAGGTATTTGGTATTTAACAGAGGAAGGGGAGAAGGCCATAAAACTGGGTCCTGCCAAGCTGCTCGAAAAGACATCGCAACTTTATAGAACATGGGCTTTGGATAATAAGGAGTCAAAAAACAAAAAATCAAAAGATACAGCTGATGAACCATTAGAATTTGAAGAATTTAAAACACAGACACAAAAAGCAAATCTTGACTTATTAGAAGAGCAGGCAATATCAGGAATTAAAGACTATATAAGAAGTAAGAATGCTTACGAGTTTCAGGATATGGTTGCTGCTTTACTAAGAGCTATGAATTATCATGCTCCGTTTATTTCACCAAAAGGTAAGGATGGTGGATTAGATATTGTAGCTTATAACGACCCATTGGGTGCTACTTCACCAAGAATAAAAGTTCAAGTAAAGCATAGACCTGACTCGTCTGTTCCGGTAGATGATATTAGGAGCTTAACAGGATTACTTAATAAAGATGGTGATATAGGTTTATTTGTAACATCCGGATCATTTACTTCTGAAGCTGAGCGGTCCGCAAGGGAAAGTCACAGACATATCAAATTATTGGATATTGATAATTTTATTAGTTTATGGCAAGAATTTTATATAAAATTATCTGATGATGATAAGAATATGTTACCTTTACACTCCATATACTTTTTGGGTAGTAATGAGTAATTAGATCATTTTACTCACCAATCACCTTACAGCTTTTCAGCTATTCTGAGTTTTGCAGAGCGTGCACGGGGATTTTTAGCAATTTCGTCATCAGAAGCGATAATTGGTTTTGATGTAATTATCTTTAGTAACGGTTTGTCGTTATTGTGCTTGTCGTACTCACGAAAAATATTTTTAACAATTCGATCTTCGAGTGAGTGGTACGACATTACAACTATTCTGCCTTGTGGAGCCAGCATTTTGATATAGCAGTGAAGAGCTTTTTCGAGCACTTCCAATTCAAGATTCACTGCAATCCTAAAAGCCTGAAATACTCTTGACAGAGTTTTGAATCTTAAAGTAGGTGAAACAAGTTCTTCGATGAGTTCTTTGAGGTCGAAAGTAGTTTCAAGAGGAATTGCACGGCGCCTTTCGTCGATACGCCGTGCAATTAGTCCTGCTTTAGGTTCTTCGCCATAGTCACGAAGAATCCTCTTGATTTCTGCAACATCAGCCTTGTTGATGATGTCATAAGCCGGAATCCCTTCATTGCCAAATCTCATATCGAGCCTTGCGTTGAAGCGATAGCTAAGACCGACGGAATCGGAGTCAAGTTGCATCGAGGAAACGCCCAAATCCAGCAGCACTCCGTCAATTTTTCCGTCATACTCGGCTTTATTGCAGATTGAACTAAAGCACTCGTTATAAAAGGTAATTTTGGGAGCGGATTGATTATCAGTAATCGTACTGAACTTCCTCTTAGAATGCGCTATAGCGCCGGAATCTTTATCAAAGGCGACCAAATTCCCCCCAGAATCCAGCCTCGATAATATTCCTTCTGCATGCCCACCACCACCAAGAGTACCATCTATAATAGTTGCTTTATTTGAAAGAACAAGATTGTCAAGACATTCATTCAACATTACCGGTAAGTGATAATCATACTCTACCGGCTCCACAATTGTGGCAGCTGAACTATGCTTACGCTTTTTTTTACTCATTTACTTAACCATAACAGTCGCAGCAACATCTTCGTATGATTCATCAAATCTATTTAAATATTGCTCAAACTTGTCGGGATTCCAAAACTCGATATGGTCAACCATTCCAACAATTACTACTTTGTTTTCGATTCCTGCGAACTCAATGAGTTTTTTGGGAATAGTAATTCTTTGCTGGCCATCAAGAGCTACATCTTCTGCCCATTGTAATATTTTTGTTAAAAAATATCTGTTTTTGGGGTCATATTGATTTAGGGTAACAAATTTATCTTCATATTTTTTCCATTCATCTAGAGGATAAGCCACAATACAATCCTCGAGTCCACGAGTCACCGTAAAAGTGTCGTTGGCCTCAGGTGAAATACTCTTTCGCATCTTGGAGGGTATGTTTACCCTGCCTTTATTGTCTATTGAGTATGTTTCCTGCCCTTTGAAGAATGCCATTGCTACTCCAAATGAAAAGATAAAGTAAATTAGGGAAAACTTTTCCCATTTTTACCCACAATTACACACCTAAAATAACACTTTCCCCACAAAATGCAAATTTATTTTGCAATTTTATACATTTTTAAAGTAAATTATTTATCAACATAGAATAATTGTAATATAAATGCTGAATTAATATTGCAAAATGTAACTTGAAGTGATGGTGGTAAAAAGTGGGTAAAAAAAATCCCATATGTAGTTTTATATGGGATTTGAATAAGCTAAAATCACTAATTCTTTACTTTTTTAACCTTTTTCGCGATTTAACTTGCTTTCTGTCATCGAAAATTACTTTTCGGATATTGAGCTCCAGTTTTTTTTGAAAATCAACACATGGTATTGATTCATTACAGCAAGGAGATTTTATCAGTACACCATTTTCATATTGCAAAGTATTGATTCTTACATCAATTCTGCGTATAGTATCAAGCATGAACAGTGATGAGTCAACATCTCTTATATATCTTGGAATTTTGAATTCTGTTGGGTCGAAATAATTACCTTTTGCTAGTAGTATGATTTTTGAATTTTTAACCATGTCCTCGATTTCTTTTAAATTAAAATCAGATTTCATTTTTGAAGCTGTTAATCTGCTATCATCAGGTAACAAGACAAGCCCTTGTTTGTAATAATTATAGAACTCTGTGCCAATATTTGTTGTATCAAGAAGTTTACTTAGTAATTCCCTATAACCAAAATAAGCTCTCAATCTTGACAAGGTATCATTATTAAGGTTTAATGAGCTTTTATTTATTAAATTAACTTTTTGAAATTTAACATCAAAGAAGTTTGCTCCTTCAATCAGTGTGCCTTCGGTATAATTTATCTCATCTCCAATGTACCATCCTCTCTTAACAGGTCTTCTATCGCTCCAGGCATCAAGACTTATAATAAGTTTCCCACCAGGTGTAATACTGTCAATAGCATTAAATACGGGTATGATATTATTTACAATCATCTCTGCCATTTTGCTTATGTTTGTGTCAACAGTACGGGCATAACTTTCATATTCATTAAATCGTGCAAATCTACCTGCCAATCCTTCACCGAAATACTGATTATTCTTGTGCAGCTCAATCCACTTGGCATCTGAGAATTTTCCTGACTCTAGTCTTTGTAAATCTCTTCTGTAATTTTTTAGAGTATTTACTTCCCAGTATCCTGTTTGGAAATAAGGTACATTCTGCTGGTAGCTTGTTAATACACCTGCAAATTCACAATAACAAGGTGGTTTTATCAGCTCATCGGGCATAAGATAAATGGTATCTTTTATAACTGTAATAGAATTACTTTCAGGTTTGGCTGCATAATACTCATCATTTAATGTTTTTACCGAGAATACAGAATTTGACAATACTTTTTCAATATTATTCTGAGTAGCTTGTGCGTACCTTATGGGTACAACATCAATTTTGTTCCAATATCTTGTAATAGTAATTTGATTATCATAATATACAGTGTTATTTTCAATTCTACCGTTAACTGGAATAGTTCTTATTTTATCATTAGTTTCAAGTTCATATCCCTTTAGGAAAAGTATTCCCTTTTCGTACCTCACTGAATCTTTGTTCAATTTCAAATACTCATCAGCTTTCATAGTGAATCCACTGATATACTCAATTTTGACAGATGAATCCATATTTTTGGTGATTACTTCTTCATCAGTTGGCAAATACCCCCTGAATATCACGTCACTATTTGGCAAACATTCAAAACTGCGATACGAACTACCACCGCTGACATAATATTTTTTGTTAAAATCTAATGGCACATAAATTCTGCTGCTGTCTGTACTGTAAAGTTCTCCATTATCATCTTTTATAATTATTCTAGGGCTGATGATAGTATCACTTATATTTTTCATGTTGATGATTGTAATATCAGCAAACAACTTTGGTTCGTAAACTGGTGGAGTAATTGGTTCTTCCGGTTGTGTACAGGAGTATTTAGCAGGCAATTGATATCTGTAAATATCATACCCTCCAAAATTTTCGGTTCTGTCGTTTCCCCGTTCGCAATCACATGGTTTTGCTTCTGGTTTCTTGTTTCGATCGGATGAGAAATAAATATTATTCTCTTCAGATTTGCTTTTGTGAGGAAATGGAATAAAAGGAAACCTTTCATCAGCAGGGGTATTTATGGAAAGTGTAAGTGAATCAGTAGTTTTAGATTTTACATCAACTAGCTCGGGTTCTGTTGTTGTCCTGAGGGATAAATTTTCAAAATCAATTTCCAATTTAACAGCGTATAAATCAAAATCAAGTGAATTAGCATTATTACGATTACTTGAAAAGAATAGAGTGGGATCGCAACACTGACAATATACAAAAGGAGAACCTTCATTAAACTGATTTGTATTAGCACCTTCTAATTTTCGTATCGGAGTCCAGTCATATCTGTACATTTCTTTAGCATTTGTGTCTAATCTCTGAGTTTTTCCAAAGGTATAATACAAATCAGTAGATCCACCGTATATTGTATCTCCCGTTAGAGTAATTGCTCTGCTGAACGGGCTTTCTCGGTCTGACGAGAAAATCAATAATGTCACACACTGATTTTTGCTGTTGTTCTTAGTGACAGCTGATGGATGAGAATCCCAAAATGGACTGTTGACTTTTGAAAAACTTCTGAAATAAATTTGCTTTGCATTTGAATTCTCGTCAATAGGTTGGTTTATATAATCCTGATAAAAGAAGAATATATCGGTTCCGCCGGCATGGTTGTCCTTTTCGAAAGGTAAATATTCACCAATTAAAAATTCAGGTGAAGGTGGGTGTGAAAAAGAAGCAAAGCCTGTTGTTGAATCAATGAAGTAAACTGATTCAACATTTTTTGTCATATACTCAAGTGTACTTTTTCTGACAGAGAATTCCATATCAGAGTTTAACATATTTGCTACGTGTTTCGAAGATGGTAATACTTGATTTTGGTACGAACCCGAATCCTGAATTTTAAAACATTCACAATCCTTAATCTGAGATGGTGCTATCTCATCTTTGGATGAATTTTTGAATTCATTATCGAGCAAGCTAACATTCTGTTTTGGAATGTAAATCTTTGGTGTACATGATATTATTATCATGCTTAGCACTAATAAGGAAAAGAATTCTAAATGTAATTGTCTGAATTGATTCATGGCATTTAACCAATTTTATTAAACATTATAGAAACTCTACCTTTATTTGGAGGAAGAATTCCAAAATTTATGTTTGATATTAAAACAACAAAATAATTGCCGTTATAGGATTTATAAATAAATATATCACCAGGTCTAACATTGATTGCAATATTCTCTGAATTTACAAGATTAAGTAATTTAGTTATATCTGAGTTTGATGGAGGTATAATTCCTTGATTTCCGGTAACATTTTCATTTAAATTATTCAACACCTTGATGTCGTTGTTGTTGTAAACTTTTGGATTGAATGCGCCGGCGATATTTTTACCATATTTGGATAAATCGCTAATGTTATTATTTATTAAATCTTTGGAACTTTCGATATATTGGCAAAATAATTCAGCATTATCACTGAAAAATCCCCTTTCAATTCTAGTAAGTTCGCCTTTGAATTTCAGATTTGCACTTGTATCAGCTACTAAAACCTGATCAACCATTATGTCGCCAATCAGATTTAAATTTATTGGTTTATTATCCAAAATAGCAGCCTTGAATGGGGTTCCATCAGAATAATCAATGCTCGAAACCATTACTTCGCCTGTCTTTGAAAATCTTTCGTCATTTATTAAAGTCCCGCTATAATATTGATTGTCGGGGAAAAGAAAATTATGGCTTGAGAAATTTGTCCCTGGTTTGTAAACACTGTCAACCAGTACAAGCTGGGCATTGAATTCAGTTATTGTTGCTTCTCTAATCATGCAATCGAATTCTGTGTTAACCGGGTTAACGCTGCAATCACAGCATGAGTCAAGAATTATGGTTATTGATATAAATAATGTTATAAATATTTTTTTCATTTTTCTAATATCCTAAAGTTATTCCCAATCTTAAAACAAACATGTGAATTCTACGGGAATCGCTTACATTATTGAATAACAAAGTATTGAAGGTTTCACCAATAAGAACTGATTTATAGCCCATATCCAACGAAACATCAAACATACAAAAGGGCAATGGTATATCTAGGCCCGCACCAAATCCATAAGATAAAGGTAGTGAAATATTTGCACTTGGTAATTGAATTCCACAATCACAATCGCAATTGCTGAATAATCTTGTGGTTTCAACATCAAGAGCAAAGCCTAACTGAGCATAAACAAATGGGTACATACACAAGAATTTATCAAACTGTTTTCTTCCGTGAAGCATAGCAATTGGTCGCCAAATATCTGTTCCTATTTTGGAATTGAAGACGGGTACACCTGTTGAGACCATTAATCCCAAACCCCAGCTATTCCATCTATAACCAAAAGCGGCTTCACCATAATAAGAATCCCGTCCTAACGACTGATTATTTATGTTTATATCATCATAAACAGCATATCCGGCTCTTAACTCGACAAAATATGATGCGTAGTCGCAATCAGGGCATTTTAGAGCTAATGACAATGGATTACAATTGCAATCAATTTCTCCGGGACAGTTGCTTATATAAAAAGAATCTACAGGAACTTCTCTTAATGATCTTGGATCGAGTGGATCATTGAAATTTTCAAACCAATTAATGTTGTTATATCTGTTGCTGAGTTTAGACCTGAGCGCCTCTTTTTGGCCAATCAGTTCAACATCCTCCAAAGGAATAAGTTCTAGATTATTATCGCCCGCCTTTTTGTCAAGGAATTCGACAAAAAATTTATTTGAATATGTGGTAGTATCCATCACCGGACAAGAGTTTGGTCTAGTTTCCTTAATAATCCTTAGTACTGTTCCACGTAGCGTAGATCCATCTCTTTTCGTTTGATTTTCTTCATCAATCTGAAGAATGTTATAATTTCGGTCTTTATCTTTTTTAATTCTTACTGCATCGTCTTTTCTTTGTACTGAAGAACACGAAGAAAGTACCATAAGAGCTAAAATAATAATTACTATATATGGCATAAAATTGCACCAGCTAATCGTACCCCGCCCACAATTATGATTACATTTAACTTTTTTATTCATAGCTTACAACTTCACATTTAATGTTAGATTCAGATGCAGAAATTGTACATTATCTCGCAATTCATCTTTTATGACAATGTTTGGCATATTGTATGAGACATTAGCATCAAGCATCATACAAGAATTTAGCAAAGAAAATCCATAACAAAATCCTCCACCAGCCAATGCCCCTATACCAAATCTGGAAGTACTGTCGCTTCGACCTAAAGAACTAAAACTGAGACCTGCCTGTAGGTAAGGGAAAACAACATCGTCATAACAATTTTGTGACAAGAAATTATATCTTATTTGTGGAGTAATGTTCAAAATATCATTATAAACAGGAGTTTGAGGAGCTAAGTTATCTTTAGCTTCAAACTCAGAATACTCTATCCTCAAACCATACCAAAACTTACAATAATAGCGATTATCTAGCTGAATAATATAAGTCATGGACGAATTATTGCTTTCCTCAAATGTACCGAAGGGCATTTGATAACCTGCTCCTGCGCCAAAATATAATTGACCATAAGAAAGTGTAGATGGTGATAAGCAAATTATAATTGCTAAAAAAAGACGTAATCTATACATTATATACCTGCATTGAAGAATATTTTATTTTTTACAAAATTAATTAAATTATGTCGGCAAACAAAACAAATAATTCAAAAATTCAAGAATTTGATTCATTTTACTTGATTTTTAACATATATATTTACATTTAATCAATATTTAACTTATTTTTGTTGTAAATGTCTGATTACAAATGATACAACAATGGAAAGAAAAGCAATTTATGCAGGCACATTCGACCCAATTACCAATGGACACGTTGATGTAATAGAAAGAGCATGCGAAATGTTCGACAAAGTCTATGTGGTTGTTGCTGTAAACTCAAAAAAAACAACATTATTTACTGAAGGTGAAAGGCTCGAAATGATAAAGAATTCTTTGACTCATTTACCTAATGTAGAAGTGACTATTCATCATAAACTTACAGTTGAATTAGCTGAAGAAAAAGGTGCCATAGCAATGGTTAGAGGAATAAGAGCTGTTTCTGATTTTGAATATGAATTTCAGATTGCATTAATGAACAGAAAATTAGCTCCAAATATCTATACTGTATTCTTGACTCCCCACGAAAAATACACTTATCTCAATTCAAGTATTATTAGAGAAATGGCAAGGTATGGAAGGGATACAAGTGATTTTGTACCTCAAATTGTTGCAGAGAAATTGAAATTAAAGTTTTTAAAAAATGATTAATACCTGGTTGAAAATGAAATTATTTATTATATATTTTGCATTTTTTTTTGGTTATGGCAATTTGTATTCTCAGTTAATTCCTGTTAATAAGGGAGAAAACATTGGCTATATTGATACAGAAGGTAATCCTGTATTACCTTTTGATTTTAGCACTACTATAGAATATTATGAAATTGAGTATGATAAACGCAAGTTTAAAGCCATCAGATTTCCGGAAGAGGCATATTTTAGTGAAGGTTATGCCAGTGTACAGAAGAAAGAGTATTTTTGGTTTATTCCAATCAAAAGTTCCTATGTATTGATAGACACATCCGGAAAGGTTGTTATTAACTCCGGTACAAGAAAGCTTGGTAGGCATGGAAGCGGCTTAATTCCAATTACTGTTCAAAACAAAATTATTGATATGTATGTAGAATACTACACATACTGTGACATTAACGGTATCATTGCAATAGATGATTATTTTGATTACACAGGTCCATTTGATTCGGGCTTAGCAATTGTAATGCAAAACAAGAAGTATTTTCACATAGATAAATCAGGTTATAGCTTATCTGATATGGAATTTGAACTTGCTGAAAAATTTTCCGAATCTTATGCATCTGTTATGGTTGACAGCTTATGGGGATTTATCAATCTAGAAGGGAAAATATCAATTGAACCGCAATACCAATTAGCCGGTATGTTTAAAAATGGTTTGGCAAGAGTGATGAAAAATAAAAAATACGGCTATATTGATTATAAAAATAATATCATTATAGATTTTATATATGAAAGTGCAAATGATTTTAATGAAGGATTAGCTTCTGTAATGGATGGAAGCGGTTTGTGGGGCTTCATTGATAAGTCCGGAAAATTTGCCATCAAGGCATCCTATTATTCAGCGGGTAATTTTAATCAGGGACTTGCACCGGTTAATATTGACGGAAAATTTGGCTTTATTAACAATAATGGTAATATTGTCATTGAGCCTATCTACGATTATGCGAAAGAATTTCGTAATGGCATTGCCGAAGTATGGAAAAATGAACAGATGAATTATATAAATATATCCGGTAAAACTATTTGGACATTTGAAACAAAATAACATTGGAGTATTCTTATGGATAGTGACATTTTTCAGGAAATTGAGCTTGCGCTTGATAAAGGAGAGAAGTTAAAAGCAGTAAAACTGTTTGTTGATTCTACCGGCTCTGATTTGAAAACTGCCAAAGACTTTATTGATAATTTCATTGAATCAAATGATAATCTAAAGACAAAGTATAGCTCTAAGCCCTCTTCGAGCCGTAGAGACTCTAACCTCGACATAGATGACTCAGATAAGGATTTTCATCTTAGGAAAGTAGATGAATTATTAGAAAATTTAAAAGATTCGAAAGCATTTAATTATTATCTTCAAAATATCAATAATAATAAAGCAGAAGCTGAAATGTATATTAAAAAGACTTCTGATTTAATAAAAATGAGAAGTTCTCACGTCAGAAGTTATGGCAGTAAAATCTCTACCCCAAAAAGTAAAAAATTAACTCTGGGAAAGATTATGATTTATTTCGTAATTACTGTAGTTATTATGCAATTAATAAGCTATTTTTTCAATTTAATTATATAATTTTTAACAATTAATCAAGATTCATTTTTATTTTGTTCATTATTAAAAAAAATGTTAAATTGCATAAATTATGGTTATATATTTGACAACAGAAAATTTTAATTCGCTAATAATAGGTTTTTTAAATTATAGGAGTTATTTATGAATTTATTTTCTAATACTTTAAGGCTCTTTACAGCAATTGCCATTATTGGAATAATTGCTGCATTTAGTAGTGCAAACGCTCAATATTGCACTCCAAGTTACTACAACTCCGGTTATTACATGGGTATTGAATATGTGCAGGTAGCTGATATGGAAAACAGCTCCGGCTGGGAGTACTCCCCAGGTTACAAGTATTTCAATACAAAAGTAGCCACCATGAAACCAACTGAAGAAGTTAGTTTCTATGTAGGTTTTGGTTATACTTACGAAATGGAGTTAGCTATTTATATTGACTGGAATGCTGACGGTAAGTTTGACCCAAAAACTGAACTTGCTTTTGGTACTTACGGAGATTATAGCTGGGAGGGTTACAGTGGCAAGTTTACTGTTCCTGACGATGCCAAAATAGGTACTACACGTATGAGAGTAATGACAGAATATTCTTATATGTATGGCTCATATCCTGATGATCCATGCGGAACATCATACTACTACGGCGAAGCAGAGGACTATGTGGTAAATATCGTTCCAAATGCTCCTGATGCAAGTATAACAGCTCTCAATACTCCTGCTTCACCATGGAGAGTTGGTTCACATCCTATTAATGTAACATTGAAAAGCAATAATAAAGCACCCCTCAAGAATGTATTTATTGACTGGTATGTTAATAATGTTTTCCAGGGAACTCATTTCTGGCAAGGTACTTTAAATGAAAACCAGACTGCGAATGTTGCTTTAGGAAATGCTACTCTCGACTATCCAGCCGGAACAAGTAACTTTACACCATTCAACCTTAGATTTGTGACACGTAATCCTAATGGCTTTGATGAAGATGCAAATCCAGGCAATGATGCTTATTCTAGAAATATTACACCTATTCTCAACGATGCAGGTGTCGTCGGCTTCTTTGGACCTCCAGAGGGCTTTGGTCCCGGTGTTACACCTGTCAGAGTAAGAGTGCGTAATTATACTCCTAAACCAATAACAAGTATTACTATTTACTGGAAGATTGATAATGTTGATCAAACTCCAGTAACCCTTACAGGTATAAATATACCAAGAGATGAAACAAGAGATTTAAATATCGGTACTTACAATTTCTACGCTAAAACACCTCTTGGACCTTTTACTGTTGAATGTTATTCAAGCAATCCTAATGGAGTTCAAGACGAGGACGTATCCAATGATAAATACAACGGTGGTATAGGTCCATCACTTGCAGCCGGTACTTATACTATAGGTGGCAGCAATGCTCACTTCGCCTCACCATCCGAAGCTGCTTCGTATATCAACTCAAGTGGTATCTTTGGCGAGGGTGCTGTTATATTTAATGTTAATCCCGGCACTTATAACGGGTATGTAATATTAAATTCGCCACTTCCAAGAAAGAATCCGATTTCATTTATTGGTAACTCACAATTCCCAAGTGATATAGTGTTTACTGCTCCTTCAACTGCACAAAATAACTTTATTGTTCTTCTTGATGGACTCGACAAAATTAGATTTTCGAATCTAACTATCAGAAATAATAATAACAATACCAGCAATGCAGGTATTCTTATTGATGCTAGAAGAACAAATGGATTATATTTAGATAAAGTAATGTTTGAGGGTGTTTTAAATTCACCACGCAATAACGAAAATTACTCACTTGTAAAATTGTTGAATTGTACTGATGTTGAAATTTCAAATTCAAATTTCATGAATGGCTCAATTGCATTTAATTCATTAGTTAATATGCAAATTTTACCTTTCATAAAAGTACATCATAGCGACTTCTATAACTTCTCTTGGATGGGTATAAACAACCAGGTTCCCGGAATGTATCCTATTGGTCATATTGAATTCTCCAATAACAGATTTATAAGTAATTCAGGATTAGCTCCTACTTCGGGTATTCGTTCACTCAATTCTACTTCGATACTTAATAATCAAATCTCAGGTATTGTTGGTACAGGTAGTGCTACAGATGCTGCAATTTATATGTTACATAGCTCACAAAATCCTGCTAATAAAGCTATTGTTGAGTCTAATTTAATTAATAATTGTACTAACATCAACGGTATCTTTGTTGATGGTGCAGCTACATTTATTAACAAAAATTATGTAAATATCACTCAAACCGCAAATTATGGATTATCTGCTCTAAGAGTAAACAATTCTGTAGGTGCTATTGGTAATAATCAGTTCATTGGTAAAGAGATGAGCGGTATCAGAATATCAAATTCTCCAAACCTCGAAACTTATTACAATACTATTGTTAATGAATCAAACCTTCATTCAAACGCTGTGCTAACATCTGCAGGCAAATTATGGAGAAATATTTTCTTTAATAATGGTACAGGCAAAACATATCAGGTAACAGGTTCAGTAAATTCAAATCAGAACGTTTTCTTTACAAAGGGATCTGTTGTTATTGATGATAATGGAGCTAATTATGGTTCTCTTGCTAACTGGCAGGCAAAAGGAAATGATTTAAATTCTGAGTTTGCTGAAATAGAGTTTGAATCAACTAATGAACCAAAAATCAAGTACTATAACTCAGCACTTCTCGAAGGTTCTGCTTTGTATAACGGACAGTCACAAGACCTAGCAACAATTGAACATTCCGATTACTATGGTACACATCGTAAATCATTTTTTGTTGGTTCTCATGAATTAGAACTTGATATCATTATTGAGCGCCAGACTGATGGTTTTGCAGATTGTGTAGGTTCAACAACAAATTACCTTACTGTTTCGGCATCAATCAATTATAATGCTCCAATGACTTACCAGTGGGAGTTAGATGGCAAAGCTATTGGTGGCGAGACTGAACCAATTCTTTACTTTAGAAACTTACGCCATGCACAAGCAGGTATTTACAGATGTTTAGTTGGTGGACCAGGTGCTACAGATCCTGTTTATTCACGCGAAGTATCAGTTTATGTTACACGTCCTACTGACATAACCCGTGAGCCAGAATCCCAAAAAGTACCTGTTGGTAGCCATGTAGTGCTTAGTTTTGATGCCCATGTAAATGGTAAGAACATTGAGACTGCTATTGTGAACGATGAAGTTACTGTTAGATGGTATAAATATGTTGACGAAGCCAACGATATACCTTTGGTTGATAATAATTGGATAAGTGGTTCAAAATCCAACTATCTTACTTTCAATTCATTCAGACAAGCAGATCAAGGTGATTACTATGCTATTATTGATGGTAATTGCGGATCAGTAAAATCTAAAATCGTATCTGTTAGCGAGGAAATTATTGATCTTACTATCACACAACAACCTATTGATATAAATGATTGCTCTGGCAAAGATATTATGCTCACAGTTTCTGCAGAAACTCAAAGCAGCAAGCCTATTTTATACCAATGGTTTAAAAATGGTATTGCACTCAGCGACAACATGCCAAAGATGGAAGGTACTAACAGCAGACATTTGATTATTTACAGTTCTACATCTGATGACGAAGGTAGCTACTATGCACAGGTATCTTTAGATGGTACAGAAATTAGCTTAAATTCTAACACTGTATTGGTAAATATAACAAATTCTCCTGTTATTAAGGTTCAACCTCAATCTGCAACTGTTCAGCAGGGCAAGCAATTGCTACTTGATGTCATTGCTGAAGGTGATGATCTTAACTATACCTGGTACAAAGATGGTGAATCATTATTTACATCAGAAGACCCTGTTTTCGTGGTTGATCCGGTTACTCCTGATGATGAAGGTGACTACTACGTTGAAGTTTGGAATGATTGTGGTAAGGTTGCATCAAATGTTGCAAGAGTGACAATTACTACTGGTACCACAAGTGTCTTTGAAGTATTTTCCGGTGGTTATAGCCTTACTACAGCTGTACCAAACCCTGTAAGCAGTGTCTCAAGCATTTCATTTAATGTTCCAGCCGAGTCTTTGGTTAAGATTTCTCTGTCGGATATGACTGGTGCATTTAATTCAATTATCTCTGAGAATACATACTCAACAGGCAAGCATTCCGTAAACCTTGATATACGTTCAATGAACCTATCATCAGGTACTTACTACTGCACACTCGAATCTAACGGTGTATTCCTTGTTCAAAAGATTATTGTTGTCAGATAATAGTTTTTTGTAATAAAATAAGAAAGCTCTTCCATTTTTGGGAGAGCTTTCTTATTTTTGTAAAGTAGCATTTCAAACAAATTTAATTTGTAAAAGTCAAAAAGAATATGATAAATCTTAAATATGCAAAAATCAGTTTAATGTTATTACCAATTTTTGTTATTTCTTGTTCAAGTGTGAACACAATTCAAAAGACAAAGAAATCTGTAGCATTAGTGAAATCTGATATTAGAGATGTAAGTGGTGATAAGGTTAATATTATGAAAGTTGATGCAGCACTAAATCTCTCTTACAAAATTATTCAGGGCTATGATTACTACTCACTAGCAAAATGGGATTCACTAATTAAGGCTAATCCTAATGAAAAGAATGTTCTGTCATTGGCAAAAGAAGATGGTATTGACTATTTAATCTATTCTCAGATTAATGTGCTCAATAACCTGGTAAGGCATCAAATTAATATAGTTGATGTTAATGACCAAAATAAAGTGAATAATGGTATAGGTTACAGTAACATCAAGTACATTGATTCCGAATCAGGAACCTTGGTGTACGACCCTGCAATAATGCAATCTACCCAAAGAGCATTGGCAGTTGCTTACAATGATTCTCTACTCTTTGTAAAGTCTGAAATTGGTATGAATGTAAAGCCATTGCCAACATTAGTAATCGGGTCTATCAATTTTGAGAATAAATCTGAAAAAGATTGGGAAATTTTTTTGGATAAGGAAATTGCTTCCTATGCATGTGTCGAAACAATTTTTGATAATTTGAAGAATGAAGGTCAGTTCGTTATTTATGATACAGATACCAGAGATTCTGCTTATAAGAAGTATGGTTTTCACATCATTGAGAACCATACAAGCTATTCTTTACATGAACTCAAAGTCTTGTATAACCTGGGTGTTGATTACTTCATTTCAGGTCATTTATTAATCAGTGATGATTCTGCAGAACTGACTTTAATTTTTTCCTCGGTCGAAAAAGACAAAGTTAAAACAATCAGAGAAGTTAAAGAATCGTTTGTTGATGATAGTAGGATGGTATTACTTGAGCATACCTCAAGGGCAATAAAAAAGCTATTCGACAACTGATAGAATACTCAGCTAAGTTTGTTCGACTCAACTTTTTTCTGATAAGTACGTTTTGCTCTTTGAATAGTAGCTTCCCTGTATGATTCATCAGTCTGATATCTGCTTTTATACTTATCTTTCAGTTTATTACGAAAATCTTCATCATTCTCGTATTTATCCTTGAGTCTCTGAAGAATTCGTTTCTTATTTCTTTCATAATACGTTTTGTGGTTATTTGATTTCATAAGGTAAGAAATATATAAATACAACATTTGTAAAAATACAAATTTTTTGTAATATTAAATAAAAAAAAACTCTAATTCGTATTACTCATTTTTTACTTAGAACATAGAACAAATATTGGAAAATAACATTAAGAATGAGCAAAAAAGCTTACGTTCACTGTTAAGAGTAGCAAAATTTATTTTGCCATTCAAACATCTTTTAATATTACAAATTATACTGAATGCTGCTTTTTCACTGTTAAGTACAATCTCTGTTACCTTAATTAAACCAATTCTGGATTTAATTTTCGGCAATACTCAAGGCTCTGCTAATTTACCTGTAAAAAATAATACACTAGAAAATTTAAGCAATAATTTCTTTGATTACGTCAGAATTCTTGTCAAAAGTGATGATCCCTATCAGTCATTATTTAATGTAAGTTATCTTATTATTGCAGTTTTTATATTAAAAAATATATTTAAGTATTTTTCTGCACTTACTTCTACAAAGCTTGAAGAAGGCGTCATAAAAAGTATAAGAGATACTATATTTACGAAGATAACCGGACTTTCCATCGAATTTTTCTCACGAAGCAAACAAGGTAATTTAATATCTATCATTACAAACGATGTATCAACCATCAATTCAACGACTCTAAACTCATTTACAACTTTTTTGAGGGAGTTCATTCAAATTGTACTTTTCTTACTTTTACTATTCTCAATATCTACAAAACTTACTCTGATAGCTTTTAGTACAAGTATAATAAGTCTAATTCTTATAAGATTTGCGATGAAGTATCTTAGGAGGTATGCATCCAGAATGCAGAATGCTATGGCAGATTACACAACAACTTTATCCGAGATGATATCAGGTATAAGAATAGTAAAGGGATACTTAGCAGAGAAAAACATAAACAACCGATTCATGAGTGATACAGCGAACTATGTTCGTTCTGCGATCAAACATAAAAAAATAATCGAACTTATTCCAGTATTCAACGAGACCTTTGCTATTCTTGCACTTTGTGTTGTTTTATTTCTTGGTGGAAGTGAAGTAATCAGTGGGCAGATGGAACCTGAGAAACTGATGTTATTTCTGTTTTCCTTATTTTCTATAATGTCTCCTATTTCCACGGTAGTAAATTCAGTGTCAAAATTTCAGCATGGCATTGTTTCGGCAGAGAGAGTATTTACTATTTTGGACGAAAGTCCAAAAGTAGTATCGGGAACTACGAAAATTGATAAATTCGAAAATAGTATATCAATTGAAGATTTAAGCTTTGCTTATGAGAAAAATGACGTACTGAAAGGAGTGAATTTAAAAATTAACAAGAATAAGAAAATTGCTTTTGTCGGTGCCAGCGGTAGCGGAAAGTCAACCATGCTTGATATGATTATTAGATTTTATGACCCTAGTGCTGGTTCTATTAAAATTGATGGAAAGGATATCCGAGAAATTTCGATAGAGTCATACAGAAGCCTTTTTGGAATTGTCTCTCAGGAAAACATGCTTTTCAATGATACAATCTATAATAACATCAAGTATGGATATGAATCAGCTGGAATTGATGATATTATTGATGCTGCGAAAAGAGCAAATGCATATAATTTTATAACAAAAATGCCCGAAGGGTTTAACACTAAGATAGGAGACAGAGGTATGACTTTATCTGGTGGAGAACGACAAAGAGTTGCTATCGCCAGAGCTTTGGTTCGCAATCCTGAAATATTGGTTTTCGATGAAGCAACTTCAGCTCTTGATGCTGAGTCAGAAAAGATTGTTCAGAATGCCATTAATGACTCATTAAAAGATAAAACAGCAATCATAGTCGCCCATAGGTTATCTACAATTATTGACTGCGATACTATTGTTGTATTCGATAAAGGTGTTGTTGCCGAGGTTGGCACTCATAATGAACTTGTATCATTGAATGGTTTATACAAAAATCTTTATGATATCCAGTTTGCCGTGAGTAATCAGTGAATAAAAAAGCCGCTACTTTGACAAGCGGCGGCCTCAAATTTATGGAATAAATAAATTGCTATTTTGCAATTCTTTCAAGCCACTTCAACATAAACAACATAGTAAACATTGATATCAGACAAGCGACAACAAATATTGCCCATGTAGCTGATAGTGATATACTCTCATAAAAAATAGCTCCAAAGAATAATAGTTGATTACCAAGAGCTGTTGCTCCCAACCAACCGCCCTGCATCAAACCTTGATACTGTGGAGGTGCAACCTTTGATACGAAAGAGAGACCCAATGGGCTGATAAATAGTTCAGCTACTGTGAGTATGAAATATGTAAATATTAGTAAAAACGGAGTTGCTTTTGCAGCTGCATCAAGAGGTGTACCACCCTTAGCAGGATTGATGCTTTCGAAAGCAGGTAAATCCAATGATCCAATAACCATTACCACATAAGCAAGTGCGGCAATTAGCATACCGATAGCAATCTTTTTGGGTGTTGAAGGCTCAATACCCTTGCTTCTGAGCCAGCCAAAAAGAGCAAGTATTATTGGAGTAAGAAATACTACAAAAAATGGATTAATTGATTGGAATAATTCAGCACCCTGAATGTTAATAATTCCCAGATTCAACTTAATACTTGATAAATCGGTGTAGTCCCTTGCAAAGAATGTAAGGGTAAGACCATTTTGGTGGAATGAAAACCAGAAGAAAATTACAACTGCAAAAACTGCAAGCAGGGCATATAAACGTTGTTTTACTTCGTGAGCATCCATCTCAATATTATCTGAAGATGCTGCAGCATGTTTCGATTTAGGGTCAGGGAAGAATTTTTTGTTGATAATAAATATGGTTATCGAAATCAATAGTGCAAAAATTGCTGTTGCAAATGCATAATGGAATCCTGTTGAAAATACATCCAAATATTGAGTTACGAAAGCAGACATATCTGTAACATTTGAACCACTAACCTGGTTGGCTAGGTTTTGTAATGATGTCATTGCATCTGCAGTTATCGTATTGTTTTTGAATGAATGACAAAGAGCAGGTAAATCAGCATTATATTGAAATCCATTCTTTTCGAGCCACCAGTTTCTGACTCCAATAGCAAATATAGGTGCAAAAATAGCGCCTACATTAATAAACATATAGAATATCGAAAAGCCTGAGTCTCTTTTATCTTTGTATTCAGGGTTATCGTACATTTGACCTACGAGTGCTTGAAGATTTCCTTTGAAAAGACCATTTCCAAATGCAATAACGAACAAGGATGCACATGCTAATACTAAGTTCATTGTAGATGCTTCTGTAGGTATAGAAAGTAAGAAATATCCTACTGTCATAATAAACAAACCGGTTAGTATTGTTCCTTTATAATTCCTAGTTTTGTCGGCAATCAAGCCACCTACAAGTGCTAATAAATAAATTAATGCATAAAATGCACCATAGATATATCCTGTATTTGTGCCATCAAGACCAAATTTAGCCTGAATGAAAAGTACAAGAATAGCCATCATAACATAAAATCCAAACCGCTCGCCCATATTGGCGAGTGCCGCTGCTAAAAGTCCTTTGGGGTGTCCTTTAAACATAAACGTCCCTATGTAATAATTTGTTAAAGAAATTGTAATTGAATTTTTTTTAAAATTAACATTTTTTTTTCAATTTTTTTTAACTTTTTTTGTTAATCAGTGATATTATTAAACTTACTTAGAAATTATTGTTATTTCGACATCTATAACACCATCTCTCAGCATATCAAGTTCTTTGGCAGCTGCATAAGACAGGTCAATTACCCTTCCGCTTACAAAAGGACCTCTGTCATTGATTCTAACAACAATTTCCCTATTATTACTCAAATTTCTGACCTTCACCATTGTTCCAAATGGAAGTGACTTGTGAGCTGCAGAAATTTTATTTTTATCGTAAATTTCACCGTTTGCTGTTTTGCGACCATGAAATTCATTACCATAATAAGACGCTTTTCCATAAAAAACAGATCCTTGAGTGTCTATTTCATTGTTCGTATCTGCTCTATCGTCGGAACTGCCAAATCTAATTACAGAACTGCATGATGATATAATCAAAAATAATAATAAAAATGATGATAAATTAATGATTTTTTTTAATTTCATTTTCTTTAAATATTAAACTAAATTAATTACTTTACAATTTTCTCTTTATTCAAAAAGTGTATTGAGTCACCTTGTTTGTTAAGCCCTATTTGGTCACCTGCGATAGTAATTCGTACTTCCATACAATTCAGACAGTCCTGTGCTTCTTCATCGGTGCAGGGTTTATTGTCATAAAGTTTGTAATGGTCTCTGAATTTGCCTGGTGTGATGTTAGGCATAATAATATTTGCACCAGCTTTGATTGCTTTTTCTCTTCCGAATTTATCTATTGCTTGCATAGCCGTAGATGCAGCAATATTAATGTCCTTCATCATGATTCTCATTATTGCTATCAATTTCAGAGTTAGATTAAATCTTTCAACCCGTGGCAAAAGCTCGTTTCTATATTCATATAGGGGAGTATCCTGATGTTCGATATATGGTCCCATTCCACACATATCTATATCTAAGTCCCTCATAAACATTGCATCTGAAGCAATGTCATCTATTGTTTGAAACGGTAAACCAACCATAACACCTGTACCAACCTGATAACCAATTTGTTTTAGATCCCTCAAGCATTCAACTCTTCTTTCAAAGTCATGCTTTTTATTATTTGGGTGGATTCTCTTATATAAGTCTTGATTTGTTGTTTCGATACGTAACAAGTATCTTTTTGCACCTGCATCCTTCCAAAGTTTGTAAGTGTCGAAAGATTGTTCTCCTAGTGAAAGGGTTATTCCTATTTGATTGTTACTTATTTCCATCAATTTAGTAATTAATTTGTATATCCGTTCTGTTTGATTTTTAGATTCAATCTCACCACCCTGCAAAACTATAGAACCGTAATTATTTTTCATTGCAAAGTCAGCTGCATTAATTATTTCATCATCACTCAGATTGTATCTTTCTAAGTTATGATTACTTTTTCTTATTCCACAATATAAACAATCCTTTGAACAGATATTGGAATACTCAATAAGTCCTCTGAAATAAGTTGTTTTACTTATATATTTCTCTTTAATTTCAGCTGCATATTTATAAAGCAAATTTCTTTGCTCATAGTCTGAATTCAAAAGCTGAATAATATCTTCTTTTGAAAAATATGGTTTGTATAAAATATCGGAGAATTCCATTATCATTTTTTATAAGTTTTTTATTTATAGAAAAACGAATTTTACAAAAAAGCATTTATCTAAAATACCAAAATAATCGAACTAATTCACAAAGTTAACGTATATTTTTGTAAATAGTGATTAAATAGTTAATTTTGATTTTTTTAAATGGGTGCATTATGAAAAAAAACGTACTATATTTAACATTGCTTATTTTAAGCATAACTAATATTTATTCTCAGACAGGTAGTCAGCGTTCTTTTACAACTTATTACGATCTTGTTGACTTTCAGATGGCATCTCCGGGTGCATTTAAGACTGGTCTTTGGGGTTTTGATAATCCAGCTATGCTAAATTATAATAATTCAAATTTTGACCTTGCATTTCTTGTAAATGATATGGGCCAAAAGCTTTTTGACTTCAATAAGTATGGTTTTTTCTACTCGTCGAAGCAGTCAGGCTTCGGTATCATGACAGTCAATATTGGGGATAACAGCTATACTGACTACAGAACATCACTGGGATTTGGCAGTAAAGTATTCGGTCTTGGGCTCACTTATGGTTGGACAAATACAAGTGGCAATATCAGACGTTCGAATAATATGATGGCAGTGGGTGCATTGTACAGGCCAATATCTTATTTGTCCATCGCGGGTAATTATTCTTTTGCACTCGATAACCGAGATGCCGAAACGGTTGTAGAGCTTGGCATAAGGCCACTCGGCAATGAATTGATTACACTATATGCTGATGCTTCCCAGTTGAATGAACAGAATATTAAAGATATTAACTGGAGTGCAGGAATAATATTGGAACCTGTTCCCGGAGTAAGAATAAATGCTCGTCGTTTTATGAAGACAGAGGGAATAACTCTGGGAGTCAATCTTAGTTTCGGAAATTCAGACTTATCAAACATTAATTTATTAAATTCTGATAACAGCTTAATTTCTTCAACCTATGGTATCAGATTTGGCGGTAAAGACAGAACTGTATTGGAAGATGTTATTGCAAGACAGGAATATAAGATATTGGATCTAAGTTCAAATATTAAATATATAAAAAATGTATTTTTTGATAATTCCCAAACTTTATTGAAAATACTTGATGCACTAGACGAAGCTTCAAATAATAAAAATGTAAAAGGTATAGTTGTAAACGCTACACAATTATCTGCTTCGAGAACTATGCTTTGGGAAATAAGAGAAAAACTAAAAGAGATTAAGTCTAAAGGCAAAAAAGTAATTGTTTTTATTGACAGGGCTAATATTGACATTTACCATTTTGCATCAGTAGGGGATGAAGTTGTTATAGACCCGCTTGGATTTGTGTCAATTGAAGGGTATTCCTTAGGTAGAAGTTTTTATAAAAAGTTGCTCGATAAGTCAGATATTGGATATGAGGAATTCAGATATTTCAAATATAAATCTGCAGCTGAGAACTTTTCAAGAGAAGAATTTTCGGAAGGTGACCGTGAGCAGCGACAAAGACTTGTTGATGACTGGTATGAGTTGGCTAAGAATGAGATCCTTGAATCTAGAAAGGGAGTAACTGATAACTTTGATAATTTGGTTAATGACCAAATGGGATTTATGCCTGAAGAAGCACAACAAAAGAAGTTAGTAGATAAATTCGACAGGTGGAATAATCTCCAAAAATTTATGAGAGAATACGATAAAACGGCCGGCCTCAAAAATATATTTGCTGATGATATGTACCCTGAACCTATTGACAATAAATGGGGCGAAGATGAGAAAAGTATAGCAGTGATTTATGCTGAGGGTGCTTGTGACTTAAATACCGGTATAAGAGCAAGAATGTTGTCTGATTTATTAAGAATGGCGTACGAGAAATCATCAATTAAGGCAATTGTATTGAGAGTTGATTCTCCGGGAGGCGATGCTATGGCTTCTGATTACATCTCCAAACTGATACAGGAAAATAAGGGTAAAAAACCTCTGATTGTTTCACAAGGCTCAGTGGCTGCTTCCGGTGGTTACTGGCTGTCAATGGAGGCAGATAAGATTGTTGCTGCCCCGAATACTATAACAGGTTCTATAGGTGTTATCGGTGCCTGGATATACGACAAGGGGCTGAAAGACTCTTTAGGTATTACTTACGATTATGTTAAAAAAGGAAAATATGCCGATTTGGGTAATTCTTTCACATTACCTTTTATTCCTATAGGATTGCCTGTACGAAATCTTAATAAAGACGAGATAGAGCAAAGAGAAAAAATGATTAAAACATTGTACAAAGATTTTGTTTCCAGAGTTGCGAAAGCAAGAAAAATGGATTATGAAAAAGTGGATGAAATTGCTCAGGGTAGAATTTGGACTGGCAACGACGCATTGAAAATTGGTTTGGTTGACAATTTAGGAACTTTAATTGATGCAATCAACATTGCTAAAGAAGCTGCCGGTATCCCAAAAAATAAAAAAGTTAATATCAAAGAATATCCTACAGGCCAGTTCTTTGATTTCTCTGCTTTGTTCGGAAGCATTTTCGGAGTTAACATTCCAAAAGCAAAAACAGAATTTGATGATTTAAAATTCCTGATTGAAAATAATGGCATTCCAATGCCAATTTTATCTATTGATTATTGGAAATAAATATATAGGTTTAGAATAATGAAGCACTTGACAAAAATATTTCACACCTGTTATTTCAAAAAGATTCTATATTATATAAGTATAATTATTTTGTTTGGTGCTTCATTTTCTTCATGTATTATTACGTCTTCAAAATTAGAAACACCGGTTTGCAAGGAAATTCCTCAAGGGTGCTACCCAAACACATACAATGGTAAATCATTATATGACACATCTAGTTCTTTGCTTAAACAAAAGGGCTTTTATTACAGGATTGAAACAGTTAAGGGTTTAAATTCTCCGGATGATGAGTGGCAAATTGAATTTATAAGTGATAATAAAGCTATCATGACATATAGTGAGTCAGGAATTAATAAGTCAATACTTGTCAGAAGACTCAATGAAGAAAAATTCAGTACTGATATCGGAATTGATGGTTTCAATGATGGACACAATGGTGCATCATCTTATAATAAAGGTATTTTAGCATTTACATACTCTCCGATGGTCAGTAAAAATATAATTAAAGAAATAAATTCATATCAAATGGTACCTGAAAGCAAGTCTATAGGAAAAGGAAGAATCACTATTGCAAATCTTTCAGGGAATAGTATTAATTCCTTGTACCAGCCCGATAATCAGGTCGTTGACTCACTGGAGTGGGCCGGCCACCCTGCGATTGCACCAAATGGTAAAATAATAGTTTATTCTTCAGATAAGAGTGATGGGTATGGTGGTAATGACCTTTGGTGTGTTTTTCAAACAAAACAGGGGACATGGACTAAGCCTATCAATCTAGGGAGTATAATAAATTCTAAATGTGACGAGATTTCACCTTATTTTTCTAAGAATGGAAAGAGATTATACTTTGCTTCATCTGGTCATCAAACTGTTGGTGGGTATGATATTTTTTATTCTGACATAAAATCCGAGTTTTATACTGAAATATCTTTTAATGATGATGATTTAAATGACATATTCTCCAATCCTGTAAACTTAGGATCACCTGTAAATACTACCAATGATGAAATATTTCCATCAAGTATTAGCGATTTTGAAGATATTATCTATTATTCATCAAATCAATATTCAAATGAAAGCTCGCTTGTTGAGGCCCGTGGTGGATTTGACCTCATGGTTTGTTATAAAGTTAAGACCGTTATGCAGGAAAAAATTGCTAATGTGAAAGCAAATGAAACTATCAATACTGATTTGAACCAAGCCAAGCCCAAAGAACCAAACTTTGATAAAGTTGAAAAGAATGTTACAATTAAGGGAAAGGTATTTTCAAAAATCGGTGAGCCAATAGATTCAGCTACAATTAACATAAGTGCCAAAGATGATAATTTGGAAAAGTCTGTAATATCAAAAAAAACAGGTGATTTTGTTTTTGATATTGAAAGGAATAAGCAATATGAAATTACAGCACAAAAAAAGGAGTATTTTTATGATTCGAAAAGAGTGCTGGTAAATCCTGATTATTCTCAGGATACTATGGATATGAACTTTTATTTACCTGAAATTGGTGAAATACGACTCAATTTTCCAACAGATGAATACAAAAACCCATATAAGTTTACATTGGATTCTAACGGAATAGAAACCGGTAGGATTTGGATAGAGGAATTAAAGTTGGTCGCCTCAAATATAATGCTCTCGCTCGACAGAATCGAAAAAATTATTCTTGTTGGTCATACTGATGATGTAGCATCAGATGATTACAATATGGGATTAGGTCAAAGAAGGGTTGATTTTCTTGCTTCTGAACTCATTAAGCTTGGGATTCCTGAAAAAATCTTAACTACAAGATCAGCAGGTGAACGTGAACCATTACTTAAAAAATCTGACGAAGATATTAATAAGTATCGAAAAAGGTTAAGGCGAGTAACATTGCAAAAAATATTTAAATAGAAATTGTTACCCCAAAATTTTATTGTATCTGTAAAGTAGCCAATCTGCAGGTTCGCAGGTTCTTTTAAGTGCTTCATCATCAGTCCTACCCCAATGGTCTGCTTTTGTTAGTAATACAAGATGAGGTATATGTATTCTTTTCTCTAACTTTTCGATTGCTCTATCAGAGACATTATTCATATTACTATAGAGCTGTAATGGTACTAAATGGTTTTTTACATAAGCAATAGTTTTTTCCCTTACACAATCGTTAACCATTAGCTTATCAAGTAAAATATTTGTAGGAATGATGCCAATTTGGTCGTGCATCAGACTTCGGACTTTCTTATTTTGATAGTCAGTTGTAAATGGTTTGCCCAAATCATGGCACAAAGCTCCAAGCATAAATGCAAGTTTCTCATTTTCATCGGATATATTTTCCTTCAACTCCGCAGCAATGTCAAGCACCATTAAAGTATGTTCCCAAACATTTCCTTCCGGATGCCACAAAGGGTCATGTATGCAATTATTAAGCAACAAAAGCATGGGGTAGTTGCCAAGTTTATTGTTTTTCTTTAGATTAGACAAATATTCAGAAGGCTTGGCTTTTAGAAGGAACTTATAAAAAAAATCCATTATTTTTTAATAAAATTTAAAAATGAAAAAAAATCTATTGATATTAAAGAGAAATA
The DNA here is from genome assembly GCA_024711295.1 of bacterium. GTDB lineage: Bacteria > Bacteroidota > Ignavibacteria > Kapaibacteriales > UBA2268 > JANJTB01. The sequence goes on along the minus strand of JANJTB010000033.1, from coordinate 134,750 downwards.
AAGTAAATTAGTGTTTGTAAAAATTTGAATATAGAAAACAGATTAATTAATTTTCAAAAATTCTGATAATTTAGTAAAAATTTGTAAAATAAAAAATCAGAAAAAAAATTAAAATTATGAAATTTTCTTAATATTATATTCATTATTAGAAAATTATTTTGTATATTAAATTTGATTTTGGTTTAAAATTCATAATTCTTTTTCCAAAATTTTGTTTTTTCGTTTTTTATGATATTTTTGAATAGTTTACTAAGTTTGAAACTAAAATAGTTAAAATAGAAATTTGATATGAATTGTTTAGGAGGCATATAGCATGTCGAAAGGTGGAGGAGCCGGAAAGGTTTATTTCGTGCTTTATCTGGCAGTAGTTCTTGAGCTTTTAATTATCATCGTCGAAAGAGACGAAGCCGAAGAACACTTGCATAAAAAACAAAAAGAAGCTATGAGAATAGTTGAAAGTATTCTTTCGCAGCTGCAGTCTGGATCAGGTACCGAAGGTATCAATACAAGGCCGCAAGATGAGATTACAATTCCACCCCCCGGAATTGATATGAAAACTATTATGGGTGGTGAAATTAAATCAAACCGACAGTATATTGTCGAGGTCGGTGTAACTGATGTAAGTACATCACTTGCCAAACGTGAGTTTGAGACTGAAAAAGAATACGTTAATCGTATCAAAAAGCTTGTCGAGCTTGCGAATGTTGAGCAAATTCAATATCAGGTGTTTTTTAGTTCCGACCAAAATCCGAATAGTGCACCTATGTTTCCTACAGATGATCAGATTAAAGAGCAAAAGATCGACTTCAATTCTTTAGCACCGGGCTCCAAAATAGCAGGAACGTTACCTGATGTTAACTGGGAATTTTTGGGCTTGCAGGAATTAAATATGGATAAAGATGGTACATTCAATAATATCAATTTATCAGAAATTTCAATTTCTCAGCTTAAGCCGATGTACCCGGAAGCAAACAAGAAAAAAATTGGACCTACTTTCAATCCTAAAGAAGTACCCGAAGATAGTGCATTCTTTTATTCTGATGTAGAAACTATGAAGAATATCACTGCCAGCAATGAAATTCAAAAACGTTCATTTGTTGTCAATTTCCAGCCTCCTTCTCAAGCCGGATGGTACAAACTAAGATTCTCATCACGAACAAACCGTATTCTCGGTGTCAAAGCCGGTGTTACTCCTGAACAAATAAGCGATGATGCTACTGTAAATATTGGTACCGTTCAATTAAAAGTATCAGATTTAAGAAAAGTTAAAAAAGAATTGACATCCAGATTAGATAAATATACTCTTCCTACATTAGAAGATTTATCAAAAGATGGTGATATATTAGCTTTCGACAAACAGCTTGCAGAAGCAAAATTGAAAGCTGCTACCGAAGAAAAAGCCGAAGAAGTAGTTGGTAATATCAACCTTTATGGTTATATTGTTAAGCTCCTTGCTCCGGGTATGTCTTCAAACTTTGACCAAAACCGTGGTTCAATCGAGTTTAATATTCGTGTTGTAACTCCTAAGCCGAATGTTGCTGAGCCAATCGCAACAATTCCTGATTATGTTGCTACATTCGACAAGCTTCCTGCTGTATTTGAATGTCAGATAAGCCCATATCAACCAGGCCAAAACACTTTGGAAGGTTCAGTTATGGATGCTGCCGGCAACAGAGTTGCTTCGTTAATATTTAAACCTTTGGATGAAATTGCCGGTTTAGGTTATTCTACTCCTGTTGCAAACGAGCGCCGCATGTATCGTGCTTCAGTAGATAAAGTATTACCTCCGGGCAAATATGAATATTCTGTTGTTCACAGACTATCAGGTCGTTCGAGCAGAGTCGAAAGCAAAACTCTTGAAGTATTTAAGTCTTCACTTACTGATGCTAGTGAAAGAAAAATCAAAACCGAAATTCCAATTTATGCTTACTTTGGATATCCATTAGTATTCAATGCTGAACCAACATCAGGCGGTAAGATTAAACCTAATGAGTTCAAGATTTATGTAACTTCAGATGTTGATAACCAGCGTGCTCCTATAACAGGTTTAGCTGTTACTAATCAAACAGGTATCAAGTTTACTCCTGATGCTAGAAAAGTTAACGTAAGAATTGCATGGGTTCAACCTTATACTCAACAAGAAATTGACATTTTACCTACTGTATCTTATGATATCAGACAAGAAGAGCCATCTATCAATACAAGTTCTCTCAGAGTATCATGCTCAGGTACATCAGCTAAATTCAAAGTTAGAGTAACAAATATCAATGTAACTGCTCCTGGTACCGGTGACGATAGCAAAAAGGCTGTTGTAAATCTTTCAGTGAAGGGTGAAGTTGATAAATTGAACGGCTTAACATCATATCAGGCAACTACCGAACCATCACTTGATGGTGATCCTGAAAACGGTTATGTCTTAGAATTTGATGTTCAGGGTAAACTGGAACCTGGACAAAGTAAGGTTAGAGGAGATTTCAAAGTTACGGTAATTGGTGTTGCTACAAATCCTATTAATAACGTAAAATCTCAACCCGAAGAACGTGAATTAGTAATTCCAATTGACTGGGAGCCTGAAAGAGGCGGACCAAGACGTCGTTAATATATTTTATAATATTGATAATTAATTATAATCTAAGTGTAAGGATTTAGAAATGTTTAAGAAAATAATTAAGTTAGTAGTTTATACTGTTTTAATTTCAATTCTTTTACCTGTCCTGGTTTCCGCTCAGGGTGACCAGTCATTCAGAATGAAATTGGAAAATATTCTTAGTAGTTACAAAAATTACAGATTTTCGTTGGTGTCGGTTTATAGACTTAAGAATATAAATGATGTAAATAAGATTATCAGAGAGAAAGATGCTGCCTCCGGCGATGGTGGAGAAGTCGTTAAATCTGACGCTTCTGTTATTCAGGGTGTTGATGCGACTACTCTCAGCATAATCGAAAGAGAAGCAAAAAATAACGCTTCATTATCAGCTGTGCAAAGAGCTTTGGTTGGTAGAGGTCTCGAAATTCCAGCGAATATTGAAGGTATTTATACTTATTACAAACCACGTGGTGATGTTAAGAGAATCCAAAATGTTTACGTTGTTACAACACGTAAAGAACAGGATGCTCTTACACCACATAATTTGATTGCAATGATTATTGACTATGAGGGTTCTACTTCTTTAAAAAGAAACCTTGACAATAAAGCTGCAAATCTAATTTTCACTAATCCTGAAATGAAGGAATTGGCTCTTAATCCAACTGATTACAGAGCAGATAATCTTTATGATTTGGTGATGAATTCATTTATGCAGGGTAACGTTGAGGACAAAACTCTCGAAGCACAAGGTATTGGTACATTAATATCTTTCTTCCCTGCTAAAGCCGGTGTTACAAAGTCAATCCTAAACAAAGAGGGAACAGTAAGCTCTTATGATATTCAATTGTTCAAGAGAATAGCCGAAGGTCAGGCACTGGAAATAACTGATAAATTTAATGAGGTTATAGTTAGTCCTGATTTAATCAGCTGGAGAGCCTATGACTATCCAATGATGACTTACAGTGATGGAGTTTCTGACACACTTTCCAGAGTTACAAACGGTGACTTGCCAAAGTATGGTATTGAGTTAAAATATGGTGCTGAAGCGATTAATTACCCATCATTCTGGAGCGAGAGACTTTCTGTAAATGCTATCTGGGGAGGAGTGAAACTCGGATTAGTATTGCCTACAAACGGTTGGTCATCTTTAAGCAAAGATTTGTATGGTGTTGACCGTAAGTTAACTTATGGCGGTGTAGGTATCACAGGAGAGGCAGATTTCCCGATTGCCGTAATTCCTAAGAGTGGTATTTTTAATGCCAGTTTTGCTTATATACTCGGCGATGCTGAGGTTGGACCATTAACACAGAAAAATTTAGACCCTGATTCTTATGTAACTAATACTAAAGATAATGACTTTATGATTAGATACAATGCTCAATTGCATTATACATTCGGCGTATTTATCGACGATAATTATTTATTGCGTTTCGGACTTGGCGGTACTATTTACGGAATTGAAAGATGGTATAATCGCTCCGTGGAAGACCCAAATACAAGAAGAAATTCAATCAGTTTCGAACGCCTTGATGATGAAGCTATCGGTGGTATTTCAGGTCGTGTAGAATTTATGGCACGAAATGTTGCTACTCCTTTTGGTATGTCCGCTCAATACTTCGATGAAGGTATTTATACCAATATTTGGTTACAGGTACCATTAGTAAAGAATACTTTCTCTTTAAGACTTGATGCGAAAGGCTATTTCAAAGCTTTTGCAAGCGAGCCGAGAGAATGGGAAAACAAGAGCGTATTTATGCCTATGGCAAGATTCATCGTTAATTTTTAATTAATAATTTAGAAGTTGAAAATATTTAAAGATAAGCTATGAAAAAATATTTAGTTATATTAATTTTTGCGACAGTTTATTTCGGTTTTAACGCACCGGAGCTCAAGTCACAGGCAATTGACAGACAGGGCATACTAGATTCGCTTACAACGATTGACCCTGAAATTGTATCTTACTTTCCGAGATGGAAAGTATGCGAGCCTGATTTAATGGCTCAAATTTATTCCGCTTTTGTTTACAAAGGCTTCAAAAAAGATAATTTAAGTCGTGAAGATATTGAAATTTTAGCATCTCCTAAAGAATATCAGGACGAACCTTTCGAAATTCTTTCGATTACATGCGGTAAAGAATCAATGAATGCCGTTCAAATCTCTGAGGTTATGAGCAGCACTATCATCGGGTTCTTAAATGGCGAATACGTTTATCAGGGTTTAGATAGAGGTATGCCTTGGGAAACAAGACAGTCAAGAAGAGATTATTGTTTTTCGGATATACCTAGAGAAATGCCGGTTACACCTTCGCAAGCTGACATAATTGTTGACTATATCGAAAGACCAACAAATGTTGACCACGCTTTCTCACTTTCATTATTCGAACAAGCTCTTAAAGTCGGAGAAAGTGGATTTTGGATTCGCTCGATAATGGGTACTGATCAGGTTGGTTATCCATTCTGGACTGCAGGCGAAAGTAAGATATTATTGCAGAGACCACTATACATAAACAAAGATCCTCAGACTCGTAAAGGTATTCCATACTTAATTAACGCTTACCTTGGCGGTGGTTATAGAATTCAAACAGGTCTTGACAATGATAATTCATTGATGAGCTGGATTCCAAACAGATTATTGAATGCTGGTCCAGGTGGGAAAATTGTTTTTGGTACAGATGTACATGCATGGTTTATGCCAGAAGCCGGTCTGTCTCTTAACTTAGAATTACCTCTGAGAAAAGTAGAAACAGAAACTATTGATATTGGCACTTATGCTATGATACCGACTGAGCAATTAGGCAGAGAAATTGAATTTGATATCAATGACCCACGTACATTCAGAATTAATCATGTAGCTCATTTATTGCGTGCTACAGGTCAAATAACTGCTTTTTACCATTGGTGGCTGGATAAGAAGAATCCAGAAAACTATTTCCGTTTTGATTTAGGTATCAACTACTCTGAAGTTGTTGAAACAGGCGTTTATCAGGAACCTGTTGCAACTGGCGAAGAAACAAGAATGACCACTATGAATGTAAGAAATCTAAAGAGCTACAAACCAGAAGATATTGCAGAATGGATTCATTTCAAACTTGAATACCGTAGCCAGGCTGCTTTCCCATTTGGAGCAAGTGTTCAGATTTCTAATCAAATATTTTTAGGAAGGTTATATCTGCCTTTGTTAGGAAATTGGTTATATCTTGAAGGAAAATATTCAACACCGTTACGTGATGCACGCCCATTTGAAGTAAAGAACTTCTTTATGATTTCGCCTGTATTACGTCTTACTATATAAGGTTTAATTACTATGAAACATCCCCTTTGGCATAAACTTTTATTGCTAAAGGGGATGTTATCAATTTATATATAATCCAAAAAGGATTATTTCTGACTTGTCAGATGTAGCATAGAGGAAAAATTAATAAAATAAATATATGAAAAAGTTAGGTTTAATATTATTACTTACGATGATTACAGGACTATTTGCTTATTCGCAAAGCATCCGGTTTGCTTCGAATAATCAAATTGACACCTTACAAAGAGCAAAAGAAATTCTACAGGATGCAAAAGTACAGTCCTCGAAAAGGGAAATTGAAATTACTGTCCGAAGTGTAGATATTTCGAAGTTCCCAATGATAAAGATAATGATTGAGGCTTATAATAAATTGGGCGATCCCTTAGATACATTAAGTGCTGATAATCTTTATGTCTTCGAAAATAGCGTAGAAAAAAAAGTAATGTCTGTTGAGAAAATTCCTGCAGCTGACAATATACCTGTTGATTTTGTTGTATTGATGGATGTCACAGGTTCGATGCAGCCACAAATCAACTCAATTAAATCAAATATTGTAAATTTTACCCAATCATTAGTAAAAAGAGGAATTGATTACAGGATTGGATTAATACTTTTTTCGGATGATATTGAAAAAGTTTATAACCCTACTTCAAATGTTTCAGATTTTCTTAATTGGATTAGTCCCGTTAGAGCAAAAGGTGGTGGGGACGAAAAGGAAAATGCTCTTGAAGCAATCGAAGCAGCATGCAAACAAATCCAATGGCGGAGAGAAGCAAATAAAGTTGCAGTTATTATCACTGACGCTCCATATCATCAAAGAGGTGAAGATGGGTATGGTGTTACCGACCAAACCACTCAGAGCTCAACAGAAATGATGCAAAAATATGATTTAAGATTATTCTCGATTGTACCTCCAAAATTGGTTAACTACAAATTGATGTCTAGTAAAACGAGAGGCACTTTCTATGATATAGATTATCCATTTTCAACTATTCTGGATAATTTCTCCAATCAGTTGACAAACTTATTTAATCTGGTTTATATGTCTGATCAGGAAACAGTTCCTGATTCAATAGAAATTGCATTGTTTTCTTCAGATAAAAATCAGCTGATTAAAAAAACAATCCCAATAGTTGAACTTGGAAGAAAATTAATTATTGAAAATCTGCTGTTTTCGACTGCTAGTGCTACTTTACCTGATGTTGTCAGAGAGCTTAACATTTTATCGGACTTTATGGCAGCTAAACCGAATATTAATATCTTAATCGAGGGGCATACGGATTCTAAAGGTAGTGATGTATTGAATGATGATTTATCTTTGCTCAGAGCAGAAAGTGTTAAAAGCTATTTGGTAAAGCAGGGGATATCATCATCGAGGATTCAAACTATAGGATATGGTAAGAAAAAGCCACTAGCATCGAATAAAACAGAGTTTGGAAGACGACTAAACAGAAGAACAGAGATAGTTATCACTGCAAAATAGTTATTTTAATACCCAAAGTGATATTTATGAAAGCCCTCGATCTTTTTTTGGGGGCTTATTTTTTTAAGCTTAACAATAATATTCATTATATATCGAATAAGAATTATTTAAGAAATATTGAAATATCATGGAAAATCTGAAAGATAAATTATTTCGCCTGAAAAAGGAAAGAAATGCCGTTATTTTAGCTCATTATTATCAGGATCCTGAAATTCAGGATTTAGCTGATTTCATGGGTGATTCTCTTGCTCTAGCGCAAGCAGCAAAAAATACAAATGCTGATGTTATATTGTTTTGTGGTGTACACTTCATGGCCGAAACCGCAAAGATTCTTAATCCTGATAAAATTGTAATCATTCCAGACATGGAGGCCGGTTGCTCATTGGCAGACTCTGCTCCAGCAGATAAGTTCCTACAGTGGAAGAATGAACATCCCGATCACGTTGTTGTATCATATATTAATTGTACAGCAGAAGTAAAAGCTATGTCCGATCTGATTTGTACTTCATCTAATGCTGAAAAGATTATAAATTCAATCCCGGCAGAAAAAAAAATATGTTTTGCCCCTGATAAGTACCTTGGCTCTTTTATATCTAAAAAAACAGGTAGAGACATGGTTATTTGGGATGGTTCCTGCCAGGTTCACGAAATCTTTTCCGAAACTGAAGTAATAAATCTGATGGCAAAATATCCGGATGCAGATGTTTTAGCTCATCCTGAATGTCCTGAGAATATTTTAGCTTATGCTGATTTTATTGGTTCTACAACAGGTATAATAGCTGAAGCTAACAAAAGGTCTGAAAGTCAATTTATCATTCTTACAGAACCCGGTGTAATACATCAGATGAAGAAGAATGCTCCTGAAAAAGAATTTATTCCCGTAGGTAGTATCGGAGGTTGCGCTTGTAATGAATGTCCATACATGAGAAAAAATACTTTACAGAAAATGGTGGACGCATTAGAAAATCTTGAACCACAAATTTTGATGAGAGATGATTTAATAAAAAATGCTGCTATACCACTTGAAAAAATGTTAGAATTAAGTAAATAAATTGAAAAAAAAATGATTGAATACCCAAGATATTTAAAATTACCTGAAGATTATATCAAATCGAAAATTAATGATTATCTTTTGGAAGACTCTCCTTTAGGTGACTTTACCTCAATTGGAACTATACCTGAATCTGCTCGCTGTGCAGCATTTATTGAAGCTCAGTCTGATATTTGTTTTTCAGGTGAGCAAATAATTCCGGCATTTTTTGGTGAAAATACAGATGTAAAGATGTATGTGAGTGATGGTGATGAGATCAATGCAGGTTGTATCATTGCAGATATAGATGGTCCTGCAAGAGAATTACTTACTAAGGAAAGAATTATACTTAATTTAATTCAGAGATTGTCTGCAATAAGTTCATTAACTTCAAAGTACGTTGGCATTGCTAAACCTTACAATGTTAAAATCCTTGATACTAGAAAAACAACTCCAGGTCTTCGACTTTTCGAAAAGTATGCTGTTGCCGTTGGTGGTGGATATAATCATCGTCTAGATCTTTCTTCAGGTATTTTGATAAAGGATAATCATATTGCATCTGCCGGCTCCATATCGAATGCATTAAAGGGTATTAAGAATTTGAAATTAAATTTACCAATAGAGATAGAGGTTGAGAACCTTGAACAGATAAAGCAATCTATGGAAATAGGAGTAGATGGATTTTTGCTTGATAATATGAACCCGACTCAAACAGTGGAAGCTGTTAAATTAATTCGCTCCTACACAAATGGAAATAACATATTTGTGGAATCTTCAGGTGGTATTACAATCCATACTCTTAAGGATTATGTCGCTACAGGAATTAATGCGGTTTCTATTGGTGCAATAACACATAGTGTCAAGGCTGCTGAAATACACATGGAAATAAGATAGATTATTCACATTGAATTGACTTTAGATTTTGATATTTTTTGCTTATTTTAGTACTTAGATTTCCGAACTCGTGGAGATTACCAAATGTCATTTAAATATATTATAATTGGTTTAATTACAATAGCTTTAGGAACTTCAGCCTATTTTTTGCTTTATTCTGATAGTTCAGATAATACTTCTGAATATGTTGACAACTTCTTGAGAGCTGGCACAAACAATGAGATTGTTATAAATTATCCTAAAGAAAATACTGTTTTTCCGCCTGAGATAGCATCACCTACTTTCAGATGGAAAGATTCCGATTCAGATAATGATGAGTGGATTGCAGTTTTTCAGGATAAGAAAGAGGTCATATTTGTCTCTGAGTTTATAAGAGATAATTTCTGGAAGCCCGATTCATCATCGTGGGAAGAAATCAAGAGTGCCTCTTTTGGTAAAGATATTACCGTTAGCATTGTAAGCATAAATTCTAAAGAAAATGGTAGAATTTATAACTCAGGTAGTACAAAAATCAAAATATCGAAAGATTCAGTCGGAGCAACAATTTTCTTTAGAGCAGTACCATTACCATTTAGTTATGCAGTTGATAATTTGTCAACTATTAGTTGGAGATTGGGAAGCATTTCAAGTTACCATCAACCGAAAATTCTATTATCAAATTTTCCGGTTTGTGGCAACTGTCATTCATTTTCAAGAGATGCAAAGCATATCAGTATGGATGTGGATTATGCAAATGATAAAGGTTCATACTTTATATCTCCATTTACTAAAAATACTGACGTAACATTTGATAAAATAATAACGTGGAGCGATTATAAAAGAGATGATGAAGAACTTACTTTTGGTCTGTTATCTCAGATTTCACCTGATGGTAAGCATGTTTTAAGTACAGTTAAAGATCGCTCAGTATTTGTCAGAATTGAAAACCTGGACTACTCGCAGCTGTTTTTTCCTGTCAAAGGTATAATTGCATCTTATAATAATGAAACTAAACAATTTAATGCTTTACCTGGGGCAGATAATCCAAATATTTGCCAAAGTAATCCAACATGGAGCCCTGATGGTAAAAGTGTGCTTTTTACTAAATCTCCTTTATACAAGATCCCTGACTCAGAAAGTTTTAAGGAAGCTATTTTGCCTGTTGAGCTCGCAAAGGACTTCATTGAGGGCAAACAAGATTATAAATACGATATTTATCATGTTCCTTTTAATGATGGTAAAGGTGGGGAAGCTAAACCGCTGTTGGGTGCATCTAATAATGGCATGAGCAACTTTTTTCCAAAATATTCTCCTGACGGAAAATGGATTGTATTTTGCCAATCAGAAAATTTTATGCTTTTGCAGCCTGATGCCAAACTTTATATAATACCCTCGCAAGGAGGTACTCCTAGACTAATGAATTGTAATAATTTAGGCACTATGAACTCATGGCACTCATGGTCTCCAAATGGTAAGTGGATGGTTTTCAGCTCAAAAGCTGGTGGTCCTTATACTCAGCTTTATCTTACTTATATTGACGAGCAGGGTAATGATTATCCACCGGTATTACTCGAAAATATGTTAATAAAAAACCGAGCAGCCAATATTCCTGAGTTCATTAACAGGAAGTATGATGAGCTTGAGAGTATTAAAGAGAAATTTATTGATAATGATATTTATGCGATAGCTCGCGGTAACGAAAAGGTAAGACTTGGCGACATGAAGGGTGCTTTGTTAGAGTTGAACAGGGCTATCGAACTTAATCCTAAGGATGAAGTAGCATATACCAGAAGAGGTGTTGTAAACTTCGAGCTTGGAAGTTACAGCCAAGCTATTAATGATTTTAATAAAGTAATCGAACTTAGCCCGGAATCATTTTTTGCATATCATAACCGTGCAGCACTAAAGGTTAAATTAGGTGACCTAAAAGGTGCAATTGCAGACTATGATATGGCAATCAAGCTTAATCCAAAAAGCTCGGAGGAATATTATCAAAGAGGAGAAACAAGATTTAATCTTAAAGAATTTGATAAAGCTTTAGCTGATTTTGATTATGCTATCAAATTAAACCCAAAAAGTGATAAATATTGGGCTATCAGGGCCAGCACCTGGTATAATTTGAAGAACTTTGAAGCAGCTCTTAAAGATTTTGACGAAGCTGTAAAGATAAATCCCAAAGAAAGTAATTATTTGCTTAAAAGAGCAATTACAAAGCTGCAGATGGATATGAATGCTTCTGCTGAAGACGATTTAAAGGAAGCTGCAAGATTAGGTAATAAAGAGGCAAGTGAATATTTAACAAACTTCTTTTAGCAGATAATATAATATAAGCTAAACAATATAATGAACTTATGTTTAAACTAATCTCATTTTATTTTAATATTTTTTCATTTATAGTTATATTGCATTAGGCAAATTGCCAAAAACTGAAAAAGTTTTTATTAATATTAAAATGAAAATGGTGTAAAATGAAAAATTACAAAATTGCTTGGCTCCCCGGTGATGGTGTGGGAGTTGAAGTGCTAGAAGCGACGAAAATAGTTCTCGACAAACTCAACTTTAATGCTGAATATATCCATGGTGATATTGGATGGGAATTTTGGTGTAAGGAAGGAGATGCGTTACCACAACGAACAATTGACCTGCTTCAGAATGTAGATGCTGCAATGTTTGGTGCAATAACATCCAAACCTGTGAAGCAAGCTGAGCTTGAGTTGGTGCCTGAACTAAAAGGTAAAGGAATTATTTACAGATCTCCAATAGTAAGAATGCGACAATTATTTGATCTCTATATTTGTTTACGTCCATGTAAAGCATATTCGGGTAATCCATTAAATTACAGGGATAATCTCGATATGGTCGTATTCAGAGAGAATACTGAAGATATGTATTGTGGTGTAGAATTTAATCCTGTACCAGACGAGCTGAAAAAGACTCTAAAAGAGCTTTCGAAGCCCTTTGGCAGGTTTTCTGAATTGTCTGGCGATGAGTTCGCAATATCATGCAAGATAAATACCAGAAGTGGCTCTGAGCGTATAATCAGAGCTGCCTTTGAATTTGCTAGATTGCACAATCGAAAAAAAGTAACTATTGTTCACAAAGCAAATGTTGTTAGAGCTACAGATGGTCTTTTCTTTGAAATTGCTAACGAAGTAAAAAAAGATTTCCCCGATATTCAGATGGATGATGCAAATATTGATGCAATGACTATGTGGATGCTAAAAAATCCTGATAATTATGATGTTATGGTTGCTCCAAATCTTTATGGTGATATAATAAGCGATCTTGCTGCACAAATGGTTGGTGGATTAGGATTTGGTTGCAGTGGAAATATTGGCAAAAAACTTGCAGTTTTCGAGCCTTCTCACGGTTCAGCACCAAAATACACCGGACTTTATAAAGTAAATCCTATTGCAACTATTCTTGCTGCAAAGATGATGCTTGACTGGCTTGGTGAAAAAGATATGGCTGAAAGGATTGAAAAAGCTACTGCACAGGTAATTTCTGAGGGTAAGGTCAGAACTTATGATATGGGTGGCAATGCGACTACGCTAGATATTGCTAGAGCTATAGCAGATAAATTATAGAAAAACTTTTTGCACTAAATATGAAACCTCGATAATTAGTATATTAATTACCGAGGTTTTTTTTAATTTTGATAAAGTGATTATTTCTTATCGTCGGTATTAATTATAACACTCCAAATGCCTCTGAAGTCACCTGATTTATAATCAATAGCTTTATCTTCAGGATATAACTTCTTTATTACATCATAGTTATTTTGAGCAATTGTTGAGCCAATGTTACCATGGCAATTCTGACAAATTCCCTGAACAAAAATCGGTCTTATGTACCAAACTTGCTTATCATTAATAGTAATAACACTATCTTTCGGTTGAGTGCCGCTTGCGTGAAGTTTTTCGTAATACTCAAGTATAGCTGCTTCCTTATCGTTAGGTGCATTATTTGGATTTCTGAACTTGAAAGTGGTTCTCTTTATCTGCGCATTAAACTCTTTCGATAAGGAATCAGTAATAGGATAAGCCGCAATATTGCAGAATTCAATAGCGCCTGATATTTCACGGCTTGCCATTGCTTCCATCAATTTATTTCTCAAAGTGTTGAAACTTTCTTCAGTGATTCTTTGTCCAATTTCTTTATATTTACGATCTAAATCTGCTGCAGAGTTTTTCTCTGATTCAATTTTATTTTCATTATTTCCACATGAAATAAAAGCCATAAATATCAATAATATCAAATATCTTTTCAAGATAATCTCCTCATTTTTAAATATTGAATTTTTTTGATATACAAAAATAGTAATAAATATTCATTTTCAGTTAATTATGACAAAATTAACTTATATTTATTTCCTTATGAATATTACTGCAAGTGCATTAATCAAAACACTCACTGTAGCAACAATGCTTGCAAGCACAGCATATCTCTGTAGTTTAACTGTTGTAGGTTCGTCGGGTACTCTAGGTACATAAATCTGATCACCGGCAAAAACAGCAACAGAGTCACTACCTTCGAGCCAAACCTGAGTTCTGCCACGTATTATTCTTGCTCGATGCCTTTCTGACCCTTCTGCATAACCACCGGCTCTTTCAACATACCAATCCATTGACTTTCCGGGCTGAAATTCGACAAATCCGGGATTCTTGACCTGGCCGAATACTCTTACTTTGCCGGGATTGGATGGTACTTCAATTACATCGCCGTCATAGAGCAAAACATTATGAATTTCGGAATTCTTCTCAAAAACTTCATAAAAATCAGTTGATACCAAAGGTTGTTTGTACTTCATATCTATGTAATATCTGACAGTGTCATCCATTTTCAAATCAGAATATTGCATTGTTTCGAATGTTTCCTGTCTTGGATCGCTGAGTGATTGTTGTTTATAGTCTCTACGTATTATTCTTCCTAATGGTAAATATGCTTCATTATCAAATCCACCAGCCATTTCAATTATATCTTTTAATCTTGTTTCACCAATTTTTATAAGATAATTTCCCGGCGATTTTACAAAACCTTTTACAGAAACAGTACCAAAATTACTACGCATATAGCTTAATTTTTGCCCAATAATAACTGTGGTTCCTGGTTCAATTTCGAAGTCTTCACTCAATAAATTTAAAGATTTGTCTATTTTCAGCTGTATCCTTCTATTTGATGAAGGTAAGAAACAGTAAACATTATTAGTATCAGCATCATCAGTAGTACCAAAACCAAATTTAAGGAGCATAGAAACCTTGTCATTACTCTTGAAGGGCAATATTATTGGTCTTGTCACGGCACCAGAAATAGAAATTTGATTAAAATATTGCTGGTCGAATGGTACAACGATTTGGTCACCTTCTTTAACATAAGGATCATTGTTAATATCATTAGTAATAACAGCTTTTTCAAGGTCAATTTGCTGAGATGTTCCATCTTTTCTTAATAATGTAATATTTCTGCTCCAATAAATTGGTTTAGATGGGATACCTGTTTCTGAGAATAATCTATCGGCTTCTCTTTGTTTTTCTTGCACCTGTACCATTGCTTCTACTGCAACAATAGGTACTCCGGATAATTTGCCAAGCTGATTTGCAAAGGATATAGCTGTAGATACCTGATAAGAAGATGGTAATGTGTATATTGCAGGAGATAAAACATTCCCTTTGATATTTACTATACACTTTCTTGCTTCTTTTAGATTGACAAATGCCTTTGAAGAAGCACTTCTTGACTGATAAAGTTTATTAATGGTGTCTCTTACTTGCTCGAGTGTCTTGTTCTTGAGGTCAACTTCTCCAATTCTAGGCAATAAAACTGTATAATCGGGAGAAACTGTCAGATTTCGCGGAGTATTTTGTATTGGAAATATCTGTAATGATAGTATGTCGCCCGGACCAATATAATAAAATTTTGGATCTATGGAGTTCCCTACAGGCATACCATCGAGTTGTGACATACCATCAGCACCAAGTTGATTGTCCATTTCCATTTGCAAGAGCTCTTTTGTATCTGCGCCTGAAACTCCTGCAACCTGAGACATACTCAGACTAAAGTTAATCAGTAATAATATTACTATACCAAAAGTAAATTTCATTTAATAAACCTAATAATATTGATACTAGTAATTCATGGCCTCTTCTCTACCTGTGAGCATTACAATTGATGCAGCAAGTGATGAGAAGGAGTCTGAAAATGTGTTAATATGCAAATCTGCATCAAAATAATCACTATAAGACGGATTACCATAATTTATTATGATTCTTTTTTTGCCTGTTGAAATATCTTTCATTAATGTATTAAGTGATTGTATTTTTTCATTGAACTCTTTAATAGGAATAGAACGTAAATTTATAGTGAAGATAACAATATTGGCTTCTTGAATTCCTTTTTTGTATTCACTTAATTGTTCATCATCAATTTCTGAATTAATATATGCAAAGTCGCAGTCATTTTCTGTTGCCTGAGCCAACATTGTAAACATTCTTGATGCTGAACGGAAGTCTTTATCCTTTTCGATAAAAGCAAATCCAGCAAAATTGATTTTATCGTCAATGGGTATAACCGTTTTATCACCTTTCAAATCAATAGCATCCCAGGCATATTTTAATGCCATTTTTGAATGATTTATAAAAAGATTTTTGCTTGGCTCAAGCAATTGATATGCAGGGATAAGCCCGAATTTTTTCTTTGTTATTACTATTCTTCTTGTAGCAATGTCAATTTTTTCGTGAAATGTTGGATTTTTTGCGGCTAAATCTGTTAAGAAATCTATGGTATCATTATTGTCAACAGGCATCAACAATGCGTCAACACCTGCATTAATAGCTAATTGTGCAGCTTCAGCACCGGTATAGTGATTTGTAATTGCCTTCATTTCCAATGCGTCAGTTACAATAATTCCGTTAAATTTAAGCTCTTCCCTAAGTATTTTAACAGCAGATTCAGATAATGAAGTTGGAAGCCCTGAAGAGTCAATAGATGGAACATTAAGATGTGCAAGCATTATAGATGCAACATTACTTTGAATTGCCTCTCTGAATGGTTCAAAATCAATATACGAAATTCTTTCGTAACTATGCTTTAAGACAGGAAGTTCAAGATGAGAGTCTTGATTGGTATCTCCATGACCTGGGAAGTGTTTTGCACAAGCTAAAACTTTTTCAACCTGAGTTCCTTCAATGTAAGACTTGACACTCTGTGAAACAGATTCCGGATTATCTCCGAATGCACGGATATTTATAACGGGATTATCTTTATTGGTATTTACGTCAGCAACCGGAGCAAGATTCCATCTTATTCCAATTCCTTTGGACTCCTTAGCTATAGCTTGTGCAATTTTAAATATTGCTTCATGTCCCAATCTGTTCATTCCTTGCGCATGAACAAAATCAGTTCCCTCGCTTAGTCTCATTGGAAGTCCATTCTCAAAATCAGCACTCATAAGCAATGGTGTTTTTGACCTGGCTTGTAAGGTATGAACCATCTGCTCGACTTGCTCTGGGTTACCACCAAAAATACAGAAACCTCCAATATTTAGTTTTGCAAGATTATCAATTTCCTTTCTATACTTCTCATCTTCATAATATTTTTCGGTATCGAGTCTTGGGAAAATTACTTGTGCAACTTTTTCTCTTATAGTCCATTGTGAAGGGTTACTCATATTCTCTCTTTGATAATGCAAAACTTCCATTTGGTTCCATAGTAATCTGATGTTCTCCACCAAACATCTTTCTTTACCACAGTATTTTTATCTTTATTCAAAAATGAATATTCTGTTTTACCGGAATTACCGGCAATAATTTCCTGTGCAGCTCTGTGCACGTCTGTAAAATCCTTGTATAGCGGGTCAGTAAAAGTATTTCTGCCAATTTGTGATGAATCAGTGTCGAATATAATTAAGCCATTTGTATCAATCACCAAGAAATCATCAACAATCCCAGATGATTCAATATTTTTTGTCAAATTACCTATCAAATAATGAGGTTTGAAAATTGGGCTTATGGAGCCCAGGCATCTATCTTTCATCATTATCGGTGTTTCCATTACGATAGCATGATAACCTTCGACTAATTGAAATATATTGCTTAATACACGCTTTTTGGTGTTGAATAATCTGATTACATGCTCTTGAGTGCTAATATCGGTACCTTCAGCAGCACGATACTCTTCAGGCTCGATATATTTAAGTATTCCTAAGCTGTCTACATAGGCCATTTCATATATTTCACTATACCTGTCTAATGTATTATTAAGTACAGTCCTTATTGTTTGTTCGTTAAAGTCAGAGCTATGAACTGCAATTGAATTAGCATCACCGAAATCCCAAATTGAATAGAGCAATGAATCTATTTTGTTCTGAGCGGTTTCAAGCAAGTTTACTTCATTGGTTTCGCTTGGGGTTGAAGTTTCTGAACAAGATGCTAAAAAAAGTAGTGATAATAATATCAAAATGATTATTCTTCTCATCTATTAAAACTCACAAAATTTATAATGAAATTGATTTAGTAAATTGTAAAACTGAATAAATATTAACAATTTAGTTGAAAAAATGTTTTATGCAACATTAGATTACTCAATTACGGTGCTAATAATATCAATAATTAGAGGTTTGTCCGGCAATGAATTGATTGTCCCTTTTAACACAGCATTTATAATACTCGACTTTTTGACATTGAAAACTCTAGAGCTACTAATAACTTCACCATTATGCATATCAACTGCATCAATTGAATATTCACCTGGTTCAATACTAAATAGGTGCGTATTCGACTGAAATTTTAAATTGAAAGTTGAATCGGATTTTCCTTTAAGTCTGAATTGAACTTCCGGTGCATCAATTGAAGTATGAACAATTCTGATTAGTGCATTAGTGGCACCAAGCAGCTCAATACTATCATTCAATATCTTTGCTTTGATAGAGTACCTACGACCGTATAAAATGATTGTGCTATATGTGAATTTATCAAGATTAACAGGTATATTTATCAGGTTAGATTTATTATTGTCAACCAGGTTAAAAAATGAATCTCCGGAGTACACTTTTTGATATGAATTCTCTGTGGCAGCATAATGAACTTTATGTAGTAGAGGAATCTTATTTGACTCAACAGTAACAATATCTCTGTCAACTATGGAATTAACAAAGATTACGTTCGCATAATCATCAGGAGATATGATTTTGGGGGTGTCAATCTTTGTTACACATTCACATCCCAAAAATGCAACAAAAAGTATAAATATGATTATTTGGAATTTCAATTTTACAATCCACAATTTTTTGAACGCTAAAATATCAAAATTAAATAAAAATGATAAAAAATATTGAAAAAAAATAAAAAAATACATTTTTTTTGGGACATTTTTCAAATTAATGTGTCTTTATAGTAGATACTTGTTGCAATTTTGGAAAAAGTTTTTATTTTGAGCAATTTATTTACCATAAAATCTCTTATATTTATACTTGTGCTGGCATCAACACTGCTGCTGAACTCTTGTGATTTCTGCACAGGTGTGCAGTCTGGAGGTAATCCTTATGATGAAGAAGTTTACTTTTCTGCCACACCTGAGAATGGAGATTTCCCAAATGTATATAGTGTGTCTCCTGATGGTTTAGAAATTGAAAATAGAATTACTAACGCTGTTACCTACTCCGCACCATCGAATAGTGGCAGAGTTTGTTTTATTCGAAGTGAAGCTGATAGCCCTGATAAACATCTCTATATAGCAGATTATAATGGCGCTAATCAAAGATTGATTGCATCTGATAACGACTTGTTTTCTATCTCACATCCAATGTTATCAATTGATTCAAAACACATTGTATTTAATGCTGGTTCAGGAAGACTATTCTACCAGAATGCAGAGAGTGGTTCAGTTTTTACACAAGTTACTTCAAAACTTAGTGAGGGGACAGCCGCTTCATTTTCTCCTGATTCGAAATTAATTGCAACTATAGAAACAGATGACAATATTAATAAAATTATAAAAATTTACAGTACACAAAATAGCGACTTTTCTAACCCAATATATAGTAAGAATTTTGGTCCTGTGACTTTTGTTACAAGTAATTTTGCACAGATCAACTGGTCATTCGACTCAGAATTAATAGTATTTACTATTAGTAATTCTAATCAGGACATAGTAAAAGTTATCAATATATTTTCGGGTGAAGAAAGGACTATTGAAATCCCCAATGCCGAGATAGGTGGTAGGGATGCATCACTCTCTCCTAATAATGATTTTATAGCAATATCAGGTAAAGACGGCAATATCTGGATAATTCATATAGCTAACAATGATTTAAGATTCTCAAAAATTACTGATGCATCAGGTTTTGAACTTAATGACTCACCAAAATGGTCATTCAAAGGGAATAAAATTCTGTATCTTAGTAGAAGCAAGTTTGATGGAAGTGAAGAGTCAACTCTTATCAGCGCAGAAATCGAAATCACAAATGTGCTTGCAAAGTCTAATAAAATCAACGTGCTAAGTAATAATGTAATTTTAGGATTTTGGAAAAAAAACAATTTATAAATGAATGATTTAAGCAAATATAATGACCTTGAATTACTTAGGATGATGAAGTCTGATAAGAAGTCATGCGAAATTGCATTTGCTGAGATTTATTCAAGATATTCACAAAAAGTATATGCTTATTATTTGAGAACCCTTGATGAAACTGACCCGATAACGGATTTATATCAGGATACATTTGTAAAATTCTATGAAAGATATGCATATACCCCTGATGTAAGTAATATTTTAGGCCTTTTACTTAGAATTTCACGTAATTTGACCATAAATTACAAAAGAGATAAAAAATATCAGATTGAGTTGGATGAGAATGACTATCCAACTTTAGATAAGGATGATATAAGCGATGAAGAAAATTTTTATATCGAATACGCTCTCAAGAGTTTAGATGATGAACTCAGAGAATTGTTCGTACTTAAGTATTACGAAGATATGACGTATGAACAAATTAGTGATCTGACTGGCTTGAATAGCTCTACAATCAGGACAAAAGTCAGCAGAGCTAAAGAGAAACTTAAAAATTTATTGACTCCTTATATTGAAGAATTAAGATAGAAAATCAAAAAAATAAAATAGAGATATTATTATGAACTACGAAAGAATGATTCACGAATACCTGGATAATGAGCTGGATAAGTCCTCTGAGGAGTTGCTGTTTGCTGAATTATCAGTTGATGAATCGCTCAGATCAGAACTCAACAGGCAGAAAAAGCTCATTAACCTTGCACAAAGTGATATGAGTAGCATCAGTGTGCCATTGTCTGCAACAACTGGTATATTTAATAAAATTGGTGTGCCATTGCCCGAAACAAATAATATATCACTTCCTGAGTTACCTGAGCGAAAGTCAGCTTTCAGATATTCAGGTTTGATTTTACTCCTGTTATTACTATTTACTTCAGGTACAGCGTATTATCTCTTTAAAGAAAATCTGCAACTTAAGGATAAATTGGTAGAAAACAAGTCCATCCAGCAGCTGAATGAAAAAGAAATTCCTGTTACTTCATCTTATTCTGATAATTCAAATTCTGAAAATGAAATATTTGGATTTGATGATAATGCAAATTCTGATTTTAATAATGTAAATATTGAAAAGAGTAAGCATAAATCAAACACTTCTAGTAGAAGATTATCTCAAACCGATAAAAGCAAAGATTTAATTTCTTTAAATAACTTGACAAACACAAACTATGCTGATGCTAATCAATCTTCAGGCAATGATGGTAGTAATTTGAATAATTTGATAATAGTATTTCCATCTAAGCCCCATAGTAATGTTATTAACGGAAAAGGTATTTTAAGTGGGCTAAGGAGTTCAAGGAACAATGATAATGCTCATCATTCCTCACAACTTCACTCTCAACTACCCGAGTCATTCAGATATTCCTATATGTCTTTACTCAATTCTGATAATGCTCGTAGTTTATTTAGCATTTCAATTCGAAAATTGAGTTCAGAACAAAACTATCCACCTCCGGTTGTAAATGCTCAAGAAAGTTCCCTTAGCAATTTCTCGGCTGGTATTGCATATAATTATTCAAACGAATGGTCTTTTTCAATTGAGTTTGGAATTGAGAGCTTTGCCCAACAGTTTACTTCACAAAATTTGAACTACACACAAACACCTGAATTATTCTGGAGCGGCCTGACTGTAAGATATACACCCCTTTATTTACCAATAAGTGAAGTTATTACTCCTTATATCAGTCAAACATTGGCATATACTAAAATTGGTCCTTTGTCGAGAACACAAATAGGTATAAATGTTATACCTTCAAAGTACTTCGGAGTTTTTGCAGGAGCTGAGTACGGAACTTTGTTTTATAGTTTGGATGACAATATATATAACTCCGCTAAATTAGGTTGGACAGCAGGGTTAATATTCAACATCAGATAAAAATATTTAAAGCACCTCCTTTAAATGATAAAAAATAATCTCTTTATTACTACCTGTAGTAAAGAGATTTTTTATTATTAAGTATTAACTATAATACCTTTTATCTAATACAGAAGTTGAAGATTAATGACTTGCATGTATTATAATGATGTACAAAATCACATGCCAATGTGTAGTTATTTATTTGAAAGGTGTTGGATGGGAAAATACATAAGTAAGTGATGCAGATTTTTAATTCGAAAAATATGAGTACTCATAAACAAATTTTTCACGAATCTTAAACTCAGAGTCAAAGAATGATTCAGAAGTGACATTACCAAGGTTGTTGTAAGCATAAATTGTTTTATTAATTAATGCTGACTTTTCATTAAATTTATAAATTGTGATGATATTCTGATTCCTATTGTAAGATATACTGTCACGATAAACATTGCCGGTTGAACTGCTTGTAACTCTTTCAACAAGCTCACCGGAATTACTATATGAATAATCAATATTGAGATTTGAGTTTGCCCCAATTTCTCCACCAATTTGTTTCTTCTTGATAAGATTTCCTTTAAGGTCGTAATCAAATTCATACTCAATAGTTATTGCACCATTATTGTCGTAATTGGTCTGGCGAATTATTCTTCGGTTATTGTCGTATTCATATTCTGTTTTACTTTTATTTTTTACGTTTCCGGAATCTGAATAGACAAGTCTTTCTTCTATGCTTTTGTTATCAGTATATGTAAATGTGGATTTTGATGCAATGCTTCCTGAATTAGAAAAGTCTTCCTGAGAAACTACATTGCCGTCTATGTCAAAAACTTTGTGAAAAATCATTCTGAGCTTTTGGTCAGTAGCAGTATCTACACTCCATTTTGTGATAGTGTTAATCTTCAAGCGTTGCTCGATTGCAGGTTGATTAATATCTGAACAAGCAGATATTATAACTGTAATCAGCAAAATTGAGCCATATTTAAAGATATTTCGCACTATTTACATACAAAAAAGAAAAAATCACACATAATATTTACGAAAATTAACAAAAAAAATAATAAATAGCAAATATAATTTTCAAAACGTTCAAAAAATGATAAAATTTTGTAATATAATATGCACATAAGAAATATTTTTTTCGCATTTTTGTATTGATTTTTATATTAAAACCGAATAAATAATATGGCAAGAGTATTAATCACGGGTGGGGCAGGATTTTTGGGTTCTCACTTATGCGATAAGTTTATAGCTGCGGGTGATGATGTAATTTGTATGGATAATTTCATTACAGGTTCGCCCGATAATATTGCACATCTTTTTGGCAACAGAAAGTTTAAATTTATAGAACATGACGTTACCGAATATATTTACGTTGATGGTGATTTAGATTATATTTTGCACTTTGCATCTCCTGCTTCACCAATTGATTACCTTAAGTTGCCTATTCAAACCCTTAAAGTTGGATCATTAGGCACACACAAAACATTGGGTTTAGCAAAAGCAAAAAATGCAAGGTTCCTAATTGCATCTACAAGTGAAGTATATGGGGACCCTCTCGAGCACCCACAGCAAGAAAATTATTGGGGTAATGTTAATCCTGTTGGATTTAGGGGTGTTTATGACGAAGCTAAACGATTTGCAGAAGCAATGACAATGGCTTACCACAGATATCACAACGTTGATACAAGAATTGTTAGAATATTCAATACCTATGGACCAAGAATGAGATTGGAAGATGGCAGAGCCATACCTAATTTTATCAATCAATCATTACGCAACCAGCCCGTGACTGTTTATGGAAATGGTACTCAGACAAGATCTGTTTGTTATGTTGATGATCTAGTCGAGGGGATTTACAGGTTGTTACTTTCGGAAGAAGTAATGCCCGTTAATATTGGTAACCCGGATGAGATAACAATGCTCGAGTTGGCTAATGAAATCATTGAGCTGACAGGCTCAAAAAGTCAAATTGATTTTATGGAATTACCTTCAGATGATCCAAAAGTAAGAAAACCTGATACAACCAGAGCAAAAGAATTATTGAATTGGTCGGCAAAAGTTGACAGAAAGCAAGGACTTAAAAACACAATTGAAGATTTTAGAAAGAGATTACATTTATAATATTTATGAGTGTCTGTTCAAAAATTTTTGTTGTATATATTAATTTTTTTCGATTTATTGTTAAAAAAAGCCAATCCAAGTTAAGCTTAATTATATTGCTGAAATGGATTGGCTTCATTACTTAAAATATTACTTTATATTTATTTTAGTTTATTTTAACTAAAAATCTATTTACCTACCGCTATATCTATCTCCGGCATCACCTAATCCAGGGACTATGTATTTTTTATCATTTAGTCCTCTATCGAGTGCTGCAGTAATAATTTTTACATTTGGGAATTCTGTTCTAAGTTTTTCAATACCTTCAGGAGCAGAGATAATGGAAACTACAGTCATATCTGTTGCCCCCTCAAGCTGTAATCTGCTTAATGCTGAACATGTAGAGCCACCTGTTGCAAGCATAATCTCAAGTATAATAATTTTGTCTTCAGGATTAATCACAGGCATCGAATAATAGTACTCTTCTGCTGTAAATGTCTCCTCATTTCGCCTTAGACCGATATATCCTAAAACACAATCAGGATAAACCGTCTGAAATGCATTAACCAAACCCAAACCTGCCCTAAGCACAGGTACTATTATTACTTTACCTGTAATTTTGTCTCCATCAGTCATTTCGTTTGGTGTCACAACATTAACTTTTTCAGTATTTAAAGTCTGCAAGCTTTCTATAGCTAAATGCAATCCAATTCGAAATGTTGCATTTCTGAATAGTTCGGTGTTTGTTTCTTTATTTCTGATATTTGTTAATTCATGCAATACCAGAGGATGCTTTAATACAGTGATCATCTTTTTCTGATTTAGAATGGATAAAAAATTAAGTTTATTCTTGGAATAGAGAAAAAGGTGCTTATTTCGACAGGGTTACCTTCTTGCTTACCCTGTGGTAATCTGGAATCATAATCAAAGCTTTGCGAACCAAGCATGAAGTTTAGTTTCCATTCGGCAGATAGGGTAATAAGTCCGGCTCCGGAAATTGGAAAGTTAAAGAAAAATCCCAAACCTGTGTTTATTCCCATGTTGCTTCTATCCTCGATACCACCACTTGGACTGCCATAAGAGTTAATTAAGTAAGATGGTCCAACAAAACCATACAGGTTAATTACCCCATTGGGATTAACTATAAAATTTGCTGTTAGCTCTACCTGAGTATGTGTATTTGGTTCAAGGTTTTCAAATTTTTCCTGCAATTTTGTATTTTTTGAATATACGTAACTTGCGCTGAGAATAAGATAGTCATATAATCCATAATGAGCAATCCCACCATAAGCAAGTAAGCCTTCGTAAGAAATGCTGCTATTGTAATTTTCTCTTTTGGGGAACGATTCCACGATAGTATTTGTACCTAATACAGGTCCAAATCCAAGTGTCTTAGCATAAGCAGGCTTTTTGCTTTCATAATCATCATAATACTCATCATCACTTTCATTGTTCTGTGCATACACCATAATGGGCATTAACACTGTCAAAAATAAAGCGATTCTGAATAATCTCTTTGCATTTTCTGTTGTCATATTTATTACCTCTTTAATATCAATACTTTTAATTTCTGCGATTTTTTCGGCTATGAGTTTGACGAATTTAGGTTCATTTCGTTTCCCTCTGAATGGTACAGGAGTCATATATGGTGAATCAGTTTCAAGCATAAATTTATTTAATGGAACTGACTTAATCATGTCAATCGAGTCAAATTTTTTGAATGTGACGTTACCGGTAAAAGATACAAGCAAATCCAACGCAAGAGCTTTATTCAGAAACTCAACATTGCCCGAAAAGCAATGAAGTACTCCTTTAAGTTTGCCATCCTGAGCTTCTTCCAAAATGGACAATAAATCCTCGTCAGAATCTCTGTTATGAATGATTACCGGTAAATCAAGTTCTTTTGCTATTTCCAGCTGATCTCTGAAGCCTCGTTTCTGTACCTCAACAGGTGCAAAATCATAGTAATAATCTAAACCAATTTCTCCTATTGCTAAAACTTTAGGATTTTTTTTTGCCTCGTCATATATCTCGTTCAGGGTAACACTGTCAATTTCTTTTGCATTATGCGGATGAATTCCCATTCCGATTTTGATTTTGCTGTAACTATCACCCAATCTTATCAAATTCTCGAATTTCATAGGCTCAATTGCCGGAATTATTATATCTGTAACACCACTATCGAAAGAGCGATGTATAACTTCATCTCTGTCTGCGTCAAAGTCATTGGAGTCTATATGAGCATGGGTGTCAATCAAAGTGTTTATCCACGAAGTTCTTGTAATTTGCCAATTACAGCATCGGTATGACCTTCTACTTTAACATTGCTGAATACATGTGCAATGTTGCCTTCAGGGTTAATAATGTAAGTAGTTCGAATAACTCCTAAATACTTTTTGCCATACATTGACTTTTCACCCATAATATCATATTTGGTACAAATTGATTTATCAGTATCCGAAGCTAAAATAAAATTTAAATTATATTTCTCGGAAAATTTTTTATGAGAACTTGCTTTATCCGGACTTACGCCCAAAACTACTGCTCCTAAGCCAGTTATTCGTTCCATATTATCCCTAAACGAACAGGCTTCTTTAGTGCATCCTGAGGTGTCATCTTTAGGATAAAAATACAATACTACCCATTTGCCTGAATAATCTTTCAGACTTACAGTTCCCGAACCATCAGTATCTGCAGAAAAATCCGGTGCTTTTACGCCAGTCTCTAATGCCATTTGTTTAATTCCTTGAATTATCCATTAATAAATCTGCTCCAAATTCTTCAATGATAATTCGTTCAACTTCATGAAGTGAATTATCAGCGATTTTCTTTTCTTTTTGTTTTTTTATTGACGTATTATTATTCATCTTGTTGGTATTAGGGAATGCACTATTAGAATTGAATGTGCTGTCAGGACTATTTAAAGGAATAGTAAAAACATCAAGCTTTAGGTAGAGATTATATTTATTTTCTATTATTTTCTCAATTTCTTCAAGTCTTCTCAAAATAACAGATTTTTCGAAATCAGTACCGCACTGTAGTGTAACTTTATTGCCCTTGAGTGAAACTGTGAAATTATTCAGTTTGATGCCTGCCTCCATTAATTCATCTGACTTAACAAAGTCATCCCAATTTTTAACCAAATCCTCAGCGCTGATTTTTGGTAATGTAGGTTCAGGTAATTTAATTTTTTCTCTGATATCTGTGCTCTCTTTTTTTGAAGGTGCATAATTTGTTTCGACCGGCTCAGATAATATTAAATTGCTTTCAATCAGTCCTTTTTTTTTTATTTCCTGTATTTCATTTATCAAAAGCTGTATCTCTGTGGTTGAGCTTATATTTGAAAGCTGAATAAGTGCGAGTTCAAATCTAATCCTTGGTTGAGTTGCAAACTTTAGTGTAAGCTCTGCCTGTGAAACATGATTCATCATTCTAATCAAATCAAGCTTAGTAAACTTCTGTGACTCTTCCAAAAATCTTCGTTTAGACTGAGAAGAGGTCTCTAAAATATCGGTATGCCCAACAACTTTCACAGCTATGAGATTCCTAAGGTGCTCGAGTAATCCTTGTAAAGTTTCTTGAAAATCATAACCCTTACGGATTACTTGACTAACCAATTCAAATATTTTTGAAGTATCTTTCCTGAATACCGAATCTGATATTGCAAAAAAGAATTCTTCATCAATCAAGTGTAGTGCATCAGTTAGTTCGTTGTAATTTATTTCTTTGCCACAAAATGATACGACCTGGTCAAAAATACTTTGTGAGTCTCTCATTGAGCCATCGCCTTTTTTAGCGATTGTTATAAGAGATTCCTCATCAATTGTGATTCCTTCTTTGTCGGAAATAAATCTCAGCTGTTTTGTAACATCATCAATTTCCATTCTTCTGAAATCGAATCTCTGACATCTGCTGGTGATTGTTGGTAATACTTTGTGTACCTCAGTTGTAGCAAATACAAAAAGCAAGTGGGGTGGAGGCTCTTCCAATATTTTAAGTAGAGCATTAAATGCGGCGTTCGAAAGCATGTGGACTTCATCTATTATATATGCTTTATACTTGCCCGTAGAAGGTGGATATTTGGCACTTTCTCTCAACTTGCGAATGTCATCAACAGAATTATTCGAAGCACCATCAATTTCAATTATATCCATGGACCTTCCATCCATAACGGCAAGGCAATTTTCACATTCGTTGCAAGGTTCTGCATCAATTGGATGCAGGCAATTGATTGACCTTGATAATATTCTAGCTGTTGTTGTTTTGCCGACACCGCGAGGACCACTAAATAGGTAAGCATGATGTATCCTGTCCTTAAGAACAGCATTTTTCAATGTTTGTGTAATATGCTCCTGTCCTACAACATCCTTAAAAAACAAAGGACGCCATTTTCGTGCCGTAACAACAAATTCACTCATCTGCTATCTAATAATATTTCTTACTACAAAAAAGTATTAACGTATGATAAGACTTTTAAATTTGAAAATATTATCATTAAGTAGAAATATCCATGTTACTAAGCCATTTGCGAATTTTTTGTGATTGTGGTGAGTCTGGAGGAGCCAATTTTAAAAATTCTTGAAAATCCCGAGTTGCAGACTCTATTTGGTTATCTGCTTTAAATGCTATACCTCTGCTCATATAACCTTGTGGATTAGTAGGTTTTATTTCGATAGCCATTGTGAAATCTTCCTGAGCTTTCTTATGCATTTTTAATTTAATCAACACATTACCACGTCCAATATATGCCGTGTATAATTTGGGTTTTAAAGAAATTGCTCTATTGTAATATTTGATTGCTTCCTTGTAGTTGCCAATTGCAACCAGACAACTTGCTTTGCCTAAATACGCAGGGGTAAGTCTTGGAGCCAAGTGTATTGAATAATCAAAATCCATCATAGCTTCCATATATCGTTTCTGGACTAAGTAAGTATTTCCACGATTATAATAAATACTGGATGATGATGGGTTTAGTTTAAGTGCAGTAGCATAATCATGAGATGCTTCTGCGAATTTTTTTACAGTAAAGTAAGTAATACCGCGATTGTTATAAGCATCAGCAAAATTAGGATTAATTCTTATTGACTCATTGAAATCTCTGATTGCATTAGCATATTCTTTAAGTTTAAGGAATACCAGACCTCGGTAATTATATGCCAAATATGATTCACCGTTAACATCAATAGCTTTTGTGAAATCTTTGAGTGCATCAGATATTTGCTCTAAATGGCTATTCGACAATCCTCTGGATATATATACTTTATCCTGCATCGGGTCTAATGTCAGAGCCTGATTATAGTCATATATTGCTTTATTGTAGTCAGCTCTTTCGAAGTAAATATTACCTCTTGTTACATAGGCTTTTTCTAACTGTGGATTAATTTTCAAAGCTGTATTCAAATCTTCTAGGGCTTCATCAATTTGTCTATACCTGATTCTACAAATACTCCTTCTATAAAACGCGAAAGAGAATGCCGGATTTAAGGTGATAGCTTGCGAAAAGTCATCATAGGCAGCCTGAACATCATTTAAATCAAAATATGATAATCCCCTTCTAAAATATGCAAATGCAAAATTTGGATTTAGGGCGATTGAACTATTGAAGTCACTAATAGCTTCATCATAATTCTTTAAGGTTAGGTATAGACTACCTCTCTTGAAATAGGAAAATGATTGTCTGGGATTGATACTTATAGCTCTCGAAAAACTATCAAGAGCTTTATCCAAATCATTCTGTCTCAAAAACTCATCGCCACGCTCGAGCCATATTTCAGACTCTTTTACTGAGTTTGGTCCTTGTTGGTCTTCTTGTTTCAATCGTTTTCTAATTAGTTAAATATAAAATAATTAAAACATTATGCTTTCTTAATTATTTTAAGAAAAAAGTGATACAATAGATATAATCGACAATCTAAGTATATCACTTTAATTTTTATTAAATATTTAGTCTTACAATTTAATGTTATATTTTTCAGGTAGAATTGATAAAATATTTTCTAACCCAACAATTGGTTCATCACATTTAAATCCGCTACAAACATAACATGTGAGTTTATCGTTGATTTTTTCCAGACTAAGGTGGGTTTGGTTTGTATATCCTTTCTTTATTTCGGTATTTATAAGTTTTAGATTAACAAGTGGATTAAACTTAGAATTTATTTTACTTTTTAGTGTTTCAACATCCTTGTCTTCATTTGTATAAACAAAAGTTACATCAATAGTACCATAAAAATATCGGTAAAGTGCGCTTAAGAAGAAAGTGTATGCACTTGGTACATTATTTAGAGGTGTAGAAAACAATTTGACCATTTTATCAGCTTGTTCAAAATACTCTGTTTTGTGTGTCAATGAGTGTAATCTAAGTAAAACTTCAAGCATGATTGAGTTGCCAGATGGCATTGCACCATCATAAATTTCCTTTTTTCTGGCAATCAATTTTTCACCATCTGATGCTGTAAAATAGTAAGCACCATTACTATCAGCAAATTTCTCATTAGCTTTATTTACAATTTTTTCTGCCAAATTAAGTATTTCAATGTCTCCTGTCAGGTTATAATAGTCAAGCAAACTTAAGCTCAGATATGCGTAATCATCAATCATGCCATTTATACCTGCTTGACCTTCTGCAAATCGGTGATTTAAGCTGAAATCATCATTTATCATATTGTCAGCAATAAATTTTACAGCTCTAGCAGCAATGATAGAGTATTTTGGTTCACCAAACACTGATGCTGCACGTGAAAATGCCGAAATAACTAAACCATTCCAGTCAGTAAGTATTTTACTATCAAGATGAGGCCTTATCCTGGATTTTCTATTTTCAAAAAGTTTTGCCAAAGCAGAATTAATTCTCTTCTGCGATTGTTCTGTTGATATTCCGAATTCTTCAGCAATTTGCTCCATGTTTTTCTTTATGTGCAGAATATTATTACCAGTCATTTTTCCTGTAACTTCATCGAAATAATTGCCTTTTTCAGAAATATTGAATATATTGAAAAATAACTCAACATCTCCAATCAGTAATTCACGCAATTCTTTAGCATTCCAAACATAAAATTTTCCTTCTACACCTTCACTGTCAGCGTCTTCAGCAGAGTAAAAACCGCCGTTATCAGACTGCAAATCTCTCTCGATGTATTCGAGCACTTTTTGAGCTGTATCTTTAAAAATTGGTTCACCTGTAACCTGAAAAGCTTCGATATATGCAATTGATAGAAGTGCTTCATCATAAAGCATCTTCTCGAAATGTGGCACTAACCACTCACTATCTGTTGAATATCTATGAAATCCAAATCCTACGTGGTCCCAAATACCTCCTCTTCGCATTGATTGGAGTGTCTTAGCAACCATATCAATTGACTCAGGTGAATTGTTCAATGTTCCATATCTGAGTAAAAATAAAAAATTGTGAGGAATCGGAAACTTTGGCCTATTTCCAAATCCACCATTAAGTTCGTCAAATGTACTTGCTAATTCATAAAATCCCTTTCTAAAAACCCCCTGATTAATTGTATCAACACCCGATTTGTAAACTACAGAATTTAATTGTTGTGTAATTTCTTCAGCTTGTTCAGAAATATCATTCTTAAATTTTGACCAAACATCTTTACTCCTGATTATTATATCCTTTATTCCGGGTTTATTGTTTCTACCTTCCTTTGGGAAGTATGT
Source organism: bacterium (assembly GCA_024711295.1). Classification (GTDB taxonomy): domain Bacteria; phylum Bacteroidota; class Ignavibacteria; order Kapaibacteriales; family UBA2268; genus JANJTB01. The sequence continues at coordinate 103,297 of JANJTB010000033.1, read as the reverse complement.
ACCTGCAAAAAATGGCTTAGCATCTGGAGTCATCAAAATTGTAAGGGGCCATCCACCACTACCTGTAGTCATTTGGCAAACAGTCATATAAATATGGTCAATATCAGGCCTTTCTTCTCTATCCACTTTGATATTTACAAAGACTTCATTCATCATTGTTGCTACTTCAGGATCGGAAAATGATTCATGTTCCATTACATGACACCAGTGACAAGTAGAATAACCAATTGATAAAAATATTGGTTTATCTTCTGATTTTGCTATTTCGAATGCTTCCTCGCCCCAGGGATACCAATCTACAGGATTATGCTGATGCTGTTTTAGATAAGGACTTTTCTCAAAACTTAGTTTGTTGGCTCTTTTATTATTTTCATTAATTTCCAAGTTTACTCCTGTTTAAATATAAAAAAATATACGACGAAATTAATCGGATTTTAATACACAAGCTTAAAGATATAGCAATAAAATTTAATTTTGAGAGTTAATTGTACTAATAAGCGCACATTTTTTACTTAATATTGGTATTTTAAACAATGTACATAAATAATATCAGCAAGCAATTGAATTATGTAATGAATCCTGGTTTTTTCTTTGACAGTATCGAAACACTCGATGATGTTGAGGAGGATATTGGTGTTATTAACGAAACAAAAAATGCCTGCAAAGTGATATTGTTTAATGATGAATGGCACACTTTTGATGAAGTAATTAATCAAATTATCAAGGCCATAGCTTGCAACTACCATAGAGCAGAAGCTCTTACTCTCGAAGTCCATGAGAAAGGCAAAGCTATTATATACTCAGGTGAATTACATGACTGTCTGAAAGTTAGTGGCATATTAGAAGAAATATCATTACATACACAAATTGAAATGTAGATTATTTCGAATTACCGGGTCTAAGCTGTTCTAATTTAAGATTATCAATTGTACCTGATGAGTGAAAATACTCAGTTTCCTCTGAGTTGGAGCTGTCATCATAGTCAAATTTGATATCGGTTACCTCACCACATTTACAATAAACTGTAATGCTTTCGATATCGCCCTTCTCATCTCTATTGATCTCGATAGAAGTCCTATGGTCAATATCATCAGGTAAGTCACGGTCAGAAATTTCTACTTTTTTGTCTACCTGGCTAATTTTGTTAGCAGGTATAAGTCTTTTGCCTATCAAATTTCTCTCGTCACCTGAAATTTTAGGAAGTTCGATAAAATCGCGAAAATTATCATCCAGCAGGTCTGTTTGAGATATTTCCTGCGCAATCTCAGCCCAGTCCTGCTCTCTTATATTCAGGTCTTTGGCAAGGATTTTCTGGAAATCTTCGGGTTCTTGAACCTTTTTTGACTTAACTTCATTCTTTTTGATGAGATTACTTGGTGGTAGATTGTGTTCTGACCTGAAGTTACCGGCTCTTTTGCCGGCACTTGGAATTACATCCAACAAGTCTTCTTCGGTCAGAAGAGGTTCAATCAGGTTGTTGCTATTATCAATATCTTCAGTACCTGTATCCAGGCCTATTATTGGTTTATCATAAGCTTTGATTTTATCTGTCTTATCCTCACTGGATAAGTTAGGTGACTCGAACTCGAAATCATTAAGTAAGTTATCTATATTGTTTATTTCATCCATTATGCTGATGTTTCTTATATTTTTTAATAATCCCTTGAGTATCAAGTATCATTATTACTCTGCCATCACCTATGATGGTGGAGCCGGCTATACCCTCAATATTTGTAAGGTAATTACCCAGTGATTTAATTACAATTTCTTGTTGACCTAAAAGCTTATTCACAACTAAACCTACGCGGTCAATACCTATCGCTAAATTAACAACGTACTTAGAACCGATTTCATGTATATCAGGGTCACCTGTAATATCATCTAAAGTTATCAGTGGAATTACCTCACTCCTAATTCTGATTACTTTACTGTTGTTAACGTAACTGACTGAAGACTCATCATAGGACACTACTTCGACAACTGAGCTAAGGGGGAGTGCATAAATGTTTCCTGAAGATTTTACAAGTAATCCCTGAATAATTGCGAGGGTAAGTGGTAACTTTACTACGAATTCACTACCTTGGCCAGGAGTTGAATTAATCTCGATTATTCCTTTCAATTTATTTATATTGGTTTTTACAACATCCATCCCAACACCCCTGCCTGATACACTTGTTACAGTTTTTGCAGTTGAAAATCCAGGTTTGAAAATGAGTTGTAAAATCTCCCAGTCAGTCATGTGTTTTGATTGTTCTGCTGTTATAAATTCCTTTTCGATGGCTTTTTTTAGAATAACATTTGGGTCAATACCTTTTCCATCATCGATAATTTTTAAAATGATATGATTACCTTCGTGGTAAGCAGTCAGTTTAATCTGCCCAGCAGGTTTTTTACCGGTAGATTTACGTTCTTCTGAGGTTTCAATTCCGTGGTCGCATGAGTTTCGTAACATGTGTACCAAAGGATCGTTAAGCTCTTCAATAATTCCTCTGTCAACCTCGGTATCCTCACCCTCGAGAGTTAATTCGATTTTTTTACCGAATTCTTTAGATAGGTCTCGAACTATCTTCGGTGCTTTTTGGAATAATCTTCCTATTGGCACCATCCTCATTTTCATAACAGATGTTTGAATTTCTGAAGTAATTAAATCAATTTGATTAGTTGTTTCGAGCAAATCCTGTAAAATTTCTTTAAAGTCAGTTGCACCGGATACTCTGCTTGCAATCTGAGATAAACGATTTCTTCCCAATACCAGCTCGCCTGACAAGTCCATCAAACTTTCAACGCGTTTCACATCAATTCTTATTGTTTCTGTTTGTGATAGTGGTTTAGGGGCATTTTTTGAAATTGATTGACCTGATGCTGCAACGTTGTTGATCTGCTCTGGTTGTGGTTTGTCGGAACTTTCTAATTCAGGAATTTCGATAGGTTCTTTGATTGAAGCCTGTAGTTTATCTGTTGCATCAGTTGAAATTTCAACTATTTCAGACAAATTGTTAACTTCTATATCAGAGGTGGCATTATTCGAAATCTCATTTTTTAAAATTTGTGATCCATCTGAATTAGTGCTCCAGAATGAATTATTTACTTCTGCAAATGCTTTTTCAAGTAGTTCAAGCTCATCCGGGTCGAAATCACCATGACCTGTGAACATTTCAGTGTTATTAAGTACTTTGTCTAAGTAAGTGTCATCAGATAAATCTGCATCACTTTTTGAAGTAATTGTTTCATTATTTTCTACTACTTCATCAATATTATCCCCTTTGGATAATGCTTCAAGTCTTTTCACTAAATCATTATAAGTAATTGGTTCGCCGGGATTTGTAATGGCTTGAGTCATTAAGTCCAATCTATCTCTAGAATCCATCAATACATCAATTATATTTTGGCTTACAGAAAGCTCATTACGCCTTACTTTGTTTAAAATTTCTTCTGCTGCATGGGTTAATTTAGAAATGTCGTTAAATCCCATAAAGGAAGAGGTACCTTTTATTGTATGAAAATATCTGAAAATTTTATTGATAACCTCAGTATCGGTAGGGTTATTTTCCATTTCAATCAATGAGGTAGTAAGAATTTCTAAAAGCTCGTTTGTCTCAACTAAAAAACTCTCAAGAATTTCCATCATTTCTTCATCTTCAAAAGGCTGACTCATCTTACATTCCCTTATTTAAACATTTTGTCAATATCTTCCTGCGAAAAAGGCTCGTCCATGTCCATATTATCAAGCAAGTTACTTATATCATCACTGCTTGCCTGAGCATTACTTAAATTAGTTACTAAATCATCATTATTATAAGAATTATTATCAATTTCTGACTGATTTTCAAACTCAGTGCTTTCTGCCTCAGAAATATTATCATTAACGACGCTTGGCGATTCTTGATTATCATCGTTTTGCTGTCTGAAAAACTTGTCAATATCATCTTGTGACTGAAAATCATCATTCTCTGCTAAGTTTTCTTTATGTATTTTGATGTATTGATCAACTTCATTTTGCTTAAATCCTTTATTAGCAATAGAATCTACAGCATGAGGGTCGAAAGCAATCTCTCTGTGTAATTTTGAAACTCTGATATAATCAGTACTTTCGGCTTCGACTTCTGCACTTATCATTTCATTAAGATCTGATTCTTTGAAATGGGTTAGAATACCTGAAAGTCTTGTTTGAAGTGTTTCGAGGAGCTTGTTTACAGCAGCGATCTGTTGGGAAGTAATATCCTGAACTTGTAATGACATCATAATTGAAGTAGAGTCATTTTGTATAGTTTTCAAAATCTCTTTTGAATTATTTATTGTTTCGTCTTTCTCTAATATTATTTTATTATCAAAACAATCAATAATATTTTTAAGTTCGGGTAGCAAATCTTTTGCGTCAACGCCTGCTTCAATAGCATCATAAAGCGTTCTAAGTGTTTCAAGAGTTTTTTCACTTTGCAAATCTACTAATTTGTTAAGTCTAGTGAAATTGGACTCTAAAGTATCAACATTAAATAATATTCCATCAACCAAGTCCATAATTTCTGTTGTTGCAAGCTCTGTTGCTTCAGTGACTTTGGATAATTGTTGAGAAGCGCTGGGCATTCGCTTTAGATTTTCGGTAATAGAGCGATTTATCTCATCAAGAAGTGGTTGGATGTCACTTACGAAGATAAAAATTTCTTCGAGGAAAGGGATAACTTTTTGCCCAAGTATAAATAATGCTCTTAGTTCATCTGCTTTTTTTAGTAGGGAAGCTATTTCATTGTTTTTCATAATTATTCCTTATTACCTTGGCCCAAGGATAGCGTCAATTTTTTCTTTTAAAATTTGAGGTGTAAATGGTTTGACAACATAATTGTTGACTCTGGCTTTCAGTGCCTCAACAATATCTGTTTTTAAACCTCTGGTGGTTACCATCAAAATTGGTAAATTCTGGTATTTAGCATCGCTTCGTATTTTTTGAGTTAATTCCAACCCGCTCATATTAGGCATATTCCAGTCAGTAACCACAAAATCAACGTTTTCGGTGTGCAACGCTTCGAACGCTTCTATGCCGTCTGATGCTTCTACAAATTCTTCATGCCCAAATGTTTTGAGAGCGTTAATAACAATCCTACGCATGGTTGGCGAATCATCTACAACTAAAAACTTCATATAAACAACCTAATTTATTATGCGACATTTATAAATATTTCGATATCTCGTATTGAATTTTTTTTGTGTTGAAAGGCTTGATTAAATATGAGTTTGCTCCTGCATCAAGTCCTTCTTTGATGTCTCTTTCACTTGTAAGAGACGAAAGGATAATAATCGGTAATTCTTTGTATATTTCAATTCTTCGAATTTCCTGAATCAATTTAATACCATCCATGTTAGGCATATTTAAGTCAGTTAAAACTAAATCAATGGCATTATTCTGAGTTAGGATTTCGAGAGCTTGCATACCGTCTTCTGCAGTTATTACAGTAAAGCTCTGAATCTTAAGAGCAAGAGTGATAAATTTTCTGATTGATGGCGAATCTTCAACTACTAATATTACTTTTGACATATTGTTTTTATCTCCGTTAATCTTTTTGATAAGCCATTGCTTTAGGTAAATGTACTAATTTAAATGCTTTTGAGATACCATGCAAGGACTCGGAATATCCGATAAATAAATATCCGCCTTTCGTAAGAACACTATGCAAATCAGATACCACTTTTTGTTTGGATGGGATATCGAAATAAATCAATACATTTGCGCAGAAAATTACATCACATTGAGGAATAGCCCTGACTGCAGATGAATCATAAAGATTTAGGTTGCTGAATCTGACCAGTCTTTTTACATCATCTTTAAGAATATACAACCCGTCTTGTGATAAAAAATATTTTTTTAACAAATTTTCGGGTATATTTCGAATAGCATACTCCTTATAAACAGCTTTTCTCGCCTGGTCGATAACAGCATTATTTATGTCTGTACCGATTACCTGAAAATTTACATATGGATATATTGGCTTTAGGCGTTCCAATATTATTAATGCAATTGTGTAGGCTTCTTCACCGCTTGATGAAGCAGCACTCCAAATCCTGATTGTAGGATTGGGCTGTCCTGATTTTAATTTTATTAATTCAGGTATTATTACATGCTCGAGTACTTCGAATTGCTGGGGTACTCTGAAGAAATAAGTTTCATTTATTGTAATTGCCTCAAACAAATCACCAAGCTCTTTTCTGCTTATAGGTGACTGCAAATAATTTATGTACTCGTTGAATGATTTCATATTATTTGCAGCAATTCTCTTTGATATTCTGCTTTCGAGAAGATATTTTTTGCTGTCAGTAAAATAAATTCCGCTTAGGTCATAAATTATGTTTCGTAATTTATTGAACTCATCATTTGTCATCTCGGTAGAATTAAATGTACTGACAGGGGTACTCGGTTTTCGTTCGGGTACTTCCGTCTTCTTAGCTCCAAAATTAAATAGACTGCCTGCCATAACTTTAATTATTATAATTTTCGAGTAAATAGTTATTTAGCTGAGTAAATTCAGCAGGATTTTCTTCCGAGAAAGATAACTCGGCAATTATACTTCTAAATGAATCATGATTAACTTGGTAAAGATTATCAAATATCTCATATTGCTCAAACCTGATAAAATCTTTCAAGTTGACTACAAATACCTTTAACAAATGGGATAAATTCTGATATTCAATTTCCTCAGAAATATTATGGATTATACCAATCATCTCGAATAAAGATACATTGTTGTCGCCACTTTCAATTTTTGACAAGAAATTTTGAAGAAAGAATTCAAATAACTCGATATTATTGTCATTGAATAAATTGGTTAAAATATAATATCTCAATTCATCTGAATTATTGATATATTGGTCAACAACAAGAGGAATATCTTCTTTGGTATAATTGCCATTGAGAGCTAATAATCCGGCTGTTCGAATGTCAGGTTCAATATCCTGCATCGAAGCCCATGCAATATGCCTTACTTCATCACTTATATTTACTTCATGACCTATTCTGAAAGATATTGCGATGATTGTTTTCAAAATCACAGGTTGTATTTCGTTCGGATAATTATTGAGTTCAGATAGTAATCTATCACATAAAAAAGGAGAGTTTCCACATATTGCTAAGCCGTCAATAACTGCCGTTTTGATAAAAATGTCATCTTCCTTATCAAGTAAATCAACAAGAAAATCAACTGCAATATCACCACCTATCTTTGCTATTGACTCAATAATCACCGGCTTAGTATCAAGATTATTTACATTGTAGATGCTGATTAGTAAATTAACCATAGAATCAGCTAATCCTATCTTTTCTTTATGCCTTTCGAATATCGCTCCGATTGACTCTACCGCCGAATTAAAAACATTCATATCTTTGTCGTTCAAGAGCATTACTATGTCAGGAATTTCTTCATCAGTACCTGTGTATCCAAGAATATCGCAAGCGAATTTCTTTACGTCAACATCTTCTTCAGATAAAAGTTGAAGTAAATTCTGATTTGAATGTTCACCTAATTTTATCAAAAGGTCCGAAGCAAGGTTGCGAAGTTCTTTTTCGATATGATACAAAAAGTCTATAATATAATTTGCTGCAATAGGTTTAAATTTATCGTCAAGATTAAGAACTGAACGATAAATATAATCTCTCATTCCCAAGTCTTTGAACCTGATAGCACTGATTAATGACCTTAAGTTCTTGAAATCATTCCAATAATCATGAGGCAACTCATGCGAATTATGGAGAAATTTCTCGAAGTTGCCTTCGTTAAGATAATTCAATATTGTGTTACTATCGCTCATACATCTATTTCTTTTTTAATTAACTTCCTTGCCTGATATATTTATCCCAAGTTGCTCGATTCGGTATCTGAGTTTAGCTCTTGAAATACTCAAAATTTTTGCAGCCTTGATTTGATTGCCGCCGGTAATTTTTAAAGTTTGAATTATTAAATCCTTCAGAACAGCTCCCATAGTCACTCCATTATCAGCAATTTTAAGATAATGTTGCCCTGCTCCAAGTATCATTTCTTGCTTTGGAGTATTTGTGTTATTATGTACTATTTGCGAGCCACCCTTAAGAAAACTCAAAGACTCTTTATTTATAACTGTACCTTGCTCCAGCAAAACAATTCTTTCGATTACATTTCGAAGCTCTCTAACATTGCCTTTCCATGGATATGTCGAAATAATATCAGCTGCCTCTCCAGTAAATCCTGTTACATTCTTATTGAATTTCTTGTTAAATTCCTTAACAAACGCAGTTGCAAGCTTGATTATATCTTCACCTCTTTCGCGTAATGCAGGTAGCTGAATTCTTGCTACATTCAACCTATAGAATAAATCTTCTCTAAATTTCTCTTGTTCGACCAACGTTTCCAAGTCTTTGTTTGTAGATGCAATTACTCTAACATCCACAGAGATTTCTTTAATTCCGCCTAATCTGTAAAATTTACGCTCTTGCAACACTCTGAGTAACTTTACCTGAAGCTCTAAGCTTAACTCGGCAATTTCGTCCAACAAAATGGTACCGTGCTGTGCCTGTTCGAACTTACCGGGTTTGACCTTTTCAGTTGCACCTGTAAAAGCACCTCTTTCGTAGCCAAATAATTCATTTTCGGCAAGCTCCCTTGGTATAGCTCCACAGTTTATTGTTACAAACGGACCTTTAGACCTTGGAGAATTTTCATGAATGTAACGTGCCATTAACTCTTTGCCTGTACCGGACTCTCCGAGAATCAAAACTGTTGTGTCATCTGCGTAAGAAATGATTTTTGCCATATCAAGAGCATCTTTCATACCTTGTGAATTACCTAGTATTTCGCTGGGTTGATCTTTCTTAAGTTGCTCTGATAAAATATCAACTTGTCTTCTTAAATCAAAATTCTTGAGTGACCTATCTACAGAAACTTCTAACTGCTCGAGATCAAGGGGTTTGACTATAAAGTCCTCAGCTCCAAGTTTCATAGCCCTTACGGCCATTTTGATATCACTAAAAGCAGTCATGATAATCACAGGCATTGTATAGCCCTGCTTACGTAGCTGCTCGAGAATGTCTAATCCGTTTGCATGGCCAAGGAATATATCTAATAATATTAAGTCGGGTGCTATCATGTGTAGGTCTTCAAGACCTTTGTTGGCATCTGTAAAAGTCTCCACTCTGGAATACTTGGATGAAAGTATTCCCTTGATGGTGGAGTTAACCAAGGGGTCATCTTCTATAACAACTACTGTATAATTTTGCTTTGACACTATTTTATTATTATTTTAAAATAAACACTTAAAAACGAATATAACACTTTTTTTCATAAAAAATCAAATAAAAATTACTTATTTGCATTATTTTTAATTATTTTTTTTGAGATATCAAAATAGGTAATTTTATATAAAAAGTTGTACCTTTGCCAACTGAACTTTCAACATCAATAATTCCACTATGCTGGTGCATTATCCTTTGGGTAATTGGCAGTCCCAGCCCTGTTCCGTCAGCTTTTCTGGTAAAAAAGGGATTAAATATTTTCGGCAAATCCTCAGGTACAATCCCTACACCATTATCCGCAATGGAAACTACCGCAAATTCTAAATCATTACTTTTACCTGCTCTTTCTGTGTAAGTATCAATTTTAATTTTCCCGTTTAACTTGATTGCATCTGCAGCATTGGTAATTAAGTTAATTAAAACTTGCTGCAATTGTTTAGAATCTGCAGGAATACTTGGTAAAGTTTCGTCAAACTTGAGTTCTACTTTTATATCTTTACGCTTCAAAACTGAAGTAACAAGGTCTAAAGTGCTAACCACCAAACTATTTAGATTTACACTCTGAATGTCAGGAATTGCTGGTCTTGAAAAGTTAAGTGTCACTTCAACAATTTTGGAAATCCTTTCAACTCCCTGAAGAGCAGTATCAATATATCCAAATTCAGCATCATTCTCGGTAAATCTTCGTTTTAATACTTGCAAATTGAGGTTGACCGCTGCTAATGGGTTTCGAATTTCATGAGCAACACCTGCAGAAAGCTGTCCTAACAATACAAGTTTGTCTGCCTGAACCAATTTATCTGTCAAGGCATGTTGCTCACTAACATCTCTTGCGATAGCAAGGATTAAATCTTGATTTTCGTACTTAATAAATCTTGCGCTAACCTCTACCATAATTTGCTCATCATCACTGTTTTCAAGGGATAATTCGCTTAATACAATAGGGCTGTTGGTCTTTGTCAATAATTTGAAAATTCGTCTGAACTGTGGCAGAATTTCTCCCAACAACTCAGTCTTATTTTTTCCAAGCAATTGCGCAGCATAGTCATTGGCATCCAATACACTCCATGTTTCGGGTTGCACAACAAATACCGCATCTGTAGCGTTATCGAAAAAAGATTTATACCAGGCTAATTGTTTCTCGAGTTTTCTAATTTTTTCGTCATGAGAATCAGAATAGTTCATTTGCAAAACATAAATCCTATTTGATTATTTGGAATAAAATGCTTTCGTTACGAATGCCATTTTTAAGTAAAAGCATATAAACTCCACTGCTTAGTTGGTTAGTATTTAGACCGATACTGTGCAGTCCATGTTTTTGATTGCCTGAATAAATCTTTTCAATTAAATTTCCGTTGTAGTCGAAAAGACTCAATTCAGTGTATTCGTCAGATACAGTAGAATAGTCTATTGTCAATGTTTCGCTATCTGAATTGCCTTTAATAACAATATTTAACGATCCATTAACTGTAAGTAATCTGCTATCGAGAATACAATCACCGATAATGGTAATATCTGTTTCGTTAGTTTCAACTTTTGAAGGAATTTTCGACAAAATGGTTACAGAATCAAGGACAACTTTTGTATTTAATGAATTACCCAATAATGGCTTTGCGATAACATCAATTACAGACCCATTCTTCAAACTTGAAGAGTTTGTTACAAGCAATGTAAGGTTAAGTTTGCCGTTTGAATTATCATCGAATATTAACTGGGACGCGTTGGGATCTAAAACAGGTGCAATCAAAGCTGACCTTAAATTCATATTTATTGGGTCGAAAGATAAATGGAAAATCATCTCTCTTATATCTATTTCAGTATTTGAGTATCTTTCGTCAAATTCGAAAGTTATTGGTAATTTTTGCTCTTTACCCAATTCAATTACAGCTTGATTTGGTAAATATGCTTTGAATAACGCCGTTCTGTTATCTATTGTTATTCCTTTGATTATCAATTGCTCAGCAGTAAGGCATGGCTCAGATGAGTAAATCCTCATTAACTGGTTTTCATTGCCGACTGATTCTCTTTTGTATTCAATAACAAAATCTACGACTCCTGATGGGTTGATTGTTATCGGAAAATCAACTTTTGTATGTGAAACCAAAATAAATGGCAATGGCACAAAAACTGAATCAATTTTCATTTCAAAAAACTGATTTTCATTTATTAAAGTAAGTGTTCTTGTGTCGGAATTTCCGATATTGTCAGTACCAAAATTAATTTCAGATAATGACAAATTAGGTTTGGAAGGAGTATTGCGATATCCTTTTATGTATAGAGTATATTTTTCATTACAAGGTTCAACAAAAAATACTATACTATCCAGGAAAGAACCTGTTACACTTTCAGGTAGTCTGATATCAAAAGAAGAGTTACCTTTTGAGAGAATTTTTCCACTAAACAAATCAGATTTAATAGTTGTGCCATTATGTAAAATTATGCCTATCGAAGCACCTTCGTCAGAAGAATTTATGACGGCTGTTTCAATTACGTCACCCTTAATTTTACAAGTATTTATAGCACCAAAATCTATTGTATCTTTGGCTAATGAAATATCCAAATCAATTTTTGGTGGTAAGATTCTAATATTGCTACTGATGAGAGAACAGAAATTATAGTAATTTATATTTATATCAAATTCGTTTTTATCTGAAAAGTTAATTCTGATATTAATTGTATCAGTGCTGTTTTTTAAAATTGTTTTTGGAATTGTATTCGTAATATTAACTCTTGGGTCAGCGATATCTTCATCAACAAGAATGTTGTAATCGGTTGAATTGCGAACTACTATAAAAGTATCCAGGGTTTTCTTGCATGTTACATCTGCAGAAACATCAATTATACTTGTCAAAACGTTAAGTGATGGGTCAAATAATTCAGCTTTGACTACCACAACAACATATCCACTTGTATCATTTTTGCTTTGAACAATATATGGTGCCCTAAGTGTATCATAATATACACCGGGTGATGTTGCTATTACCCTTACACCAAATGTTATTTCACCATTAGAAGAAACTATTGTTCTTGACTCAGGTGTATTAAATAAATTCGAAACAACTTCAAAGTTAGCAGTTTTAAAATATGGTTTGTATAAGTAAGAATTCTCCGAACCTGTAGAAATAACTTTTACAGCTTGTTCTTTTTGCGAAACATTACATTTTGTAGGTATAACACCAAAATCAATTTCCTTAACATCGGGGTCTAACCTTGTAACTCCAATATTCTGTCTCGAACCAGATAAATTAGCACTTTGTGAATAGTTGCAAAAACTATTGATAGTAATTTTGCCTTGCCTGTCACCAAAACCAACAATTTCAAATCTGATTTTTATAGTTGCACTCAATTTTGGGGCAATTGTTATTGGGAAATTAGTTGGTGCAATGATTTTAAAATTTGCTAAAGGTATAATATTGATATCACTTTGCTGGATAATCAATTCTTTGTCAGAATTGTTTGTGATTATCAAATCCTGTTCAGGATTGCTGTCTGCATCAAAAACCAAAGAATTTGTGCTTAGTGAATAGTCGGGGCTGACGTACCGCACTGTAACAGTAAATGATGTATCACTGCAAAGACCTCCGCTCTCAGCAACAAATTTATAAATACCTTCTGAATTAATAGTTATATCATTTGAACTATTGAATACAGAATTATCTTTTATCCATTTGACATTAACGTTAGATGGCACCGAAAGTCCTCTCAAAACAAGTTGCTGTCCGGTGCAAAGCTGAATTAAGGTATCTTTATTGAAAGTTTTATTATCACCAGGATTTATAACAAATGCATCCGGGGCTTCAATGATTTCAATTTTGATATTATTTGATTCACTATAGCAACCTGATGACTTGTTGATAATTCGCAACCAGTAATCACCGGGCTTTGTTACTGTGATTACATAATCATTCACTGCTAATTTGCCGTCAGATGATGAGAACCACTCATAATCATAAATAGATTTATCTTTTACATCAGATTCAAGTTCAACTTTTACATTGCTGCAGAATTTCAATAACCCGTTTAATGACTTAACTGTTGGAGTTGGGGGTATTTCTTTACGAATTGCTTGCGCCACACTTGCAAAACTTGTTTCATTATACTGTCTGCCACGTGCATTGCGTGGGTCAGGGTAATCAAAAGTTGCAGGGTCATTATCACTCTCCCTGAATCTAAATGCATAAATTTGATAACCATAATATCTTCCACATTCAAAATTAACGCCATCTTCGAATTTATCAATAAATTCAGTTTTGGTAAGAGTTGGAACATATCCTATTATCTTGTAGGGAGGTATCACCTGACCTAAATTGTATATTTTTCCATCTTCAAGAGTGAGTGGTGAATTATTGTTATCAATAAATCGGACTATCAGATATCCTTCGTTTGGGTCGCTGATTGTGGAAGCAGCATTCCATTTTAATTCTACCCACTGATGATTGTTTACAATATTGGTTGAAATAATTCCGGGATTTGACCATACAGGTTGTCTTAACTCTCTCCAATACAACTGGTTAGTGAAGTCTGTAGAATTCCTTTTATTTGGCAATCCCTTTGTTGTAAGGTTATTGTAAACAACGATTGATGGATTAAGCCCTGCTGAGTAGTCAGCAAGTGAGGTTGCTATAACTTTTACACTTGTATTTTGGGACACACCCTGATTATGAAATGCTTTTGTTGATGGAAGTGCATTATAAACATCATAATTACCATTTCCAATAAACCCAACACAATGAACGTGCTCACCTTTGTCATTCCTGAGCTGTATCATATCGTGTGTAGTATTAAAGTCCAGAGAGCTACCTTCTCCCTCAACCAGGGGTCCGGGAGAGCCGTCAGGACGAAATGTTTCGAAGTAATAAGAACTTTCCGCTCCTATCTCAATATAACCATCAGCTTTATTTTCATCAACAATACTTCCGCGGTGGTTGATAATTATGATTGTTCCAGCGCGAAGATTTTTCCAAAGGTCAACATCTTTAAATTTAGCTCCACCCATCCATAGACCTGTTGAGCCGTTATCCCTTACTGTATATCCTACTAAAGAAATATTATCTCTAACAACTAAGATTTCTGTCCATTCCATTCCACCGGTTGTTCGGTTAGCAAGGAATATTTCGCTAATAACAGCCTCTTGAGCACTAAGCTCGAACATGAATAAAATCACAAAAGCTATATAGGTAATTATATTTTTCATATTTACTCGGTCAATAAATTTTTTTTAGCTTATATTTGCTACACTTATAATTAGAATACTAAATAATAAATAAACAAAATGAATTCAATACAAAATATAAAAATACAAGGTTTTTTCCAAATAATACAATCTATTTTTATAGTTTTAATTTATAATATATTAGCAGTATCAATTTTCCCCCCCGAAATTTCAGATGATAAAGTTATACCAAGCGTATTGTATATTTTCTCATCTCAAATTGTAGGGTTTCTTTTCACGGGATTTACATTAATTATTTTGTTTAAGGTCAATTTACCGGATAATTATTTAAAAATTGTTTTTACTGTCAAAAACCTAACTCTGTTATTTGCAATCGGAATAATTGCAAAAGTATTGCTTTTTGTTTATGATTTGTCTTTCATGGAAATATTGCCACCCTATATGATTCCTTCATATTTAAACTTGCAGAGTCAATTACTTGATGATTACAAAAATCTGGTAAATGTTTTGACCGATAATCATATAGTATTTCTCTATTTAATTGGCGCTCTGCTTCCGGCAATTTGTGAGGAATTTTTTTTCAGGGGATATTTACAGAACTTAATGATGCAATACTTCAAACCTACTACATCAATTCTAGTTACAAGTTTAATCTTTTCATTTTTCCATTTTCAAATGATTGCTACTGTACCACTTTTCCTGTTTGGTATAGCTTTAGGATATTTGAATTATAAAACAAAGAATTTTATTTATCCTGTGATACTTCATTTTGCAAATAATGCATCTTCACTTTTTATCATTCAGTCAGGTTTGTGAAATTAAAATTCGGGGAATTGCATATATATGTGATATTCAATAAGGTATTTTCGAATATCTGGCAAGTTTTTGTTTCCAATCATCAAATATCCGTTTAATGTGAGTGCTCTAAGCTGACCATTGATTACTAATCTGTTATTTACAACGATTTCTCCACTAATATTTTCCTGTTCAATAACTCTTTTTCTTCCACTAACATCAATAAGTTCAAGATTAATAGCAGCTTTGTCACTGTTTGTTAGGTCTCTTATCAAAGCAGGTAAGTCACTCATTGTTTGAATATTTCGGACATTGATTTCAAGCTTGTTCAATGCCCAAATTCTTTCATCAAATCCCCTTTGAGGTTTTGTTAGTAAGCCGTTATCAATTGAAAATCTGGTGTTTAGCTCCGGTGTTATTGTGTTATAGTCAAGATACGAAATAATTTCTTTTTTGGAATTAGAATGCAAATCAACACTTTTCTGATTATCCGAAAATCCATTGTAATGTTCGGTAAGTAAAATTTCTTTCCTATTTGAATATACGTTTTCGTAAGTTCTGTTAACGGGTATGTAATTGATTACAGTGTCAGTTTTTGTGATAATTTTTTCAATAACAACTTTCTTGAAATTTATCATAGTGTCAATATATAAAGTATCATTACCTGGCGAAGATTTAATGTAATCTGCTCCATTTATACCTAAAGTGTCATTACATGAGCTTAGGATATATACAAATGAAAATGCCAGTATCAAAATATAAGTTGTTTTTTTCATGATATTCCTAAAAGTTAATACCTGCACCTATATGAAATCCGGGCTTGCCCGAAATGAAGTTATTGCCATTCTGCTTATACATCAACAAATTGTAGTCAACTCCTAAGTTGAAATACATATAATTATTTAGGTAAATATCAGAGCCAATCATCAACCTTCCAACAGGACCTGCGATGTTACCACCGATGTTTGCTGATAGGAATGGCTTGAATTCGTAAATTTGTAAAAATTCAGGATTGTATTTCAACATCATTGATATTGTAACGAGGTCCGGTTTTTGCTCAAAAAGGAAATACTGACCATCTTCGAATCCTGAAAAACTCTGATAAAAATTTTCTCTTCTGTAATCTAATCCAATTTTCATTTCATCGGAAATTTTGTATAAAAATGAAAATCCTGTATTGGGTAAGATAAAATCATTTTTGTTTGATGTACGAATGTCATTCTGTTGGTATTCAGAACCTCTGACTTCAAAAGAAAAATTCTTATTTTGAGAAAATTCTGACCATAAATTTGCTATTGGAATAACTTCTGTATTTGCAAAATTACCTTGTTTACTTTTGTATATACTTTTATCAAAGAAAGAATATTCATCATTTAATTGCTGATTGTCAATCCAAATGCTTGAAAATGATTGATTTTGATTATTATCCTCTGCTAAATCACTAATATTCTGTTGTTTATTTTTGTTATCCTCGTTAACATAAATATATTTATACACAACTTTGACCGGCTCTGCTTTTAAGCTTGACTTATCTTCATAAATACCTGAATTCAAAGTATTTTTACCGTATGTCTCAACAGGTTTGATTAAGTCCACTTTTGAAGAATGTTTAGGATTATGATCAGAACTATTACCTGAATTAGTCATATCAAAATCAAGCAGAAGCAACATAACAGCAATAGTTGCTATGGAAGAAATAACGCCTGTGTAAATCAATGTTGAGTTCAACTTTAAGAAGTTCACAAATGAATTGCCGGCACCTGCAGAAGCAACAGAAACAGGAGCAATGAGTCCAAGTTCATTGAAAATACTCAAAGTTGATTCAGCCTTTGGGGTAAATGCACCCACATCAGACTTGATCGCAGATTTGATTGCAAGTTGCTGCTTTAACTCGTAGCGAAGCTCTGAATCTGAAGACAAACCTGCAAATAATTGCTCTTCTTCAGTGCTGCTTAGAGCTCCGTCAAGAAATTCGTTAATAAGTTCAAAATTATTCATTTTACAGCTCTTTAATTCAGGTTAATTCTTTCAAATATGGTTGCAAAATATCTCGTATTTTTTTCTTTGCTCTGAAAACTCTTGATTTTGCGTTGGATATCGTAATTCCTGTCAATTCAGCAATTTCAGAGTACTCAAGTCCATTATATTCTTTCAATATGTATGCTTCTTTGTATTCTTCGTCAAGTAGGTCAATAGCTCTGTTTACAAGGTCGAGAAGTTCTTTTTGTTCATATTTTTGGTTCTCTTCATAAAGAAACTCTAAATATTCTTCCGAAACTGTTTGCTTTTTGTTTCTTTTGGCATTTAGTGATAAATTTCTTGCAATCGTTAGAAGATATCCCTTTATATTAAATTTTGTGGTCTGATTCGTTACGTTCTTGTAAAATTTAATGAATGTTTCCTGAAATATATCTTCAGCATCGTCAGAATATCCCAGTACTTTGACACAGTAAGCATGAACAGTTGATGAATACCGGTCATAAAGTACTCTGAATGCAGCCGATGCATCTTTTTGGTTACCCTTAAGATATTCTACAAGCTCTTCATCATTATATTTAGTAAAATTACTTGACATTTAGTTTGGGATAAATGCAATAAACAATATAATCAAATACACATCATAGTATAATTGGTTGCAAAAAAGATTTTGGTCCGATTAAACTCTAATATTTTTCTTTAACCCACCTGATTCTATTTTTTGGTGGTCGCTCGTAGGAGTTGTCAATTTTGCGATTACCTAACTCAATAGGTCCCGGAATAACGTCTTCGTACGATATTTGAGACAAAAGATGTGAAATACAATTCAAATGACCTTTCTTTTTGTCGTTCATATCTACATTCCACCAAGGCGCTTCGGGGATATCTGTAATGCGCATCATTTCGTCCTTTGCTCTGGAATATTCCGACCATTTATTCCAAGATGCTATGTCAATATCAGATAATTTCCATCTCTTTGCCGGATTGAGAGCACGCTCCCGAAATCTCTCTTCCTGAACATCTTCGTCAACTGTTATCCAGTATTTAATTAATATTGTACCACTTCTTACAAGCATTCTCTCAAAATCCGGACAAGCTCTCATAAATTCGTGATATTCATCATCAGTACAGAAACCCATAACCCTTTCAACCCCTGCACGATTATACCAGCTACGATCAAAAATCACAATTTCTCCGGCAGAGGGCAGATGCTGGATATATCTTTGGAAATACCACTGTGTCTGCTCTGTACTGCTTGGCTTTGATAGTGCAACCACCCGAGCTCCGCGTGGATTAAGCGGTGCATGAATTCTCTTGATTGTTCCACCTTTTCCGGCTGCATCTCTTCCTTCGAAGATTATGCAAACCTTTAATCCCTGGTTTTTGATCCAGTACTGAAATTTTACTAACTCCAACTGAAGCCTTTCAAGCTCTGACTCGTAGAATTTTTTGTCAATCTTCGACATAGTTTTATCCTTTTGATGATAAAAATTTTTGACAATATAATATATTTGATTTTATAATGCAAATTATCTTTAAAAACTCCAGAAACTCCAAATAAGTAATTTCTAAGTAATATTAATTTGTTATTAATAAAATTTATTAATAATTAATTTATATAAAAATAATATTGTTATATAAGGTGCAAAAATAAATGTATAAAGTAATGTAAAGGCAAAAAAAGTGTTTTATATAACATCATCATTCATTATATTTGTATATATGTTTAGTCAGAATTTACTTTTAAATGGGAGGATTTATGAAGTTTCTTAAACTTTGTATAATTTTATTTTTAATTGGCTACAGTACATCCGGATTATTTTCTCAGGAGAACGTACTAAGGCCCAAATCACCTGCAAAGTCAATTGATACTTATGAGGCAAGTACTTATAAAATTCGTGTCGGACTGGAGGCAGGTGTAAATTACAACATGTTTTCGCAAGATATCACATGGTTGTCTGAAATTCCTAATTCAATTTTTAATGTATTTTCGAGTGCTTCCGGTATTTCGCCTTATTTTGCAGCTGTTTTGGATTTTCCGATTCAACCAAAATTAGGTTTTCAGTTGAGAGCTGCTTATGACGGGAGAAATTATTCAAATACCTATACAGGTATTGTAGATTGTAATATGGAAGGGATAATTGTTGATGCTCCTGTCGAGTCAAAAATCACTATTACAGGTGCTGACCTTTCTTTATCAGCTTTGTTACGATATGATATTACAAATGAATTTGTCGTGACTGCGGGTCCGATGTTTTTGTCATCATTAGGAAAATATCAACAAGAAACTATCTTGACATCTATTGGTGATGAATGTTTCTTTGATTATCCTTTCGACCCCAAAAAACAAGTTACTTCGACAGAAGAAATTGAAAATATTAATTCGAGATTTGGTATTGATTTAGGCCTTGCGTATATGATTGAAGTATCCGAAGGTGTTTATTTAGCACCTACAGTTAGATTTAATTATGTATTCAGTAACATAACTGACACTCAGGATGAAATTGATGCAACAAGAGAAAATACTATTGGTTCATCTCCGATCACTTCAACTAATGCTAAATTGCATGCCTTAAAATTTGGCATTGGAATTTGGTTTTAATTAGGAGTTACAATTATGAAAAATTTTCTTTACATACTGATGTTTATTATAACTATAAACAGTTTATACACTAAACAAATTACAATTACTCCTATCCCTGTAAATACTACCAAAGATGATTTTAACTCG
Source organism: bacterium (assembly GCA_024711295.1). Taxonomy (GTDB): domain Bacteria; phylum Bacteroidota; class Ignavibacteria; order Kapaibacteriales; family UBA2268; genus JANJTB01. The sequence goes on along the minus strand of JANJTB010000033.1, from coordinate 83,371 downwards.
AATATAACACATAATGGTAAACAAATATACTTCACAACTGATAGGCGTGGAGGGCAAAAGGTATATGTTGCAGAGCTCAATAATGGCAAATGGACTGCACCTATACTTGCTAAAGGGACAATTAATGATGGAGACCAAATTGGGTCAGTTTCTTTAACTTCTGATGGCCAGTTCATGCTTTTCGCAGCAACTGACCATCAGGTTGGTGGCTTTGGCAGAACTGACATATATAGCGCTGAAAAAGTCAACGGAGAATGGACCAATGTAAAGAATTTGGGTTCTAAAATTAATTCTGATGCCTGGGATTCGCAACCAATGATTTCTAATGATGGAAATATGTTGTTCTTTGTAAGCGACAGAAAAGGTGGCTACGGAGGAACGGATATTTATATGTCAGTCAAAGAAAACGGTGACTGGGGAAAAGCATTTAATCTGGGTAGTGTGATAAACACTGAAAATGATGAAATGACACCTGTTATTGGTGTTGACAATATTAATTTCACTTTTTCATCCAACAGACCAGGCGGATTTGGTGAGATGGATATTTATGTATCCAAAATGAAAGGAAAATCTTTTACCAAGCCTGAAAACGCCGGAGAACCAATAAACACTAATGCTGATGAATTTTTCTATTATTCTTTACCGAACTCAGACAAAGCATATTTTTCATCATCTAGAAGTGGTGGAGATGGTGGTTTGGATATTTATATCGCTGAGCCAAATCCATTTGAGTCTGAAGCTGTTTTTCTTTTGAATGGGGTAGTTTCTGATGCAAAATCTCTTAAACCATTGGGAGCTAACATAGTTATTACAGATCTTGAAACAGGTGAGAAAGTAGCAGACCTCAAGTCTGACGATAACACAGGGGAGTATTATGTAATTTTGCAGGAAGGTAAAACTTATTCTATTACAGCAGAAAAAGACGGCTATTTATTCTTTAGCGAAAGATATGAGGTTCCAAAATCTAAAAAGGGTGAAAGTAAGACCAAAAATATAAACCTTTCACCAATAAGCGGTGGTAACACAAGACTACTAGTATTTTTTGATTTTGATAAATCTACTTTAAAAAAGGAATCTATTCCTGAATTGGAAAGAGTTGTTAAATTTATGAAGAAAAACGCTAATGTAAATATTTCAATCGAAGGTCATACTGATGATGTTGGAGCAGCAGATTACAATGATAAACTCTCTGATAGCAGAGCTGCAGCGGTTAAGACTTATATAACCTCCAAAGGAATTGATGCAAAAAGAATTCATACAAAAGGATTTGGTATGAGGCAGCCTTTGGTAAATGATAAGACTGAAGAAGCAAGAGCAACTAATAGAAGGGTTGAAATGAAGATATTAAATTAATTAGGTAATTAATTTATAGAAACTCCTTTAATATTTAAAGGAGTTTTTTTATTTTTGTAAAAATGCAATTTGTTTTATAAAATAAAATATTTATTTGGATTATAATACTAAATGTATTAATTTTGTATTAGTGAAAATAAAAACTTTACGTATTGTATATGATTTATTGCGACTTGTTTTAAATATTCATCAATTTAAATGGAGATTTGATATGAAGAATAATGTGTTTACTATATATTTTGCTTTAACTTTTTTGATGATGCCATTCATCTCAATGTCCCAGTTCAATAGTGGAAACGGCACAATTAATAACCCTTACATTATTTCAACAATTGAAGATCTTAATAATATCAGGAATTACCCTGATGCACATTATTTACAATCAAATGATATAATGATTGATGAATCAGAGTTTGATGAAAGCGGCAAACTATATAATGATGGACTATTTTGGGAACCAATCGGCAGCTACGATAATCATTTTATGGGTACATTTAATGGCAATGGTTTTGTTATCATGGGCTTAAAGATAAACCGTGCTGATGATGATTATATAGGGCTTTTCGGAATTATTTCCTCCACTTCTGTTTTAGATAATATTATTCTTGAGCAGGCAGAAGTTAATGGAAAGCAGTTTGTAGGTATCCTGGCAGGTTACAATATCGGTGGCACAATTACAAATTGCTTTGCATAAGGAAAAGTAATGGGGTATTCATACTCAGGTTTGCTGGTTGGTGCAAACACAGAGGGCTCTATTGTTGATTGTTACACAGACGGTCATGTTTCATCATGCAATTACACTGGTGGTTTATTAGGTTTTAATTTATTAGGAATTATCATTAATTCTGCAACAAAGGGAGAAGTAGATGGTAACAATTTTACCGGTGGATTTGTTGGATATAACAATATTGGTATAATTAAAATGTGCATCTCTGAGTCAAACGTAAGTGGTTATTATTTTACAGGAGGATTTGCAGGCTTTAATTTGAATTCTATGCTATCCTCATGCACAACAATCAGTAATATAGAAGGTATTGAAAATACTGGTATTATAGCGGGTTTTAACTCAGAAGACTTGCACAGAATCAAGTTCTAAAATTAAAATAAATAATGCCTTAATCTAAAATTTTGTGGGAAATTAAGATTAAGACATTTGATAGTCAAACTAAAATGGATGAATTATAGTGTTTCTATGCCACTATTTCAGTTTGCAAGATATCACCTACTAATATTGCTTCTTTATGAGTCAGAGCTTCAGGATTTAGAATAGTATATATTCCACTTGTATGTTTGTAAATACCTGCAATAAAGTTTCCGATGGCAAATGATAAATTTTCTTCAATATTAGATGTGTCAATAGGTATTATTTGTTCTATCTTATCTACAGGTACCGAAGTAAACACACCATTTAAATCAAATATAACGGCAAATTCTCTTTTTGATTTAACTATTAATGTTTTCAGTTCTGCGAATAAATTTATTAATTCCTTTAACTCTTTTTGTTCAGTTTTATTGACTAAATCAAGTGCTTCTTCATATTTATGATTATTCATCAACATTATCGCATCTTTCCCGATAGAATGTATCTTTTTGTGAGGGAGGTCAAATTTTTCTAATGATGCCATAACTATCATATTCGAGGACTGAAAAGTATCATACCATTTACCGAACTTGCATGCATGTGGGTCTGTAGTTAGTTTGAAATCATCTTTTTCTAACACACATCTCCTCAACTCATTTACCCAATTTATATGGTCTTGTTCCCGAGCAGTTAATATCTCTAAAAACTCTTTGTTTTCATCATCTGTTGATTTCAATCCAAGTTTTTTTCTTATGTCAATTAATGGCAATACTGCATCCCTTAATCTTATCATTCCTCTAATGAAGTCAGGTGCGCTTGGGATAAATGTAATTTCAGGCATTCTTATGATTTCTTTTACATTTGATAAATCGAAACCGTACATATTACCTGCAATTTCTACAACCAATAGTTTTTGGTTAGATACAAACTTTGTCTGTTTGCTTATTTCACTTTTCATATTTCTCTCACAAAAATTTTATTTAAGACAGAACTTAGAAATTGTTTTTTAACGCTTATTAATTTTTATTACTTAGTAAAAATTAGATTATTAAACTAATGTATAAAAATTTTAAATTTTATGTATGCAATATATATAATAATTATAAATAAAAAAAGAAATTTAATTCTTTCCCAAAAAAAACACAAACTTTTCTATAAATTCTGAATTAATGTAATTTTATACTTATTTTTGTAAAATATTTCTTTTACACTAATCGGCAACTTATGAAAAGCGAAGGCACTTATTATATATATGGAAGAAACTCCATCCTGGAAGCACTCAACAATGAACAAAGTATTGAAAAAATTTACTATTCATTTGGATTGCAGGGGCGTCAGATTGACCAAATTGTATTTCTTGCCCGAAAAATGAAGGTACCAGTTACTCAATTTGACAAGCAGAAGTTTAAAAATCTTGCAGTGAGTTTATTCGGTAATGAAGCAAAAACTCAGGGCGTAATAGCCCAGAAAAGTATTGTTGATTATGTTGATTTAGATGATATAATTGAGCAGGCATTAGCTAGGGAGGAAAATCCGATTATAGTGATGTTGGATGAAATAAATGATCCGCAAAATTTGGGTGCTATAGCAAGAAGTTGTGAATGCTCCGGTGTAAGTGGGATAGTTTTGCCGGAAAGAAATGCTTCTCCTGTTACTCCGGTAGCTGTAAAAGCCTCTGCGGGTGCTCTTAATTATATTCCTTTGTGCAAGACAGTCAATATGATTCAAGCCATAAAAAGACTTAAGGACAGCGGGTTCTGGATTACCGGAACAGCACTCGAAGCTAAACTCAGTTACACTGCAAATATATACGATCGGCCAACTGTCATAATTATCGGCAACGAGGGCAAAGGTATGAAACCTTCTTTACAGAAGCATTGTGATAATTTAGTTAAAATTCCTATATTGGGGAAAGTTCAATCACTGAATGCATCTGTTAGCTGTGGTATAATTCTGTACGAAGCTCTCAGACAAAAATCTTTAAGCTGATTCCTAGGGAAAATATGATTATTAATTTTTCATTTAATTCATTATAACATAGTGATATATTTTAATAATTGTTTATTGCCGCAAATAACTGAAAATAATAAAACTAGTTCATTGAAACTGAAACAATATTGAAATAATTTGTATATTATTTTAATTTTAATTAATTTTGAAAGTAAAGAATTAATGTTTTAAAAAACTTTATCAAGGTTTTTTTATGTATAATAAAATAATACTTTTTGTTCTTTTTGTAAGTTTGTTTTTAATAAATAAATTATATTCAAAAGAAAATGAGAATTTAGATACATTGGCAAAGAAAAGCTACAGTTCGGAAGGATTGGTTATTATGGCACCTAAGGACGCTATGTTACTGAAGGTACTTCCTAGTTCTATCACTTTGATTGAGTCGCAGACACTATTGGATAACGGTGTTACATCACTTAGAGACTTAACGTCGATAGCTCCTAACTTTTTTATGCCTGATTATGGCTCAAAGTTAACTTCACCTGTTTACATTAGGGGTATCGGTTCACGAATAAATTCTCCTTCTGTAGGATTGAATGTAGATTATGTCCCTTATTTTGAGAAAGCTTCATTCGATTTTGACTTGTTTGGAATTGAGAGAGTAGAGATTTTAAGAGGACCTCAAGGAACTCTTTATGGTCGAAATACAATGGGGGGTATTATAAATGTTTTTACTAAGTCACCTCTTAAGCATGAAGGCACTGAAGCTTTTGTTAATGCAGGTAATTATGGCTTTTTTAATGCTGGAGTCAATCATTATGGATCTCTCCGAAAAACATTCGGATATTCGATAGGTATGAATTATTTAAATGAAGATGGATTTTTTGAAAATAACTTTACCGGGAAAAAATCTGATGCTATGCAGTCAATTGGTTCAAGAATTAGATTGATTCATCAACCAAATGATTACTTTTCATTCGAGAATATTTCGAGTTTCGAGAGAAGTAAGCAAGACGGGTATCCTTATGCTAAAATAAATTTAAAAGACAATTCTGTTGAAAATGTTAATTATAATCAACCAAGCTATTACGACAGAGATTTATTTTCGAATGCATTTGTTATGAAAGTTGATAATGAGAATTTTGAAATCATTTCTACTACTTCATTTCAATTACTTAATGATATAAATGCTATTGACCAAGACTTCACCAAAGACTCACTATATTTTGTAACTCAATGGCAAGACCATAAAATGTTTTCTCAGGAATTGATTACTAAGTCAAAATATAATGAAGCTTACGAATGGTTATTCGGTATTTATGGTTTTTATCAGAATTTTAATAATAAAGTTGATGTTGAGTATTACAAAGCAAAGTCACTTACAGTGAAGGAATATTTTCATGATATTTATGGCGGTGCAGTCTTCCATCAATCAACTTTAAACAATTTTATATTCAAGAATTTGTCGGTTATTGGCGGTATTCGGTTTGATTATGAATTAGATGCAATGGATTATGTAGCTTCGAGTACAGTTAATAATATTTACAAACCAGTTGCTGATACTACATATAATCCTCTAAGTTCTTTCGAAATAATGCCAAAATTTGCATTAAAATATGAATTAAATCTTTATACAAGCTTTTATTCAACAATTTCGAGAGGATATAAGACAGGTGGATTTAATACTACTTTCGAAAGACCTGAAGATGTAACATTCGATCCTGAGCAGAGTTGGAATTACGAATTTGGATTTAAGCTTAATCTATTTGATGGTTTGTTATACACTGATTTTGCAGTATTTTATATAGATTGGCAGAATCAACAAATTTATCAACCTGTACCGAGTGGTAGGGGGTCTATGCTCAAGAATGCTGGTGAATCTACAAGCCAAGGACTTGAGTTTAGCTTAAATGCTCTTCCGTTTAATGATTTTGAAGCAAATATCAGCTTTGGGTTTACAGATGCTAGATTCAAAAGTCATGTTGTCGATTCTTCAAAGAATTACAGCGGAAATTACATACCTTATGTACCTGAGCTGACTTTTTCCGCACAAGCAAGTTATATGATTCACTTTAATTCAGAATTAATAAAGGGAATCAGATTAAATTCTCAATTCAGGTATGTTGGTAAGCATTATTGGAATGAACGTAATATTGGCCACCAAGATGCCTATGGTCTGTTAGACGCGAACATAACCATTCAGACAAGTTATTTCAATTTGGATGTTTGGGCTAAGAATATTTTTGATGTTCAATACTCAGCATTTTATTTCGAAGCACTCGGCAATTCATTTGTGCAACAAGGAAGACCTGCAAGAATTGGCGTCAGGGTTTCAACAACATTTTAAAATATGAAAGAAAATAAAATATATAAATTTGGGGTTTTGTTCTCGTTATACATTGCCCAGTCAATACCCATGAGTTTTTTTTCCACTGTTGTTCCTGTTATCATGCGACAGGAGCACTATTCACTCGAATCAATCGGACTGTTGCAGCTGGTTAAAATTCCATGGATTGCAAAGTTTTTGTGGGCACCAACAGTTGATAGGTTTTCACAATCTGCCAGTGACTATCGAAAATGGATATTCATATCAGAATTGTTTTACGCTATTATTATCTTTAGTATAGGATTTTTGGATTTACAATTTGATTTTACCTTGATAATAGCACTTGTTGTTATAGCTTTTTTAGCTTCTGCCACACAAGATATTGCAACTGATGCATATGCTATTTTATTGCTGAAGGATGATGAGCGCGGTTTCGGGAATAGCATGCAGAGTGCCGGAAGTTTTGTGGGTACTCTTGTTGGTAGTGGAATTCTTTTGATAGTATATCATTATTATGGATGGAAATATTTATTATTTGGTTTATCAATATTTGTGATACTATCACTCATTCCACTTATATTATTTAAGAAAAAAGGTGAAATACCTAAACGCAAGCTAAAACCAATAAGCTTGAGTGATATATTGTCATTTTTCAGGCAAAAGGGTGTAATACCTCATGTTCTTTTAATTTTCTTTTTCTACTCCGGAATTATCGGGATTCTTACAATGTTGAAGCCATATTTGGTTGATATTGGGTTTGATGCCAAGAAAATAGGTTTTATTGTTGGTATTTGGGGAACCTCGATGGGTGCATTGTCAGCACTTTTTGCAGGATGGTTGCTTAAAAGAGTGGAAAGAACAAAACTTATGCTCATTATTTTGTCAATGGTGCTATTTATAAGTTTGTTTTTTATTTGCATTACCTATCAACCATTACACAGTACATTTATATATTTTGGTATTATGATACTTTGGATGACCTATGGATTAGCTTCTGTGACAGTATATACCTGCTCAATGGATAAAGTGCGAAAAGGATTTGAAGGTACTGATTTTACTGTGCAGATAGTAATAACACACCTAAGTAGTTTGATAATTGCTACTCAGAGTGGTATTATAGCTGATGCTTTTGGATATAGGGGATTATTTGTTTTGGAATCAGCTTTAGCTATAGTTACCATTTTACTTTTGTTATTCTTCAGAAATAAATTAGAATATAATGATACACATAAATGATCTTTTTACAAAATACGATTATGCTGTGCCAAGATACACATCTTATCCGCCGGCAAATCATTTTAATCAATCGCTCGACACTGATGATTACATAAGATTTATTAAAGAATCTAATAATTGCGAACCACAGAATATTTCTGTTTATATTCACATACCTTTTTGCAAAAAATTGTGCTACTATTGTGGTTGTAATTCTCATATTATGCAAAAAGAAGATGTTATTGATAAATATATTAACAGCGTCATAATCGAAATAAATAATTCAACCGAGTATATTGACAAGAAACGAAATTTATCTCAAATCCATTTTGGTGGTGGTACACCCAATTCTATTGATTCAAGATACTTAAATAGTTTGGTTAAGCTGTTGTTGAGTAAATTTAGTACAATCGATAAACCTGAAATAGCTATCGAACTAAATCCTTCATTATTGACCTATGAATATATTGATAGTCTGATTGAAATTGGTTTTAACAGATTTAGTCTTGGAATTCAGGATTTTGACCAAACTGTTCTTGAAAATGTTAACCGTGACAGCTCAGTAATTCCAATAGGGGATATAGTAGATTATATAAAAAATAAAATTTCAGATGCAACTGTTAATTTTGACTTTATATATGGATTGCCCGGACAGTCAGTGGAATCTTTTCTAAAAACAATTGATACTGCTGTTTCTCTAAAGCCTGATAGATTAGTTACCTTTTCATATGCTCATGTGCCATGGATGAATAAAAATCAACTTTATTTAGAAACTAAGGGACTGCCTTTGGCAGAGAATAAAGTTGAAATGTTTAGGAGTTCAAAAGAGCATTTACTTAAAAATGATTATCATCCAATTGGCTTAGATCATTATGTTCTAAAAAAAGATGAACTTTATACAGCATCAATCAATTATGACTTGCACAGGAATTTTCAGGGCTACTGTACCAGAAGAACTACCGGACAGGTTTACGCATTTGGTGTGTCATCAATATCACAATTCGAAAGATCATACATACAAAATATAAAGGATATTAGTGCTTATATAAAAAGCATTAATGATATTGGATATGCTTTTACAAAGTGCTATAATTTAAGTAATAGTGAGCTTATAATTAGGGAAGTGATAAATCATCTGATGTGTAATCTTGAATTCAATCCGGCAAGGCTTTCTGAGCTTAGAAGTATTCCCGAAGAAATTATCTGGAATAATATTAGATTCAGACAAGAGAACTTAAAAATATTTGAAGATGATAATATTATTGAAAGAAACCAAAAAAACTTTAAGATTAAGGATAATGGGCTCCTTTTTATAAGGAATGTAGCTGCAGAGTTGGACCCAAATTTTGAAAGAGCCGATAATTTATATTCTAAGCCTGTTTGATATTTATGAACACAAAGTATGATGTAGTTATTGTTGGTGCCGGTGTTACTGGATTAACAATTGCATATTATTTATCAAAAAGCGGATTAAATGTCTGCTTATTGGAGAAAGAATCCAGGGTAGGAGGTGTAATCTCCACTATCAGAAATGGTGAATTCTTTTATGAGATTGGGCCTAATTCAGGAATATTATCATCTTACGAAGCATACCGATTATTTGAATCCCTCAAGCCTGAATTACAAATTGACATCGCAAGAGATGCTTCCAATTCAAGATGGATACTTAAAGATGGCAAGTGTGTACCACTTCCATCTTCAATACTGAATGGCATTACAACACCGTTATTCACTTTTAGGGATAAATTAAATTTGCTTTTAGAACCTTTTAGGGAAAAGGGGCATAATCCCAACGAAAGCGTTAAGGAACTTACTATCAGAAGAATGGGCAAAAGTTTCTTTGAATATGCTATTAATCCTTTCATTAGCGGAATCTATGCAGGCGATCCATCAAAACTGATAACAAAATATGCATTGCCAAAACTATATAATTTAGAACAAAATTATGGAAGTTTTATTAAGGGTGCTTTGAACAAAAAGTTTGAAAAAAAAGATGAGAAGCAAAAATTAGTAAGCAAAAGGGTATTCTCATTCAAAGGTGGTCTTGATTCGCTAACAAAAACTCTGGCAAAAAATATAAATGGTGACATATTTACATCCTGTTCAAATGTTTCACTCACGAATACTAATAGCCCATTTAGTATTACATATACCAAAGATAAGAAAAATGTTACTATAACAGCCGACCAGTTAGTTACTACAATAAATTCTCACTTGTTGTTAGAAGTTCTACCCGCTGAAATTAAACATGATTGTCCTTCATTTGGTCAGATGAATTATGCAAAAGTTGCTCAGGTAATTTTTGGATTTAAAAAGTGGAACGGAATTGATTTGAACGCTTTTGGAGTCTTGGTACCGGAAGTTGAGAATAGAGAAGTTCTTGGAATTTTATTCAGTTCTTCAATATTTGGTGGCAGAGCTCCTAAGGATGGCGCGCTGTTGAGTATTTTCATTGGTGGCTCACTCAAACCTAATATGATTGAATTGAGTGATGAGCAACTTGTCGAGATTGCCAAGTATGAAGTAAAAGAGATACTTCATACTAAAGATAATGAACCTGATATGATTGATATTTACAGATATGAATATGCAATACCACAGTATGAAATATCTTCAGGTCAGAGATTTAAGGAAATTGAAACCGTTCAGGAAAAATTCCGAGGTTTGACACTTGCAGGTAATATTCGCGATGGTATAGGTTTATCCGACAGAATTACCCAAGCTGTAAAAGTTGCTGAAGAATTAATTGCTAAGGTAAAATGAAAAAGAAAGCTGTTATTATTGCTAACGTCGGAACACCTGAAAATTATTCTACAAAAGCAGTGGCTTCATATTTAAGAGAATTCCTTGGAGATAAAAGGGTAATTACATTGCCCTGGATTTTAAGAAAGCTATTAGTAAACTTCATCATTGTTCCCTTCAGGAAATACAAATCTTCAGAAATCTACAAAGAGCTATGGGATGACAATGGTTCACCTCTTAGATATATTACTGAGTCTTTGACGCTAAAGCTAAATGAAAAATTAAATCCTGAAATTGATGTTTTTTATGCAATGAGGTATGGGAATCCTTCGATATCAGAGGTAATTAGTAAAGTACATGATAAGTATAGTGAGATTTTAGTATTCCCGATGTTTCCACAGTATGCATCATCAACTACTGGTACAGTTCTGGAAGAGGTTTTTGACACAATTTCAAATATGAATATTATTCCCAAAATTCGATATATTGATCAATTTTATGATAATCCAAATTTTGTAAACACCTTTGCACAAAAAATAAGTAGTTATGACCTAAGTAGTTATGATGCATTAGTTTTTACATATCACGGATTGCCTATAAGTCACATAAATGATTGCCATCCTCTAATAAATATCCAAGCTTGTACTTGTGACAAAGATATGCCTAAACATGGTACTAAATGTTACAGAGCAACGTGTTATGAAACAACTAGATTACTATGCTCAAAACTTAATTTGGAGAATAACATCATATTTACATCATTTCAATCCAGACTTGATAATAATTGGCTGAAGCCCTTTACTGATGAACTTTTATCTGACTTAGTTGGCAAAAATCAACGTAAAGTATTATTGATAGCTCCATCATTTACAGTTGATTGTTTAGAGACAATTGTTGAATTAGGATATGAGTATCGGAATCATTTTATTTCTCAGGGAGGTGAGGTACTTGATTTAGTACCATGCCTAAATGATGATGATATTTGGATTAATTCAATGATATCATTAATTCATGAGGAGCTTGATCGTTAATCTTCGAGAAATGCCCAATTAGCAGATAATCTAAAATTCCTTCCAAACATCGGATTAACAGCAGTATAAAAGTAAAAATTATCCAATATGTTGAAATAAGTAAGTTTAACAAAAGAATTTCCGAGTTTTATTTCTGCAAACACATTCAAACCTGTATTCATTAATTGAGAATCGTAAGTGCCCGGATAAAATGTTCTGTGTAGAGGGTAAAAATTGCTACCTTTGAATCCTGTTAATATGCCACTTTCTAAACCAATCATAAGTTTACTTTTACCGGGTTCATAGGTGTAAAATGCACGTAAATTCAAATTTAATAATGGGTAATCCTCGAGATTGCTTCCGCTTTCATCAATTGAATATTGAATCAATGCCTTAGCATGTATAGATACATTATGCAAAATATTACTGAAAACTTCGGCATAGGCACCGGTTCTTATTACATTTTCACCGTTTTGGTATGATAAAAAACTACCTGATTTGTAATTATCAATAAGCTCAGCCTGTATTGGGGAAAAAACAGTTCTAAAGAATCCTCCTGCAGTTAGCTTGAACATACTACTGTCAGTATAATTAAATTCGCTCAATACAAGTAAATGCTGTTCACTGTTCAAATTTAATCCTTCAACCGGATATGGTAATCTGTCAGAGTAAGAAAAATCAAGCATCCAATCAAAAGATTTACTTATAATAGTTCTTTGTTTTGCACCATAAGATAATCCAAATTTGCCAAATTTTGAAAATATTCTGCTTCCTCCACTGACTGAAAATGATTCACCGAAATTAATCTTTGCATGACCAAATACAGCAGAAGAAATTCCGTTGAAATCTGAGGATATTATAGTCTTATCAAATGAATTTACTTCTGAATACGCACCAATTCGCAAAGAAAAGTAATCTGATGGGTCAAGTTCGTATCTTCCCTCAGCTCCATAATACGAGTTTGAATAATTATAAATACGCCCTGTTGTATCAGAATCATCAAAAATGATTAAACTACCCGAGCTTCTGTCCCAAGATACCGAACTCATATACAAGCTGATTGATAAAGAGTTAATTCCTGCAGTGTCGAACTTACGCGTAGCTGATAAAGTCAAATCATTACGAAAATTCCGTTCATTCAAACCTTCGAAAACAGGAATAGCCGATAATCTGTCTGTATAATCATCAGAGTTAGCAATATCAATGCCACCTGATGTACCGCTTCCGGTGTTTGAATAACTTTCGCTGAGTGAAATACTTGTTAAATTATCTGGATTCCATCTTAACATCAGCCTGGCATTCCAATTATTACCCCAGCCATTTTCAAAATTTCCTACAGAATTATAAGATCTAAAACCAAAAGTAAAATTTACATTTGGCCTAATATTTTGAGAAAAAACTCCATCAGCACCTAAGTACCCGTAACCGGAATTGCCAAACCAAATCCTTGTGAATGGAGTTCCCGTGTTGTATCTGATTTCTTGAAAGTTAATCAAAAATCCTGAAGAATTATCTGCAAATACCACAGCATCGCTACCTGTGTAAATTTCCATATTCTCGAAGAATTCAGGTGAAAATTGCTCCGGATTATACGAGCCAATATCCTGGTCATAAAGATTTCTGCCATTGAATGCAAATGAGTTTGATTTTACTCCTCCACCAAATGCATTAAAGCTGTTAAATGTAGAATAGGCGCCTAAATGAAGATTATAAAATGGCGAAAAAAAGTTTATAATGTCATTTGTGTTTATATAATTTTTAAGTTGCAAATCCCACTTATTTATGGTTCGATAAGGTTTGTAGTTTTGAAACAACTTACCGTGAGTCAGTAAAGGGATACTTAATAATGAATCAGGAATCCTTTCAACTTTTTCAACAACAGAGCTATCCTTTACATCTTGTGAATGTAAGGAAATATTTAATAAAATAAGTGCTAAAAGTGATAAATATGTAATTTTCATAAAAATGTCATTCTTTTCTATACAAATATATGTATATCTTACTAAAACTAAATTTCAAAAATATTAATAGAAAAAATATATTATTTTTTGCAAACAAAAATGATAATAAAAATGAATATTAAATTACTTTTGTAACAATATATTATTAAAATTGCTTAATTTTTCTTAATTTTGTATATGTAATTTTTACATTTTTTATGAGAAAGATATTTATGTCAGAAAATAAAAAAAGATTTTTTGATGAATTTGATTATCCAAGCTATGAAGATTGGAAATCTGCAGCAGTATCGGCATTAAAAGGTGCCCCATTTGATAAATTAATGTTTACTTCTACCTATGAAGGAATCGAATTAAAGCCTATTTATACTAAAGAAGACTTAGATAGTATTTCATTTGCTAAACAAGATTTTCCGGGTATATTTCCATTTAATAGAGGGGCGTCTTCATCAGGTTATAAGGCAAAACCTTGGGAGATTAGTCAAATAATTTCTATTCCTATTCCTGAAGACTTCAATAAAGCTTTAAAAGATGATTTGAATAATGGTCAGAATTCAATCAGACTGAATTTGGAAAAATCTTTGTGTATTCATGAAGATTTTATGAGTGACGATATTTCAGGATACGAGATATTGGCAGCACAATTATCAGATTTGCAAAAGTGTTTTGATGATGTTTCCCTAAGCGACTATCCGGTGAATATTGATGCAGGTGTCGGTGCATTACCCGTATTTGCAGGGCTTTGCAGTATTGCCAAACCTCAAGGTACACTAAATGATTTGCACGGTACAATTAATTTTGATTATATAACTGAGCTCGCGAAGGAAGGGATAGTCTATGATAACCTTGATAGATTTATAGATGAAATGTATGCAATTACTTCTTATTCTATTAACAAGTGTCCGGGTTTGCGGACAATTTCCATCAAAGCTTACGAGTGGCACAACTTTGGCGCTAATGCAGTACAAGAAGCAGCTGTTGCAATTGCTTTAGGTGTTCGGTACATCAAAGATATGCTTCATAAGGGTATGAATATTGATGAAATAGCTAATAAGATGACTTTTGGCTTATCTATTGGTACTAACTTCTTTATGGAAATTGCAAAATTTAGGGCGCTTAGAATTATTTGGAGTAGAATCATCAAAGAGTTTGGCGGTAATGAACTTTCAGGTAAAATGCATATACAGGCATTTACTTCCGAAAAAGAGATTTCTAAACTCGATCCTTATGTAAATCTATTAAGAAGCACCAGCCAGGTTTTCTCTGCCGTATCAGCTAACGTTGATTCAATTACTGTTCATAATTTTGACAAAGAATTCGGTCTCCCAAATGATTTTTCGAGGAGGGTAGCACGTAATACTCAAAATGTTATCAAATATGAAGCTCATCTTGATGACACCATTGACCCAGTAAGTGGTTCCTACTATATTGAAACCCTGACTACAGAATTGATTAAGAAAATATGGGGTGAATTCCTCGTGTATGAAAACGCAGGTGGAATAATTGCAGTCATTGAGAATAATTCGCTTCAAAATAAAATCAATATCAATTTTAAAAAGAAATTTGAAAATATTTCTGTTCGTAAAGATGTGATGGTAGGGGTAAATAAATATGCCAACATTACTGAAAAACCAATAAAATCAAATTTTAATTTTGATATCACCAAGGTTGACAATTTTGTTGGTAAGTTTGACGAATATATTAACAATCGAGATAACAGTAAGATTGACTCGCTGCTTGATGATTTCGAAATTCATTTTGAGAACGAACCTGTAAAAGCAATTGATATTGCAATCGAAGCTCTTAAACTTGGTGCCGGGTTTGCTGAAATTTACAATTCTGTACCTGTAAAAGATACTGAGGTGATTGGAATTGAGCCAATATATTTGAGAAGAACTTCAGAAGAATTCGAAATCCTCAGACATAAAGCTTACGATTATATCCAAAACAATGGAAAAAATCCTGAATTGGATTTCATTTGTTTTGGTAGTTTGAGAGATTGGAAAGCAAGAGCTGATTTTGCAAATGATTTTTTTGCTGTGGGTGCATTTACTAATAGAATTATTGACAACAATTTATCTGTTGAAGACGCAATCAATAAAATGAATTTTTCGGATAAACATTATGTAGTAATATGCTCAACCGATGAGATGTATTTACAGATAGTTCCTGATTTAGCAAGAAAGATAAAGGAAGCTAATTCAGAAAGCTTCATAACTCTTGCTGGTTATCCTAAAGATATGGCAGATGAATACAGAAAAGCAGGAGTTGATATGTTCATTCATGTTAAAGCTAACATACTCGAGTGTTTGAATGAGCTATATGATGTATATGGTCTTAACAATTAAAAGTGAGCAAATAAAATGAAAAATCCAAATTTTAATGATATAAATTTTGATAGCTTTTTCCGTTCTCAAAAAGAAGAATGGGAAGAGAACTTCAAAAATGAAACAGGAAAAAATCCTAATGATGCTTTAACTCATTCTATGGAGAACATAGATATTGCTCCTTTATATTCGCGCAATGATATTGAAGAACTTGAGCATATTGGCTATACAGCCGGTATTGCTCCATTCCTGAGAGGTCCATACCCAACTATGTACGTGACCCGTCCATGGACTATTCGACAATATGCAGGTTTTTCGACTGCAGAAGAAAGTAACGCATTTTACAGAAGAAACTTAGCTGCTGGTCAACAGGGAGTATCAGTTGCTTTTGACTTAGCTACTCACAGGGGATACGACTCCGATCACGAAAGAGTTGTCGGTGATGTGGGCAAAGCCGGTGTAGCGATTGATTCTATCCTTGATATGAAAGTTTTATTTGATGGTATTCCTCTCGACAAAATATCCGTATCTATGACCATGAATGGTGCTGTTTTGCCGGTTCTTGCATTTTATATTGTTACTGCTCTTGAGCAGGGAGCAACACTTGAACAGTTATCAGGTACTATTCAAAATGACATCCTCAAAGAGTATATGGTTCGTAATACTTATATTTATCCTCCAGAACCTTCTATGAAAATCATTGCTGACATTTTTGAATTTACTTCAAGGTATATGCCTAAATTCAACAGTATTTCTATTTCCGGTTATCACATGCAGGAGGCAGGAGCAACTGCTGATATCGAAATGGGTTATACTTTGGCTGATGGGCTTGAGTATGTACGAACAGGAATCAAAGCTGGGATAGATATTGATAAGTTTGCACCCAGACTATCATTTTTCTGGGCTATTGGTATGAATTATTTTATGGAAATAGCCAAGATGCGGGCAGCCAGATTACTATGGGCAAAAATCATAAAGCAATTTAATCCAAAAGACTCTAAGTCTATGGCTTTGAGGACTCACAGTCAGACTTCAGGCTGGTCATTAACCGAACAAGACCCATTCAACAATGTAGTACGTACATGTATGGAAGCTATGGGAGCGGTATTGGGTCATACTCAATCATTGCATACTAATGCACTTGACGAAGCTATCGCATTACCAACTGATTTTTCGGCACGCATTGCCAGAAATACTCAGATTTATTTACAAGATGAAACATTGATTACAAAAGTTATTGACCCTTGGGGTGGCTCATATTATGTTGAGAAATTAACTGATGAGCTAGTCAAAAAAGCTTGGGCTCATATTCAGGAGATTGAAAGCTTGGGTGGAATGGCTAAAGCGATTGAATCCGGAATCCCAAAGATGCGTATCGAAGAAGCAGCCGCTAGAAGACAAGCCAGGATTGACTCGGGAGCTGAATCAATTATTGGTGTCAATAGATACAGACTCAAAAATGAAGACCCAATTGAAATTCTTGAAGTTGATAATACTGCAGTACGTTTGCAGCAAATCAAGCGACTAGAAAAACTTCGTTCCGAAAGAAACAATGATGATGTTACATCTGCGTTGGAAGCTATCACTAATTGTATTGAAACAGGTGAAGGTAATTTACTTGATTTATCAATCAAAGCTGCTCAGGTTCGTGCTTCATTAGGTGAAATATCGTATGCAATCGAAAAAGTTACAGGGAGACACAACGCTTTGACAAGAACAATCTCAGGTGTTTACAGTGCTGAATATGCAGAAAAAACTGCCATTGACGAAGTACGTCATTTGACAGATGAGTTTGAAAAAGTTGAAGGTCGCCGTCCTAGGATTTTAGTAGCTAAAATGGGGCAAGACGGGCACGATAGAGGTGCAAAGGTAATATCAACAGCATTTGCTGATATGGGCTTTGATGTTGATGTTGGTCCGTTATTCCAAACTCCAAAAGAAACTGCTAAACAAGCCGTTGAGAATGACGTTCACATTATTGGTGTAAGTTCGTTGGCAGCTGGTCACAAAACACTCTTGCCACAGCTTATTGAAGAGTTAAACAAACTCGACAGACTCGATATAATTGTTTGTATTGGTGGGGTTATTCCTCAGCAAGACTATGAATTCCTTTACAATGCTGGTGCTGCAGAGATATTCGGTCCAGGTACCATTATTCCTGAAGCTGCTAAAAAGTTGATGAAAGACCTCTTTGAGAGAATTTGATCAAATTATGAATTAATTAGACCTGCTTCATTTTTGAATGCAGGTCTTTTTTTTTGTACAATGATTAAGTTTCTTTATACAAAAATTTATATATTTCTTTGTATTTTTGACTTTATTCCGAATTAAATTTCAAAAAGACTATGGATAAAGGTTGTAAAACTTTAAGCGATTTGCTTGTCAATTCAGAATACGAGTTGATAAATGGAACTTTGGATATTGAATTATTTGGGTTAGCATATAACTCCAACAAAGTAAAAAAAGGTTTTGGCTTTGTAGCAATAAAAGGTGAAAAAACTGATGGACATCAATATATTACTAACGCAATTGAATCAGGTGCTAGGACTATATTTTGCGAAGCTATCTCTGAAAATATAATTAAAAAGTACACCAATGTAACTTTTGTTAAAGTAAGCAATTCCAGAAAATTATTGGCTGAAATGGCAAATGCATTTTATGATTATCCTTCAGAAAAATTAAAATTAATCGGAATTACAGGAACAAATGGCAAAACCACTTGTACTTTTTTATTTAAGCATATGATTGAAAATTCAGGTTATAAATGTGGTATTATTGGAACTACCGGAATATTTATCAATGATAGAGAAATTCCTGCAACTCATACAACACCTGAGTCACTAGAGCTTTATGAGATTCTTGCCGATATGAGAGATGAAAAAGTAGAGTATGTAATCATGGAAGTATCGTCACACTCTTTGGTTCAATTCAGAGTATATGGATTAAATTTTGTGATGGCTCTTTTTACCAATCTAACTCATGATCATCTTGATTATCATAAAACTATGGAAAGCTATGCTTCTGCAAAGAAAATTCTTTTCGAATCACTCTCATCTGATTCCTGGTGCCTTGTAAATTCGGATTCCGAATGGCATAACTTTATGATTAGTGATATAGAATGTAAAAATGTTGTAAAAGTTGGTCGTAATGAACTGTCAAATTTTAGAATAGTTAATGAAAAAATGAGCTTAGATGGTATTAGTTACGATTTGGTAAATACTAATCAATCATTTAGTATTAGCTCGATTCTTACAGGTAGATTTAACATTGATAATTCTGCAATTGTTATTATTGCATGTATAATTCTCGGAATTGATGCAAATTTGGTGAGTGAATATATCAAAAATGCTGAAGGAGCGCCCGGGAGGATGCAAAGGGTATTATTAAATAATGGAGCAATAGGTTTGGTAGATTACGCCCATACACCTGATGCATTGGAAAAGGCAATTTTATCCTCTAAGGCAATTTTAAGCAAAGAAAAGTCAAGTCACCGTTTGATTTGCGTCTTTGGTTGTGGGGGAGACAGAGATAAGACAAAGCGACCTGAAATGGGCAAAATCTCAACACAGCTTGCCGACCTGACAATTATCACCTCCGACAATCCTAGAACCGAGAATGATTTGAGAATAATTGATGATATTTTGGCCGGAGTGGACAAAGAATCTGATTTTGTTGCAATATCAGATAGAAGGAAAGCAATTGAATATGCATACTCAAAATCGCAACATGGTGATGTAATTCTTGTTGCTGGGAAGGGGCATGAGAAATATCAAATTATTGGTAATCAAAAATTTCACTTCGACGATGTTGAGGAGCTGGAAAAATTTTCCTGAAATAATGGCTTCCAATTGAAATCAGAAGCCATTATTGTAGTCAATAGAAATGGAGTTAATCAGTTTTCGATTACTCGGTTTAACAATTTTTGTATTTGATTCGAGTTCAGTAACTCACGAAGTGTCAGGTCTAAATCTTTACATAGTAAAATCAAGGACTCTGTTTCGTCATCATTTACCTTTTCTTCAAAGAATCCACCAGAGGAATATGCTACATAATAACCTAATGATACTAAGGTAATTTTGTAATCTACCGCAGAATCCCTGTCTAATTTTCGGTCGAGTAAAGCCGATAAATATCTTAGTGATGCCCTGTCGTCCATACTTGAATTAGATCTTTTGGTAATTAGCTCATCAGGTGAACTAATTTTTAAAAATAAATCTCTGGCAAGTTCTGAGTCGAGCTTTTTATAATTTAATATAAAATTTTCATAAGCTTTTGACTCCTTTTTATCAATTTTTTCATCAGCTTTGCCGATAAGATTAAAAACCCTTGCAGGCGCAATCAATAGCTCGGAAATTTCTTCCGATGTAAACACTTCTTCCAGATTCATAAAATCTCCTGTATTTTTTTTGAATTCTATTTTCTTAAAAGTAACAATTTTCTGCTTATGATGTTCTTAGAATTTATTATTTCAACAAAATAAATTCCTGATGCACAATCTCTCAAATATACAGTCATGTCCGAAACATTATCAGCTGTCAGCTCAACAGCGGTATTTCCGAGCATGTCAATTACTCTAACACTATTGATAAAATCATTTTTAGAAATTAATTTTATATAGTCATTTGCAGGATTAGGTAGCAATGAAACAAAATCATCATTATTTGTAGCCTCAACTGATAGTGTCTTTGGACCAATCACAACATCATCAAGGTACCATCCGTCGCCATGTCGTAATACATTCGATCTGAATCTTGCCCTAACAAACACTCTATCAGAATTTTTGTTATAAGGTATTGTCAATCTGGTAAATTTCCAATCTGAATTTGATAATTGTGTATCACGCCATTCCTCAAATAGTGACTGATTGAAATTTGCAAGAACCGACCAACTTTCCATATTATCATACGAAATTTCGATTAGTGATGAATCATCAGGAAATACAGCGCATATTTGCATAAATGTCATATATAAATCTTCGTTTTCAATTTGCTTTATAGGTAAGAATACTAAAGTGTCAAATTGATTTCCGATATACTTACGATTTTTTGCATTTGTGAATGAAAATTTGCCTGATACCGCAACTTCATCTGTTGTTTCCCAATTATTAGTAATATAATAATCTGCAAGACTTAGATTATCAAAATTCTCTTGTAAATTATCAAGATATGACCCTGTGAAAATATTAACTTCAGCAGAAAATTCACTGCTTGTATTGACCTTTAATTTTTCAAAGAAATCAAATACCCTGGCCTTGTAATTAAAGAATCCAATTCTGCCGCTATTATCAATAAATTGGGATACTTTCCCTGTATCCATGGAGTTAAGAGGTACAGTTTTGGTCAATACACCGTTTCTAAATAATTCCAAACCTTGCAGATTCACTAAAGGTGTGATTTTGTCGCTTCTTTTACCGGGTAGCTTAACATCAAGTAATATATCATTGGTGTAATTCCCTGATGACTTAACTATATCAGGAATATCCGGTTGTTTTGAACCACCCGGGTACACTGTAATTTCTCGGCTAATGCTGAAATCTTTGCCTGATTGAGCAAATATTCTGTAATCATATTTTTCAAAGGATATAACATCATTATCGTTTATTTGCTCACTACCTCCAGGTAGAGTCTTAAAAAATTCATTGTTTTTAAAAATCTTAAGTTCGTACTCATCATTTTGTAATTCTTGGCCAAATGCTCTTTTGGTAGGAGGTATCCATGACAAATTAATATCAACAGGGTTGTTTAAATCACTTAATCCTTTGAATTCTTCCGGCGGCTCGGGTGCTCTGGTATTGACTATTGCAGTAAATACATCGCTATCAGCAATGTTGGTGACAGCATTTCGCATATCTACCCATGAAGGATATATGATTCCATCATAAAATGCATTTCCGCTGTAGTCACCTGCGAAATTATTGCCTTGAAAAGGATTAAGTCTCAAGTCACTGTTGATGTCTGAAATTCTTCTGTCAATCCAAGTATCACCGCCGTCGCTTGAATATGCTACAAAACACTCTACCATGATGTTCGCAGGATCATTTCTGGAATCCAAAAACATAACACCCAGATCACCTGTAGTGGGGTCAATACTTAACCAATGCCAGAATTGATCGTTTGTTGTATCTGAGTGAATAATTATTGGCTTACTCCATGATTCACCTTTGTCGGTTGACTTCGAAAAATAAACATTAGGATAATTATCAGCAGACCAGGTAAGGTAAATGTTCCCCCTGTTTGGTCCATCTGTAATATCGCAAACAGCTGATGGATAAGCTTCTGCACGGACGGTTCCTTTTACAACATGTCTGAAGCCCTGCCCGATTAGCATCTTTGTCTCACCGAATATATTATATTTATGTACTACTTTAGGGCTGGTAAATGTAGCTCCTCCGTCCAATGACTTAGCAAATCCAACTCCGTGCTCAATTCCATGGTTCCATACTACATAAAGCTCACCCTCAGGACCTGTAAGTGCTAATGGAAAGCTTTGGCCAAATGTTGTATCTTCACTGCTTCCTGATAATCTATTACTTATATTAACTGGTTTACTCCATGTTTCACCAAAATCAACTGATTTTGAGATTACAATTTGTGTAGCTGAATCTCTAGGGGTTACTCTTTTCCAGGGTACATAAACATGCCTGTAATATGGACTCGATTTTGAATTATCAACCTGCACATAGTATTTATCCTCGAATGTAGAATCTAATGTTTGGTTCCCTAAATGAATTATAACCGGTATATGTGCTTTCCATGTAATACCTTTGTCAGTAGTTTTTGCAATGAAAACACCATTTTCACCTACCAAACCGGCGCTTGAATTCTCAACATCACCAAATCCTCCATAACACAGATAGCCAATTCCCTCTCCATCAAACATCACTGATGGGTCATTGGTTGAACGCCAGTTGGGATAAGGTTTGCCAAGGTTCAGATTTCGCCACGAGCTTCCACCGTCACTCGAAACATATACCCAGGTTGACGAGTTGGCTCTATAATCAACTGCAGATGCTATCAAATTTTGCGAATCTGTCGGATTAACAGAGATTGATGACTCATTTTGCATTTTATTTGGCTCTGATGATAATTCATCAGATGTAGTATTTACATTCAGAAATTTTGGCAATCTGGATTCCTGAGATAAAAATATTGGTGCCTTTTTTATTACATCTTTATCAGGTATCGGATGAGCCGATTTGAAGTACCTGTTGAATACTGCCCTGGTTTTTTGTAATTCATCTTGATTTTGCGATAAGCATAGCATTGGAATTATAAATATTAACAGGTAAACCTTTTTCATATCTTTTTGCTGGATTAATTAAACATTAAAATGTAAAATTAGTTAAAAATATCATTAAAAACAAGAAAAATCAAGTTTTTAACAAAATAAAAAAAAGCAGTAACAAAAAATGTCACTGCTTTGAGTATTTCAAATCTATTAGGATTAATCTACAACCAATTTACCATAATAATTGTGAAATTTTCCATTTAATTGAATAAGATAAGCACCTGCAGGAATACCTGATAAATTAAGTGATGAATTTAATTCGGTATTTGCACTATAATCACCCAAGTTGATTTTCAATATTTCTCTTCCGCTAATATCAATAATAGATACTTCAAAACTGTCGTCAAATTTTGTTATGCAAGATATATTGCAAACATTACTTGATGGATTAGGGGTGATATTTAAGTTTCTGATTTCTAACAAATCGTGGACTGATGACACAGACGAAGTTGTAAAAGTTCTTTCTTCGGACCATGTTGAAACCAAAAGCCCATAATACTGTCGCATACGCCATTTATATGTAGTATTGGCTTCTAAGTTTGTTACAACGTATTTACCTTCGTTCGGACCAACGTATGATGATAAATAATCATCATTATAAATTTCAATTTCTATTTCATCTCCGTCAGACTCCCAGGTAAACTCAATTGATGTATAATCAACATTAGTAGCTTCATCAGGGGGATTTACAAGTAATGGGGCATCGTACTCTTTATCATTTACTTTAGTAGTAAAAGTCCATTCATCTGACCAATCTGAGGTGTTTCCATTATCATCAGATTGTCTGACTCTCCATTTATATGTAGTTTCTGGCATCAAATCCATCAAATGTTGATTAGTGTTTTCACCGTAATGTCCAAAAGATGATTCATCATTGTAAACATCAATTTCAATATAAGTACCTTCGGCTTCCCAAGATAATAGTAAGTCAATAAATTCTACATTCTCTGCACCATCTAGAGGTGTTTTTAAGATAGGTTTTGGTAACCCTTCTCCACCACTTACATTTGCATATACTACTTCAGACCATTCACTTGAAATTTCACCTAATGAAGCTTTAACTCTAAAATACAAAACTTCACCTTGAATAGGTTCATTAATTGTATAAGTTGTTGAAATACCTGCATTAAATGTATTGATATTACCCTGTGACCAACCGGCATCATTCGAAACCTGCAGTTCATAACTGATATCTTCATTTAAATCATTGAAATTATTGACTATTGAAGTAAGTTGTGATGGAGTCCATTCAATATTTAAAGGAAATTTAACATTAGAATTATTTGAAGGGCTTACAATTGATGGGGGAGAGAGTTTTGAAACAGAATTTTCTGCATCCTGTATCACTACGTTATTAGCATAAGTTACTGTTTCACTTCCCATAACAATCTGGGTAGTTTTTATAAACGATATGGATAATAATCCGAATTTGAACTCATCATTCTGCCAATGGTAGGTTATGGTTTCAGTAATATTGAAAATTGGTGGAGCACCAGGGAAATTCAATGTTATTGTATCATATACCATTTGTGTAAATTTCAATCGAAGTAAGTTATCAAAAGATCCGTCAGGTAAAATCAATTTCCCGTAGGCATCTGCTTCAACCTTAATAGTACCACCACGTTTCATCGTTGCGTCTATGCCCTCATACTTAATATTCATTGTACCTTTGAAGGCATCAGTTGTAGTATTACCATATGTAAAAGGAAAAATTGCATACGTTTCATAATCACTCAGAACTTCGTAACCCTCTTGAAATCCAGTCCCAAGACGTTCTAATTTATTTGATGAAGATTTATAGTATCCATAAGCATCACCACTTTTGTATGCAAAGTTTGCTTCCTTGAACTGTTCGAAATTGTAACCTGTACTTGGGTCAACAATTTCGTAAGCATATCTTGAATCAGGTTCATTTAATTTCACTAAACTACTAAAATCCCAAACTACATTTGCCCCTGATGGTCCTTGTTTAATACCATTTGTATCACATTCAGTGAAATAGTATTTATCGCTGACAACCGGAATGGTTTTGTTGGTGATTGTCGGCTGTGAATAAGAATTATGAATAGAAAACAGCGCCAATATTAAGATAGTAATATATTTCATTAAAAAATGCTCCTTATAAATGTGAATTATTATAAAAATATTAAACAAGATTTTTTGAGTATTATTGTAGATTATTAAAAATCTAAGTATAAAATAAGTATTTTTTTACCAAATAATTTTAAAATTAAATTACTTAGCAAAACAAAAAATTTAGCTTAATAAAAAAAATAAATTGATTAAACTATCTTTTGATGTATCTAAATATGTGAATTTGAAGGGTAAAAAATGTGTAAAATTGAAAAGAAAATAATTTAATTAACAAGTTTATAAAATAGCTGTAAATATATATAAAATAATATAAATACAAGAATTTATTAATCTGTGTTACGTTTGTTGTTGATAATTATTTGAAAATTAATTTTATTTTATCTGAAGAATTTATTAGTTTTGTTAAGATTTTAAAAGCTAATTAAGATAATTTAATTTTTACGGTATGAAATATGCTGATTGATTATTCTGTAGTGTTAGTGTACTTGATAGTTGGTGTATTATTTGTAGCTGCAGGAATTGTAACTGCAGCCCTTATCAGACCAAGCAGACCTAACCCACGCAAAAACTCTACATACGAGTCCGGCGAAGAGCCAATAGGCTCGCCATGGATACAGTTCAACAATCGATTTTACATAATAGCACTTGCATTCATAATATTTGATGTCGAGTTAGTTATGCTTTTCCCATGGGCAACTGCATTCAAAGAAATAGGTTGGTTTGCATTTTGGGGCATGATAGTATTTGCTTTTATTCTGGCACTTGGCTTAGCTTACGACTGGGCAAAAGGTCTTCTTGACTGGGAAAAACCAAATCCTCAGATTCCAAGTTTGGATGAGTTGGTTATCACCCGTGAGCAATATTTAGATGAATTGAAGAAAAAAGAACAAACAGGTAACTAAAATGGGACTTTTAAATAGATTAGATGACCCTATACAGGGTGACGGGATAATATTAGGAACTGTAGAAGACCTGCTGAATTGGGGTAGAAGTAAATCCGATTGGTATTTGCAATTCGGTTTGGCTTGTTGTGCCATCGAGTTCATGGCACTTAATGCAGCGCATTTTGATATGATGAGATTCGGAGCTATTCCACGTACTTCACCACGTCAAGCTGATTTTATTATCGTTTCAGGTACTGTTACACTTAAGATGGCTGACAGAATCAAGACTCTTTATGAGCAAATGTCCGAGCCAAGATATGTTATGTCGATGGGATCATGTGCTAATACCGGCGGTCCTTACTGGGAGCATGGTTATCATGTTGTGAAAGGTGTTGACAGATTAATTCCGGTAGATGTTTATGTACCAGGATGCCCACCGCGCCCGGAGGCATTTTTTGAAGGTCTTGTAAAACTACAGAAAATGATAAGTACTCAGGCGATATTTAGAAAAAGAGAAAAAATGTCTGCTGAAGATTTAGCTGCACTCGAACTCCGAAATAAGAAAATTCAGGAGTATAATGAAAGAGCAGCACAAGAAAATATAGAATTTACAAACGCGAAGCATGTCGGCTATAGTCGTTATTCTCTCGATTTTTTGAATAAAGGTGAACAATCATGACCGCAAACGAAATATATGAAAAGCTGAAATCAGAATTTGGAGATGAAATAATTTCTCTTACCGAAGATGCTGCCAACGAAGCATTTATTGTAGTCAAACCTCAAAGAATAGTAGAAATTTGTCTAGTTCTGCGTGACGATCCGAATTTTAAATTTGACTATATGGCGAATCTTACAGGTATGGATTATCCAAATAATCTGACTGTTGTGTATCATTTGTATTCAATACCTCTTAATCACAGAATTGTATTAAAAGTGGAGTTAAATAAGGAAAATCCATCCGTAGAATCTGTTGAAAAAGTTTGGAAGACTGCAAATTGGCACGAAAGAGAAGCTTATGATATGTTTGGTATCATATTCGAAAACCATCCATTTTTGGTTAGGATTTTAACTCCTTATGACTGGGAAGGACATCCATTAAGAAAAGATTATAAAGAGCCAGAGACTTATCATGGCGTCAAAATAGCTTACTAATTTTGAAATCACAAATTTAGATATAAAAATGACCGAGAAAAGAATTATAGACGTTGATTATAGCCAGGTTGATACCGAAAGAATGAGGATTAACATGGGACCTCAACACCCATCTACACATGGTGTTCTCAGGCTCGAAGTTGAGGTTGACGGCGAAATTGTTACTGATGTTGTTCCGCATATCGGATACCTGCATAGATGTTTTGAAAAAGCATGCGAAAAAATGAGTTATCCTCAGGTGATACCTTTTATTGACCGTATGGATTATATTGCCTCAATGAATAATGAGTTACCCTATGTTGTGGGTATGGAAAAATTAATGGGAATCAATGTTCCCGACCGTATTCAGCTCATAAGGATGGCATTCGCTGAATTGAATAGAATTGCCAATCATCAACTTGCTGTTGCTACATTTGGGCTTGATGCAGGTGCTTTCACTCCATTTCTTTATTTGTTCAGAGACAGAGAAATGATTTTGAATTTATTTGAGAAAGCTTCTGGTGGAAGACTTCTGTATAATTACTTTTGGATTGGAGGATTGATGCATGATGTACCTCCTACATTCAAACAGGAATGTCTTAACATAATCAGCACTGTCAGAAAAACTAACGAAGAAGTAATGAATCTTCTTATTGGAAATAGTATTTTTATCGAAAGAACAATTAATGTCGGAATACTTCCTGCGGATGTAGCTGTTAATTTCGGAGTTAGCGGACCTGTTCTAAGAGGTTCAGGGCTTAACTATGACCTTAGAAGAAGTGAGCCTTATTTGTTATACGATAAATTCGACTTTGATGTTGTTGTTGGCAAAGGTGAAATGGGTACTTTAGGAGATTGTTGGGATCGTAACATCGTTCGTATGAGAGAGATGGAAGAAAGTTGCAAGATAATTGAACAAATTATAGCCAATTTCCCTGATGAAAGTTCTGATGTTAGGGCTTTGGTTCCTAGAAGAGTAAAGCCTCCTAAAGGTGAAATTTACTCAAAAGCCGAGAATCCAAAAGGTGAATTAGGATTTTATATTGTTAGCGATGGTACTGTTAATCCATACAGAATGAGAGCCCGTGCTACCAGTTTTGTTAATCTTAGTGTCTTACCCGAAATATCAAAGGGTTATATGATAGCTGACCTGATAATGATACTTGGTAGTCTCGACATAGTATTAGGCGAAATTGACAGATAAGAGATTTTTTATTAAAGAATAAAAAAATAATAATAAAGATAAATTATGGAACAGAATTTTTTATACAATTGGTTTGGTGACGGAGTAATAACATACGCACTTCTTGTTACAATTCCACTGGTATTCTTGCTAATTTATGCTCTTGTTGCTATTTTAGGCGAATTAAAAATTGCTTCTTGGGTACAAGACCGTCTTGGTCCAATGCGAACAGGATGGAAAGGTGTACTACAGCCACTTGCAGAAGTAATTAAATTGTTGCAAAAAGAGGATATCGTTCCTGATGCTGCAAATAAACCACTTTTTAATTTAGCACCTTATGTTATGTTTACTGGTGCTTTCGGAGCTTTTGCTGCGATGCCATTTGCATTTAACTTTGTGCCTGCTCATTTAAATGTTGGTTTGTTTTATATTTTCGCTATCGGAGCATTTTCAGTAATAGGTATTGTAATGGGTGGATGGGCATCAAACAATAAATATTCATTGTTGGGTGCTATGCGTGGCGTTTCACAGATGGTTAGCTACGAAATTCCGATTGCTCTGGCTATTTTAGCTATTGCAGCTCTTGCGGGCTCACTTGACCTTCAGGAAATAATTAACCAGCAGGGTGGTGGTTTTTGGAATTGGAACATTTTCGGTGGTTACGGTTCATTTTGGAAAATTTTGGTAATACCATTTACACTATCATTGTTTGTTATTCATTTTGTGGGCGGATTAGCCGAAACAAACCGTATCCCTTTCGATATCCCCGAGGGTGAATCAGAAATCGTTGCAGGATATCATACAGAATATAGCGGTATGAAATTCGCAATGTTTTTCTTTGCTGAATATGCAAATATGTTTACTGTATCTGCTATTATTGCAATTTGCTTCTTAGGTGGTTGGCAGTCACCGTTTGGTGATTTCTTAAATCAACCTGCAATGCAGGCATTTTGGTTCATCAGCAAAGCTTGTTTCCTTGTATTTGTTCAAATATGGCTTAGATGGACATTACCAAGACTTAGAGTTGACCAATTGATGTATGTTAGTTGGAAAGTAATGACTCCACTTGCTTTCGTCTGTTTTGTGGCGATTGCCGTCTGGAGTATGCTAAGATAATTAATAATGAGAGAATGATTATGGAATATTTCAAAAAAATATATGAAGGTGTATCAACTACCTTAACAGGTATGAAGATTACACTTGAACACCTTGGCGGAAAGAAAGTTACCAATCAGTATCCTGAAATTTATCATCCGATAGAATCCGGTGATATGCCCGAAACAGCACGGAATAGACTATTTGTTGATATGAGCGGTTGTGATGGATGTGATAGTTGTGCTAAAGCTTGTCCAATTAACTGTATTACAGTCGAAACTGTTCGTGTAGCACCTGACGATCCTAATGTCCCTGACATGAACAATGGAAAAAAAAGGAAAATGTGGGTTACACTTCATGAGATTGACTTTGGAAAGTGTTGCTTCTGCTCGCTTTGTACCCTTGTTTGCCCTACAGAAGCTATTTATATGACTAAAGAATTCGAATACTCTGAATTCGATAGAGAAAAACTCAAATATAACTTCTCAAATCTCACACCTGATGAATGTGAAGAAAAGAAGAAAATGTGGGAAGATCACCAAGAAGCCAAAAAACGTGAACAGGAAGAAAAGAAAAGATTAGAAGCAGAAGCAAAAAAAGCAGCAGAAGAACTAAAAGCAAAAGAAGCTGCAAATACTGATACTTCAACAAGTGAAAGTCAAAGCAATATTACATCAGTTACAGAAACTCCGGTTGCAGCTGTTGTAGAAGAAGCTCCAAAACAATTGACTCCCGAAGAGGAGGCAAAGCAAAAGGAAAAAGAAGCACGAAGAGCAGAAAATGAGCGTAAACGTGCAGAGAGATTAGCTGCGAAAGCTAATGAAGAACAAGGTTCTTAAAGAAGAAAGAATATTATAAACTTAAATAATACTGTTATGAATTGGTATAATATTGTATTTTATTTATTTGCACTTATAGTACTGGTTTCAGCTGCCGGAGTAGTTTTCTCGCGGAAGATGATGTACGCTGCATTTTCTCTGCTGTTTACATTCTTCGGTGTTGCCGGATTGTACGTATTATTGAATGCAGACTTCATTGCCGTTACACAAATAATGGTATATATAGGCGGTATTCTGATATTAATAATATTTGGTGTGATGCTCACATCAAAATTTACAGATCTGGAAATCAAATCAGGTACAACCGGAACTGTGCAGTACGTACTGGCGGGAATTTCAACCATTATAGTGGCAGCTGCCTTGATAATCATGTATTTGAATGTTGATTGGGTACAAAATCCTGTACCTGAGCTTGAATCAACAGTCAAACCCATCGGTATTCTGTTAATGACCAAGTATTTCTTAGCGTTCCAGGTTGCGGCAATTTTGTTATTGTTAGCATTTATCGGAGCAGCAAAAATTGCAAGAAGAAAGTAGTTTAAATTGGTGGAAAATAAATTATGACAAACGAACTAACGCTTTATCTTATAATCGGTGCAATATTGTTTTCTTTAGGTGTTTTTGGAATAATTACACGAAAGAATGCAATCATGGTGTTGATGAGTATGGAACTTATACTAAATTCTGCCAATATTAATTTTATTGCTTTTGCAAAATACGGTGGAATGAATCTTGAAGGGCATATTGCTGCCATGTTTGTGATTATATTGGCTGCTGCCGAAGTTGCAGTTGCTTTAGCTATCGTGCTGAATATTTATCATAATTTCAGACACGTTAACATTGATGAAATTAGTAAAATGAAAGAATAATAATAATATTTATAGAAGCGAAATATGAGCCACGATTTATTACTTAAAATATCTGTAGTAATACTGTTTCTGCCTCTGCTTAGTTTTTTGATTATTGTTTTTAATCAAAAAAGGCTTGGCAAAGCAGCCGGAATAATCGGAACCTCAATTCTTGGAATTGACTTAGTACTTGCAGCTATTGTTGCATTTAACAAGTTTGTTGTCTATCCTAATGAAGCCATAATTCAGTGGAAATTTCACTGGTTTTCTTTAGGAAACAGAACAATTGACCTTGGATTGGGAGTTGACAATCTGGCAGCTATGATGCTGATAGTTGTTACTTTGATTAGTTTTTTGGTACATTTGTTCTCTACTGAGTATATGTCTGAAGATAAAAGATTTCCGAGGTTCTTTTCTTACTTGGGAATATTTACATTTTCGATGCTCGGTATTGTTTTAGCAAATAATCTTTTAAATATGTATATATTCTGGGAGCTCGTAGGTCTTAGTTCATACCTCTTGATAGGATTTTGGTACGAAAAAGACTCTGCCTCGAATGCTTCCAAAAAAGCTTTTATTACAAACCGTGTTGGTGACTTAGGTTTCTTTGCGGGTATAATGATTGCTTTCTTCACTTTCAACACTTTCATGTTTGATGAGATTTTCTCACAAATCAGGTCAGGTGTATTACCTTTCGAAAGTGGAACTATCCTTACTGCAATGGGTATTTTACTGTTCGCAGGTGCTATTGGTAAATCAGCGCAATTCCCTTTGCATGTATGGTTGCCTGATGCAATGGAGGGTCCAACACCGGTAAGTGCACTTATACATGCTGCAACCATGGTTGCTGCAGGCGTATATCTCACAGCAAAAATCTTCCCGGTCTTTACTGCCGATGCACTAACTTTCGTTGCATATACTGGTGCATTTACTGCATTTATGGCAGCAACAATAGGTATTACACAAAACGACTTCAAGAGAGTTCTCGCATATTCCACTGTGAGTCAGCTAGGTTTCATGGTCATGTCGTTGGGAGTAGGAGCTTATACTTATGGTTTCTTCCATCTGGTAACTCACGCATGGTTCAAAGCTTGTTTATTCCTTGCATCAGGTTCAGTTATCCATGCTATGCATCATGCAATGCATAAATTACACGACCATCATTCCGACCCTCAAGATATCAGAAATATGGGCGGACTAAGAAAAACAATGCCAAAAACATATCTGACATTCTTATTTGCTACTATTGCTATTTCAGGTGTTCCGCTAACTTCAGGTTTTCTCAGTAAAGATGGAATTCTTGCCGGAACTCTTGCATTTGGCAATTTAAGCGGGCACTGGTTGATTCCTGCGATGGCATTTATTTCTGCAGGTATGACGGCTTTTTATATGTTCAGACTAACCATCGTTTCATTTTTCGGTGATTTCAAAACAGAGATAGCGTCGAAAACACACGAAAATAATACACAGATTGTTTTACCGCTAGTAGTACTTGCGATACTTTCACTATGGGTTTTCTATTCATTTAATCCTATTGATGCTTCAAGCGGATGGTTTGCAAAAGCATTCAAGCCTGTAGAGACGGTTGTTCCGGCTGAATATCAATTCGATTTTATGATGCCTTATCACGACGCTCATGCTACTGAATCAACTGAAGTTTCACATGGTTCACATTCTTATTTGAACAAGTTTGAAGAAGAATTGCATCACCAGCACTATACTGCTATGTTTTTGTCTTTAGCAATTGCTGGCTTTGGTATTCTATTGTCATTCATTTTCTATTATTATAAGAAAGTTGACCCAGACAAAGTTGCCAATTCAATAAAGCCACTTTACCTACTTTCCTACAACAAGTGGTATATTGATGAGATTTATCAAAAAACATTCATTGGTGGTACTATCTTATTAACAAAATTAATGTTTTGGATTGATACCTACATTATAGATGGCGCTGTGAACGGTGTTGCATTTATTTGGAGAATATTCGGAACCTTTGTAGGTAAATTTGACAATGGTGTGGTAGATGGTTTGGTCAATCTCTCCGGTGGGGTTGTAGGATTTTCCGGCTCAATTGTACGTAAACTTCAAACAGGTAGAGTTCAGACTTATTTGTTATTGAGTATTATCGGAGTAATATTGTTACTTTGGTGGTTGTTTTAGTTTTTAAATGATAATTAAAGAATAAAAAATATAAATTGGAGGATTAATGTCAGGCACATTTAACATTTTGGGAGTAGGAATTCTAACCTGGATAACATTCTTGCCTATTCTTGGAATGATTGCAATACTTGCAATACCAAGCGGTAAAGATGAAATAAGCCGTGCCCGCTCATTGAATTATTTTAGATATATAACATTAGGTATCACATTTATTCAGTTGATACTTACTCTTGTTGTATATTCCGGTTTTAATTTCAGTATGCCAGGTATCAATGATGCATCATCTATGCAGTTCATAGAAAGAGTTACTTGGATAAGTGTAACAGGATTGCCTATGCTGGGTGACCTGAAGATTGAATATTTCCTTGGTATAGATGGAATAAGTATGCCAATGTTGCTCCTTACTGCAATTGTTTCTACTCTCGCAGTGTTTGCTTCATGGGGCATCAAGAAAGCAGCAAAAGGTTATTTTGCTATGTACCTTTTACTCGTAACCGGTATGATGGGTGTGTTTGTAGCACTTGATTTCTTTTTATTCTATGTATTTTGGGAACTTATGTTGCTGCCTATGTACTTTTTGATAGGTATCTGGGGTGGACCACGCAAAGAATACGCTGCCATCAAGTTTTTCCTTTATACCTTGTTTGGCTCTGTATTCATGTTGTTGGTAATGATCGCTCTTTATTTTGCTGTTGGCTCATTCAATATGTTTGATATGATGGATCCATCTAAGTTTGACCAAAATTCCATTCTTGCAGGATTTGGCACTTCATGGAGATACATTGCATTTGCAGCATTATTCGTTGGATTTGCAATCAAAGTTCCTATAGTACCTTTTCATACATGGCTACCTGACGCTCACGTCGAAGCTCCTACTGCTATTTCAGTTATACTTGCCGGCGTTTTGTTGAAAATGGGTACATACGGTATGATACGTATTGCTTGGCCAATGTTTCCTGATGCTGTCCAGTATTTTAACTGGTGGATTGGACTTATTGGTATGGTGAGTATTGTTTACGGTGCATTGTGTGCTCTTGCTCAGTTCAGTGTTGGCAAGCGTGATTTGAAAAAGATGATTGCCTACTCTTCTGTCAGCCACATGGGTTATGTTATGTTAGGTCTTGCTGCACTTAATACTGAAGGTGTTATAGGTGCAATATTCCAAATGTTCAATCATGGAACTATCACAGCTATGCTCTTTATGATTGTTGGTGTAATTTACGACAGAGCACATACACGTAGCCTTGATGATTTTGGTGGTATGGCGAATAAAATGCCCGTTTACACTGCGATTATGACAATTGCATTTTTTGCAGCTATAGGTTTACCCGGGCTTAGTGGATTCGTTTCTGAAGCACTTGTATTTTTGGGAGCATTCAAAACTTATCCAGTTCTGACTGTTATTTCCGGCCTTGGTATCATTCTAGGCGCTGGATATATGCTATGGGCATTGCAGAAAGTATTTTTCGGAAAATTGCCTGAACGTTGGTCAGGTCCATGGGATCCAACAGGCAAGATTTACAAAAACGATGATATTAATTATATTGAATTAGGTGGATTAGTACCTCTTGCAATAGTAGTTATTTATCTTGGAATTAATCCAAATCCTGTAATTGGCATGATGACATCATCAGTCAATCACTTTGTTGAGTTAATCAGAATTGGCGGCAACTTCGCCGGCATGTAATATTAGAATTATTGATAATTTAACTAAAGAATATATATGTATAATGCAGTTGTCAATGAATTAATAGGCAGTCTCGGGTTAATAAAACCTGAGCTTGCATTACTTGTTACATTTGTTGTGGTGATAATTGCTGACCTGATATTTAAAAATAATAAGGTGAACTTAGGCTTGTCAATTTTGGGCACAATAGTTTCGGGTATTTTCCTGATTGGAATGTCAGGAACAAATACTTCGGCTTTTGCTAATTTAATTGCAGTTGACCCATTTTCCGAATTCTTTAAATATCTGATTTTGATTTCTACCTTAATTGTACTTGTAATGAGCGAATTCTCCGAAGAACTACATAATCGTGATGTTTGGATGGGCGAATATTATATGCTCGTTTTGGGAATGGCTTTGGGAATGTTCTTGCTTGCCGGTGCTACTAACTTGATAATGATTTATTTAGCACTCGAAACGATGAGTATGAGCTCGTATATCTTGTCTGGTTATACTAAAGAAATTAAAAGGTCAAGTGAAGCATCACTTAAATATGTGATTTTCGGTTCTTTATCTTCAGGTATAATGATCTATGGCATGTCAATTCTCTTTGGAATGACAGGCTCACTTGATTTGTATGCAATACAAAGTTATCTGGCAGCAAATGGTTTCTTTCAGCCTGCAATATTTATTTCAGGTTTGATGGTTATAGCTGGCTTTGCTTATAAAATATCAGCTGTACCTTTTCATTTTTGGACACCCGACGTTTATGAAGGTTCGCCAATTACAATCACTGCCTATCTTTCTGTAGCTTCTAAAGCCGCTGGTTTTGCTGTTTTGGTCAGATTTATCAAGCTTACATTTTTTGATGCTGCAGGTTCGAGTGATGAGTCTTGGATCATGATGAATAGTATTCCATGGGATATGGTGCTGGCTGTTCTTGCTGTAGCAACAATGACTCTTGGTAATATCGTAGCTTTGTGGCAATCTAACGTTAAGCGTATGCTTGCTTACTCTTCTATTGCTCATGCCGGATATTTACTTATGGGAATTGTTGTAATGACTAATACCGGATTAATGAGTATTCTTGTTTATTTCTTCTTTTATTTATTGATGAATTTTGGTGCTTTTATTGTCGTGATGTTATTTGCACACAAAATCGGTTCAGAAGAAATGGATGATTACGAAGGAATTGGGTATCAGGCACCAGTATTAGCTTCATTGCTTACTTTATTTTTAGTTTCTCTTACAGGACTTCCGCCTACAGCCGGCTTTATCGGTAAGTTGGTATTATTTGGTGCTGTCCTCGACTCAGGTTGGTACTGGTTAGCAGTTATTGGTGTTCTGAATAGTGTTGTCTCATTGTACTATTATGCAAAAGTTGTAAGGAATATGTGGCTTCGTAAAGTGGACAATGGTAAGGGAACTCTTAAATTCTCTATACAAAGTCAGGCTTTGGTAATGGTTTTAGGTATTCCGACTTTAGTATTTGGTTTATTCTTTGGTCCTATCATGAGATGGGCAGAGCACTCAGTTAGGATATTTTTAGGCAACTAAATAATATTCGGATGTATTTCAATCAAACCTCTGTTAATAATGATTAACAGAGGTTTTTTTTGTAGTAAACAATATAATTTATTTAATTCGTATATTGCTCTATAGTAATATTGATTTTAAAAAGGTGATTTTTATGAAAGTAATAGTATTATTTTTGTTGTTGTTAACTACATTAAATACATATAGTCAAAGTAATAAAGGAAAGGGTATGTTTTTAGTATCAAAGAGTAAGTACTCATTTAACGAAACTTTCGAAAAAATTTCTAAATCCATTACGGATAATAGCTGGAAAGTAATTACAAGTCACAATCTTCAGGAAATTATGAAGAAAAATGGCAAGGATGTGCATCCGGTTCAGGTAATCGAAACCTGTAATCCAAATCATGCATATAAAGTTTTGAGCAAAGATGATGAAAGACTAATTTCTAATATGCTGCCCTGCAGGATTTCTATTTACGAAAATTCAGATGGTAGTGTTTACGTTTCAAGAATAAACCCTGAAGCAATGCAAGGCCAGGTAAGTGAATATGCTTCAGAAGTAGTTGGTGCTGCTTTAGGTGATATTGAAAAAATAATTGAGAATGCTCTAAAATAATTATTTACATTCTATTTTTTTAAAAGAAAGTCATACATAAAAATAATAAGTATGACTTTCTTTTTTTTTATAAATATCAAGTGTTTTAATCTTCAATTGTAGATAAATCACCAACATCCATTCCAAGTTCTTTTGCTTTATATACTCTTCTCATGATTTTGCCGCTTCGTGTTTTATGAAGTTTATCTACAAACTCGATTTCATCAGGTACTCCAATGCTGCCGAGTTCCCTTCTTACCCTAAACTTAATATCATTCACTAAGTGTTTGTCAATAACTGCGTTATCTTTAAGTACAACAAAAGCTTTGATTGATTCTCCCTTAATCTCGTGTGGCTTACCTATTACAGCTGCTTCGGCAACATAGTGATGAGTTATCAAAGCACTCTCAACTTCAGCTGTTCCAATGCGATGTCCTGACACATTAAGAACATCATCTGACCTGCCCAAAATCATGATATATCCATCTTCATCAATAGTTGCTAAGTCGCCGGCAAAATAGTATCCATTAATTTCTTTCCAGTATTTATTATATCTCTCTGGCTCACCCCAACAAGTTCGCAGTGCAGAAGGCCAAGTTGATTTTACAACTAATAGTCCAACAGTATTAACTGGCACATCGTTACCCTCTTTATCCACAATTTTGGGTTCAATACCAAAAAAAGGCAGTCCTGCTTTACCCGGTTTCTGTGATACTGCAGGTAATGTAGCTATCATGTGACCTCCTGTTTCGGTTTGCCACCAAGTGTCCACTACAGCACAATTCTTATTGCCAATGTTTTCGTAATACCAAATCCAAGCTTCAGGATTAATTGGTTCTCCTACAGTGCCAAGTATTCTTAAAGATTTTAGGTCGTGTTTGGCAGGATATTCAATGCCATACTTCATAAATAACCTGATTGCTGTTGGAGCTGTATACAAAATATTCACTCTGTACTTCTCAATTATTGACCACCATCTTGCGGGATTAGGATAATCAGGTGCTCCTTCAACTATCAATGATGTAGCTCCATTCGAAAGTGGTCCATACACAAGGTAGCTATGGCCTGTAATCCATCCAATATCAGCTGTGCACCAATAAATATCATCATCCTGTAAGTCAAATACGGTTTTACTTGTAAAATGTGTAAATAAGTTATATCCCGCTGAAGTATGTAAAATACCTTTTGGCTTGCCGGTTGTTCCTGAAGTGTATAATATGAAGAGCGGGTCTTCCGAGTCCATCCATTCTGCTTCACACTCAGGAGATGAACCAGACATCAACTTGTGAAAGTCGTACTCATTTTCGATGAGCTCTAAGTTGTCTCCATCCCTTTGGGCGACAATAATATCAACATTATATCCTAAACTGTCAACTGCCTCATCAACTATAGATTTAATCATTATTTTCTTTCCACGTCTTTGGGTCCATGTTGATGTAATCACTAGTTTACTTTGTGCATCTTCTATTCTTAGCTTTAAAGCATGAGGTGCAAATCCTCCAAATACTACTGAATGGATTGCACCAATTCTGGCACAAGCCAATACTGCTATCACTTGTTCAATTGTCTGCGCCATATTTATTGTAACCCTATCTCCTTTTTTGATTCCAAGTGATTTCAATCCATTGGCAAACCTAGATACACTCTCAAATAGCTCACCATAGGTGATTTTAATTTCCTGTGAATTTTCGTTCGTATAAATATAAGCTACTTTGTTTCGCTTGCCATTTTTGATATGGCGGTCTAAACAGTTATAGCATATATTGATCTTACCTCCCTCAAACCATTTGTAGTTTGGATAATTCCATTCTAAAACTGAATCAAACTTCTTAAACCAAAAAAGTTCCTTTTCAGCAATGTCCCCCCAAAACTCTTCAGGGTCAGAAATCGATTTTTTATAGAGTTTTAGATAGTTCTCTGAGCTAATTTTTGCGTTATTTATAATCCTATCTGGGCTATGATATGTTTCATGCGATTTCAATAATACTTCATTAGATATTACAGACATTTAATTATCCATTTGACAAAGTTAATAATAATATTACTTAAAGCTAAATTCTAATTTAACAAAAAAAAATGAATTTGCATAATTATAATTCAAATAATGTAGGAAGGACAGTAAAAAATGGAACCTGATGTTATTAACTTTCGAGTGTATTATAGATGTTCATGTAACTTTCATATCTTTCAGGGCTGATCAAACCACCTTCAAGCGCTTGTATTACTGCGCAGTCAGGTTCGTGAATGTGTGAACATGGCAAATATTTGCATTGCAGGTAGTACTCGTCAAAGTCATGATAATGCATTGCAAGATTAAGCTTGTCAACATCCCACATCGCAAATTCTCTAACCCCGGGCGAATCAATGATTTTTCCTCCAAATGGTAATGAAAGCATTTTTACAAAACTTGTGGTATGCTGACCTTTATTAGTACGCTCACTGATTTCTCTAATCTGTTGTATGCTTTCTCCAAGCAGTTGATTAACAATTGTTGATTTGCCAACCCCTGATGGACCGAAAAACAAAGAAATTTTATCTGTCAAAAACTCCATTAAAGTTTCCAATCCAACGTTATCATTTGCTGAAACAAAGAATAGTGGAATATCCATTTGCCTGTAAATTTGCAAATCATCTTTAAAAAATTCCATATCTTCGACTAAATCAATCTTATTGACAACAATGCATGGTTTAACACCTCCTATCTCTGAAGCGATAATTAACCTGTCAATAAACCTTTTACTATATGTTGGCTGATATGTTGATACAAGTATTATCAAATTATCGAAATTTGATGCAATTACATGTTCACCTTTTCCTTTGCCTGCAACTTTTCTGCTAAGTTTACTATACCTTTGCTCGACAGATAGAATTCTACCCTTCAGTTTAGAATCTGTAAAATTCTCTATTATCACCTTCACATTATCGCCGACAGCGACTAAAGTTGAGTCACCGTTTGGTGATATTACTTTGCCGGATACGCTACAATCTACATATCTTGCCGGAAATTCGCCATTTATTGAAGCTAAAACATTATTTCCAATAACAGATAATGCAAGACACTCAACAGCATCATCAGGAATATTGCCTTTCGAGCCAACTAATTTGCCTTTGAATGCTTTAGATTGTCTTATAGGAGTACGTTTTGAGTATTCTTTTTCTTTGTAATATTTCATTTGTTTAGAATTTTTTACAGTGTCAACATAATTTCACACTTTTTATTTGATTATGACGATTTTTTTTCATAATTTTGTATTAATTAGAAAATTAAGTTGAGTTTATTTTGAATTATCGTTGGACATTCAAACAATATTATGATGACGAAACTGTACATAACTTAGCAAAAACACTGAATATACCCAAGAGCTTAGCTCATGTCTTGGCTACGAGGGGTTTGGAAAGCAAAAATGATGCCGAAACATTTTTCAAACCATCACTCGAAAACCTACACAACCCATTTATTATGGAAGACATGGAAAAAGCTGTTACAAGAATTCTTGAAGCTGTAAAAAGACAAGAATTAATTTGGGTACACGGTGATTATGATGTTGACGGTACAGCAAGTACATCTATGGTCTGCCAGTTTATAAGTTCAATTGGCGGTAGAGTAGATTATTATATTCCTGACAGGTTCGAAGATGGCTATGGACTTTCCAATAAGTCTATTGATTTAGCTTTATTAAAAAAGGCAAAAATATTATTAACAGTTGATGTCGGAATTACTTCCTACGAACAATTAATCTATGCTAAAAGTAAAGGCTTGGATACAATTATATGTGACCACCACGAGCCAGGTGAATTAGTCCCAGAAGCTTATGCCATTCTTGACCCACTGAAGCCCGGTTGTCCATATCCTTTTAAATCGTTGGCAGCTTGTGGTGTTGCATTCAAACTTGTTCAGGGAATATGCAAAACTCTCGGTGATGAATCTAAAGCATACCAGTATCTCGACTTGGTTGCCATATCTTCTGCGGCTGATATGGTTCCCCTAAAAGGGGAAAATAGAATTATGGTTCATCATGGTTTAAAGCAATTGAACTCAAAACCAAGACCCGGATTAAATGGATTGATTCATTGCACCGGTCTCAGACTTGGTAAAATTACAGCTTCAAATATTGTTTATGCCGTAGCTCCGCTTATTAATGCTGCCGGAAGGCTTGGAGATGCAAAAAGATCTGTGGAGATGATGCTCCAGCAAGACGAAAATGCTGCATTCAGAATTGCACAGATTCTTGAAGATGAAAATCGAAAAAGAAGGCTTTTCGATCAAAAAGCTTTCGAAGAAGCTATACCAATGGCAAAAAAGTTCATCGAAGATAATGCCCCACACTCATTAGTTATATATGGTGAAAAATGGCATGCAGGTGTGATTGGAATAGTTGCCTCAAGATTGGTTGATAAATTTAATTTACCATCAGTATTGCTAACAAATATTGATGGAATTGCTAAGGGCTCGGCACGAAGCGTCAATGATTTTGATGTTCATACCGCATTGAAAAAATGTGAAGATATTTTACTTGAATTTGGTGGTCATAAACACGCTGCAGGCCTATCGCTAAAAATTGAACATATTGAAGAGTTCCGTCGTAGATTTGATGAGTTGGCAAAAGTGGATATTTCTACTGATATGCTGCTACCTGAGATTGTCGTAGATGCAGAGCTTCAGTTTAATGAATTATCGCCCAATTTTTTACATTCTCTTAGCAAATTTGCACCTTATGGTTTTTCAAATTACAAACCTGTTTTCCTGACCAGAGGTGTAAAATCAGTGAATGGCGTTAAGGTTGTCGGCAATAATAATCTGAGATTTAGAGCTATACAAAATAATTTTGTTATTGATGCTATCGGTCAGAATTTAGCTTCTAAGCTTCAGTTTTGTACTAACGGAAAGAAGTTTACCATTGTCTATAATCTTGAACTGACAAGTTTGAATGGTGCTAAAACTCCACAACTGATAATAAAGGATATTAAACCGGATACTAATTAATTATGTCCTTTTCTGAACATCTACATTTAAATGAGATATTATCAGTATTAAAAACCGAAAATCAGGATAATAATACTGCATTTAAAAAGATTATTAAGGTTTTGACTTCATTCTACAAAGTAAAATCAAAAGATGAAGCTAGAGTAATTACTACAAACCAGGCTTTAATTCAGTTTATCAATGATAAATATGATGTCAGTCCTTATTTAGACAAAGCAGTAAATCAATGCAGATATTATTACAACAAAATCAGAAGTAATGAAAAACTCTTCGTCTCAATTGATTACATCAGGTACGCCGCAAAAATATCTGTTGAGCTGATTGCAACAATAGATAAAATTGAACTTCCCCAAGAAGTTATAAATTATTTTGAACAGATTCCAGACATACAGCTCAAGTATAAAAAGCATTTTATAAATAAAAAGATTACTTGCACTGATGTTAAAGTAATAAACAATCCTTTTTTTGATAAAGATATTACTACTCCTTACGCTGAGATTATTTGTGAAGATGCTGAAAAGTCATTTAATTTGAAAATTGGCTTTCCATTTGTGAAAATAGTTCCTTTTATGAAAGTGGGAATGATTTTTAATATCTTTGATGCTGAAATATTACACGAAGTGCCTCTATTATTATCAACTCAAAACGGTGCTTTAATAGTTCTTGAACCTGATATATTGGTTGATGTAACAGATATAGCTAATAATTTCGGTAATAAAGATGGACATAAGACTAATT
Organism: bacterium; assembly: GCA_024711295.1. Classification (GTDB taxonomy): domain Bacteria; phylum Bacteroidota; class Ignavibacteria; order Kapaibacteriales; family UBA2268; genus JANJTB01. The sequence continues at coordinate 40,369 of JANJTB010000033.1, read as the reverse complement.
TCATAAATAAGTTCGTATCTGAAGAGACCAGTATAAAAATGTCCATGGGAACAGTAATGAATCAAATGTTTGATGAAATTATCAAGAACCCTGAAATTACCTTACAGGAGGCTACCGATAAAGCATACAAAGAAAACCCTATTTCATTATTTCTTCATTACGAGCAGGATAAGATTCAATTTAACGTTATGAAGAGCTCCGTAAATGAAGTATTCGAAAAAATTAAAACTAATCTTAAAAGTTATATTATAAATGAATTTGAAAATGCAATATTTTCAATTGAGCCAACATTTATTTCTCCTTTGTATGGAATTCAGGGAAGGTTGGACTTGCTTGCTGAATATGAAGATGATCCAGATAGAAAAGACATTATTGAGTTAAAGAAGACAAAATTTCCCGCCTTGAAATACACATACCAGGTTGGTGAGAATAGTAAAGTACCGATTGGTGTTTGGCCCAATCATCTTGCCCAGGTGATATGCTACAATTTATTATTAGAAACAGCATATCCTACCCGTAAGGGTAATTCTTTGGTTTTCTATGTGGATGACCCGGTTGCTCCATTAAGGAATGTAGCAACTTTCCCTTATTTAGTAAATCAAATTATACTCTTAAGAAATCAAATTGTAATTAATGATATTTTAATAGAGAATTCGAGTAATAGCTGTTTTGAGTATATTTTAAACGCTAATCAACTTAACGCACCAGGCTATTCAATTGATAAATACAGACAAATTGCAGCAAAATACCTGTCTATGGATGAAGATTCAAAAAACTACTTTGAAGGATATGTTCAATTCCTGACTAATGAAAAAATTTATACCAAAAAGGGTAGCGAGCTTGACAAAAACAGTGCTTTTTCTTCACTCTGGAAACTTAATACATCGGATAAATTAAAAGCTAATAAAGTAATTCCTAAGTTAAAAATTGACTATGAAAAAAGTAACTTAAGCTGCCTCTTAATTTCATTTATTTTGCCTGATGAAGTTTTCAACCATTCATTCAGAAAAGGTGATATTGTGTTGGTTTATCCATCTGATGATGGTGAAAACAAGGAAATTTATAAGAACCCACTAATTAAAGGTGTAATTAAAAATCTTACTAAAAACTGTATATATGTTAGCATACGCAACAAAATGATTAATCAGAATATCCTCATAAATAATGATGAGTGGATAATAGAGGCAGATCAAAATGATGCTGTTGACAAAAAAGTTTATCCGAAAATATTTGAGTTTGCTACCGGTAGTGGCAAGTTAAAAAAACTTCTTTTTGGACTTAGAGTACCCGAGTTTGATCAAATTGATGATTTATTCTTCTCTGAGGATCTAAACTTAAATCAAATTGAAATTATAAATAAAGCAATAGCGGCTAAAGATTATTACTTGATTCAGGGTCCTCCTGGCACAGGTAAAACAAGTGTTATTCTGAAAACTATTGTAGAACTGATTGCCCGAAATCAAGAAAAACCTATTTTAATATGTGCTTACACAAATAGAGCTGTTGACGAAATATCAAGTGCTTTATCAAGGATAATGCCTGAAATTAGTTATGTCAGGGTTGGCTCAAAAGAAGCTACAGATGACTATGAACATCATTTGCCATTAATAATTGATAAATACGGATTGAATGAAGGTTATCTCAGGTTAAAAAAAAGTAAAGTAGTTGTTTCGACTGTTGCATCATTAATCACCAATAGTGAATTATTCAAATTAAAGAATTTTGATACCTTGATTGTAGATGAAGCAAGCCAGATACTTGAGATACATCTAGTAAGTATTCTGATAAATGTCAGAAAATTTATTCTCATTGGTGACGAAAAGCAGCTACCTCCTCTTGTAGTTCATAATGATATGCTCTCCACTCAATATTTAAAGAAACTTGGTTCTATTCAGTTTAATAGCTTTCGGGATTCACTTTTTGAAAGGTTATTAAGGATCTGTGAAACACAACAGAATGATGCAGTAGGAATGTTGAAATTCCAGGCAAGGATGCACGATGATATTCAGGAATTTCCTAACAAGTTCTTTTATAATAGTATGTTATCCCCAATGTATGAATTTCAGATGTCTGACATTGAAAAATTTAGTAATCAGTCTGATTGTATGTTTGAAAGGGCTTTAGCTAATCACAGAATGATTTTTGTGAATACAAATAAATACCAAAATGGTAAGACTAATATAATTGAAATTGATATTGCAGTTGGTTTTATAAAAGCAATAATAGATAAATATGAAATTTCCAAAAATACTCTTGGAGTTATCTCACCATTCAGGGAGCAATGCAACGCAATCTCTATGAAAATCCCTGATAATTACCAGGATTATATAACTGTTGACACTGTCGAAAGGTTTCAGGGCAGTGAAAGGGAGTTTATAATTATGTCTGCAACTGCATCTAATTCTGAATTACTTGCCCGAATGCAGTCACTTAGTTCAGATAAAAAAGTTGACCGAAAACTGAATGTTGCAATTACCCGTGCTAAGTCTCATTTTGTTCTTATAGGGAATATTGATACATTGAAAAAATCAACTATATATAATTCTCTAATTGAATTTATCTCTAAGAAAAATGCATTATATGAGTACTCTGATTTTTTTAATTAATTTTTAATTATAAACTACTCCCTATTTCAAATAACAAATATCAATATTTGAAATACACTCGCTACTTATTGACATTCAAATAATAAATGAATAAAAATTAAAGTTAATATGAAATAATATAAATGTTATAATATATTAATGTTTATAGTAAAAATCAACAACATTCCAGATACAAAATATCTAAATATTTTTTTAAATCAAACATATAAATTATTTTTGAATATAAATATATAACATTATGTAGATAATAATAAATATTTAGTTTTAATTAAAAATATATTTAGAGGTTTTAAATGCCAGTATCTAAAACATACTTGATAATTGTAAGCTTAATCGTATTAACATCATTTGAATCAGTTTTTTCTCAGAAGAATGATTCACTCAAAAATTACCAAGTACCCAACGTAAGTATTATAGCAGATAGAAGTCAATTGCTTAACTCGATACCAGGATCAGCTGTAATAATCAATCAAGAACAGATTCGCTCGATGAGAGCAATCAGTGGTAATCAGATTTTAAAGGCTGTTACAGGTGTAAATGTAGTTGATGAGGAAGGGGCAGGCTTGAGAATGAACCTTGGTATAAGAGGTCTTGACCCGGATAGAAGTAGAGCACTATTAGTTCTCGAAGATGGTGTGCCTGTAGCATTAGCTCCTTATGGCGAGCCTGAAATGTACTATACTCCTTCGATTGACAGAATGCGATCAATAGAACTTCTTAAAGGAAGTGGTTCGATAATTCATGGTCCTCAAACCATCGGAGGTGTATTAAACTATATAACTAATGATCCACCAGTAAACCCAGAAGCTGATGCACATTTGATTGGCGGAAGCGGGGGCTTCATGAATGCTAAAGCAGGTTATGGTGCAAGCAGCGGTGCCACCGGATTCTTAACTGAACTCTATCACAAAAAAGCTGATAGAATTGGTTTAACAAGATACAGCATTTATGATTTTATTACAAAAGCAAAATTCTTTATTTCGGATAATTCATCAATTAATGCAAAAATTAATGTGTATGATGAAGTTTCGAATTCTACCTACGTTGGTATTACTCAAAACATGTACGAAAATGGAGATTACTTCAGAGAAATTGCTCCAAATGATGAGCTTACTATCAGACGATATTCAGCAAGTCTGAACTACCAAAATATCATTTCTGATAAAATGATATTCAGCACAACTGCATTTGCATATACAACCAGTAGGTTTTGGCGTCGTCAGGATTTTTCGAGAAGTCCGTCAGCATCAAATCTGACTGGTCAGGTTTATGGTGATACATCAATTCAGAATGGCGCCATTTATATGCGAAATTCAACAGGAAATCGTGACAGAGCATTTGATGTCTTTGGTGTACAACCTCAACTTATGGCAAATGAAAACTTTTTCGGAATGGACAACGAAATTCAAATTGGTGCAAGATTTTTAGTCGAAAAAGCTTACGAACAAAGAGTAAACGGTACTAATTACAAAGCAATTTCGGGCAATCTTACGGAAGATGAAACTCGCTCTGGTATGGCTCTTAGTACATTTTTCCAAGATAGAGTATTTTTGTCTGATGAGTTGATTATTACACCAGGTATCAGATATGAATATTTTGATTACCAAAGAGATATACACAGAATATCTTCAAAAGATACTAATCTGACAGCAAGTAATACTACATCCGAAATAATACCCGGCTTGGGGATTAATTACAACGTTAGTGAAAAAGTAACTTTATTTGCTGGTACTCACAGGGGATTTGCTCCACCAAGGACAAAGGACGCAATCACCAACGAAGGTGCAGCACTTGATTTGTCTGCCGAATTAAGTTGGAATTATGAATTGGGCTTAAGAACCTCAATCAGTAATTTTTTAAATATTGAGATGACTGCTTATATGCTTGATTTCTCAAATCAAATTATACCTGTATCAGAGTCATCCGGAAATCTTGGATTTGGACTTATTAACGGTGGTAAGACTAACCACACTGGATTTGAATTTGCATTGATGGCTGATATCGGCAAGCTTATCGAAAATGATAATTCATTATCTCTGGCATTTAATGCTACTTACAGTAATGCCAAATTCTCTTCCGATAGATTTATCGGATCAGGTGATAACAAAGTTAATATTAACGGAAACAGATTGCCTTATGCACCGGAATTTGTTTTTTCAACAATGTTGCAATACAAAAATCCTCTTAATTTTGGAATCAATCTTAATTTGAGTTATACCTCAGAGCAATTTACAGATGAACTCAATACTGTCAATCCAAGCAATGATGGTACAATCGGAAAGATGGATGCCTTTATGTTGTTTGATGTGACCGTATTTTATGGAATTACTGAGAAGTCAGACATTTTTGTATCAATCAAAAATATCACTGACGAACGATACATAGCCTCACGTCGACCGCAAGGTATCAAAGTTGGTATCCCCAGATTTATAACGGCAGGGATAGATTTTCATCTTTAATTAGGTTATCGCAGCAATTTTGTCAGGAGTAAGATCAATTGCATAAAGACTTACTCCTGTTTTTTATTTAAGTACAAATAATTGTATATATTTAGTCAAAAATCAAAAAGATTTTTGTCATGCTGATTAAATTACGTATTTTTGTAGTTCTGTAAAGATGAATATAAGCAAAAAAGATGTTTGAAAATTTACAAGAAAAGTTAGAATTAGCCCTTAAGAAATTTCGTGGCCAATCAATCATAAGCGAAGAAAATATTAGTGAAGCTATGCGCGAGATACGTCGTGCACTGTTGGAAGCTGATGTTAATATCAATGTTGTAAAGAAGTTGATTGATGAAATTACTCAAAAAGCTGTAGGTCAAGAGGTCAGAGGCAAACTGTTACCGGAGCAATTAATCGTGAAAGTTGTTCATGATGAATTGGTTTCAATCATGGGTAGCAAAATGTCGGAGCTTACTTACTCTTCACAGCAGCCAACAGTGATAATGGTTGCTGGATTGCAAGGTTCCGGTAAAACAACTTTTTGTGGTAAATTAGCTAAAAATTTAAAAAAGAAAGGGAAGCAACCACTTCTTGTAGCATGCGATATTTATCGTCCTGCAGCGATTCTTCAGTTACAACAGTTGGCTGGGGAGGTTAAAGTTCCAGTTTTTACTGAAGATTCAAAAGATGCGGTTCAAATTGCAAATAATGCTATTGCCTATGCAAAGAAATTTGGTCGTGATACTGTGATTATTGATACTGCAGGTCGCCTGACAATTGACGAAGAGATGATGGCAGAAGTACGTAATATTTCTGAAGCTGTCAAGCCAACCGAAAAGCTTTTTGTACTTGATGCGATGATCGGTCAAGATGCAGTCAATACTGCAAAAGCATTTCACGATAATTTATCTCTTACAGGTGTTGTGCTTACCAAAATGGATGGTGATACACGTGGTGGTGCAGCATTATCGGTTTTGGAGGTAGTCGGTAAACCAATTAAGTTTGTAAGTTTGGGCGAAAAGCTTGATTCACTCGAACCATTTCACCCTGAGAGAATTGCATCTCGTATCCTTGGTATGGGTGATGTTCTTACGCTTGTTGAAAAAGCCGAATCACAATTTGACAAGAAAAAAGCTGAAGAGTTGGAAGAAAAGATCAGAAAGAATCAATTTACTTTTGATGATTTTCTAGAACAGCTCAAAGTTATTCAGAAAATGGGGTCTTTAAGAGATTTATTAGGTATGATTCCCGGAATGGACAAACAGCTCAAAAATGTCCAGATTGATGATACAGCTTTCAAGAGAGTAGAGGCAATTATTTACTCTATGACGAAGCATGAAAGAAAAAATCCAAAGATTATTAACGGCTCCCGCAGAATGAGAATTGCAAAAGGAAGTGGTACAAAAGTACAAGATGTAAACAAACTGCTCAAGCAATTTGAAGAAATGCAAAAAATTATGAAAAGCATGGCATTAGGTAAAAAATCAAGATTTTTACCTAAGTTGCCCGGATTTGGAATGTAATGTAATGAGATTTGGGCATCTGCACCCAATAATGGGAATTTTATAGATGACAAATTTTATATTTTTTTCTCTATTATATATAAAGGTTATTTAAAATGGTTAAGTTAAGATTAAGAAGAAAAGGTAGAGCACACCATCCTGTTTATGATATTGTAGCAGTAGATGGCAGAGCTCGTCGTGATGGTGCATTTTTGGATAAGGTTGGATTCTACGATCCTAATACTAATCCTAATACCATCAGAATTAATACAGAGAAAGCGCTTCATTGGTTAAATGTTGGTGCTCAGCCAACTGACACTGTAAAGCAGATACTTAGCTACGAAGGTGTTTTATTGCGTCGTCATTTAGGTTTCAAAGGCAAAACTGCTGAAGAAATTGATGCTGAAGTTGAAAAGCACAAAAGAGTTGTTGCAAATCGTTATACTCGTCGCAAAAAATTAAGAGTTGAAAGAGCAATTGCTAAAGCTAAAGCTGAAGAAGCTGCCAAAAACAAAACTGAAGAGTAATTCCCTGTACTTTTCTTATTTAAATAATGCAACTGAGGGATTAGATAATATTTAATTCCTCAGTTTTTTTTAATTCCAAATCTATAATTGTGTTAAATCTGATATGTATGAATTAGTAAAAAAATCATCAAACTCAAAAGCCAGAGCCGGTTTTTTAAAAACAGGTCACGGTGTTATACCTACACCTATTTTTATGCCGGTTGGAACAGCAGGAACTGTTAAGGCAATAATGCAAAGAGATTTGTATGAGATAGACGCTAAGATAATACTTGGAAATACATATCATCTTTATCTAAGGCCCGGGGACAAGGTAATTAACCACTTTGGGGGTTTGCACAAATTTATCAATTGGGATAGAGCAATCTTGACTGATAGCGGAGGTTATCAGATTTTTTCTCTGCAGGATATGAGGAAGCTCACTCCAGAAGGAGCTTACTTTAAGTCACATATTGACGGCTCTAAGCACTTCTTTTCACCTGAAAATGTTGTAGAAATACAGCGTAATTTAGGTTCTGATATTATTATGGTTCTTGATGAATGTGTACCTTATCCGGCAGACGAAACCTATACAGCTAAATCAATGGAATTGTCTATTGACTGGGCTATTCGTTCGAGAAAGGAATTTTTGAAAACAGATCCTCTTTATGGTTTTTCACAATTTCAATTTGGAATTTCTCAGGGAGGTATGTATAAAAACTTAAGAACTGAATATTTGAAAAGAATGATAGATATTGACTTCGACGGTAATGCTATTGGGGGTTTATCAGTGGGTGAACCAGCCGAAATGATGTATGAGCTGACTGATTTATCAACTGATTTGCTACCGGAATCAAAAGCAAGATATTTGATGGGTGTTGGTACTCCCGAAAATTTGCTAGAGTCTATCGAGAGAGGTATTGATATGTTCGATTGTGTTTTGCCAACCAGAAACGCCAGAAATGGGCAGCTGTTTACAAAAAGAGGCAAACTGAATCTAAAAAATCAGAAATTTAAATTGTCTGACGAACCGATTGACAGCGCTATTGAAGGATATGCAAGCAACAATTTTAGTTTAGGATATTTGAGGCACTTATTTGTTTCGGGTGAGATTTTAGCATTACAGATAGCTACAATGCATAACCTTTCCTTTTATTTACATTTGGTAAGGGAAGCCCGTAAAAATATTCTTAATGATAATTATGAGTCATGGAAAAAAATGACTCTTGAAATGATGAACTCAAGTGATAATTAAATCAACGATTTAAAGTTGAAGTATTAATTTACGTCCTTTTTATTGTTAATTGAAATTAATATAGTATTTTTGTATTTTATTTTAATGAAAAGATTTAAGGAAAACCGATGGATTTAATAAATCAAATCATACTTATGACACCTCCTGCCGGAGAAGGTGGTGGTGGATCTATGCTGAGTATGTTTATAATGTTTGGTCTTGTTATATTAATCATGTATTTTATGATGATAAGACCACAACAAAAAAGACAAAAAGAGCATCAAGCAATGCTTGACTCAATTCGTAAAGGTGACAAAGTAATTACAACTTCGGGTATGCACGGTACTGTAACTGATCATGATGACAAAACATATACTGTTCAAGTCGCAGATAATGTAAAAATAAAATTTGAAAAAGCTTCAATTGCAAGCAAAAATTAGTTAATCGGCTTTTTTATCATTTATAGAGTATTCTGTATTTGTTTTAAAAAAGCCTTATTTATTTGATTAAAAATGAAATTTAAATTAAATACTATAGAAGAAGCTATTGAAGACTTAGCTTCAGGCAAATTAATTATTGTCATGGATGATGAAGACAGAGAAAACGAAGGAGATCTTGTAGCTTCTTCTGAATTATGTACTCCTGAAACAATCAATTTCATGGCATCAAAAGCAAAAGGATTGGTTTGCGTTTCGATAACCGAAGAAAGGGCAAAAGAATTGGAACTTGAACCAATGGTTAAACTCAATTCATCGCTTCACGAAACAAAGTTCACTGTATCCGTGGATTACGCTTTTGGTACTACTACAGGTATATCAGCTTTCGATAGAGCAGCTACTGTAAGAGCTTTGGCAAGAAAAGATACAAAACCTGCAGATTTACTAAGACCGGGGCATGTGTTTCCATTGATTGCTCACAAGGAAGGTGTTCTTAGACGTGCAGGCCACACAGAAGGTACAGTAGATTTAATGAGATTAGCAGGGTTGATGCCATCAGGTGTTTTATGCGAAATTATCAATGAAGACGGCACAATGGCGCGTATGCCTCAATTAATTGAATTTGCTAAAGAATGGAACTTAAAAATCGTAACAATCAAAGATTTAATAGCATACAGACTACGTAGTGAGATTCTGGTTGAAGTTGTCGCAGAAGCAAAACTGCCAACCGAATTCGGTGATTTCAATATAAGGGTTTTTGCAAATAAAGTTGATGGATTAGAACATGTTGCGGTATATTTAGGTGAAATAAATCAGAATGATCCTACTTTAGTTAGAGTTCACTCAGAGTGCCTGACAGGCGATGTCTTTGGATCTTTAAGATGTGATTGTGGAGATCAGCTTCATGAATCGCTGAGAATGATTGCAAAAAACAAAAGTGGAATCCTGCTATATATGAGGCAAGAGGGAAGAGGTATAGGCTTAGTCAATAAAATAAAAGCCTATTCATTACAGGAACAGGGCCTAGATACAGTAGAAGCTAACCAGCACTTGGGATTCGCATCTGACCCCCGTGATTATGGTATCGGTGCACAAATTTTGCATACTATGGGCGTTAGGAATATGAGATTGATAACAAATAATCCTAAGAAACGTGTTGGACTCGAAAGCTATGGATTAAATGTTGTTGAATTGGTACCTATGGAAATACAACCAAACGAACATAATGAGTTTTATTTAAAGACCAAGAAAACAAAAATGGGACATTTCCTGCACAATTTGTAATAATTTTGCAGTAGTGTCGTTTACTAAATAGTTGAAAAACAAAAAAGTAAAGCCGATAATTCTTTTACCGGCTTTACGTTTTTTTTATATATATAAATATATCTTATAATGGAGTAAAGTATGTCACAGACTGCTTATATGACAAAAGAAAGAATGAAAGAAATCGAAGAGGAATTACATACTCTTAGAACTAAGGGTAGAATGGAAATTGCAAAGAAAATTGCTGAAGCACGCTCTCATGGTGACTTATCAGAGAATGCCGATTATGATGCTGCCAAAGATGAACAAGGATTACTTGAGTTAAAAATCAGCAAGTTATCTTCCTTGTTGGCAAATTCTCAGGTGATTTCCGCAGATGAATTCCCTGATGATAAAGTTTATATCTTATCAAAGGTAAAGGTTAAGAATCAAAATACAAACAAAATTATGGAATATCAATTAGTTAGTGCAGACGAAGCCGATTTTGAAAAAAATAAAATTTCGGTTCTATCGCCAATGGGCAAATCTTTGATGGGCAAGTCTGTTGGGGAGATAGCAGAAATCAAAGTCCCTGCAGGTACAACTGTATTAGAAATTTTGGAAATTTATAAATAGTTCATATTTAAATTATACTAAAAAACCTTCATTTTTTTATTAAATGAAGGTTTTTAATTTTTGTGATAATTCAGTAATTATCTTTTGCCTGTTTCTTGAGCAGTACCACCACGTGGTTTTGAAACTCTAGCAATAACTGCTTCGCCCGGCAAATCAATTTCAAGGTTTTCTGTATTTAAATCTTTGAGATATAATACGCTACCCATTTCTAGCCCTGCTATATTAGATTCAATTGATTCAACCATATCTTTTGGCAAACATTTAATTTTGATTTTATGTAGTGTTTGCATCAATTTACCGCCTTGTCTAACGCCAATTGGCTGACCTGACAATTTGATGGGTACTTCAACTGTTATCTTCTGATCTTGTTTAATTCCCTGCAAATCGAAATGTACGATTTGGTCAGTAACAGGGTCAAACCTAACATCTTTCAAGAAACAAAGTTTTGGAGTTTCACCAGCTACTTCAAGGTTTACAAGTCTTGTTAATGAAGTGTAAACAATTGGTCTTAAAGCAAGAGGTTTCACTTTGATATTAATATTGGTATCACCATTAGCATAGTAAATACCTGGTACATATCCGGTATTACGCACTGATTTTGATGCTTTCTTGCCGGATTCACGTTTTTCAGCTGTAAGTGCTATTTCTTTCATAGCTTTTTATCCTCAAAACAAATTAAATTTGTATTATCTTTCTATTTCAAACAAAGAACTTATCGAACGATTATCGTGTGTACGTATAATTGCTTCTGCAAGCAATTCTCCAACACTGACAACTTCAATTTTATCGGAAATCCTTTTGATAGGAATTGTATCCGTGGCATAAAGTTTTTCGACAGCATCACAATTTTCGATTTTTTCCAGAGCTGTACCTGAAAGCACAGGATGGACAGTAACACCGATAATTGACTTAGCGCCTCTTTCTTTAAGTGCCTCTGCACATTTAACGAAAGTAGTTGCAGTGTCTATCATGTCGTCAACAATAAGAACATTTTTCCCGTTTACTTCACCAATAATGTTCATTATTTCAGCAACATTATGACTTGGGCGCCTTTTATCAACAAGAACTAAATCTGCATCTAATCTTTTTGCATAAGAACGTGCAGTCTTGAGTCCGCCTACATCTGGTGATGCTATGGTAAGATTATCAAGCCCAAGTTTCTTTATGCTTCTTAGTAAGACCGGTGAAGCGTAAAGATGGTCTAACGGAATATCAAAGAACCCCTGAATCTGAGAAGAATGCAAATCTACAGTAATTACTCTGTCTGCACCTGCTCTAGTAATAAGATTAGCTATCAACTTGGCAGTCACTGATACGCGAGGTTGGTCTTTTCTGTCCTGCCTTGCATAACCATAGTATGGAATTACTGCCGTTACTCTTTTAGCCGAAGCTCTCTTTGCTGCATCTATAAGTATGAGTAGTTCCATCAGATTGTCTGTTGGAGCAAATGTTGACTGTATCAAAAACAAATCAACACCTCTTACATTATCCTCAAACTTAGCCCATATTTCTCCGTCACTAAAATTTCTTATATTAGTGCCGGTTAGCTCTATGCCTAGGTGACCTGCAACCTTTTGTGCCAACTGTATGTTGGCTCTGCCTGAAGCTACTTTAAAATCGTGCATTGGAGTTTGATGATTCAGCATTATACAGTTTGCTGGGACGGTAGGATTCGAACCTACGAATGGCGGACCCAAAACCCGCTGCCTTACCACTTGGCGACGTCCCAGTTATTTTTCCTAACAAATTTTAGGATTACAAAAATACGATTTATTTTTCATTTGTCAAAATAAAAACTGAAAATTATTTTCTGAATTAAAATTTTAACTTACTTTCTTATTTCATTTTATTATGATAAAAAATAACCTTATATTAGTATTTTATTTTTTGTAATTATTATCATTTTTTTATGGAGATTTCATGAAAATTAAAAGTTTACTGATGGTTGCATTGTTATCAATGTTGTTTATTGCTGCAACCGAAAATTCATATTCTCAACGAATAATCAAAAATTACAATGAAGCCATAACTGCTAATCCTTTGGCATTTGCATTCGGCATTTTTAATGTTAATTACGAAATGCAGGTTTCAAGAGACAACTCAGTTGTTTTGGGTGCACAGTATTTGGGTTATCAAGGGTGGACAGGATTTGGTCTTAGTGGAACATATAAATGGTATATTTTCCAGGAAGATGAAAAGGCAATCAAAGGATTTGGGTTTGGTCCTCAAGCATCTGTTCTTTTCCTTGGTTACGAAAATGATTCATATTCAAATCGTATGGCACTATCTATTGGTGGAGAAGCATCATATAAATGGATTTTGGATGATTTTGTTTTAGAGCCGGTTTTTGGTATCAATTATAATGTTCTCAGCGAAAAAGGCTTAGATTGGAGACCATTTTATTTAGGTGTAAATGTCGGGTATGCCTGGTAACTAAATATTTATTTTAATTAGATAATCTAAAGCTCTCAACTAAAAAATGAGGGCTTTTTTTATAATAAAAAATACTGGTTATTCGACATTAACTTTTTGATGATATGTGAAACAACATTTTAACTAAATGATGAGTTATTTGTTTTTCGGGATTGCTTTGTTATTTCTTAGTTTTGAATGTATATTTGCTGATACAAAAAAAGACGCATTCAACAAAAAACTCGATAGCGCATTTATTTTTGAAGTTCAGGATTTAGTAGAGCCTGATAAAGTTCTTCATGCAGAACCACTTTTTATAGATCTTATTCGAGATCTTGGAGCAAGAAAAGGTGAAAAAGAGTGGAATGTCGGACTTGGGATAACAGATAATAATAACTATGATTATTATACATTTCTAGTTGAATACGAATTTGCAGTTATTGACAGGTTAGGAATAGAGGTCGAGTTGCCATTTTCAATATATTACCCATTTGATAATGGTTCCGATACTCCGCAAAGTAAGATTGACAGATTAAAGATTGCTGCTCAGTTTACTTTTTTAGTTTCTCAGGAATATAAAACATCATTGGCTTTAGGATAGGTCCATGAATTTGAGCTTAATGATTTTGCCAATTATGCACGGGAATAAATACTTATAGGAAATGTATTCAATCCTTTTTTTGTAGCAGCAAAAAGGTGGGGTCATAATTTCCATACTTTGATATATACCGGACCTCAAATTCTTCAAAATTTTAATAGTTCAAGTATTCATATAAATTGGCAGATAAATACAAATTTTCATTATATGATTACCGGGACTCGTAATTTTATTGGTATAGAACTTAACAAAGAATTTAGAAGTAACGACTTTGATATGGTCATCCGACCTCAAATGAGAGTAGGAATATCTGATAATTTAATGATCGGAATAGTTACAGGCATTCCAATTGACAGAGAAAATCAAAGATTTAGCACGTTTCTGAGATTGATTTACGAACCCGGGCATTAGTAGAGTATTCAACGATATATTTAATGATCGCTTCAGCACAATCTATTTTTGTCATAGGTAGATAATCTGTGAATTTATCGTGTTTATCAATTATACTGATTGTGTTGTAATCACCACCAAAGCCGCTATTTTCTTTATTTGCATAGTTAGCAACAATAATATCACAGTTTTTTTTCTTAAGCTTTTCCTTCGCATATTCAATTAAGTTGTTAGATTCAAGGGCAAATCCTACCAATATTTGCGAATCATTCCTTAAGGATCCCAATTCTTTTAAAATGTCTTTTGTTTTGGATAATTCTAAAGTTGAATTATCCCCGATTTGTTCCTTCTTTAGTTTACCCTTGATTTTTTTTGCAGGAGTATAGTCTGCAACTGCCGCCGAGAGAATTGCAATATCACAATAACCAAAATATGATGTTGCAACTTCGAACATTTCTTCTGCAGACTCCACATCAATTTTTTTAATTCCTTCAGAACATTTTATTGTTACCGGACCACTAACCAAGATGACTTCTGCACCATGCAGGAATGCAATCTCAGCAAGAGCATAACCCATTTTACCGCTTGAGTAATTTGAAATGAATCTTACATCATCTATTTTTTCTCTGGTAGGTCCTGCTGTAATTAAGATTTTCTTATTTTTCAGAAAGTGTTCAGTTAGAGTTTTTTTTTTAGTTGCTCTAGTTCAAGCTCTGCATTAAATTTATCTTTTGATACAGATTCCGAAACAGACTCTATCGGATTATTCAAAAGTTCTTGTTCTCTTTCAAAATTTGATTTAATAGAATCATGTTGCATTGAATAGTCTAAGGAGGAATTATATCTTTTCTTTTCGCCCCAATTGATTAAACTATTTTCAAGAAATGATACTATATCCGGAATATCAGGAAATCTTCCTGGTCCGACAAATCCGCTTGATAAATCACCATCAACAGGTGGTAAAACGATTGCCCCGTCTGATTTAACCAAATCTAGTGATCTTTGTGTTGCAGGATGCATCCACATAGTGGAATCCATTGCAGGTGAAATAATTAATGGAATTGATGATGGTAATGCTATAGCAACGGATACAAGGGGTGTATCACAAATCGAGTTTGCTATTTTACCAAGCGTAGTCGCAGAGCAAGGTGCAATAAGCATTGCATCACACTTGTGAGCTAATTCTATATGCCAAGCACCCGATGTCTGTGATTCCTCGTCAAACATATCTACAATCACTTTATTCCGGCTGACATTGGCAAGTGTCAGCGGTGTAACAAATTGGGTTGCAGATGGTGTTAGCAAAACATGGATATTGGCACCTTTCTTTACGAGTTCTCTCACTAAAAGAGGAGTCTTAAAAGCCGCTATCGAACCGGTTATACCAAGTAGTATGGTCTTGCCGTATATTATTGATTTATTTGCCATAATTCATCATTTATTTATCATCAATTGGTGTTTCAATTGTAATCTGCACTGTCCGGCAATAATATCTGCCTTCAGGAGTACTGTTGTCATAAAGAATTTCCGTTTCCCCTACACCTTCAACCTGAGCGCTGGGTATTTTTAATCTATCAGCAACAGCTTTTGCTCTTTTCGAAGATATTTTTTTATTAATGTCTTCATCTCCAATTAAATCAGTAAATCCCTTAACATAGATTGTTGCATTTGGTGTAATCCTGTTCTTTATGAAGTCAACTACCTTATTGTGTTCACTTCTTAAATCAGACTTACCAAAGTCAAAAAGAATAAGACTATAATACTCAAATTCCTTATCCTTTATTCTTTCCAAGCGCTTTCTGTCAATAGTAAGCTGCTCGATTGGAATTCTGTTTTTGGATGATTCAACAGTTTGCCCTAATGAATCTGTTACTTTGATGTAATAAAAAATATTACCCGCAGTTCTTGGCGTTTCTTTATTTCCGTTTGTCAATTTCCAGTCTAAATTTACAGGTACATTTCCCTTATCGGAATAAGAAATAAGCTCTTTATTGTCGAATATTGCTTTTACTTCCCAAGATTTTACACCTGCATCAGCTTTTACATCAGGTTTGAATCTTAAATCATAATGAGGTAATACTCTGAGAGTATCAACAGTAAATACAGGTTCAGTAATTCTAGAGTCACTGGCTACAATCTCTACTCGACGGTTTTCGGCATCACTTCCAGGGTCATCCGGGCGAGTAAATTTTTCGGGTAGATTACGGGCTATCACAGAAATTCTATCAGTATCAATACCCCAGTAATCCCTTAAGTAATCTCTTACCTGCAATGCTCTGTCTTTGGATAAAGTAGTGTTTCCTTTTTCATCACCGGAGTTAGAATTGGTGCCTGTAAGTTTTATGGTTGCTTCAGGATACTCTGTCAGCCTTTTACCTATGATATTTAAAATTTGGTAATAAGTTTCAATCGGTCCTAAATTTTGCAATGATTTATTTGAGAAATTCTTAGTATCACGAGCATTCATTTTAATGTACTTAGAAGGAATTTCGCTTGATAGAGAGTCAAAAAATATATAATTAAGTAATGGTCTCATATTGTAAGATATAAAATCTTCAATTTTAAGACTAAAGTTTTTCTTTTCTTTTCCTAATGAGTCAACTTCAACTACTGAAATCTTTGCGTCAAGTGAAGGTGGTTCCGGTGCCATTGCCATTTCCGGTGAAGGAGGTGGCGGTGGTGGTGGCGGTGGTGGTGGTGGTGGTGGTGGTTGTCTGTATTTGATTGCAGCACCTATTTGGAACTGATGTACATTCCAACTAAGCTCCTTAATTACAGGTGTGAGCAACAGGTTATAAAAAAATTCCGGAGCCAGGAAAAAAGATTTCTTTTTATCGAGTGGCAAATTATACGAAGCACCCAATTTAAGTCCGAAGAACAATGAATTTTGATCCGGTATTTCCCCTGAGGAAACATTCCACTGTAATAGACCGTTGCTAAATGTGCCCTTATCCCTTGGGCTAATTATTTCTTCAATATGTGAGTAATTGTTGTCTACAAGAAATCCTACTCTTATGCCACCATGTGCAAAAAGCTCCTCCATCAACTTGTATGATACTAATGGTTCAATTCCAATGGTTCCGAATTGAACATCAAACCTATTTTCAATATTTGCATTAATTGAGCCGCCCGTTGAAGCATCAAATACCGGAATTATCTGACTTTCGGTAAGTAAGCCATTATATGAGCTGTAACCTAATCTTATGCTGATCTGTAATAATTCATCAAGGGGATAATCTATTAGGGCACCAATTGCAAACCCTGTTCCAAATCCACCGGTATATTCAGGACAGCAACTGTTAAACCCCTTAATTTCTGTAATAGATGAGCTATGGAGATTCAAATTGTAATTACCAAATACTCCATATTTTGGTTTTAAATCATAATTTACACTGTCGGAGGTATTCTCGTTCTGTGCGTTTAAATTTATGGAGTAATTGCTAATAAATAATACTATTATAAAAAATCTGAGTAATTTCATCAAATATTTATTTCATTATAAACATTTCTACAAACTACAAATATAATCAATATGATTTGATACTTATGCAAATTAAATTGTATAGTAAATTATACTTAAAAAAAATCCCTTTCAATCTTATGACTAAAAGGGACTTTGCAAAGTTGTGAATTAATTTTATTTGCCGATTTTAACTAATTCAACTTCAAATATTAATACTGAGCTAGGTGGAATTACAGGAGGTCTTCCTTCTTCCCCATAAGCAAGTTCATGTGGTATATAAAGTATCATTTTGCCACCTTGACCAATTAACTGTAATCCTTCTGTCCAACCGGGAATAACACCATTTAATTGGAAAGTGGAAGGTTGCCCTCTTTCGAAGCTGTTATCGAAAACTGTTCCGTTTACCAATGTACCTTTATAATGAACTGTTACTTGGTCAGTTGGTTTTGGCTTGGCTCCTGTACCGGGGTTGATAATTTTGTACTGAAGACCTGTTGTTGAAGTTTGAACTCCTGGTTTAGATTTATTTTCTTCAAGGAATTTCTTGCCTTCAGCTAAATTCTTTGGTGCATCAGCTTTTAGCTTAGCCAATTCAGCTTCTTGTTTCTTCATGGCTTTCTCTTGTAGTTGCGCTACAAAACTTTGAATTATTGCTTCACGGGTTTTGTCATCAATTTTAATTTTTTTGTCAATAGCATCCTTGATACCCATAGCGACAGCATCGATGTTAGGGACAAGACTATCAGATGATAACTGGGTACCTAAATTAACACCAAGGATATATGAAACTGTATCCATAGTGCTTGAAATTTTAACATCCGTTGCTGGAGTTCCATTTTTGTTCTCTGCATTACAAGAGATGGCTAACATCATTAATGCAAAAAGTACGATTGAATATTTGGTCATAAAAAATCCAAAAAATAAGTTAAAACAATAGTTAATTCGACTAAATAATTTAATAACAACAAGTATCAAAAAAATCAAATTATTTTTTTTGATTTTGTGAAACCTTAAAAATAAGAAATTTTTTGTAATTATAATTAAATAAAGGTATTTTATGCCAAGAATTATTGAAGGAATTTTTGATGCACAGGACAAATCTTTTGCAATCGTAGTTTCGAGATGGAATCAGTTTATAGTCAGCAAAATGCTTGATGGAGCTTTAGATGCACTAAAAAGAAATCGCGCTGATGATGCAAAAATTACAATAGCTTACTGCCCCGGAGCTTTTGAAATTCCTTTGGTTGTTAAGAAGTTTGCAGAGTCTGACAAATTTGATGCAGTAATAGCTCTTGGAGCAGTTATCAGAGGCTCTACACCACATTTTGATTACATAGCTGCTGAGGTAACAAAAGGTATTGCAAAAGTAAATTTCGACACCGGAGTTCCCTGTATTTTCGGTGTACTTACAACCGACACTATTGAACAGGCAATCGAACGTGCGGGCTCTAAATCAGGAAATAAGGGTTTTGAAGCAGCCATTACTGCAATAGAAATGTCTTCTTTACTCAAATCTATATAGTCGGGATATTTTATAGATCAGAAAGATACTTCATTTTTTACATTTAGAAACTTAGGAATCAATTATGTCTAGATTTCTGATAGTGCTTGTCTGTTTTTTTTTGATAAGTTATTCTCTTTCGTTTTCTCAAATTAGATTAGATGATTGGAAAGCCCATACATCATTGGTATATACACAGGATATTGATTCAGATGATGAAGGCAAAATTTGGGTTGCAACCTCTGGTGGTATTTATTCCGTTATGCCCGATGGTACAGGGCTTAGAATTTACAGAAATATTGGTGAAATGCTTGATTTGGACATATCTGCAATTAAGTATAACAAAGTTAGCGGTGAGCTGTTCACCGGAAGTAAAAACGGTTATATCGACATTCTTGATAAAGATGGAAATTGGACTCATATAACAGATATTTTCAATCAGAAATTTTCGAATCCCAGAATTAATGACATTGTATTTTACGGTGATAAAGCATTTATAGCAGGTGGATTCGGGTTAGCTGTTTTCGATGTAAAAAAACGGGTTTTTGATGAGACTGTGCGTCGTTTTGCAGGATTTAATTCAAATTTACCTGCAAACAAGATTTTCATTGACAATAGTGAAATTTGGGTTGCTACTACATCAGGTATAGCTAAAGCAAATATTGGCAGTATTTTGGCAAATCCAGCCAGCTGGACTGGTTATCCCGCAAATCCAGGATTATTCGAACAATCCATCAATGATGTAGTGATTCACAGAGGTGTTGTTTATGCTATGAGCGACAAGTTTATCACAAGATTAGAAAATGAAACATTAGTTGAGCATTTGCGAACACAAGATATTTTTACTTCAATTTTGAGTACTCCTGAAACTGGTTTTGTTTTCACAACAATTTTTGGTGTCTTGGATTCATTGGGTAATCCGATCAATATACCTCACCCGGATTTTGTTTATAGTGTGAGTACTGTGAGGCATAATAATGGTGTTGGGTTAGTAATCAGATACCAAAGTAATGGTATCGGTCTATTCATTAATGGTGAATTTAAAAATTTTATTCCAAATTCACCATTATCAAACATATCTTTAGACATGGGTGTTGATAGCAAAGGCAATCTGTGGACTGCTACTGATGTTGATCCTAATGGTAGAGGTATATCCGTTTTTGATGGGATAAATTGGAGGAATATTAATTTAAAGAATTATCCCGAAATTAAGACAAATAATTATCATAAAATTACGATTGCCGACGATGACAGAGTAGCAGCAGGTAGTTATGGTAACGGTCTTTTATTAATAAAAATGGAAGATGAAAAATTTGAGTTTAAATCATTTAATAGAGAAAATTCTAAACTTGTTGGTTTATCAAATGCCCTTGATTATATTGTTTGTGGTAAACCAAGGTTCGATCGAGACAATAATGTTTGGGTTCCTGTGCTTGGAAATGAATCTTCCGGAGCCTCTTTGGTCGCAATAGACAAAAATGATGTTTCTTATGGATTTAATAACTCACGCAATCCAAATCAAAGATACTTCAATTCTTTAGCAATTGATCTAAACGGAACAAAATGGATTGGTGGCAGTGTTGTAAGCGGATTAGGGGTTCTTTACGTAAATGAGAGAGGTAATTTAGGCGCTACATCAAATATAGCTTCCGGATTTCTTACTCAAAATGAATTTTCGAATATGCCTGATAACACCCATCCATTCATTGAAGTTGACAAAAATGGATTTGTTTGGATTGGTACTCCACGTGGATTAGCTGTCATTGCTAACCCCTCGACAGTTTTGCAGTCTAATCCCAACATCACTGTTCGTAATCTGAATAGAATAATCGGTGAACAAAATATAAATTATATACTTGTTGATGCTCAAAACAATAAATGGCTTGCTACCAATAATGGTGTTTGGGTTGTAAATTCTGACGGATCAGACACAGTAGGAATAATTAATACCTCCAATTCAATGCTTCCAACAAATGAGGTACTTTCTTTGGCTTACAACAAATCAACAGGTCAAATATATTTTGGTACAAAGCTTGGTGTTTATGAGGCAAAATCTCTTTCAGTAGAACCAGCTAAAAGTTATGATTTGAAATGTTATCCACAACCATTTAAGCCTAACAAAGATTATGAAATGGTTATTGAGGGACTGGAAGAATATTCTGATATCAGAATAGTTACAATGGCAGGCGCTTTAGTTAAGCAAATGTTCATCAATAGCAACAAAGCTCTTTGGGATGGAAAAGACTCAAATGGGAATGTAGTTGTTCCGGGAGTTTACCTTGTACTTGCTACTTCTAATACCAACAAAAATTCAGCTGTACAAAAAATTGCCGTTACAGAATAGTGAAATTATATTCTTAATAAAAAAAACCCTTAGACTCTTCTAAGGGTTTTTTATAAATAGTATGCTTATTATTAACTGTTAACCATTTTTGCATATTTTGATGTTGGTAGAGATTTGGGACGTGTAATTGGCAATCCGTATGCTCGTGAAATTACAGATTGTGCACCAATACCCAATGCTCTCGAAACACTGAATAAAACAGTATAATAGCTAAATTCAGTCAAGCCGTAATGATAAAGTAATGCACCTGAGCCTGCGTCAACGTTTGGCCATGGGTCATTGATTTTTTGTACTTGTTTCAATACAGTAGGCACTACTTCAAATACTTTGGCAACTGTTTGGAATACAGGATCTTCCGGCATATATTTCTTACCAAAAGATAAGAATGCATCAAATCTAGGATCAGTAATTCTAAGAACAGCATGGCCATAACCGGGTATTACTCTGCCTGCATTGAGAGTTTCCCATGCAAATTTCTCGAGTTGTTCGTCTGTTGGAGTACCACCAAATTGTTCCATAGTGTCAAGAACCCATTTCAAACATTCTTGATTTGCTAATCCGTGCAATGGACCTGCTAGAGCGTTAAGACCAGCTGAAAGTGAATAGTAAAGGTCAGCTAATGTTGAATTAACTACTGTTGAGGTAAATGCACTGGCATTTCCACCTTCGTGATCGCTATGTAATGTAAGATATAAACGCATTAATTTCGAAAAATCACCATTTGGATCCGGTAATCCAAGCATGTGTACATAATTCGCTGACCAATCTTTTGAATAGTCAGGTTCAATTCTTGGGCCCTTGTTAAATCTACGTCTGTAAACATAAG
The DNA here is from genome assembly GCA_024711295.1 of bacterium. Taxonomy (GTDB): domain Bacteria; phylum Bacteroidota; class Ignavibacteria; order Kapaibacteriales; family UBA2268; genus JANJTB01. The sequence goes on along the minus strand of JANJTB010000033.1, from coordinate 18,234 downwards.
CAGCTATCGCTGGAATTTTTGCAACAATATTCAAAAAGTCTTCCAAAGTAGCTTTCCAGTATTCCGGTTTAGCCATTCCCTCATCGTATTGCTGAGCAAAGACGGAATCGTGCTGTAATACTAATATTGCAGTATTAAACATTGTCATTGGGTGAGAGTCCGCGGGCATATTATCAATAACATCCCACACATATTGAGGAACATTTGCTCGATTAACCAACTCCTGCTGTAAATCCTTTAATTCATCACCGTTTGGCATTTCGCCAACTAATAGTAGCCATAAAATCTCTTCAGGAGATGCTTCCCATAGATTCTTTAACTCAATACCACGAATAATAAGACCTTTGTCGGGTGGTACCTCGGATGTATCACATACAAGCCCTTTTACTCCGCGCATACCGCCATAAACTTGCTTTAATGTTACTTCCGAAACTACCTTATCTCCATGATTCTTCAACATATCTTTGATTGAATCAATTTGTTTGGGTAATACTTCCGACAATTTTTGATGTAATTTTGACATAATTGATACCTGTTAAAAGTAATGAAAATTATTTATAGAATAATCAAAATATTTCATGTTAATTGTTAGTTAAAAAATCAAACGAAAATATAATTTTTATGTTTTACAATTTACCAAAATTAACAAATTATTCTTATAATTCCAACAAAATAATAACATATTTGAACTTTTTGAGTTCAAAAAAGTTGATTTTTTTTCTTTTAATAAATATTTGACCTCTTAAATCGAGATAGTTTAAATAATTTCATATTAATTAAATAAAAAATGTAATGAAAAAATTTTTAGTATTTATGCTATTTGCTTTTGCTTGTAACTTATATTCTCAGAAAATTCCCTGGCAGGCTTCAATTTTGGATGATGTAAATGAAAGTAAGCATTTTGATTGCACTGAGTCTTGTTGCTCTAGTAAGTATAGTCATTTGAGAGAACAATTTCAGTCAAATTTTGTAAAAGAGCCTTATGATGTAATCAGATACGATTTGTTTTTGGATTTTGGTAATGCATTAAAGGAAGCTGATTTGAATCGTGATACCAGCTTCAAAGGATATTTCAACGGTGTACAGAGAATATTGCTTGCCATCGACAGTAATGATATCGAGCTAATTAAGATAAATGCCAATAACATGAATATTGATGATGTAGTCATAACAGGAAAATATAGTCAAGACAAAGCTTATAATTGGGTATATAATGATAATAATATTGAGATAAGATCAATTTTACCATTTAGTAAAGGTGATACTTTATATGTTAAAATTGATTATTCAGTTGCCAGAACAAACAGGGTGGGTTTCTATTTATTTGCTCCGGGTGAATATCTGATCCGTCAAAACAAAGTTAGGGTAGAAGAGGCATCAGCATTTACTTTTAGTCAACCTTCTTGGGCAAGATATTGGATGCCTTGTAATGACAAACCTTATGATAAAGCATTAAGCTCAATAGCAATTAAAGTTCCTAATGGTTTTACAACAGCATCAAATGGTTTGTTGGATTCTATAAGAAATGATGAATCTCAAGAGTTCTCTACTTATTATTGGAGTCACAAGAGCCCAATTTCTACATACTTGATGGTTGCAGCTGCTTCAAAATATGAGAATTATGAACAAGTTTACAAAAGACATAGTAATCCGGATGAAGAAATTCCAATTATGAATTTTGTTTGGAAATCAGATTTGGAAGTTCCTGAAGGTCATCCATTTAATGCGGTCTTTGCTCTTAGAAATCAACCTGAAATGCTCAGATACTTCTCAGAAAAATTTGGAGAATATACATTCGAAAAATACGGTAATGTATCTGTTCATCCATTTGATTTTGGTGGTATGGAACACCAAACTATGACGAGTATTAACAGGGACTGGCTTAGAGGTAATGCTGAAATAGGATTAGCACACGAAGCTGCCCATCATTGGATAGGTGATCTGATTACTTGTGCCACTTGGGGTGATATATGGTTGAACGAAGGTGGGGCAACCTGGTTCGAGGCTGTATGGTTAGAGCATATTAATAAGTCAGAATCAAGATACTATCAACACATGTTATCCAGGGCTGATTTCTATTTCAGCAGACAAGATGCACATTTAATTCCTGTTTATAATGTCCCTGAAAATCAGGTATTTACAAAAACATATATCACATATAACAAAGCAGGGTGGATTTATCACATGCTAGCAGAAATTATTGGCAGAAAAGAGTTCTTTGATGTTATGAATTCAATTTTTGAAAATAATAAGTTTCGTACAATCACCACTTATGATTTCAAGGATTTAATAATTCAATATGCTAAAAATCCAAAAATGGATATAGAGAAATTCTTTGAGCAATGGGTTTTCGATAGCGGTCATATCGAATACGAACTAGAACTTGATTTTTTGGGAATTGAAAACGGTAAATATAATTATTCATTGGATATTAATCAGGTTCAGATGGGTAATGGATATCGGGATTTATACGAAATGCCAATTGAAATTGCATTTACTGATGATTTAAATAACCTGCTTGCTTTGGAATCTGTTTATAACGACGATAGAAATCAAACCGTAAATTTTAGCTTTGAATTTCCTGTGAAATATGCTTTTGTTGATAACAGAAAAGTACTAGCTAAAAATAAGAAAATTGCAAGCTCCATAGAAGAAGATAAGAAATCCGATATTATAATTTTCCCTAATCCAAGCGAGGATATTTTGAACCTGACAACTTCTTATTCAAATGTGGGAAAAGAATTAAAAATTGTGAATTTGCTTGGGGAGCTTATGATTAATTCAATTATTGAATCTGATAAACAGACAATAAATGTTTCAAATTTAGCAGATGGTGTTTATTTTGTTGTAATTGACGGTAGAGTAAACAAGTTTATCAAAAATTGATAACGCCACTTTTTTTCAATCTGATTAAATTGGATTCCAGATTTTATCGTAAATTTAATTTACTTTATGATGTAACTTTTCTGGAATTAATTCATCTTAGTATCAAGGAAACGTATTGATTTCGATGATTAACAAAAGTGAATGCCATGAAAGCAAAAATTTTATTTTTCTTCCTTTTATTGACATACAGTCAATCTATTGCTCAATTTTCTGCTAAGATTTCAGGCAGTGTTTTAGACAGTAAATCAAAACCTATAAACGGTGCATTTGTGAAAGTTGAAAATTCTTATCACTTTACCAAAGTTAATCCGATTGATGGTTCGTTTGAATTGAAACTTTCTAAGGATGCCAAAAAAATCATAGCATGGGCTGATGGGTATGAGTCCCAACTGATTAGTTTAAAGAAATCTCAAAGTGAGTATTTATTTAAACTAAAGAAAGCAAAGCAGACTACTTTAGTCGAAAAAAAAGCAGACTCTAAAAAGAAGGAATATAAATCTCGAGAAGGTTTGGGAAGGGTATTAAGTTTATCAGCTGGGATTCACGAAAGCGGAGAAGGATTTTCTACCAGAGGTGGAAGGGATGCATCACATGAAATGGTTGGAACGGTTACTTCAGCATTGGAAGTTCGTGTGGACGGAGCTCCCGACGTACCACCCGGTATTGATTCAAAGTCAGCATTGATTGTTAATCGTAATGATAATGCTCGCTCAGGATTACTTACTGCAGGTGAAGTGAATGATTTTTCAAAATGGAATCTTTGGAACGACCTGTCAGAAGGTGATTTGTCAAACTACAAAGAAATTTGGAAATTGTTTCCATATCAAAGGTTTACACTACTTGTACAAAACGAACTTTTTCAACCTGTTTATAACGTCAATGTAAATTTATTGGAAAATGGATATGCTGTTTGGTCATCAAGAACAGATAACACAGGCAAAGCAGAATTGTGGGCAAGTCCTTTGACAAATAGACCTGTTGATAATAAAAAATTATCCTTAGAAATTGAATACCAAGGTAGTTACTTTTATATCGATGCACCAAAAAGTTTCGATAAAGGATTAAATCATTTTACAATTAATACCGGTTGCCTGGAAGCAAACAAGGTAGATATTGCATTTCTCGTTGATGCAACTGGTTCGATGGGTGATGAAATCAATTATCTTAAGCTTGATATTCAAGATATTATGAAGCAGATTAAAGACACTTTACCAAACTATAGTTTTAACCTTAGTGCTGTATTTTATAGAGACACTCTTGATGAATATTTGACAAAAATTCATGATTTTGAGAGTGATGTTGATAAAATCCAGAAATTTATTGCAGCTAATGAAGCGGCCGGTGGTGGAGATTTCCCTGAAGCAGTTCACAATGGCCTGAATGTTGCTCTTAATCAACTGAGTTGGCGAAATGATGCGATAACTAAAATCGTTTTTATTATACTTGATGCACCACCTCACCAAAGGGATGATGTTATCCTTGAACTTCAATCATTGATTTATAAAGCTTCTGAGATGGGTATAAGAATTGTTCCAGTCGCTTGTAGTGGTATTGATAAATCAACTGAGTATATTTTACGATCTATGGCTTTGCTGACAAATGGTACATATACTTTTCTTACTGATGACAGTGGTATTGGAAATCCACACATCAAACCAAGCACCGATAAATTCAATGTTGAAACTTTGAAAGATCTACTTATTAGAGTTGTATATCAATATTCATATTTCCCTGCTTGTAAGTACGAAAAGGATGATTTAGTTCAAGACACAAGTACAGTCAGATATCCTGTTACAGGTGTAGATTCTTTGGGTAGTCAGGCAGAATCGTTTGAAATAAGTATTTTCCCTAATCCTACATTCGGTGTTGTTACTTTAGAATTTGAGGGTAATCCAATGGAATTATTCCTTGCTGATATAAGTGGTAAAATAATAGAAAGATTAGATACGAAAGGTCAAGATTCAATCAGCGTTGATTTAACAAGATTACCTGCAGGTGTATATTTGATTATGTATGAATATAGTCCTGGAAAATGGGTTAAGGGTAAAATTGTTTTGATTCATTAAAAAAAAAGGTGCACGGATAATTATCAGTGCACCATAATCAGAATTAATTTTTTACATCAGTGTTGAGATGAACCCGGAACATTTAATGAATTGAACATTTCAACTATTTCTTCCAAAGTTTTTGTACCTAAATCACCTTTACCATGCTGACGCAGAGAAACTGTACCGTTTTCGAGTTCTTTTTGCCCAGCTATTATTGCAAAAGGTATCTTCATCTGTTCTGACTCAGCTATCTTTCTGTTAACTTTTTCACTTCTTGTATCTATTTCGACCCTGAAACCTAAATCTTTGAGTTTTGTATATATTCCTTCGCAATATTCGTTTTGATTTTGACCTATAGGTAAAACAGATACTTGTACAGGAGCTATCCAAAATGGGAAATTACCTGCGTAATGTTCGATTAGAATTGAAATAAATCTCTCCATCGAGCCAAATGGGGCTCTGTGAATAATTACAGGTCTGTGTTTTTGGTTGTCACTTCCCATGAATTCAAGTTCAAATCTTTCGGGCATCACATAATCAACCTGGACTGTTCCAAGTTGCCATTTACGTCCAATAGCATCTCTGACAATAAAGTCAATTTTAGGACCGTAGAATGAAGCTTCTCCCAGTCCTACAAAATAGTCGAGTTGCATCATATCAGCAACTTCTTTAATTTCTTTTTGTGCAATTTCCCAAACCTCAGGGTCACCTGCATACTTATCAGAATTATCATCGCGGAAGGATAATCTGGTTGTTACCTGCATTCCAAATGTTTTGAAAACCAATTGAGTTAAGTCAACAGCATTTATCAATTCTTCTTTCAATTGTTCGTGAGTGCAATAAATGTGAGCATCATCCTGTGTAAATCCTCTCACTCTTGATAATCCACTCAGCTCACCTGACTGCTCATACCTGTACACAGTTCCAAATTCAGCCAATCGAAGGGGTAAATCTCGGTAACTGCGTGGTTTTGAAGCATAAATCTGGTGATGATGCGGGCAGTTCATTGGTTTGAGCATATATTCTTCTTCTTCAACCTTGATTGGTGAGAATTGAGATTCTGAATAATATGGATAATGTCCTGAAGTTTTATAAAGATTTAGGTTGCCGATATGTGGAGTGATAACTTCTTGGTAGCCCCTCTTCAGCAGCTCTTTCTTTAGGAAATCTTCCAAAATTCTCCTGATAGTGGTTCCTTTTGGAAGCCACACAGGAAGTCCGCCACCTATGTTTTGGGTAATCATATAAAGTTCGAGCTCTTTACCAAGTTTTCTGTGGTCTCGCTTTTCAGCTTCTTCTCTGAGTTGAATAAATTCATCCAACATCTTTTGTTTTGGAAAAGTGATACCGTAAATTCTTGTCATCATTTTGTTGTCAGAGTTGCCTCTCCAATAAGCTCCAGCAACCGAAAGTAGTTTTACTGCTTTTATTATTCCTGTATTTGGTATATGACCACCTCTACAAAGGTCAGTAAAACCACCATGTTTGCAAAATGTGATTTTCTGTCCTTTCAAACCTTCTATGAGTTCAACTTTATATTCGTTACCTGCTTGCTGATAGTATTCCATTGCTTCTTCCCAAGATGATTCACTCATATTGTAAGTTGAATTATTCTTAGCAAGTTCTTTCATCTTATTTTCAATTAATGGCAGGTCTTCAGTGGTGATTTTTGTTCCATCAGGCAGATCAACATCGTAGTAGAAGCCATTTTCGATTGCAGGTCCAATCCCAAATTTTGTTCCAGGATACAACACTTGCAATGCTTCAGCCATTAAATGTGCTGAAGAATGCCAGAACATTTGTTTGCCGTCATCATCATTAAACGTTGCAATCTTTACTTCTGAACTATTAATTATGGGTTTGTTTATTTCGTAGTATTCTCCGTTTACAACAGCACCTACTGAATTTCGTGCTAAACCTTCGGATATTGACATTGCTATATCATAAGCTGTTGTTCCTACAGGAAACTCTTTTACTGAGCCATCAGGAAGAGTAATTTCTATCATTTTATTACCAAATACAAATTTTAAAAAAATTTTGTTACAATTATTCAAAGAAGTTATAAAAACTCAAAAATTGTAATAATTGCTAATATATATATTAAATTACTTGGGTTATGCAATAAGTATACAAAATTTATTAATTTTGTAATGCTGATTTAAAATTTTTTGGGAAAAATTAAAATTGAAAATTCTTTTAATTAATTGGCAAGATATAAAAAATCCTTTAGGTGGTGGCGCAGAAGTACACATGCACGAAATATTTTCACGAATTGCTCACATGGGTGCTGAAGTTCATTTAATTTCCTGCTCTCATGATGGTTTACCAAATTATGAATTTATTGATGGAATTCATGTTTACAGGCATGGTAAACGTGAGTTGTTCAATTATTATGTTCCATCACTTTATAAAAAACTTAATTCTGAGCACAAGTTTGATTTAATAATTGATGATATTAACAAAATTCCTTTTTATACTCCACTTTTTGTAAAGGAGCCAATACTTGCAATCAGTCATCATTTTTTTGGAAAGAGTATTTACAGGGAAGCTGGCTTAATTTCAGGCACTTATGTATATCTTAGTGAAAAGCTGGTAGATTATATTTATAAAAAAACAAGGTTTGTTGTTGTTTCTAAAAGCACTTTAGATGAGTTTGAAGAACGTGGTTTTGATACCCGAAATTTTGAAATTGTGACAAATGCTGTTAATCAGGAACAGTTTCCGATGAATGTAACCCAGAAAAATAGTATTCCTACTGCTACTTACTTCGGAAGACTAAAGAAATATAAGTCTGTTGACCATTTATTCAGAGCATTTGCAATAGTTAATCGAGAGCTACCCGAGTCTAAACTGGAAATTATTGGCAGAGGAGACTTCAAGGATTACTTGTTAGGGTTAGCGTCTGAACTCGGAATATCTGATAAAGTAATTTTTCATGGCTTTATAAGTGAAGAGCAGAAGTCTGAATTGCTTTCAAGGACTTATTGTGTTGTTAATACTTCTATGAAAGAGGGATGGGGTATTACTAATATTGAAGCTAACGCCTGCGGTACACCTGCGATTTCAGCAAATGTACCGGGGCTTAGAGATTCTGTTAGTGAAGGAGTGTCCGGACTTTTATATGAATATGGAAACATAGATGACCTCGCTAATAAGTTGAGGATGATATTTACTGATGAAAGTTTGAGGGATAAGTTATCGCTTGGGGCTGTTTCATGGGCTAAGACTTTCAGTTGGGATTTATCTGCCAGGAAAATGTATGGTATAATTTCTTCTATAATTAATAAACAATAGCGAAGCATATACAACTTTTTATTAATCGTATATGCTTCAACGATAGTCAGTAATCATAGTTAGTGAATTGAGCAATGCTCAATGCAATTAAATAGTCCAGAAAGTTCAGTCATCGAAATTTGATAAAAAACATTCTTTCCTTCTCTTACAGACCTCAGTATCCCTTTATCTTTCAGTTTTGTAAGGTGATGTGATACAACAGATTGTTCGATATGCATTTTTTCGACAATATCAGTTACACAAAGTCTGCGACATCCTTCGAGCATTTCGATGATTTCTAAACGAATCGGGTGGGCAATACATTTTAGTATGTCTGCCATCTTTTCCAGCTGTTCAGCTTTTACATTTCTTTTCATAGTGTAAAAAAGTTTTAATTGTTAGTTAAAAACCTACGTTACAAACGTAACAAATTTATTTGAAAATATCAACATATTTATAACAAATATTAGTTATATATCATATTTATTTTATAATATTATCACAATAAGCGATTTGAAGCATTTATACAATCATAAATATTGAACTTTTTTTGCAAACCATATTTGCTCGAAACCTAGAAGTTTTAAATTTATTAAAAAAATTCACTTTTTTTCTAAAAAATTTGCTTTATACCAAAATATTATATTTATTTGAATACTTAAATTTGTAAATTTAGTAAATTTATTTAAAAATCATTGTTTTCATAAAATTAGGAGAATTTAAATGCAAATTGGTTTGTTTTATGGTACAAACACAGGCAATACTGAAACAGTTGCACAACAGCTTGAAGGAATCTTAAAAGATAATGGATTTGACGTAGATACTCACGATATGGCAAGTGCATCTGTTGACGATATGGGTAAATATGATAATATAATTATCGCTGTTCCTACTTGGAATGACGGTGAATTACAAGACGATTGGGATGCTGTATTTACAGAATTCGAAAGATTTGATTTCACCGGAAAGAATGTTGGTTTTGTTGGTTTAGGCGATCAGGATGGTTATCCTGACAATTTCCTTGATGCAATCGGTACCTTAGCTAAACCTGTATTGAAGAATGGTGGCAAAATATTCGGTTATTGGTCAACTGAAGGTTATGATTTTTCACAATCTTTAGGCGTTGCCGAAAATGGTAAGTTCTATGGTGTTGGTATTGACCAAGATAACCAAGAAGACATGACTGAAGACAGACTCAAAGCATGGGTTGCACAAATTAAAACTGAATTAGGTGCTTAATTAAAAACTAATTCAATTTGTTGAATGATTTAGCAAAGGCCATCCAATTTATTTTGGATGGTTTTTTTATACAGTTACAAAAAAAAAAGAGACTATCTTTATACGAGATAGTCTCTTTAACTATTAATAATCTAAGAAGTTTATCTTCTAGTTTCGCCACCATAAGTTTTGTAAGATGGTTTTTCGTCTCTCAGACTAAACATAATTTTCTTTGCAATCTCTTCGGCAACAACTTTTTGGATTTGGTCGCCACTTGTCATATAATCTTCAATTGCAGTTTCAACTCTTGCACGAATAATCTCTGCTGTCTGACCAACAAGTGCATTAGATAATTGATGAATATCAGCTTGCTGACCACGTAATGCTTCGAGCTGGCTACGATTAGCATCTTCCATTTTCTTAAGCATTCTGTCCATACGTTCTTCTTCTTCAGTGTAGATAAGTGTTAACGCAAGTAAAGACAACATCACGAATTCAAGTGTGATCGCTAAGAGAATGAATGAAGGACGTGCAGCAGGAATAAATTTAAGACCACGAATACCTACTGCTACGATAAGGAAGGCAGCACCACCATAAGCAAGACCTGTTACGAAGTTTGCATACTTTTCTGTAAAGTGGTGTGACATATATAAACGGAATCCTCTCATAATGAGCAAGCGGTTTCTTCTCCATAAGAGAGCATTCTTTGTATCCTGGATTTCGATAACAACGAAGTCTGAGAAAAATTCTCTGATACGCGTATAAATCGCTTCATTTCTGAAAAATACTATATCAGTTTCTTCATCAAATACATCTTCGAATCGTGCTGATTGGAAAGGAGATGCAATGTCTTCTGTCATGGTTCTGTCCCATACCAATCTGAATGCGCTACGTACTTCACTGATTTCTTTTTCGGCTAATTTGTCATCAGGCATAATCAATAATTCAATTACATCATCAGAAAAACCTGTCTGAAGACGAAGTTTAACTTTTGTGTTATCAATTTGTCTGTCGAACAATACAGCCATCATACCAATTCCGGATGGCATAAACATTGTTAGGAACAGAGCAGACACAAATGCAAATGTGATAGCCAAAATGATAAATCCAATCCATGGCTCGAGGATAATTGCCTCTTCACCCAAAATTGGAGCTCTTACATACCATTCAGTTTTTGATTTGGAGTAGCCATGCTCTTCTTCAGTCCTTGCTGACCAAGAAAAATCAAATAGATATTCTTTGTTGATTGCATCTTTTGATATTTCTTTGCCGATATTGGCTAATTCTTTATCCTTTGCTGTTGAACCCCATACTAATCCATCGAAATCAACAAAACCGATACGAGCTTGTTGTTCCAGTGTAGGTTGGAATAAAGGCACAACAAAGCCTGCGATCATGTTAGGAACGAGACTGAAAAAGTAGAAGTAAAAGAAGGTGATAGCCATTACGAACAGTAATAATACGTGTTGCAAACCTATTTTGTACTTCTTTGTTTTTGTCGAGAAATTTTTGTTTGTCATCCGACATTACTCCTTAAACAATTATAAATAAACTTTTCTATATTCATTAATTAATTTCATTCTTTTGTCAAATTCAAAACTACAAAAAAAAATTATCTTTTTACAATACTTTTTTCAAAATATTAAAAAAAATTTAATAATTTTTAAAATTTGTTTCATTATTGAATTTTTGATTGCTTTCTGATGCTTTCAAGTATATTGTTTTTATAGTTAATCACTATGCAACAATTTCATTTTACGAATATACATCTTTATTCGATACAATCAAATTCGTAATTGAAAATAAACATTCTTCCAGTTCACAGTAAAGTGGTCAAAATGGTGTAATAATTTATGGCGATAATTCATTAAGAATTAAATTATATTGGAACCACAGGAAATGGAAAGGATATTTGATTTGTAGGGGGTAATAATAGAAGTTCCCTACGTTTATTTTAAACTGTATGGGAATTTATATATTCCATTGCTGTTTCTTCATTTTCTTCGATTGCAATTTCTACGGCACGCTTGGCTGTTTCTAAAAGTTCTTTGCTTTCTTTTCTTAGTTTATGGCTTTCTTTTATTTTGTCTGCAATATGTGCTTGAACTTCGGGTTTGATTAATGGAATCTTAAGATTAAGAATAAAATCATTTTTTATACTAATTATCCCTGTACTTCCTACAATATATCTATAAATAATTTCCTGGCCAACAATAGAATTGAAAAAAGTTTGAAGTACTTCTGGCAAAATACTTTTTGAATCTCGAAGAATTTTTATTGTGCTATCTACACTTGTTGGTTTGTTTGTTTCAGATTTATAAAAAATACCTGTTCTACCAAGTGAACCAACACCCATTGAAGCGAAAAGAATGTCATTTTCTTTTAAGAGATTAGCTACATATTCTTTTTTGGAATAAGCAACACCCTCATATAATAAAGATTCATTTCTAATTTGTTTTGTTTTTAATATTTGTACTTCATTTTCCTCTTCAAAATAAACTTCAGGTGTTTTTCCATTTATTAATTTAAATAGATTCTTCAAATAATCCCAGCCGCCTTCATATTCTTCTATTTTCTTAATTATCTCAGCATATTTTGGTTGGTAATATTCGCTGTCGTATCTTTTGGCTTGGTCAATTTCTTTTTTTGTTGTTGAAAACCAAAGTGAATGTTTTGTTTGATAATTCAAAAGCCCAAGTTCATTCAAAAGTATTTCTTCTGCTTCTTTATATAGTTGTTTGGAGTCTGTTTGTTTTTGATGAGCAGATTTAACAATCTCTTCAATTTTAAGTTGGAAAGATTGAGGGAGAATGGGGATTTTTAGAGATTCCAGAATTGTTAAATTTACATGACCTTGCAATCCTCCACTTGCAAATTTCATAAGTTGACCAACACCATAACTTGAATTTAGAAAAGCAACTAGATAAAAGTTATTTATGTAATTATTATTTCCTTCAACGATTATTATATCTGATGAATTACAAACCTCGTTCTCCATGTATATACTTGCTTTCCCGAAAGAACCACTTCTTGCAATTAAAATATCACCGTATTTAATTGTTGACTTTTTAAGTATTTTATGAAATCTTTCATTAATAAAAGTAGTTTGAGATAAATTAATAGAAAACTCTTCAATGTTTTTTGTTTGTAAAAGAAGTATCCCGTTTTCGCAATATTCTTTTGTCATACTGCCAACAAAACCTACATCAATTTTATTTGTGATTTCTTCAAGATTTTTAAAAATATTGGAAGTAATTATTCTTTCAATCTCCAAATACTCTGGTTTAAAAAACTCGGCATCAATCCTTCGAGCTTGGAGAATATCTTTATATCTTATGTATGATATTTGTGGCATTTTAATTTTTAATTATTTATTGATTTAACTTTGAGATTGAATGAGCTTCGCGCTCTTCCCCAGTAATTGGAGTTGTATATATCCTTTCTTCTAATACACTTAAAATCTTTGTTACATCTTGATTGGATTCTATTTTCAATTTCCCATCTGCTGTTATTTGTACTCCAATATTTGGATACTTTTCGGCATATTTAATATACTTTTGTCGAGTTAAAGGTTCGCTCCAATTAATATTGTTTATAACTGATGCAATCTTTCTTAAATTTCTTTGTTTAATTACTATATTAGTATCTTCACATTTGAAAAAGTCTTTTTGTAAAAATTCATTTTTTTCATCTTCTGTTGCGAGTCTATAAAAATCTTCTAAACCATCAAATATTGGTTTAATATTTAAATAAGATTTGAAATATAATTTGCCAGCAATCCAATAAGCATCGATGTATCCTGAAAAATACACACTTGATGATTGTTCTTCAAATTGTGGACCATCATTCCATTTAAGTATTTTCCTTGCTATTGTATAGAATCTTGGATAAACTCTTGAGATAATTAATCTTTCTTGGCAATTTTCCAAACCATTGTCATTGACAACTTCCTTTTCGATCAAACATATTGCTCTTATGTTTTGGTAATCATTTTTTGTTATTGGATTAAGTGAATCAATATTTGTAATCGTAGAAATATAAGGATCAATCATTTTTATCATTTGTTCTTCACTGGGCTCGACATAGAACCATTCATCATTTTCCAATTTTTTTTCAGGATCAAATTTAAATATAATTTCATCTGTAAATGTAGGAGTATGGTAAGAACTTTCAATACTTGTAAAGCCTTTGTTATCACTATTAAAAACGGTACGAAATGATCCATCTTCGAGTTTTGCTATTATTTTTTTCATTTTAGTATTCCAAAAAAGTAAAGTTATTTAAACGAATAAGGTTTTGAAAATTATCAACTTTTTTCAAATCTCTTTTTTTTGTAATTATTATTGAAGTAATCTTGTTTTTTGTTTCAATTTCATAAAATCTATAACCCAAAATTATAAAAAATGGATTAAAATAGACTATAGATTCCAAGAAAAGCCATAAAATAAAAAGTATAAATATTAAAAATATTGCTTGAATTGATAATCCATCATTAAAACTTAATGCAATTACAAACAATCCAATATAAACTGGTAAATATTGACCTTCAAGCGGTTTAATTTTTTCAATATTGCTAATTGCTCCTTCAACTTCAAGTTTTTTCTTACCCATTATTAAAACAAATTTTGCAAATGCCAATAAACCTAAGAAAATAAGTAAAAACTTTATGACTATTACAAATTGAATGTTAGAAATTAATATTTCAGGTGCTTTTATAAATGGAACGTCAATATTTCTATTAATACATAGAAACATTAAAACACCTGAAAAAGAAGATAAAGAGAATAGGAATTTAAACAATATATTTTTCATAGCTTTACCATTATTTATTTCCAAAAACTTAAATTTTGTTGTTTTGCCCAAATTATAATTTGGTTTAATTTGTTTGAATATTGTCATTAAAATATTTCTCAATTCTTGGTAAATTATCACCGGAAAGGGATGAAAACTGCTTTTCGCATACATCCGAAAAACGAGCCAAAACCTTTCTGCTAATTGCTTCTTGGTCTTCGAATATTGCAATAGAATGAAAAATCAAAGCCCATTTTTCGTATTGCAATAATGAAATGGTAACATCTCTGCATTTATCATCATTATTAACAGCAAAGATAAATAGTGGTTTCGCCATACCATTTACTCTACAATCAATAGGATATTTTGATTTAGGGTCATTGTCTGGATGATTAAAATCAAATATAATTCTTGAATTATCAATTTTTTCAGAAATAAATTCTCTGAAATCCTGAAGAAAAGTTGATTTAACTCTTTCTTTGCTTAAATAATTAATATCCGAAATTCTAACCAATCCCTGAATATATGAGAATAATGAATCGCCCCAAGAGCCATTAAGTTCTGATGAAATTGCACCATTATTTACATTTAGTTCAAATTGCGAAAGAACATTTGAAATAATTTGAGCTCTTGTACCTTTTTCAATCGTATCAATATCGAGTTCGTAACTAAGATGCATAAAAGTATGCCCTTCGTCTGTCAGAAACCATTTTCCGTTTTCATTTTTCAAAACAATAGAGAAAAAATCACCGTCTTCAAATTGAAATGGAGTAAAAACTTTAAATCTATTAGTTCCTTCCTGATATAGAGAAATATCTGAGGAAACCTTTTTTTGAAATTCGGATTGAATTAATTCAGTATTCATAATTACCCCCTTTTAAAACAATGGTTGAATATTTGAATTTGGAAAAGAAATATTACAATCTTCTGCAAAACAAATCCAAGCAGAATGAATGTCTGAATATCTATTTGTTGGCTCAGCAAAATGTTCTGGTCTGTATTGTCCTGTTTTTTGATAACGTTCAGTTGCTAAGTGAATATGAAAATCATAAAACTTATCGGTCTTTTCTAGTTTGTTTTGATGTTGATGACTTTTGCCATTATATCTTGTTAATCTAATTAAAATATTTGAATTTGGCTTAAGAAAACCAAGAATAATAGAGAAATCCAAAGGATTATGAATGCTTTGTCGAATCATAATTCTAAATTTACTTCCATCATTTCTATCAATAAAAAATTCATTTTCTCTATGCCCTTGCTTTTCTTTTGCTTTTGACAAGAAAGTATTAAATTCAAATTTAAAGGATTTTGGCTCTTTTATCAAATCATTAATTTCTGCATCAGTTAAAAAATCGCTTGCCATAATTTATATTCTCCAAAAACTTAAATTCTGTTGTTTTGCCCATGTTTCGAAGGCATCTGCTATTTCTTTTAGGTCGTGTTTTTGTATTAGGTGATTATGTTCGTCGAGCAATCTTTCACCAATTTCATTTGTCAGATATATTTCTTCTCCTGAATTATCTTTGCCAGTACATTCGCTCACAGCCATAAAAACTTCATAATCATCAACTTTAGGATTAATTTCATCATCCCACTTCTGCACAAAGAGAACAGATGTTTTAGTTCCGGTATGTGGTTTGAAAGTGTTGCCGTCAAGCCCTACAACAGCAATAAGCCTTGCACGTTCCATAACAAAACTTCTAACTTTCTCGTCGCTTGTATTGTTGAACCTACCCTGTGGTAAAACTATAGCCATTCTGCCACCGGGTTTTAGAAAATCCAAATTTCTTTCTATAAACAAAATATCACGAGAAACTTTGTTTGCTTTTTTACCTTTGCTATCGAAAGCTACCTCATAATTGGAAATCAAACGTGAATCTTTAATATCACCGGCAAAAGGAGGATTTGCCATAACAATATCAAAATTAAACTCCTTAGGATTCTTAGCATCAACAGCTAAATCGAGCAATCTTTGATAGCCGTCATTATAAGTTTTCACCCAAGCTCTATCTTTTTGCTTTTCTTCCCATCTTGTATAATCAAGAGTATTTAAATGCAAAACATTGGTTTTGCCATCTCCGGCAATCATATTGAGAGTTCGAGCCACACGGACAGACTTTTCATCGAAATCAATTCCGAAAACTTTATTAACATACTCTTTTTGTTCACTAGAAAGTTTTTGATTTGAGAAATTTGCAAACTGAGCTTTGCCTTGGCTAACAAGTTTTTGCCAAACATTGAAAAGAGTATGAACAGTAAAACCGCAACTGCCACAAGCTGTATCAATCATAAATTCATTAGCTTTTGGATTCATCATATAGACGCACATATCAATTACATTTCTTGGTGTAAAGTATTGCCCTTTTTCACCTTTGGCAGACTTGTTTACGAGGTACTCAAAGGCTTCATCGATCACTTGCAGATTAGAATTGAAAAGCTTAACATTTTGTAAGAAGCCAACACAAATTTGCAAATGGTTTTCATCAGTAATTCTGAGAGGTTCTCCTTGCTCAAATATGCCTTGCCATTTATCTTTAGCTTTTCTGTAAAGAGCGTTAATCACTTCTTTTGTATGATGTGCATCGCCACGACTTCGGAACTCAAGTTTTCTATAATCATCTGTTTCTATTTTTTCAAGGATTTGCTTATCGTTTAAATCTTGATTTTGCTTTTTGATAATTTTATACTGAGTCTCTATATTAACTCTGTCATCAGAGCTTTCCATTTCATCATATAGTTTTGTAAAAATCAACTTGAATACTTCCTCAAATACATCTACTCCGGCATTAGCAAGTACTTCATCTTCCATATCTTGTATAAGATCTTTCAAAGATTTTCTTTCTTCGGTTAGTTTGTCTTTGAGCATTAATTCCAGATATGTAAACCTTTCATTTTTTACATCATCAATAGTTTCATTTGCTTTTGGTATATTTGAAAGTGGCTCAAAATAATTTGGGTCTAATCTTTCATAATAATTGATTTCAACACCATTAGTCCATACGGCAAGAGGTGCTCCTGTAGCATTAGTATAGCTTTTTAACTGGTCTTTACCATCTTTAGCTTTGTGTTTTTTGATTTCGATTACGCAATAAACACTTGTTTTGTCTTTTTTGTTCAGAATAACAATATCTGCAAACTTTTTTTCCCTGCCGAAAGAAACAGAATACTCTACCTCTATCAAATCAATAGGGTAGCCATACTCATTAATTAGCTTATCAATCATTAATTGCCTGACTATCTCTTCCGGTTTTACTTGAATGTCTTTTTTCCTTTTTAGGCACTTAAAGAATAACTTGTTTCCTTTTTCAAAAATATTTTCATCAAGTCTATCAATACTTGCAGATGAGAAAATGGTTAAATCATATTTGCCATCAGTCTTAACAAGTTGTCCAATTTCTAGAATATTCATTAGGTAAATCCAAAAAACTTCAGAATTAAAAAGTTAAAATTGTCAATTTACAAAATTAACAAAAAAAAGTGAGAGTGATAAAGAAATTATCCTATCAATAAGCACATTTTCAAAATGTTTTTTCTTTTGAGTTTGTAGATACTTAGAAAAAAAACTCCTCAATTACTGCTTAACTGAGGAGTTTGATTATTCAAAATATCAAGGTGCTATGCTACCCTTCTCCATATAAACCAACCACCGAATCCTGCGAGTAATACCGTGAGTGCGATTAAGCCCCATTCCCCCAGTGTAGGTATGGATACAAATGATACCTCGTCTCCATAAAATGTGCCGTCAGTATTTATGATATATGCTCGCACATAATATGTATTGCCGTTTACAAGACTGCTCATCTGTGAGGTAAAGCTGCCACTTCTTGCATTAGGAGGTGTTTGTGAAGTGTATCCTGTTTTTGTTGTCAGTGTAGGATTTGTTGATGTATGCCAAACTATACCTACCGTAGTGACATCAGGATCATCTGTTGCCATCTCGTAAGTACCACCACTGGTTCCTTTATCCAGATTAATGTTATATACTGCCGTTGTGCTTATCGTACCCTCGAATAAACCT
>JANJTB010000038.1 GCA_024711295.1 bacterium | reverse complement strand
TTACAAAGCATTTTTTTAGATTGATCATAATCCCACCTAAAAACTATTTTAAAATTTGTAATGGTGTTATTTATAAAATAGTAATTTTTTGTTAATTTTAGTATAATATTTGGCTTTGTCTATGTATAAGTATAGTTTTTTTAAAAGAAATGTGTATTATGTGAGAATTGGCAGTATGATTGAGATATTTGTGAAGATGTAAATGTTCAAGCGTCAGGTGATTCAAAGAGTTGACTTAAAAGACTATGCATTTAGCCATTTTTAATTATGGATTATAAATAATTATTCAACTTAATTGATAGGTTGATTGCATTTGCTGAAAATGAAACAATGTGACGAACAATCAGTATTTAATTAAAATTCATCTATTCTAAATACTAACCGGAAATAGTGTTTGATATCACTATTGAGTGAAACTAATCTGTATGATGTTTGGATATTGAAACCACGTATAATCTCCCATCCTGCCTTGACATCTGCAGTTGTAATAAACTCTGCATCACCATCAAGTAAGAAATAACCATCGTATGGATCTTCGGAACGTCTGGTTTGTAAAGCAGATCCCCCAACATTACGAACTAAATTACCTTGTGAATCATAAATATTTTTTCCATGACGCAAATATGAGATATTAAACTCTATAGGGAATCTATTACCCCACCAAATATTCCCAAAAAAGGACAGCTTGTCAGAATTTGGCTGTAAATATGAGCCCACTAAGAAGCCATCATTAGTCATGCTGTTCTGAACATTAAAATGTGAGAAAGTAAATGGCTCCACTCTTGTATATTCTATGCCAAGATCAACAGGCAAATCAGGGCTGTACATTAACCCGACATTCCATGCAGATTTATTACCCCAGTAACCGGTACCAATGTTCGAAAAAATTACATCATCCAAAAAATATGTACCTTTTATCTGTAAATTGTCAAATATTCTAATAGTGGCATCAACTCCCATACCGGAATTATCGCGATCTCTGAGTGAATGCTCAAGAGATTTCAAAAAACTTAGAGGATTAAGATACGCAAGATCATAGAATCTGTTGGAATAAATTATATTTTCCCAAAACGAAATTTCACCCCATGATGGCCTAACAGAAAATCTGTGTGTAACCATATATTTGGGAACAATTTCGATATTTGGACCTGTTTCCCAGCCAAAATGAGTTTGTGGTAATGCAAGAAGAGATGAGTGCATAAATTTGTATTCAAAGCCATGGAATCGTGCACCCAAAGTTAGTGCATCAAAAGCAGGTGAATTATCGCTCATCACCAGTCTGGTACGATAACCACTGCCTGTAAGCCGGTATTCTCTGCCTATACCGGCATAAAACCAATCATTTTGGTAACGAATATGAGACTCTGTATAATCAACATCACTGTTAAGAATAGCAAACTTAATATTCTGGCTATAATATTGGTCAATAAAAGAAATATCTTTATCACCTGACAGTACTGATCCATTTGTAACCCTAAGGTTATATCCAAGTGAATTGCCTAGTGTACCGAATAATCTGAAACCGAGGTGTCCAATTATTACAGCATTATGTGATCCGTCATTGTATCTTATAATATTATCACTTGATGCCAATGGGCTAAGACTTACTGAATGTTTTGAGTCTATGTATCTGTAAACGAATTTTTCATCATCTGAAAAAAGTCCGTCAAAAAGTATCTGGTTTGTATCGCTTGAACTACTGAATAACGTAAAAGATTTTTGCTTTTTGATTCCAAACTCTAAAATAAAATTATCTAGGGTGGACTTTTCTGAATCGCTTAGAGAATTTCTTTTTGACTCTATTTGATTTAATGCTTCTATTACCTGGCTGCGTTGCAGCGGTAAATCATTCATCGTAATATTTTTAAGGTAACCCTTGCTCTCGGCACGCTCGAGTAATTTATATACAGGATGTGCTATTTGCAGGTTTTCGACCTGCGAAAATGAAATATAAGTAGTGAGCAAACTTATTAATATTATTTTTTTTAACATTATTATGTATCAGTGCTTTTTTAAAATCAATTTATCGTATTAATGTATATTTTAGTGAAAAATAATATAAATCTGATTATATTCTGTAAAATCAATAAAATTTATTATTGAATTTTAGTAAAAATGAACTAATTTTGAATTATCTAATTTAGCAATTTTAGGATATGAAATGAGGAAGTTATTTATATTCACTTTGGTTTTATTCATTACTGCCTGTGCAACCGGAAGGATAGAATCATTGAAAAGGCAACCCAACGAGTCCATAATTATCGCAAATATCAGTGTTACAAATAACGGAATTATAGATGAACCTGTGCTTACATTCGAGACAGCTCTTAGTGGTAAAACCGCAACTGTTAAGCCCGATGATTTCGGTTATATCTATTTCCGTGTACCGGACGAGCCGCATTTCTTATCAAGAGTTGGTATTTCCGGCGGTAAATATCAGAACATTCCTCAGTATTTTCTGCAGTTTATTCCCAAAGACGGTGGTATTTATTATATTGGTGATATTACACTAGGTTTCGAAATGGGGTATAATTGGGGTATGCACTTTGGATTAATCGGTGCATTGGCTTATGACTCAAGAGATACGGATAACCCTTCAATAGAAATAAAAAATAATTATGAAAGCGCCAGACGTTACTTCCTGAAGTTATTCCCTGATGCTTTGGATATTAAGGAACTCAGTGTAAAATATACCGAAAATCGCCCAAACAGAGATTCTCAGCCCGACTCACTTTCTAAAAGTTATAAAAGACGTAAGATGATAAAGTGATATAGTCTTTTTGCACAGCAAACATAAATATTGGCAATTCGTTTTATAATTTACACATTTTACATTTGTTTGTTCAAAATGAATTAATTTACAGAATTTTTAAATAAATGAAAATTCTGTGTTATTTTCTTTTTTTATTGGGACAAAAATCATTTTAATGTGTCTTTATAAGTATATACAATTACAATTTTCAAAAAACTTTTTTAAAATAGGATTGCAGATATGAAGTCGGCAGTAATATTTTTTCTGTTAATAAGCATTCAGTTTTCATATTCAAAAGTAGTGATAAATGAAGTAAGTGCATCTAATTATAGCTATTTAGTTGACGAAGATAATGACAGACCTGACTGGATTGAACTCTACAATAGCTCTGACGAAGATATTAATCTGAGAAATTGGAGAATACGTGATGGTGACAATTTCAACAGAGCGTGGGTTTTGCCCGATGTAACAATACAAGCTAAGGACTTCCTGATTATAAAAGCAAGCGGTAAGAATTATTTCAATAATTCAAAATATGTGATTGAAGCATCAGGAAGAGGATTATATACACACTCAAATCCTGATAGTTATAGATATGAATATTTGGAACTGCAGGGAGACTTCGATTTATCCGTCAGGATTCATACTCTATGGAATGTTCATGTCTTTGGGAGTACAGGTCTTGTGATAAGAGAAGACCTTAATCCGTCGAATTTGTTTTTTGGCGTTTTAGGTCAAGGTGATCAGAGAATTTTTAATGAATTTTTGAGGCGTTTAAACAGAGGTGACGAACCAAAGAGAGTTTACTCCGGTATTGAAATGAACTATCCTGATTTGGTTATCAAAGTTTCACGTAAGGGAAAGACTTTGACAGGTGGAATATACGATACTGAGGGCCAGCTACTTGAAGAATTTTCGGAAGAGTGGGATTATCCGCAAAAGGTGTATGCGGGATTGGCTCTATCATCAACTCGTCAAGACATGTACGGCAAAGCAGTTTTTTCTGATTTAAAACTTAATGGAAAGCAAGTTGATTTTTCAACTCTAAATAAAATTGACTTCAACTTGAATATTCCGGGTAAATCATATTTTGCTCAAGCAATGCATACTGATTTTAAATTATCACGTCAAGGTGAAAATCTCCATCTCTGGGACGACAAGGGAACATTGGTTGATAAGCTTGATTTTCCGGACATGTATGTAGATATGTCGTTCGGAAGATTTCCAGACGGTAGCAATAACTTAACTTATATGCAAGCTCCTACACCCGAAAAAGCAAATGCTAATCCTAAGAAAGGGTTGATTCAGAAGCCGAGATTTACTTTAGAACCAGGGTTTTACGACCAACCTGTACGAGTAAAAATAATTACCGGTTTAATGAATAGCACTGTAAGGTACACAACTAACGGCGATGAACCCACAGAAAATTCTAAGATTTACAAAGGTGAAGAGATTTATATTGATAAAAGTTCATCAATAAAGGCAAGGATATACGCTCCAGACATGATATCAAGTGAGATCGAAACTGCAACATATTTAATATCTGTTCCTGACTGGAAAGTACCTGTTGTAGCTTTATCCTCTAATGATGCATACTTGTTTAGTGACGAGTACGGACTTTTCAGATTTCCACATTCCACAGAAGAATATCCAATGACTTTTGAGTATTTTTCACGCGATGAACAAATATACTACAAAAACAGAGTCGGTGTAAAAACTCACGGACATGGTGCAGCACTCGAAAAACAAACATCTTTGAGATTAATTGCCAAGTCCCGATATGGTGAGAGTGAACTAAATTATCCGTTTTTTGGCAATCATGGTCTATTGGGTTATGATAAATTAGTGATACGTAACTCAGGGCAGGATTGGCATGGTTCATTTTTAAGAGATGCATTCGTTAGTGTTCTCGGTAATCATATTGAGAATGTTTTTGGTACTCAATACAGGCCTGTGGTCACTTATTTCAACGGTGAGTTCCTTGGCATGTATAATTTAAGAGAGCGATTTGATGAAGAGTATCTCGAACTGAAATATGGCATTAATTCATTTAGTATCAGCATCATAGAACCTGTTTACAGGATTTTGCTGGGTTCATCAAAATCATACCATGATTTTTTGGCAGAATTGGAAAATGTAAGCCCATCGGGAGTAATATCAATATTAAATAAGAATATTGATATTAATAATTTTATAGATTATAATGCAATTTCATTTTGGGCTAATAATTCCGACTGGCCTGGTCACAACTTCAAATTATGGAAGTCATCAGAGCTTGACAATAAATGGAGATGGCTTTTGCTAGACTTTGATATGTCGCTTAATTACAACTATTTAAGCGTATATATGGAGGACAGATTTAAATTGGCAATGGATAGCGCCAAAGCAAATCCATCTCATTTTCATTTACCTAGGATATTATTTAATGCTTTTAAGAGTCAGGATTTTCGAAATCGCTTCTTAAACAGAAATTGTGATTTATTGAATACAACGCTCGGTCCCGAACTTACAACGCATATTTTTGACAGCCTAGTGAATAATATTGTTAGTATAGTACCTTATCAGAAAGACAGATGGGAGGAATCACTCCCTAATTTCCAACAACATGTTGATATGATTAAAACTTACTTTGTCGAACGACCTGCATATTTCAGGGAGCATTTGCGACAGTATTTTGAACTGGATGGAATTGCAAAGATTATGCTTAAAACTGACATCGAAGGTGCTGCATCATTCAGCTTAAATACTTTAAAAAAACTTCCAAATAATTGGACTGGAGATTATTTTATCGGTGTGCCAATTTCATTATCTGCAGAGCCAAACAAGGGATATATTTTCAAATATTGGCTTGTTAATAATGAATTATATTCATCTGACAATATTATTGAAATCATTCCTGATGCTGATTTGGAAATTATGGCTGTATTTGAAATCACTGAGGTAGAGCCGGATGATAATGTTGTCATAAATGAGATAATGTATAAATCATCTCCTGATCAGGATACAGATGATTGGATAGAAATATATAATGCAGGTACAAAAGATACCGATATCAGCGCATGGGTGTTAAAAGATGATAATGATTCACGTAATTTTGCAATTCCGGAGGGTACTATACTCAGAAGTGGAGAATATCTGGTTTTGATAGAGAGTGAGAATAAATTTAGCAAACATCACCCGGATATTTCCAATTATTATGGTCAATTTACATTTGGATTTGGTACAAGTGATATGGTCAGAATATACAATAGAAACGGCAAAATTATGGATTCGGTTAAATATATGAATACAGCACCATGGAATCCAAATGCAGATGGAGGAGGTCCTTCACTGGAACTGATAGATCCTGCCTATGATAATGCATTACCTCAGTCGTGGAGAATTTCGACCATCAAAGGCGGAACGCCCGGCAGATCAAATACTGCCGTTAGCGTAAATGAGATTACTCTTGATAACTTCATTGATATTTTCCCGAATCCTGCATATACATCAGCTAATATTAAGTTTGATTTGGATTATACTTCTTATGTCGAGGTTGACATTTATGATATATTAGGGAATAATATCAGAACTGTATTAAAGAGTTACATGGATGTAGGGTCTTACTCTACTTTTTGGGATGGTAAAGATTTTAATAATAAACAAATGCCATCAGGGATTTATTTAGTAACGATAAAAACTAAAAAAGGCATATTAACAGAAAAGCTTATCTTATTTTAGTCCTTTTGCATTGAAGAAAAGTGCTTGTTTGATACTAAATTTTTTATGTAAAGAAAAAATGAAAAATAAAAATTAAGTCTATACTTTTACAGACTTTAGTTTATTACATTTTATCTAATGGAAATCATGAGCGACAAACACATTATTGATTCGAAAATCGAGAAGCTTAGAGTACTAAAAGAGAAAGCCAAACAGGGTGGAGGTCCATCACGTGTTGATGCACAGCATGTAAAAGGCAAACTGACAGCACGTGAAAGATTAAGCTTACTTACTGACAAGGGGACTTTCAGAGAAATAGATGCGTTGGTTCATCATCATTCTACCCAACTCGGTCTGGACAAAACTGTACCGTTGGGAGATGGTGTAGTAACAGGATTTGCTGAGGTTTTAGGTAAGAAAGTATATGTTTTCTCACAGGATTTTACTGTATTAGGTGGCTCACTTGCAGAGATGCATGGCCGCAAGATATGTAAAATCATGGATATGGCAATGAAAACAGGCGCTCCGGTTATTGGGCTTAATGACTCAGGTGGAGCGAGAGTTCAGGAAGGTGTTATTTCTCTTGGTGCTTATGCTGAGATATTCCTTCGTAATACAATGGCATCAGGTGTTGTACCTCAGATTTCTGTTATTATGGGTCCATGCGCCGGTGGTGCAGTATATTCACCGGCTATTACAGACTTTATAATTATGGTCGAAAATACTTCATATATGTTCGTAACAGGACCAAAAGTTGTAAAGACAGTTACTCACGAAGATTTAAGCTCTGAAGAATTGGGTGGTGCGTTTGCACATGCCTCAAAAAGTGGAGTTGCCCATTTTGTTGCCAAAAATGACATGGAAGCTCTTGAAATTGTCAGAACTTTGCTTAGCTATATTCCATCGAATAATGCGGAAGAGCCGCCATTTGTGCCTAATGACGATCCTACTGACAGGATAGACGAGGAACTGAATTATTCTATTCCTGCCAACCCTAATCAACCTTATGATATGAGGGATATTATTACTAAAGTAGCTGACCTAAATGTATTCTTTGAAGTTCATCAGGAATATGCTCCAAATATTATAGTTGGTTTTTGCAGACTTGGCGGTAGGTCGGTAGGTGTAATTGCAAATCAGCCGGCTGTACTTGCAGGAGTATTGGATATCGAGGCATCAAAGAAAGCAGCCAGATTTATCAGGTTTTGTGATGCTTTTAATATCCCATTGCTGACTTTCGAAGATGTACCCGGTTTCTTACCAGGCTCAGATCAGGAATGGAGAGGAATAATTACTAATGGTGCAAAATTGCTGTATGCTTATTGCGAGGCAACTGTACCTAAAGTAACTGTAATTACACGTAAAGCTTATGGTGGTGCTTATGATGTAATGAGCAGCAAGCATATCCGAGGAGATATTAATCTTGCTTGGCCCACAGCCGAACTTGCTGTAATGGGTGCTAAAGGTGCTGTTGAAATTATATTCAAAAAAGAAATTGATACTGCCGAAAATCCTGCTGTAAGAGAGCAGGAGCTCATTGATGAGTATAATGAAAAATTTGCAAATCCTTATATTGCTGCTTCTTATGGATACATTGATGATGTTATAGAGCCTAAATTTACACGTCAGCGACTAATCGAAGCATTCAATTTGCTTGAGAATAAAGTTGATAAAAATCCTCCAAGAAAGCACGGGAATATACCTCTTTAACTGAAGGATTGTTATTTCGACCCTACTTGAATATGATGCTGCCCCTGATTAATAACAGAGGCAGCATTTTTTTTGTTTATCTGTTAATTATTACTTTTGTGTTTAATGATTTTATGCCAATACTGACAATAATATAATACGAGCCGTTAGCAACTGGATTGCCATAATCATCAGTTAAATCCCAGTTTAAATTATACTCTCCTGAAATAAGTATTTCCGGTACACTAATGTTTCGTATAATTCTGCCGCTCATATCATAGATTTGGATTGAAGATATTCTTATCGGCACAGGTGTAAATATGTTAATCGTTGTGAACTCACTAGCAGGATTTGGAAATGCGTTGATATTTTTATCCATATCTACTAACTCGTCAACATCTGTTGCACCGCCGCCGGTATTATCCTGATTATCATTGTCGCTAAATAGTGAATCGCGCATCCATGGCTCTAATGCAAGAAAAGCAGTATATCTTGATAATACTCTGTTTCCCATACTTAGATTGATAATATCACTTATAAGTTTATTATTGGGATTCGGTTGGGACTCGAGATATTTCAAATGGTTACCTATCCAAATCTGTGGTGATTTATTGTTGTTTATGATGTCTTTACTTGTAATTACAAACTCTCTGTATTTTGGTTCATTATCCAGCATGTAAGTAAACCTAAGGCTGAAATCATCACCACCAACATACTTACCTACAAGCGTCATGGTACCGCCTTTGTTTGCAACTTCGAAGTAATGGTATGCAAATCCATCATTTGTTGTGATGAAATAATCTAAATTGTTGGGATACGAAAAAATAAGATTTTTGAAAGTATCAAAAAAGTTAGGCCATGAATATTTAAAAGACCAGAGATTAAGGTATTCCCCTTTTGTAAGTCTTGATAAATTTTGGTAAAGGTATTCGTTACCTTTGTAGTTTATATTATTGATGTTATTATTTTTAAGTGCATTAACATTGGAGTGGTCGAGTATATAAAATTTTCTGTTGTATCGGTTTTCCTGAAGTGTTTTATTCAACAAGGTGTTTGCAGTATTTAAATCACCGAAAGAGCCCGATGATGCAAAAATCACAATGTCAGATAAGCTGTCAAGATTATTTTTGAACTGCTCTAATGCATTTTCTATTAATAATGGGAGGAAAGGGAAATCAGCAGAGTTACTGACAAGTTCGTTGGATAAGGAAGTCAACTTAGATTTTCCTTCATTATCCATTTCAATCCACTCTTGACTAAGGTTTTTGATTTGGCCGATTTTATTGACATACATAATATTAACAAAATCGCCTGAGGAATATATCTCATTGATTTTACTAATTAGTGTATTCACTGTTAGAGCAATATTTTGAAATGCAATTCCACTTACATATTCAAATACAAACAAATGTCGAGTGCTCTTTTTCCCGGGAATCAAAATATTTGTATTCAATGCTAACTGGAAGTATTTATCACTCCCGTTATTATACTTGGATAAATGAACTCCATCTTTAATCGGTGCTTCAAATATGAAACTGCGATTAGTCATAAACTCAGCTGTTTTAATTTCGGCCTTCATGTGCTCACCAAAGAATATATCACTATTGTCCGAAAATTCAACCTGATTTCCGTTAAGATATTTAATATTTGAGTAATTTTTATCGTATAGAAATATTACATTGACATTTTGGGGTTGATTTACTAGCCCAAACCATAGATCGGGTATTGTTACTACAAACTTATTACCATCAATTGAATTTGGAATCATCATACTGATTAAAAATTTACGGTGATTATTACCAGCTAGTGGAAATAATCTAAATTCATAATCAACAGTGGAGTTTTTAAAGAAAATTGAGGGATCTCTACGAAATCTCCTTACAATATCTTCATAGATTTTACTGGCTGACCATCTGTCAATGAGGTCTGCGAATACAAGTGTATCCTCAACCCAGAGCCACGAGTCATTAACAATTGCGTTCTCAGGAAGTTGAAAATAACTTTCGATTTCGACGGTATCTTTGTTACTATTAAATCGAGTACCCCGTGTTGAGATGTTTATCATAAATGATACCTGGGTATAAGCGCCTTCGGGTTTTAGAATAACAGTGAGGCTGTCCATAGTAGCTTTGTCTGTTCTTGACATTCCTTGTGGATCAATTAGGCGAATTGTTTTTTGCTGCCCAAATAGAATTCCTACATTTAATATCATTATAGATACTAATAAAGTTATTGCACTCTTCATTGAAGTGCTCCTTTAGAATAGTTGATAATCTGTAATCTATATAAATAAAAACTATTTCAAAATTTCAGGAAAGTCAACATTTATATAGACACATTAATTGTCAAAAAGGTTACAATGTATGGATTTATTTAAAATTATAATTAGTATGTCGGTGTTAAATAATTGATAAATATAAACATAGAGTAAAAATTCCTAATGAAACTAATATCAGATAATTTTATTTATCTATCCTAATATATTAATTTGATTATATAATTAAATTATATTAATTTTGTAAATAAATTAAAAATAAATATGAATTAACAACAGAGTAAAAATCATGTTAAGATTGCAGAATTATTCACTTAGAGCAAAGATATTTGCATTGCTTAGCGTAGTAGCTGTCGTTTATGTCGTTATACTGACGTATTTTTTCTATTCTACCAGCATCGGATCAGTAGAGGATAATCTTAGAAAAGAGCAAACCGATAATTCCATGATATTAAATTCTTTGATTGAAGATTACAAAACTAAAGCACTTCTTATTGCAAGGGTTTTCGCTAATAATTCAGCAGTAAAAGAAGCTTACAGTAACCCGGATGATAAGGCAGGTTCGGATTATTTGATGGCATCACTTAAATCAACCATTGATGAAGTGCTGAAGGATAAATCTGTCAAAGACTTCCAGATTCACTATCACAAGGCGCCTGCAAAAAGCTTTTTAAGAACCTGGACTAACAAAAGATTTGATGATCTAACCGCTTTCCGTCCATCAATTATTCAGGTAGCAGATTCCAAATCTGCAATCAAAACAATCGAGTTTGGAGTGGGTGGATTTGCATTAAGAGGTATCGCACCAATAATTATTGACGGAGTATATGCAGGTTCTGTTGAGTTTTTGTTTAATCTCACTGATGCAGTAAATCTAATATCAAACAATATCACAGACAGGGTATCATTAAATTTAATTGAAAAGAGTATTGCTCAAACGATTCTTAAACCAGATGAACTTAATAAGTTGTACTCAACAGAATTTGGTAATTATCTATTGTCGTTGAATAATAATCCAAAAATTCCTGTAGCTGAAATTTTCAGTGATATTCTAATTGAAAAGATAAAAAACGAAAGTGGTATAATTAGCGGAAATTACCAAAATTACTATTATTCTTTGATACCTGTAATAGATTGTAATGATAAGCCAATCGGGTACCTCGCAAATATTCAGGATAATAGTGTGCTCATCGAAAAGCAAAAGGGGAACATTATCATTGAGGTAGTGATAATAGGAGTACTTGTGTTTTTATTTATCGGTGCTATTATTTTCTTTATTGATGTTTTGATTCTAAAGCCTATCAGAAAAGTAACATTCATGGCAAATGAAATCTCTAAGGGTAATATTGGGCAATTTACTGACTAAGCTACTTCAATAAATTGAAAACATTATTGGTTTCGATGCTGTCAGTAAAATTATCCAAAGCATAATTTTTAGCTGACTCAGAGATTGTTTTATATCTTTCGTAATTGTTTTTTACATCTATCATCAAATTACAAAGTTGTTGGATGCTGCCTCTTTTATAAAGAAAACCGAGTTTGCCATCTTGAAGTATTTCGGTAGTACCTCCCTTGTCTGTAGCAATAATTATAAGTGAATTTAGCATTGCTTCGATTGTGACCATTCCGTAAGTTTCTGATGAAGATGCCAAAATAAAACAGTCAAGTGATTTATATACAGTCGAAACATCAAATTCACCTGTTAGCAATGTAACTGAATTTTCTAAGTTATTCTGAGATATGAATGTTTGTATTTCAGAGAAGTATTTTTCACTCTCACCGATAGTCTTGCTACCTGCTATTAAAAGATGAATGTTGTTGTCAGTTTTAAGACACTCAGCAAAGCTCATTAAAACATCCAACTGACCTTTTTGTCTGTCAATTCTACCGATTAACCCATAAATAAACTTTCCCATAGGTAAGCCTGTCATGGATTTGGCTTCATCTGGTGTTAAGTTTTGATTAATGACTTTTGATACATTAACACCTATTGGAATAATCTTAACTTTAGAAAAGTCGAAGTTTGTTAAATCCTTGACTTCCTGAGCTAATTTATGTAGAGGAGAAATCCACAAATCATATCTTGAATACCTTAGGTTATGCAGATAATCCTTTTTAGTTCGCCCTACGTGCATGTGCTGCTGATAAATCAATTGAATTGAAGGATAAAACACTTTTACCCATGATGCAAGGTCAGTATCTCTTGAGTGAAATGCAAATAAATTATTTACATCATTTTTTGAGAGATACCTAGCTATATCTCTTGAAGATAATAAGTCGAAATACTTGAAATGAGGAGGGATTATTTTAACCTTCATACCTGCATCTTTACATTTGCCGGCAATTATTGTATCAGACTCGGTTATAACAACAACATCAACACCATAAACTGATAAGTTGTTTGCAAGCTTAACAACATTCATCTCCAAGCCGCCCCAGGATTTGGAGGTGCAAAGCAATGCCGCTTTTTTCATCAACGCAACCTATTTAATTCTAACTATGACTGAACGGTTCATCATTCTGCCGTAAGGTGAGCCATTATCAAAAATTGGTGTATCGGGCATAATTGTTGAATATTTCTTAAAGTTATCTCCTATCAAATTAATTGCAGCTTTGGCACGTTTAGATGCTAAATCTTTATTATATTCTGTTGTTCCAATATTGTCAGTCAGAGGAATTAACTCAATAGCTCTTCCTTCTGCAGCTTTGGCTCTTATACGGTCGAGTGCGAAATTGTTTACTGAGCTGAACTCGGTTTTGTCGAAATCCATATATCCTAAAATATACTCTTCTATATCACCTTCAGTAAAGTTTCTGTTCAAGTTATAATAACTGCTGATAAGTTTTTCTTCAGAAGTTAGGAAGAATTTTGCATTTGCATCAGCTGAATTCTCACCATCATTTATTTGTGCAAAAATTTCAAAAACATTTGCATCTGCGTCATTTTGTGATTTGAACATATTAGATGCAAGTACTACCTGATTTACACCTTCTTTGAGAGCAACTTCATTACTGTTGTTAAAAATAGTTTTACCACTTAATAGAGCATTTGGTTCGGCTTTGAAGATTGGCTTAACGTTGAATACCTTGTTGAAGTTGTCAAATTTGTATTCAGTGTTGACAAGTGCTTCGATAAGTCTTCCACCACTCGAAAATTCAAAAATAACCCTTCTTGATTCTTCTAGCAAAGCCGGATTTGTGTCTTTCTTCTTTTCTGACATTCTGATTTCTGCAGTAATTATAGATTTATCAACGCCTGCCTGTATCAGTTTTTGTGTAGTGTTTTCGAGACGTTCATTAACTATGCTTTTATCTTCGTCCATTGATTCGGATACAATATGAAGTCTGGTACCGGGATTACTTTTTATATAATTGCTTACCAATTGAGGATATTTTTCAGCAATGTCATTAATGGCATAACTCTCTAAATTATAGCTATACAGTGAATTGCCGTTATTTATTGGAAAGCTTGATGATAGTATTTTCTGAGAATTTCTTTCAAAAACTATAACCGGCAATAATGATAGATATGTATTATATTCGTAACGGTTTATGGTCACTTTGAGAGTATCTCCACTACTCACTTTCTTATAATCAAACTCGGTCTCCAGGGAAATTTCTGGCTTGATAGCAAGCACTGGTGCAACCGGTTCAGCTATAGGTGGTGCAGGTGGTACCGGTGGGCGTGGTGGGGCACTCTTCGGAATATTATAATGAAGTGTTACGCCAAGACTTAACTGATGAATTTTCCAGTCTAAATTTGAAGTAGTATTATTTATTCCATAATTAAAATTAACATTAGCAAATAAATCAAATTCGTCAAACTTTGCTACCTGATATCTTGCTCCAACACCTACTGCAAAAAACAGAGCTGATACATCAGGAATTTGATTATTTGTAGCATTAAATTCTCTGCTGCCATCAGGGAATGTAGCGTCATTTGGCTCTTTTAACAACTCTCTTTGATCGAATGATTTAGCAAGTGGAATGCCCAGATTTACTCCAAATTTGATTCCCAAAGGTAATTCACTTACTGGATTAAACCATATTGCGTGTTCGTTTGATAATAAAGGAAGAGTAATGTCAAGATTATGTTCAACAAGAATTTTTTGATAATTATCTTCACCTATTAAATTGCCAATATATTGCTCAACATTATATCTGGCAGAAATATCATTATAGCCAAGTGTAAAACTATAACTCATATCATAACCAAAGAGATTGAAAAGATTTCGATATTCTGCTCCGGCAAATACATTTGGTGCTAAGCCAAATGCTGATTCATACTTGGGGCAACAATTCCTGAATGTACCGATTTGATTGAAATCAGAAGAGTAAATATTACCGTTAAGGCTTGCACCTGCTTTAAGTATATAATCTGTATAAGGGTCGGAATATGTTATATATGTGCTTAGTAAGAGCAACAATAGGATCTTAATTTTCATTTGCACTTAGTATAGATAAATATAATTTTAGTTTTTGTTTAGTTACTTATTATAAATACAATTTAAACATATAAAAAGTTACAATTGTGTAATAATAAATTTTAAACTGTATTTAGCAAAAAATAGACGTGATTGAAAAACTATTAATTCAATTTAAGTCAAAAAAATGTTTACAGTGATTACATAAAAAAAACTAATTTTGATTATTTATCGAGAAGAAGTAAGTTCGGTGTGATATGAATTAAGTCTTGCAAGAAAATTGATTACAATTTCTCTCTCATTCTCATTCAAGTCTCCTAAAACGTCTTCTGTCATTTCATTAAGCTTTTGATATGCTGCCAGAACGGTTTTTAATCCATATTCAGTTATATCAAGCCGTTTAGAACGCTTATCATTTTCATCTCTGACTTCGAAGATCATTCCCTTTGATATCAGTCGTTTAATAATATCAAGACCAGTAGTGATTTCAGTTAAATTGAGCTCGCAAAGTTCTTTTTTGCGTGGCCTGTTCATTTGGTGTACTAATGCTAGAAATGAAAAATCATCACTGCTGTAAAGGTCTAAATCGTGAAAAAGTTCTTTGGTATATATTTTGATGAATTTATTCATTCTGTTTATATAATATGAGGCAAGGAATTGTGAATTTCCGGAATATTTCTTTGTTAGTTTTTCACCATCCTTGAGTGTAGGAGTTGAATTATGATTGTCAAACTTTAACTTATTGGTCAACCAAAAGCCAAATTCAGCAATATTTCCATCATTAGAATATTGCTTAAATTCTTTCCACTCTTTTAGTAATTCTATAATTTCATCAATTTTCATTGTTACGTTATCGTTGTATATGGCATAAAATAATAAATAAATAATAACGTTATCGTTGTTTTTATTGACGATATTTCATTAATTTTAATTTTAAAACTATATGAACAAATTCACGATAATATTGCTCGGCTTATTGATTACGTTTGGTTCGGTGTATGCACAAACAGATAGAACAGGAAGAATAACAGGCAGGATAACCAGCTCTATGACACAAAGTCCATTATCGGGTGTTACAGTAAGGGTAATTGGAACTGATAAAGGTGCAATTTCAAAAAAAGATGGGTCATTCGATGTCAAAGATGTACCACTTGGTTTGCAAAAAGTACAGTTTAACTTAATTGGTTATGAGACATACGTGCAGACGGATGTTTCGGTGGGTAGTGGCAAGCCTGCATTTATTGAGGTCAAACTTGTTGAGAAAGTAATACAGTTAGAAGGTGCAGAGGTAAGAGCAAGCTATTTCATAAAGAAAAGTGAGACAGTGACCAGCACCCAAAACCTCAGCTTCGAAGACATAAGGAGAGCACCCGGAGTTCAAGAAGATGTAATTAGAGCTGTTCAGCTGTTACCCGGTGTTAATATTAGTTCTGCAGGACGTAACGATTTGGTTGTTCGAGGTGGTGCTCCATTCGAAAACTTGTTTATGGTTGACGGGCTTGAGGTTAACAACATCAATCACTTCGGTTCGCAAGGCTCGACAGGTGGACCATTGTCAATTATTAATCTTGATTTTATCAGAAATGTAGATTTTTCTGCAGGTGGTTTTGGAGCAAAGTATGGTGACAGAACCTCTTCCGTAACAAATATTCAGCTACGTAACGGTAACGAAACTCAATTTGGTGGAAAAGTTGTTTTGAGTGCTATAGGTTTTGGTGCAAATCTCGAAGGACCTATAGGCGACAAGGGCTCTTGGTTCTTTAGTGCCCGCAGGAGTTATTTAGACCTGCTTTTCCAATTAGCAGGTTTTGCTTTTGTTCCACAGTACTGGGATTTTCAAGGTAAAGTGAATTATAGATTAGACCAGAATAATACACTTACATTTATGACTATTTCTGCTATTAATAATGTTTCACTAAATAATGAGGACCTTGATAACAGGTTTAAAAACAGTCAGGTAGCAATACCTGACCAATACCAAAATTTTTCAGGACTTACATGGAAGCATCTCTTTGGGAACGGATTTCTTACAGTGACTGCAGGCTCCTCTTACACTAGATTTACAACATTTCAGAATGATTCAAATTTGGTTGAAATATTCAGAAACGACTCTAAAGAAGGCGAATTCATTTTAAGAACAGACGTTGATTACCAGCTTGGTCCGAAGACAGAGTTAACTTTTGGAAATCAGTTAAAGTATGGCGGAATGCTGGAGTATGATATTTTGATTCCAGGATTTTCGCGACGTGACCAGAATGGTATTCCACAGGCATTATCAGTTGATACAAATTTTGCTGCACTCAAAAATGCTACCTATGCAAGTCTTAGCACAGGGTTTGGTAATCATAGGGTTACAGCAGGCGCCAGGTTAGATTATTATAATTTTACTGATGGTGAAGTGTTTTTCTCTCCCAGATTAGCATATACTTATACACTTAACGAAAATTCTACCTTCATCGGTAGTATTGGCAGGTATTATCAGGCACCAAGTTATATTTGGCTGGTAGGTAGTCCACAAAATAACTTGAAACCAATTCAAGCAGACCAAATTGTTCTAGGCTATGCTCATACCCCTTTGGAAGATGTGAAAGTTCAGTTAGAAGTATTTTATAAAGAATATAAAAATTATCCTGCAAGAATATTCAGGCCTCAAGCGGTGTTGGCACCTTCAGGATTTGATGATATTAGTTCTGATATTCCGTTTGGTCTTGAACCACTGATTAGTGAAGGTACCGGAGTATCAAGGGGTGCTGAGTTGTTCATTCAGAAAAAGTTCAGTGAAATTCCTATTTATGGTCTTTTGAGTTTGACTTATGCTCAAACTAATTTTGTATCATTAGACGGTGTCGAAAGACCATCTGCTTTCGACAGCAGGTTTATATTTAACTTTGCTATAGGCTGGAGAATTGATGAGTTATGGGAAATATCTACAAAGTTCAGAACAGCGTCAGGTGTGCCTACTACACCTTTTACTAACGATGGCAGGTTGGATTTTACAAGGTATAACGAAGGTGAGAGACTGCCTGACTTCCACTCTGCAGACCTCAGGATTGACAAAAGATGGAACCTTGCAGGATCTACGCTTATTACATATATTGACATACAGAATATTTACGGGCAAAAAAACGTGTCCGGAATACGATGGAATCCAAGACTTGGTGAAGCAGAGTTTAACCGCTCGATTGGAGTATTGCCAAGTATTGGAGTGAGTTGGGAATTTTAAAATTCTTTATAATATTTATGAAGCAGTGAGGCATTTATTTGCAACACTGCTTTTTTTTTATCATAGAATTTGCATTAATGATTAAGCATAATTTTCTTATGAATCCAAACACCATTTACATTGATTTTTAAAAAATAAGTACCACTACTTAATTTACTGTTAGCAAATGGTATCTGATAAACTGTTGAAAATGGAGTATCATTGTAAATAAGCTCTCCGAGTAGGTTGTAAATTTCCACTTTTTCGATGATGAGATTCATCTCTGAATTAATTCTAAAGAAATCATCTCTAATTACTACACTCAAGATCTCATCTTGTTCTGAATTTATGCTTGAAGGTAAGCCGTTCCCGCTAATTCGTGCAATGTTATCAGGTAATGATGCATTACCTTCAAATATTATTTCACTGCTATACTGCTCATTTCCTTTTGGATTGAAAACTACATGAAATTTGAAGAATTCATCAGGTTTTATTATAATCGGATTTTCTTTTGATATATTAACCGGTAAATCTACCTCGAATGGTAATCCACTGCCGATAAATCCTACTTGGTTATTGTTAAATTTAATATTTTCGATGACCAGATCCAATGCGGTTTCAGATTTGCTTAGCATATAATTGAATATTTTAATTTGTTCAGTAACTGATGTTTCAAGAGAAACAGATCCAAAATCATAATCTTCTGTAGAGATACTATTATCTCCTACTAATGCACTAAGCTCAGCAAAATATATAACTTTGTGAGTAACTATAGGATTCCTTGACAAAATCACAATACCCAAGGAGTCCCTATACTTGCCGACCTCATTGCAATCAAAATTAATGGAAGCACTTAATGTTTTAAAATTATCAATAAGTGGAATAATATTAACATCTCTTAAACCTCCTAAATCAAAAAATTGATTAGTATTAATATCACCATCCTTTATTTCGGTACTGTCTGAATCAAGAATCAGATAAATTTCGATATCGCTGGGGTAATCTTTATCGCTGTATCTCTTAACTTCAAAGTCAATTTCTTTTTTTACTTTTCCTTTATTAATATTAAATGTTCCAATGTTTACTAAAGTTGGTGATATGTCCGGAATGTAAGCAGGGCATTCAATAATTGTGTCCGTGCTATTTCCGGCTTTATCCACTACTACCAAATGAGCTCTCATATCAAATTTATGATTTTTGGGTTTAAGTGTCCAATCCAGTGCAGATGATATCCCAGCAATAAATTCTGAATGTGTTAAAATCGCATTATAACTTTCATCAGAAACTAAGTAAATGTTTGCTAAATTACTTCGTATTGCTGGATCCTCTGCTGGTTGATCAGTTGCTTTGCCCAGAATTGTTGAACAAAGACAACAAACATGGTAATCAATAATTGGCGAAAGAGTATCCTGGTTATCAGGTTTGTTCAATTTGCCATTAACAGCAAATCCATAAGATGTGTTGTATCCAAAGCCGAATTGATACACAGCGATATCTTCTTCTGATTCGATGAAGTAAGTGCCCGGATTGGAAAATCTGATGACAACAGTTCTGTAAAAAGTGGAGTCTTCATTAGCTGTTTTAAATCTTTTGCCAAAACTCGGATAAAAGTTGAATAAGTTTTGTTTAACATACTTATCATCAACAAGTTCAGAAATAAAAATATTCGTTGGAAGCTCATCATTTCTGAGAGTTTTGAATATTACATTTATAAATTCCTCACTTGTATTTTCGATGGTAAATGCAGCACTTTTAGAATACTGCTCAATTGGTAGTATCTGCATTTGAAGAGGTTTTGAATTTGATAATCTTGTATCCGAAATTATAACATTTATTTCTTTATCTGACGAAATTTCACAAGTGCCTTCCTCTGAATATTGTGATTCTGTTGCATTAAATTGTCTATACCCAACATCATTTATACCACCCGGAGTGCTAATGGTATAATGTTTTAAATCATTAATATACAAATCAGTAAACGGGTTTTTAGCAAACACGGTTACGAAAGGGGTAATGTAAGACCATTCATTCAACTTTGGCAAAAGATATCTTTTTCCCCATAGCTCTTCAGGAAGTTCTTGAGTAATAACATAATTTTTCTTGCTGGTATCAAGATTATATGCATTATTACTACCTGAAAAAACTGCTACAGGTTTGTTTGCCCGAATGGTTGAGCCTGTGATAACAGAATTTTCGCCGTAAGCTGGGATCAACCATACATCACCCTCGTTTAATGTTCGCCTGATTAGTTGATTATTCAGTAGAAAATCCCCATTTTCTTTAATTACTTTGCATGTTTTGCACCCTCCGAGCTTGAATGTTAGCTTTGTATTATCATATATTCCAATTACAGCAGCAAAGTTTGTTATTGTGTTTTCATTGAATATTGATTTCTCAGGATTCGTAATTTGGTAATTAACTCCTAATTTACTTTTTTCTAAAACTTTGAAGCCATCAGAATTGTTAATGTAGTTAGTTATTACATTGCAATCAGCTGATACTGAGCCATTTAGGGTTATTTTGACTGCCCCATCCGAAATTACCTGTTCTGTAAGTGTCCGGCTAAAATTAGTTAGTGCTTGCACTTCCGAAGCAGTTAATTTGATTCTTGATGCTTCATTCTTATTCAATTTCAAATTTTCTCTTAAATTGCTGCCATTTTTATTCAAGCTTATTTCGGTGTTACTTTGGGAAATAATATTGATTAGAGCGACGGTATCATTTGGTTGGACTTGCCCCGGAAATAAAGTAAAGTAATAAATTTGGCCGCCATTATCCTGAGATTTAATTGTTACTACCGAGATAAATAATAAAATAATTATAATTAAAAGTGAATATAACTTATTCATAATAATCCCAAATGATTAATTAATATTTTAAATTTTAAAAATTTTCATTTATTTATATTACTAAGACAAATGAGATTAGAAAAAAGCACAAAATTTAAAAAATTAGAATAAAAATTTAATCATTTATATTTTCGGGGAAAGAAATTCATTGCTTATAAACATTGACGTAAGGTGTTGATATATAAAATTCTACTTGAAAGCATCTTCAAATTTTCTTTTATTTGGTTACAATGATATTAAAATAAATTAATTGTAACAAAAAAAATAATACTCAGTTATTAATATTAAAATTAAGATAAATAAATAAATTAGTTAGAAAAAATTAAATAGACGAAAATTTAAAATTGTTTTAATTTAAATCGGGATAATTTATGAATAGAATATTTTACAAAACTGTACCTTTGGTGCTTATACTTTTATTATTCGTATATTTTACATACGAAGTATATGCCCGTTCAACAGGTATTTCCGGCAGGACAAATGCCGGTTGTCAGGCAAGCGGATGTCATGGAAACTCAGCAAATTCAGCTACAGGTATTAGTGTATTATCCGGCTCTTTATCAGTGGAGCCAAATAGTACAAATGATTACACTATCAGAGTCAGCAACTCTAATTCTTCACAAACAAAAGCTGGAATTAACATTGCTGTTAAGTCGAGCAGTACTGGCGAAACAAATTCAGGTACTTTGTCTGCAGAATCAGGTTCAGGTCTGACAAGTTCAGGTGGAGAATTAATCCATTCATCACCAAAAAATTTATCGGGTTCTAATGCAGATTTTTCTTTTAAATGGACTGCTCCGTCAACCCCCGGTACTTACTATCTTAAGGCAGCAGCAAACGCAGTAAATGGCGATGGTAGTACCAGTGGTGACCAATGGAATTTTATGACTGTTCAGGAAATAATAGTAAAAGGTATCCAGCTTACCGAGCCTTTAGCATCTAATCTTTCTTACTGTCTCGGTAATCAAGTAACGATTAAGTGGACTCAAACCGGATTGAGCGGGGTTACAATAGAACTTTCAACAAATTCAGGAAGTTCCTGGGAAACTACAGTTGCTACCGGTGTTGCACCAGCTTCGGGAACTTATACATGGACAATACCCAACAACTTTCAAACTGGTTCAAATTTTAGATTGCGTGTAAGAGATGATGTATCTTCCTCTTTAAGCTCGGCAATGGCAAGCAATTTTTCAATAGCTGGTGGCTTTTCCATTCTATCCCATCCGGAGTCGAAAGAGATATGTGGTGGAACGGCAAATACACTAAAAGTATCAGTATCAGGAACCGGGACAAAGTTCCAGTGGTATAAAGACAACAACATTATAAATGGTGCTACAGACTCTTTATATGCAATAACTAATGCTGATGCTTCAAAATCAGGTAACTACAAGGTTGTTGTTTCTTCTAATTGCCAGGCAGACCTTAGCTCAAATACAGCTGCTATAACGGTATTGCCACCGAACCAAATATCTGCGCAACCACAAAATATTGCTGTTTGCCTGGGAGCTGCTGCTACTTTCTCAATTACAGCTACGGGTAGCAATATCAGTTATAAATGGTATCACAATAACCAGCTAATAAATAATGCTACAGAGCAAACGCTGGTGATAACCAGCGCAGGGGACACTGATGCAGGTGCATATTATTGCGAAATATCAGGTACATGTGGAACTTTAAAAAGTAATATCGCAGAGCTTACCGTAAACAATCAACCTGTAATTACAGAGCATCCGGTAAATGCAACAATATGTGATGGCAAAACAGCTTCATTTGGTATTGTAGCGTCAGGTTCAGGAAATTTTTATGAATGGTATCACAATGAGATTAAGCTAAATGTTCCAAATTCATCAAGTTTGATTATCGAAAATGCTGGTATTTCAAATCAGGGTGATTACCATTGTATTGTATTTAACAGTTGTGGAGAGCAGGTTCGCAGTCAATCTGCTAAGCTTAACGTTAGTCTTTTGCCTGTAATTACTACAAATCCCAAAAATCTAAATCTTACAGTCGGTAACAACCTTAGCTTGAGTGTAGTTGCTTCTAATGGTAGCTTGAGTTATCAGTGGAGGAAAGATAATGTAAATATTGCTAATGCAAATGAATCAATTTATGAAATTACTAATGTAAGCAAAAGTGATGCTGGCAAATATGATTGTATTGTCAGCAATTCATGTGGTAGTACAAGCTCAGTCGCTGCAAATGTTTTAGTTGAGGATAAGTCCGAAAAGCCAAGAATTTCTCTGATAAGTGACAATTTAAATGTAAAGGTTATTGCAGGCAATAATCTGGATTCCTTATTCAGAAACTTCGTTGCTAACACAGGTGGAGAACCGCTAAATATTGATAGTTTAGTAGTTACAGGTAATGATAAAGATTTATTTGAATTGGAATTATCCAAAATCATTATCAATCCGGATGAATCAGCTGATTTAAAAATTAAGTTAAATAGTTCTAATGCAGGTACTTATCAGGCTTTAGCAAAAATTTACTCAAACTCTGAAAATGGTGCTATGGAATTGCCATTACTTGTTAAATTAATTGAATACATGGCTGTTTCCGACAAGGAAACTATTGATTTAGGTAATGTCGAAATTGACAATGAATATATAAGTACATTCGTTGTTACAAATACAGGTAATGAACCCCTGACTATTTCTTCAATCAGCTTAGGTTGTAACAACGAAGATGATGTAAGCTTCTTAAATTTGCCTGAGCTACCTTATTTATTACAACCCGATGCGACATTAGAGATTTCATTTAAGTTTCTGCCAAAAACCGAGTACCAACAGTCATGCGATTTTGTAGTCAGATTCTTAGAAACTGAAATGTCTGTAGAAGTTATATTTAGTGCTAATTCAATATTATCAAGCGTAAATGAAAATGTAAACTCTTTTGCATCAGTTCATCCAAACCCTGCAAGTAATCAGGTGCAAATATCGTTCAGTGAAGTAGGATTTATTGAGGGAGATTTAATTATTACTAATAGTATAGGCGAAATTGTAAAAGTTGTTGATTCAAATATGTTAAAAGGTGTTAGTCAATTTACCTGGGATTGTAAAGACAGCTATGGAAATAATGTTTCGAACGGAACCTACACAATATTATTCAAAAATCTAAGTGGGCTTAACATCAAAAAATTAACAATCATTAAATAGAAGTTACCTGAAATAAGTTCTTAGTGAAGTTAATCAAAACTAGGAACATCGAATTAATAGAGAAGCGACAAATCTAAATTAGATTTATCGCTTCTTTCATTATTCGGTAAACTAAATGTTGAATCATGATTCAGAATTAAAGTTTTACCTATTCAATATTTTCACTTCAACACGTCTGTTTAGTTGTCTTCCCTCTTCTGTAGAATTGTCGGCAATCGGTTTGTTTTTGCCATATCCCTGATAAACCAGTCTTGACTTATTTATCCCTTTACCTGACAAATATTCAAATACAGAACCGGCTCTATCTTTTGAAAGTTTAATATTATATTCCTCACCGCCTTGATTATCGGTATGACCAGATATCTCAATGTTAACTTGAGGATTTTCGGTTAAGAACTTAACCAATCTGTTAAGCTCAGGAAAAGACTCGTTTCGTAAAGTTGATTTATTATAATCAAAAAATACATTATTCAATCTAAAGATACTTCCGGTTTCGATTGGAGTTAAATATAGATTTTTTTCAATTTCTTTGTATTCTGAAAGATTTGTGAGGTCAATATTTTCACTAATTGAGTAAAAACCATCTTTTGATGCCAAGAAGCTATATATCTGGCCATAGGGCAATACGATTTTGTATTCGCCTTTTGATGGCTCAGAATAAGCTGTTCCGAGTTCCTTATCGCTTTGTAAATTGCCATACTTAATTGAAGCACTCAATGGTTTGTTTGATTTGGAATCAAGCACTTTGCCATAAATAAGTACAACTGGCTCAGGTTTTGAACCTGCGTTCAGTTCTACCCTGATGATATCTGCTAATCCGATTGTATTTTCACCGGTCATCATATAGGCAAATTCACCTGATGCAGGAATCACAAAATAAGCGTCGTTCTGTGCTGTATTAATCCCATCGCCTAAATTAAGGGGTTCACTCCAATTTGTCCAACTGTCATCAAGTCTTTGAGTAATAAATATATCGCTGCTGCCATAACCGGGATGGCCTGAACTTGCGAAATAGAGAGTTTTCCCATCAGCTGCCAAATATGGTGAAAAATCTCCATAATGAGTATTGACGACGGGTCCTAAATTTAAGGGTGTAGAATACTTTGTTCCATCAAAAAAACTTACATACAAGTCTTGGTCACCATAAGAATCATTCCTTTGTGCTGCTATCAGAAGAATTTTATTATCAGCAGATAAGAACTGATTCTCATAATTATCCGGTTGGTTATTATAGTAATTATTTATAGTGATATCTTCTGGGATACTCCAGCCATCGCTTGTTTTGTAGCTTTTCGAAATACCGCCACCCTTGATGGATTTTCCATCACTTGAATATTGATTCATAAGGAGTAAGGAGTTGCCATCTGAAGATATTGACACAACTGAATTATAACCCTCATTATTGAGTGGAGGTCCTAATCTGACTGCTTGCTCCCATTTACCATCTTTACCTCTGCGAGAGTATAAAATATCATCTTTTTTGTCCTTACCTAAATTGTCAGGGTCATTCTTTCTTGTAAAATAAATCTCATTTCCATCGTATGAAATTACCGGTGCAATTTCGCTATATTTACTGTTAATAGCAGTACCGAGATTAATTTTTTGTGTGTTTTTTACAGGATTGTCAACCAATTTGATTTTGCTCTTATGGTATTTAAGAGTAAAATTGTCAATTTCAACCTTCATGGTATTATTTACTGTGAATCCAATATAGTTTCCAAGAGGTGCAAGACCGATTGTGTCAAGAAACTGCTCATTATTTATCTTGAAATGTAATCGTTTATTAATCTGAGAAATTTCAAGTTTATTGGTATTATTCATTTTGTTGATAGCACTAAATGATGTCCATTCTTTGACCTTGATCCAATTATTATTATGATTTTTATATATCGAAGCCATA
This sequence comes from bacterium, assembly GCA_024711295.1. Classification (GTDB taxonomy): domain Bacteria; phylum Bacteroidota; class Ignavibacteria; order Kapaibacteriales; family UBA2268; genus JANJTB01. The sequence continues at coordinate 36,005 of JANJTB010000038.1, read as the reverse complement.
CCATTACCTGATACTATGAAATAGTAAAGGTTCTTAATATCACCTGTTCCCCAAATTAATCCATAACCATGATTATCTATTCCAGATATCTGTTTGAAGTCTGCACTTATCGAAAAGTCCTTTTCATAAAAAACATTAAAGGTGCTCCAGACGACTTTAAATTGATTTTCAGCAGTAAAATCAAGTGTGTACTTTCCATCTTTGATTTCACCACTGAAGTTTGTTTCTTTGCCGGTCCACCAGATTGATTTGTCGGTATCAAATTTGTCTTCGAAAATTTCTTCAGAAAATAATTTGTTAGTTGATACTAACAGAAATAAGAACAGTATAGAGAATTTCATAAAGTTGTAGCTAATTGTAAAATCAATTATGACATAGAAGTACGCTAAATATTTTCAATGTTGACTTAGTATGTTGAAAATTCAATTTTTAATGTTTTATATTATATTTTGATATTTTATATCGGAGGGTACGTTCATTAATATTTAGTAATGCTGCAGCTTTGACTTGATTTCCATTTGTCATTATCAATGCCTTATTAATCAAAGCTATTTCAAGCGATTCAACTTTTTCGTTTAAATCACCAATAGTTATGCAGTCATCATTAATGCTATTTTCAACAGAGCCAGAAAGTTCCAATGAGTCAACATCGATAAAATTTCCCCTGCTTATAACAATGGCTCTTTGAATAATATTCTCAAGCTCCCTAATGTTACCGGGGAAATCATATTTCATTAATAAGTCTAAAGCATTTGGAGTAATTCCTGATACTTTCTTTCCATAAAGATCAGAGTATTTACTTACAAAAAAGTCAAGCAATGGCTGTATATCTTGTTTTCGGCTTCTGAGTGGTGGTAGTTGTATTGTCACGACGTTTAGTCTGTAAACCAAATCTTCTCTGAACTCCTTATTCTGTATCATTTCCTCTAGGTTTCTGTTTGTTGCAGAGACAATTCTTACGTCAGTTTTTATGTCAGAATCACCTCCCAAGCGCTGTATTTCTCCGAACTGCAAAGCCCTCAATAGTTTTACTTGTATTGGAAGAGGAATATCACCAACCTCGTCAATAAACAATGTGCCTTCGTTTGCTTGTTCAAATTTACCAATTCTACTTTTTACAGCACCTGTAAATGCACCTTTTTCATGTCCAAACAATTCACTTTCGAAAAGTGTTTCGGGTAGTGCCGCGCAGTTGACAGTTACAAATGGTTTATTCTTTCTATCACTTGAGTCATGAATTGCTCTTGCGATTAGTTCTTTGCCGGTGCCACTTTCACCGCGGATCAATACGCTTGCTTTTGAAATTGCAACTCTGGAAGCAAGACTCAGTATAGATTTCATTGCATCGCTTTTGTACACTATTGAGCTGAATGAAACCTTGTTTCCAGAATCCTCTTCCAATGTTTTAGTCAATAGCTTATTATCTTCTTCAATGTTAGAATGGTTCTGAAACTTTTCAATTAGCTTAATTAAATCCATTAAATCTATGGGCTTTTGCAAAAAATCTGACGCTCCACTTTTTAGAAGAGAAACAGCTTCGTCGATTTCTCCAAATGCAGTAATTACAATTATAGGTACATTAGGATTAATACTCTTTATTTCATTCAACAAATCTGCGCCTGACTTATCAGGCATTTTTAAATCAGTGATTATTAGATTTACTATGTTGTTTTTATAATATTCAACTGCAGAGTCAACGCTCCCGACATCTTTTACTATAAAACCGCGTTTTTCTAGAAAACCTCTGATTGGTACTCTTTGCGACTCCTCATCATCTACTAGTAATATGCTAAATTTGCTCATGTTTGTTTAACTTTGGTAATTCTATATAAAATGTTGTTCCGCTCTCAAGCATAGACTCAAACCATATTTTACCGTTGTGTTCCTGTACAATCTTGTTTGATATACCTAAGCCCAAACCGGTTCCCTTCTCTTTAGTGGTGAAATAGATGTCGAACGCTCTTTTCTTAACTTCTTCAGGCATTCCTTTGCCGGTATCTTTAATGGCAATAGTGATTGAATTTACACTTTCACATAATTCAATATCTATTCTACCACCGGTATCAGATGCTTCGATTGAATTATTGATTAAGTTAATAAGTAATTGCTCGATTTTGTCGGAATCCAGCTCAAGATAATATTCCTTTTCATTTACAAAATTTATTACAACTTTATTTTGGTGTGTCACCGGCTCTGATAATCGTACGACTTTAGCAATGATTTCATTTAAGCTTTGATATTTTAGTAATGTAGGCTTGATTCTCGAAAAGTCTAAGAATTGGGTAACAATCTTATTTAATCTGGATATTTCATGTCTTACGGTTTTTATTAGCGAATAGTATTCAACTTTATCACTGCCTGGCTCAAACTCTAATTCGAGTCTCTGCGTAATGATTCCGATAGAGTTCAGAGGATTGCGTATTTCGTGAGCAACACCAGCGGCTAACTTAGCAGTAGCAAATAACTTCTCGTTTCTGTTCTCAATTTCTTCCTGTTTTTTTATTTCAGTAATATCTCTCAATACTGCAAGTGCAATAAATGGTTTTGAGTTTGTGTCTTTAATTATTGAGCAGGTTAAAGACATTATAACTTGATCACCTTTATATTGCTGGTGGTGTATTTCCAGATAATCCAAAGGTAAGGATTTATCCAATGTATAAGATAATTTAATTTCGTCATTAGGGAATAAATTGAAATACGAACTACCGGTATTTATACTCCCAAACAAATCTTCAGCTCTGTGATTGTAAAAAATAATATTCTTTTTGTTATCTATACCTACAACGGCATCATTAATATTAGAAAGTAGCAACTTGTTATATTCAAGAATATTTAAATGGTCTTCACGGAGTTTTCGATGCAGTGATGTTTGGTAAACAAAAGCTACAGAGCCAATAGCAATAACTAAAAGCACTACACTGAGAAATATTGTCCGTAATGTATTTCTTTGATTAACAGCTCTGATTTTTTGAAGCGATATCCCCAACCTAAGAACCATATCGTGCTCTTCACCTTTTATTGCGATTACTGACTCCATTATTTTTATCCCATGATAGTTCGCAAATCGTACTTTGGGTCTTTGAATATGAAAATTTGCTACCAGAAAACTATCACTATGTATCGTTGACAGCGGCTTAATATTTCTTGATGCAGCAATCAAGCCTAGTGAATCCTGGAGTGCTATGTAGCTGATTTCTTCGTTCAGGCTTATATTGTTAATTAACTTTCCAATACCAATATCTTTGCGCAAGTCAAGTAGTCTTAACTCGTTTATTCCGACAATTATCATTGTCTCATTACTGTTAAAAAAACCTCCAATAAGATAATACTCATTATCCTGAATAGAAGTTAATCCGATTTCCTGCCAAAACATTTTCTTATTTTTTATCAGTTCTATTTCTTCTGAATTAGGTATGATGGAATTTGTAGATTTGCCGTTTAAGTTTATTATGTTTGACGTAATATTATTCTTATGTTCGATGATTATTAAATCAAGATTATGTAGTTTAGAGAACTTTGAGATAGTGGCGTTATCGAATAATTTATGCTCATGTTGATGCTCTGCGAGAGAAGCTGTTGCAATCAAGTAGTTTATTATTTCATCATAAATGACTGCATTTGCCCTAAGGTTATTTTCTATTGATATTTTGAGGGCTTTTATGATATTCTCAGATTCGGTTTTGGCTAGTTTTTGAAGATCATTGCGGGATTTGGTGAGTTCATAATATGAATATAAGCCAATTGCAATAGCAAGCAAAAATATGATGATGATGATATTTTTGTATTTATTCAACTATAATTAAAATTTCAAAATATACATTATTAAAAATAAGTATTTTTAGCTTAAATTGTTGAATTATTTTTATACAATTGAATAATTCAAATTCCGAACTGCAAACCAACTAAGAAGAAGTTACCATCAAAATTCATAAATCCAAGATTTGATTTATTTAAATATGCCTGGTATTCAAGTTGAATTTTGAGGAAACTGATATTTGTATCTTCGAAGTTAAATGTTTTGCTTAGATTTATTTCTAATGATGATTGATAATCAATTCTTTGTGCATCATTTTCATCATCAATAACTACGAAATAATTATAGTATTTATCGGCATAGTTACCACTCAGGCTCAGTTTTGTGTCCAATGGTAATATTTGAGTAAGCATTAATTTGAAATTATTATAATCATAGCTGTAAGGGTCATCAAAAAATTCATTGTCACCTGCAAAATCGAACCCGATATAGTCCAGAGGAGTATCGTAGTTATCAATGCTGTAAGCACCATCAACCGAAAAGCTAAGCCCAGTATTTTCGAATACATTTTGAGCAATAGTAACTGTGTATCTTAACTGGTTTGATAAACTGTTAAATTTTCGGTTCATTTTGCCTGAATTAGTGACAATCAGATTACCTTGGTCATCATATAATGAGCTGTATATTTTAGAGTATAGACCACTCTCAATCTTCAAAGAAGTTTTAGTTTCAAATGAAGTATTAAATGTAATTCCGGCGGAATTTTCAAGATAATTAAGCTCTTTGATCATTCCATAACTTTTGTAGTTAATATCGTCGGATAAATAAATTACTGAGTTCTCGCTAAGCTGTGAGATATATTGGGCACCTATCGCATATTGTGAACTGTTGGATAAGTCTTCATCATTAAGCGACTGACGTAATAGACCATTTACGTACATATTAAAAGATGCATCTTCATTTTTGTTCGTGTAAGTACTATATGAAAGACCGTAATATGCACTTAAAAAATTGCGTTCAGGCAAGTTGAAATACTGCATCAAGCCCAACCCGCCATAGTAAGACATACTATTGTCAGTGTCATAGCTTAAGTTAATAAAATTCTGGCTTAGTGGTGTATTGAATGATGATGAATCCATATTCTTTACATTTGTTACACCTGATTGAGAATTTAAATTCAGGTCAAATTGTGAAAATGCAGGTATGGATAGCGATATTAAAATTGCTATGATTGTAGTTTTCATTTTTTATGTCCAACAACTGATATTATCATTGATAACGATTTACTTTTTTCCCTGTCTGTTCATGTGTCTTTTGGCACCTTTCCCCGACTCAGCACCGCTGTTTGCATTTCCTGAACGATTAATTCCAAATGGTTTTCCTGTATTATCACAAACACCATCACCATCAGCATCAACGAAATTCCCTTTTCCTGCACTTTTGCCCTGATTAGCGCTCCCATTTGTTTCATTTTCTGTATCAGGAGATTTCTCCAATCCTTTTTTGTTTCTTACTCTTTTGTTGTACGTATCGCAAATTCCATCGTTATCAAGGTCAATCCAGTTTGTTTTTGTATCTTTAACTTTATTGCCTTTTGGAGCTTGCGCATAGGAGATGTCACTCATAATAAACAACAGTATTAACATTCCAACAATAATTATTACATTTTTCATTGCTCTACTCCTTTTTAATTAAATATTGGAGCAGCCGAATTCTTGTGATTCGGCCACTCCGAGTTAATATAACTTATTTTGAACCGCGCTTGCGAAGACCGTTTTGAGTGCCTGAGCCACTTCCTGTTCCATCTTGTAGTCTTTGCTTAACCGGATTAGCTGCATTATCGCATACGCCATCGCCATCTGCATCAATAAAGTTAATTCGTTTGCCTTTTCCCTGAGATGTGCCGGCATTATCACAAACACCATCACCGTCAGCATCAATAAATGCAGGCATAGAAGCGCCCTTATTCATTTTGACTGCTCCATTTGAATTGTCGCAAATTCCATCGCCATCGAGGTCAACAAAATTTGTACGAATTTGTTTCTTATTCTGATTTTTGCCACCTTGTGCCATAAGATCGTTGCTCAATGATAATGTAAGAACAACCGCTGCGAGAACTAACATGAACTTTTTCATTTTTTCACCTTTTGTCAAATTATTTCAAAAAAAATTTTCTTTTTATACAATTTTTGCACGCGTACAAATCATGTATTACAAAGCACGTGCCAAAGTTGTAAGTAGTAATAATAACAGGTAGATATAAAATATGATAGAATCTAGGGTGCTGTATAACTCGACATTTTCTACCGCATTAATAAAGTAATTCGACATTTTTGTCGACTAATTGGTTCTTTTATGAAATAATAAAAAAAGTGCCAGAAAAAATCGGGCACTTCATAAAAAAAATTTAAAAAGTTAATATCTACTTTGCATCTATTGAAATTGGTTTTGCTTTGAAATTTAGCTTCGCTTTACTTTGGCTAATACCAAAAATGCTTTGGTTTATATCCAGTCCTTTAAATCCTTTGCCTGCTTTTAACTCAAGTGTTGCTTCCTTACCGTTGTTTTCAATAATTTTACCACTTACATTTGCAGGTAGATTCAGAATTAAATTATCTAAACCGCTTCCTTTAATTTTTATCTTAAAAATTTCGCCTGTCCTAATTGTTCTAATGTTGGAGTTAACAAGTTCTATCGAATTAACTTCGGGGTTTGCTGCTAATACAAAATCAAAATTAAAAAGGAAAGATTCATTTTTTGTATTTCCAGGGAATTGGTTGATAACAACTCTGCCTTTTGAACCAACTCTTGCCGATGATTTGGGAGTAATAACCAAATAGATTTTATTCCCGGTGGATGCTGACAACTGAAGCCCGGAGGAATTAGTTGATGAAGTTCTGAACTCTTCCCGACTTATTGTAAAGTCATCTCCCTGCAAAGTCGCGGAGCCAATAGTTGCTCCATCATTTTCAATCAGAAAGCGGTTTTCGGAATTGGCATAAACCTTATACTTTGCACCGGTGTAAGTAGTGCCGTTTACTTTGATTTCTCCGGCAAACATACCGATTATTGTTGCAAATAAAAGAACTGCAATGAAAGTAACAAATCGTAACATGAAATCTCCTTTGATAATTTATTATTTTAAATATAGACGATATATAATATTAGTTGTTACAAATAAAAATTTTAATGAATAATTAATTTCAATTTCCACTCTAAATCCATAATTTTCACTTTTAACTTGATAATTGATTGTTTATATTTGTATATTGGAAAGTTGAAATATGGACTTTGAAAAGTAGTTTATTATTATTTTTACTCAAAAGTAAAATGAGTTGAGTATGCTGACAGATGAAATGAGCAGAGAAGAGCTTCTGGATTATGCCTCAAAAATTGAGACAGAGCTGATTAATTTGAATGAAAAGTATAATATTGATATCAACGAGTTGCAGAATGCAAAGCAGCAACTTGAGAGAAATTTTGACTTGCTTAAAATTGCCGGAGACATAGCCAAATTTGGTGGTTGGAGTGTTGATTTGGATTCGAATATATCAAGCTGGTCGGACGAAGTTGCAGATATTCATGAGATGCCTCACGGATACAGCCCTCAAGTAAATGATGGAATTAACTTCTATACCCAGGATTACAAGCAAAAGATTACTGATGTGTTCACTGCTTGTGCAAAGGATGGAATACCCTATGATGAAGAAATGCAAATAGTAACAAGTTCAGGCAGAGTTGTTTGGGTAAGGACCATCGGGAAAGCAGTTCGTGACGAGAATGGTAAAATATTTTCTGTAAATGGCGCCTTCCAGGATATATCTGAAAAAAAGGAAATTAATGAAAAACTCAGAAAATCAAATGCAGAAATTGAACATTCCAATAAGTTGATGGATTATATTATTCAGCACAACAAAAGTGGAGTTGCAGTATTTGATACTAAAATGAATTATATTTTTGTAAGCAAAAAGTATATAACAGACTACCGACTCAAAGAAACAGAATTGATTGGCAAGAATCATTATGAAGTATTCCCGGAAATCCCCGACAGATGGAAAGAAATTCATCAAAGAGCATTGAGTGGCGATGTTTTGAGCAATGACGATGATATATTTTACAGGGAAGATGGTAGTGTTGATTATATAAGATGGGAATGCAGACCTTGGTATCAAAGTGATGGCAGTATTGGGGGGATAATTCTATACAGTGAAGTTATTACTGAGAGCAAAAGAGTAGAAAGAGCGTTAAGGGAGAGTGAAGCACTCATTCGGACTGTAATGGACAATTTGCCAATTGGTATTGCTGTAAATTCTGTTGACCCTACAGTAAATTTCAGCTATATGAATGATAGATTTCCACAAATTTACTGCACTACAAGAGAGGCACTCAGCAAGGATGATGCTTTTTGGGAGGCGGTTTATGAGGATGAAGCTTTCAGGGAAGAAATCAGAAAAAAGGTGCTGGAAGGGCTTAGCAGCGGTGATAAAAGCAAGATGCGATGGGATGAAGTTCCGATTACAAGAAAGGGCAAAGAAACCAGATATATTAATGCGGTTGGTATTCCATTGATTGAGCAGAAAAAAATAATTTCAACTGTATGGGATGTTACCGAGAGAGTGAAAGCGGAAAAGGAGCTTAAAGCAAGTGAGGAAAAATTTAGAAACTTGTTTTATAACCATGCTGCAGTAAAATTAATTATTGACCCTAATGATGCAAAAATTATTGATGCAAACTATGCCGCATCAAGATTTTATGGTTGGAGTATCGAACAGCTGAAAACAATGAAAGCTACAGATATTAATACATTATCCCCTGATGATATTGCTAAGGAAATGAACAGAACGAGAATTGAGGGCAAAATCAGATTCGAGTTCAAACACCTCAAAGCTGACGGCAGTATCGTAGATGTTGAGGTATTCAGCAGTCGTGTGCTACTTGATGGCAAAGAGAGACTACACTCGATTATCCACGACATTACCGAAAAGAAGAAGGTTGAAGCTCAAATCAGGTTATTGAGCAAAGCTATCGAGATGAGTTCAGTATCTGTTTCGATAACAAACATTGATGGCGAAATAATATATGTGAATAAATACTTTGAGAAATTTACAGGATATTCCTCAAAAGAAGTAATTGGAAAAAATCCCAGAATTCTTAAGTCCGGGTTGCAAAGTCAAGAATTTTACCGGAACTTATGGGAAACAATCCTATCCGGTAATACTTGGGAAGGAGAAATGCAGAATAAAAGAAAGAATGGCGAAGTCTATTGGGTTAAATGTTTGATTTCTCCTATATTTGATGAAAATGGAAAAATTACTAATTTTGTTGCCATCAAAGATGATATTTCCGAAAGTAAAAAAGTATTGAACAAAATTCAGAATTTATCTGAAATTATTGAAAACTCTGTAAATGAGGTCTATGTATTTGATGCAAATACTCTTAAATTTTTATATGTTAATAAAGGCGCCTTAGCAAATATTGGATATTCCAAAAGTGAAATTCTAAATATGACACCTATTGATATTAAGCCAAAGTTTGCTGAGGAAGAATTCCGTCAGACATTGAAACCACTAATTGATGGGGATATTGACAGTTATCATTTTGAAACTACACATCAAAGAAAAGATTTGACAGAATATGTTGCAGATATTCTTCTGCAAAGGACTGATTTTGACGGAATAAATGCCGTTGCAGCAATTATTCTTGATGTTACGGACCGTAAAGTTTACGAAAATGAGTTAATTGACAAAAATCATGAGATGGAAAGACAATATGAAGAATACTACAAGTTAAATGAAGTCCTCAGAATTACTAATTTTGAGCTGGAAGTAGCTAAAACAAAAGCTGAAGAAAGCAGCAAACTTAAAACAGCATTTATCAATAATATTTCGCACGAAATACGAACACCGCTCAATGGCATTATCGGGTTTGGTGATTTGATACTGAATATTGACATGGATGAATTCGAAAGAAGAGATTTGCTTATTCATCTTCGGAAGTCCACCGACAGACTGATACAAACTATAACCGATTTTATTGATATTTCACTGATTCAGACTTCAACACTGGAAGTTCATAAGCACTTTGTAAACCTGGCAGAGATTCTTGATGAATTTCTGGAATTATCTCAACGGCGTTGTCACAAAAGTGAGTTAAAAGTGCAGATTCAGATCCCGGAAAATTGTTACGATATAGTTCTGAATACCGATAATGAGTTGCTCCACAAAATTCTGTGGCATCTTACGGATAATGCAATCAAATTTACTGAGAATGGAGTGATTACAATCGGTACGAAATTGCTTGATGGAGCTGTCGAAATATTCGTTAGTGATACTGGCAAAGGCATTGCCGAGGATAAACAGAAACTCATTTTCGAGGCATTTATGCAGGAAGATGTTGCTCTGAACAGGGGTTACGAAGGTAGTGGTTTGGGACTTTCTATTGTTAGCGGTTTCGTGAAATCTCTTGGCGGTAACATTAAAATGGATACCGAGAAAGGAGAAGGTACCAAAATTTCTTTTACAATCCCGTACAGTAATCCGGTGGCAGGGGGCACAATCAATAAGAGAAGCGGTAAGCCATTAGTCCTTGCTGCCGAGGACGATGACATTAATTTTGATTATCTTGAATATATACTAAAAAAATGTGACTGCGATTATATCCATGTCCGAAATGGTATTGATGCTGTAGAAAAAGCTGAACAGCATCCCGAAATATCATTTGTGTTGATGGATATAAAAATGCCTAAAATGAATGGCATCGAAGCAACTAAAAAAATTAAGGAATTTAGGCCCGATCTACCAATAATTGCTCTTACAGCATACGCTGTAACAGGTGATGAACACAATATAAGGAGTGCAGGTTGCGACGATTATTATGCCAAACCTATAAATTACGATACTATGATGAAATTAGTCAACAAATACAAAGATTTAACAAGATAACATACCTGACTACAACGATAATTGAGAAATTGATCTTTTTTTTTGGAAATGAAATATTATAAGAACTGCTATGAGATTAAATATAAATTCGAAATATTATGAAATCAATTCTGAATCGGATACTCCGCTTTTATGGGTATTGCGAGATGAATTAGGCCTTACCGGTGCAAAATATGGCTGTGGTATTGGCTTTTGTGGTACTTGTGCAGTATTGATAGATGGTAAGGCACGACGTTCGTGTATTACGCCAATAGGAGAGTTGAGTGGCAAAAACATGATTATTACAATCGAGGGACTTTCCGAAAACGGATTGCATAAGTTACAGAAAGCCTGGCTAGAAATTGGTGTATCCCAATGTGGTTATTGCCAGCCCGGTCAGATTATTACCGCAGTAGAACTGCTGAATGAGAATCCTAATCCGAGCGAAAGTGAAATAAATGATAAGATGTCTGGGAACATTTGCCGCTGTGGTACTTATAACAAAATTCGTCAGGCAATTCAAATAGCTGCCAAGGAGTAAAAATGAAAAATTCAGTAAGTTTAGAAAGAAGAAATTTCACGATTGGTGCAGCTCTGGGTTTAGGCGCTGTTGTTACAGGTATCAGTGGTGTAAGTGATTTATTTGCAAGTATAGATAAATTTGACAAAGAGAAAGGCGCCTTTTCTATTGCTCCAAACATCTGGTTGGAGATTCGAAAAGATAATACTATCCTGATTACAATACCACGCTCCGAGTTGGGCCAGGGTGTTCGTACATCACTCTCAATGATAACAGCAGAGGAACTTGATGCAGATTGGGACAAAATTCTTCCGGTCAATGCCGAAGGTGACAGTAAGTATGGAAATCAGTCAACAGGTGGCAGTACATCTATCAGAGTGTTTTGGGAAACGATGCGCACAGCAGGTGCTCAGGTAAGATTGATGCTTGTTGCAGCAGCAGCAAAACATTGGGGTGTGCCAGCAAATAAGTTGAGGACCGAAAACAGTTATGTTTATGAATCACAATCAAACAGGAAAATATCTTATGGCGAATTGATAGAAAAAGTTGCAGATATTCCAATTCCTGATATTAAAAGCATCAAACTGAAATCACCTGAAGAATTTAAAATAATCGGCAAGACTAAATGGCATATTGATAATCCCGATATTGTTACCGGCAAAGCGGTTTACAGTTCAGATTTTAAATTGCAGGGGATGAAATATGCTGTTGTAATCAGATCGCCTCATATTGGAGGAAAACTTAAATCATTTGATGATTTAGATGCACGAAAAATTAACGGATTTATCGGTGCATATTCAATACCCGAAGGTGTTGCAGTTGTTGCGAATAGCACATACAACGCTTTCAAGTGTGCAGATAAGATAAAAACTGAGTGGATAGACGGACCTATTATGAATGTCGGCAGTGATATAATCAGTAATGAGCTATCATCACTTCTTGATGAAATGCCTGATTTACCGGCAAACACAGTTAAATCGTTTGAGCATATTTATGAAGTTCCACTCCTGGCTCATGCTACCATGGAGCCGATGAATTCATTTGCAAATTTCAAAGATGGTAAATGTGAAATTTTTACTATGACACAGAATCCTCAAACAGCCAGAAGTGCTGCAGCAAAAGCTTTGGGTATTGGTGAGGAAAATGTAAAGGTTAACGTATTGCTTTCGGGGGGTGGTTTTGGCAGAGGGCACAGAAACGACTTTGTAGCAATGGCTGCATTGATATCCAAACTCTCCGGTTACCCTGTTAAGCTCACTTATTCCAAAGAAGATGATATAAAAAATGATTTTTACAGACCAATGAGTGTTCACAAGGTAAAAACCGGTATAGACAAAAATGGTGCTGTTACAGGGTGGATTCACAAAGTTGCTTCTCAGGGTACAGTAAAAGCTACTGACCCGCAATATGATTTGCCGGGCATAAAGAATTTAGATGTTGCTAAGAACTATGGAATCCCCACAGGTTCGTGGCGTGCAGTCAATAATACTCAGGTTTACTTTGTAAATGAGTCTGCAATAGATGAGCTTGCAATTTTGGCGAATGTTGATCCATTCGATTTCAGATTGAATATTACTAAGGATACAAGACTAAGAAGAGTGCTGGAGACTGTTGCCGAAAAATCAGAATGGACAAGAAAACTACCCAAAAACTCCGGTCGGGGTATCGCAAGTTTTGCGGGTTATGGTGCTTATTCTGCTCATGTGGTCGAAGTAACTTTGAGCAAGGCAGGTGAACTAAAGGTTGACAGAATAGTCGCTGTGCTTGATTGTGGTATAGCCATAAATCCCGGTAATATTGAAGCTCAATTTATGGGAGCGGCTATGGATGCATTGGCTACAGCACTTAAATCTGAAATAACAGTCAAAAATGGAAGAATAATGCAATCAGGTTTCCACGATTTCGAATGGCTGACTATTAAAGAGGCACCAAAGCTTGAGTTTTTTGTTATACCAAGTAATGAAAGCCCTGGTGGAATTGGAGAAGTTGGTTTCCCTGCAGTTTCACCAGCGTTATGCAATGCAATTTATAACGCCTGTGGAGTCAGAGTTAGAAAACTACCAATAAAGCACACTAGTTTAAAAGTGATGTAACAAGTAATCAAGTGTTGTCTTTAGAATTTTAGAAATTTTTGACTTATTAAATTATTCATATATTTTATAATTTGCTTTTTCTTTACGATGAATATGGGAAAAATTCAAATTTCAATTGTCTTTTTCACGGTTCAGGTGGAGTAATAGAAAGAATCCTTGAAGCAGTTGGTATTAAAAATTTGGGTGGAAAGTAGGATATAATCCTGATATTATGATTAAAAATGGTAGAATAATACTTATTATAATGAATTTCTTATTAATTACATCTTGTAATAAGAAAGAGATAGTTATCACTAATTTTCAAAGTTTAGATGGTGATATATATGTAGCAATTTGGAAAGAGAATAAATTTACACAATCAGACTTTTACAGGGATGATTCAAATGACACAATTTTTTTAGATCATAATAATATTCATAGGCCTCCCAAAAATCTAAAAATAAATATTATTGATAAATTAAAAATGAATGGAAAAAGTGTATTACAAGCAATTAATGAATTAAAATCAAATTTCAGAATAAAGGAGCAATCTATTTATTGTTATAATATGAATGATACCTTGAGATTAATTGGTTTTTTCCAAAGTTTTGAGATACCAAATTATTTAGAAGATGTTGATATTCTATTTTATTTTAAGGAGGAATATAATCTCGGCGATAAGAGAAGTTATTTTCGTAATGAGATTTTAAGTGATAGTAGTGAAATCAAGAGAATTAGTAGTATTTTAGCTAATGAATACAAGTATGAAATTCTGCAACGAACTTTTATTCCTTATAAAGAATGATTTTCTTATTTAAAAACTCAATTAGTAATAATGAAAAAAAATGTTTAAATTTTTCCCAAAAATTAAACAAAATAATATATCATTCACTTCTGACAAATGGATTTGGGGCTACAAATACAACTATGCAGGGCAGCGAGAACAAAAGCGACTATTGATAAGTCCGCATGGTGATGACGGTACCGAACAACAAAGTTTTGCTCATAACTGGGAATATTATATGAACGGTGCTTTTGGCGAGGAAGTTGTGCAGTACAAGGGCTTTCAGACGACGGCGGAAGTTGTATGTATTTTGAATGTTTATGTGCTAATATTGACGATAATATCAGGAATAAATTACAATGGTTATTATTGTTTACTTAAGTAGTTGATAATAAAATAATACTTGAAACTTTGCGTTGATAATTTAGATTAACTAAACATAATTATTATAAGGACTTATTGTGGAAGCGATACTATTAAAAAGTAATTCAATATCTGATTTGGAGTTGATTAAAAACTTAGCAAGAAAATTGGGTGTTGAAATTTCTAAGCCAGACTCTACTAAAGAAATATTTAGCTTCGATTTTATTAGCAAAAAATCAAACCATGATTTTCTTAAATCACAAGGTATTTGGAAAAATAGAGAACTTAATGCCAGAGACTTAAGGAATGAGGCGTGGAAAATTCAGGAATGATTTTGTGCGATACCGATGTAATAATCGAGTTTTACAAGGACAATACTTTGGTTGCAAATAAATTACATCAGATTACAGTTGAAAAAATTGCAATAAGCTCTGTTACAGCCGCTGAATTAATTTACGGTTCTTTGAATAAAAGTGAACTAATAAAAATTTGTAAAGATATTGAAAGTTTGAATGTAATACCGTTGGGTGAGCAAGTAAGCAAAAAATTTCTTTCTCTTATGAAAGATTATTCTTTAAGCCACAAGTTGAAAATTCCTGATTGTTTAATTGCAGCTACTGCTATAGTCCATAATTTTGAACTTTTTACACTTAATTATAAAGATTTTATTTTTATTAAGGATTTAAAACTATTTGATTTGTAAAGACATAAAAGTTATAAACTTTTTGGTGATACTTAATTGACTTCAGCATGCACTACGAACAGAGATAACTTTGATGGTAGCACTTATGATTCTGAATCTGATTTGCAGATGCTCAGCTTCCGTATGTATGATACACAAACAGGCAGATTTACCACCCCTGACCTTCTCTGGGCTGCATTTCCGTCACATACACCGTACCACTATGCTTATAACTCCCCATTGATATGGAGTGACCCCAGTGGCTTAGCACCTGAGAAAGAAAGGGATAGAGAGAAGTTGATTAGTTTAAAAAACTAAATTTAAATTCATACACATTTTTTTAGCGCAGATCATTACTACAAATATGTCAGTGCATTTCGAAAATATAAAAAATAATGAAAATATTTATGAAGTAATAAAAAACACACTTTTTAACTTCAGGATACAAACCTCCCAACTCTAAATTATTTATTCTATTTATTGTAAAAACTATTTTTAATTATTGAATATTAGTTGGATTTTAACATAATATTAATTATTTTTGAATAAATAGTGAAAATATTGTAATCAGAGGTATTTTATGAGGTTTTTTACTTATTTATTGACTCTCGCAATCACAAGTGTTTCCTTATTTGGAATTAATCCAAATATGAAACTCATCAGCGAGCAACCCGCGATCATGAGCAAACTTTCGGAGCTACCGGACGATTTTCCTGCAATTAAGGTTGATACTGTAAACAATCCTGCTGATGGAAGCATAGTTATGGAGTGTTTTCAGGTCCAGACACCTGACGCAAATTATATAATGATTCTCGACAAAGAGGGAAATCCTGTATATTTCAAGAAGCAGGAGAATCAGGGTGTTGATTTTAAAGTGCAACCGAACGGTCTTTTTTCTTATGCTACAAGAGTTAAATTAGGTGATAAGTATCAGGCAGGACCGTTGCAGGTACAAAACATCTACGTTCAGCACATGATTATGAATGAGAAATACGAATTAATTGACTCTATACAAACTGACAATGACTACCTTGCCGATATGCATGAATTTGTAGTTCTACCCAATGGTAACTATCTGCTTATTGCTTACGAGCATGTACATATTGATATGAGCAAGCTAATACCTACCGGAAATCCTAATGCTATTGTTGTTGGAACTGTAATTCAGGAGCTCGATAAAGATAAAAACTGTGTTTATCAATGGAGAAGTCTTGACCACATACCTTTGTTTGCTTCAAAGGATGACCCTAGAAAAGCTATCTTCGAGCACGTACATGGTAATTCATTATACCTTGACAAAGATGGAAATATTATTTCATCTTTTCCAACTTCGTTTGAGATAGTAAAAATTGATATGGTCAGCGGTAAACTGATTTGGCGGCTTGGGGGTGATGGTAACCAGTTCGAAATAACAGGTGAAAATGAAAAAGATAAGCCTTATTATTTCAGGATGCAACATGATGCAAAAAGGCTTGATAATGGTAACCTTTTGTTTTACGACAATGGCGTTCAGAAACCATCGGGATGGGCATCAAGAGCAGTTGAATATGCATTGGACGAAGAAAATAAAAAAGCTGAATTAGTTTGGGAATACAAACATAATCCTCCTATATCTGCTTATGCAATGGGATCAGCTCAACGTCTGAAGAATGGTAATACACTTATTGACTGGGGATTAATGTTTATGGGATTCCAAAGAGCTATTACAGAGGTTACACCTGATAAAGAGATGACTTTTGGATTGACTTTGCCTTCACTAAATTTCAGTTATCGTGCACAAAAACTTCAGCTTCCTGCTTGTCAACCAATAGCAAATGTCACCAAGTACGAGATGGCGCAGGGTAATACCTATTTATTCAATGATCAGTCCGGCAATACTGATGTTGAAATTTACTTTGAAGAGTTAAAAGGTTTTATTTACAATGCTCTGAGCGTAGTCAAAACAGAATGTGCACCTTTATATCCTGAATTTGAAGGTGAAGCGCCTATTGTGATTCCAGTTCGTTATGAAATGATTCCTCAGATGATAAATTCTCATAAATCCGAGATAAGAATTGACCTGAACTCTGTTCCATCGGTTGTGCACAAAAACAAGTTAAATCTTTACTATCGAAATGAAGTCGGTACAGGTAGATTCACTAAGCTTAGCAGCACTTATTCTGAATCTGAAAACAAGATTTCTGCAGAGACTGAGAATTTTGGCGAATTTATTCTTGGGTACGAAAGAGAGGCAACTGAAATACTGTCACCAAGATTAATGACTCCTGATAATAAAAGGCAAATTGAGAATAATAAAGATGTTAAATTCGTTTGGAGCGCTACCGGACGATATGATTATTTCCAATTTCAGTTAGCTACTGACAAAGATTTTCAAAATATAGTATTTGATAGTTCCAATGTTAGAAAATCTGTGTTAAATAAAATGAACTTACAAAAAGAAACTGAATATTTTTGGAGAACCAAATCATTTTATCGTGACCTTTCGTCTGAATGGTCTTCTGCTTATTCATTTAATCTTTCTGCTCCTTATCTTGCAGTTCAATTCCCTAATGGTGGCGAAGAATTCAAGAAAGATTCAAGTTATGTTATTCGCTGGAACACAAATGTTACTGATTCTGTGAGAGTATCATTGTACAAAGGTGATGAAGAAGTAGCGGTAATTAATAATGGTTTCGAAAGCTATTTCGGAGCAATAACCTGGAAAGTGCCAAAAACACTTGATAATGGTACCGATTATAAAGTTATGATCAAGAACAAAAGGGACATGAGCTCTGTAAGTGAGAGCTATTTCACTATCACTGGACCTACTTCTGTTGATGATAATTCGTTATCAAAATTACAGATTTACCCAAATCCTGCTAATGATTTCATTACAATATCATTCTCAGATTTAGATGCTAAGAATGGTAATATCAATGATTATAAGCTGAAAATATTCGATTTATTGGGTATAGGGATAGTTCAGATATCTGGTATTAGCACTGACAAAGTAATCAGAATGGACATATCTAAACTTCCTGCCGGTGTTTATTATATTAGCTTAGATTCAAACAATGGACTTAGTTCAATAGTCGAAAAACTTGTTAAATTCTAACATCAAATTAACCTTCCGAAGGCAAACAAAACCTTCGGAAGGTTGAACCCACAAATATTCATATTCCCCGCCTGATTTGTGCCTGCCTTAGCCGGCGTGGTGGATGGATTTCAACACATCTACAACAATATGTCATCTTCTCACTCCCTTAACTTGTCAGAACCTTGATTTTTGTGATTACCCTCATTTTTAGAATCATATTAATCAAATAAATCATATAAATCATTGTTCAGATATTCACCCATTTACAATTAAAAATCACTTATTTAAAAAACCTCAATAATTGATTTTACAAATTTAGTAATTTTTTGCTACTTGAGTAAGTGATATTTTCTTTTTTATTTGCGGCTATTATTAATTAATCCCCTATATTCTCACTAATTAAAATTATTTTTGTAAATTGGTGTCAAACCATAAACAAATTATATCAGTTTTTACAGCATTAAAATTGAAAAAGTTAATACTCAAGAAAGCAAGCGAAGTACAGGGACGCAGCGTAAATTACAAGATAAATTACGAAATGGAGCTTAATACCGGGCAGTACGAGGCAGTTATGCATCACGAGGGTCCGGCATTGGTGATAGCGGGTGCAGGCACAGGCAAAACGCGCACTTTGGTGTACAGGGTGGCAAGAATGATCGAAGATGGAATTGCTCCGCAGAGTATTTTGCTTCTGACATTTACGCGTAAGTCTGCATCTGAAATGTTGCGACGTGCTTCACTTCTGCTCGATGGCCGATGCGAAGATGTATCGGGCGGTACTTTTCATTCGTTTGCTGTGCAGGTGCTGAGGCAGTATGCCAAACTGATAGGATACGACAACAATTTTTCGATTTTAGACCAGTCCGACTCCGAAGATGCTATTAATTTGCTGCGTACGGAGTTCATCGAAAAGGGTGCAAAAAGGCGTTTCCCTACAAAGACGACTTTGCAGAGGATTTACAGTATGTCGGTAAATACCAAAACTGATATTGCTGCAATTATCGAAGATGAGTACTCATATTTCCTTGATGACAGCGACAGAATTATCGGCTTGCTGGGATTCTACGAGGAATATAAGAAAAAGCATAATTTGATGGATTATGATGATTTGCTGCTTAACCTGCTCAGACTGATGAAGGAGCATACTTCGGTACTGAACACTCTGCACAAGATGTATCATTTCATTATGGTGGACGAATACCAGGATACAAACAAGCTACAGCACGAAATTGTACTGTTGCTCTCGGGCAGCAGGTCAAATATAATGGCTGTGGGTGATGATGCTCAAAGCATTTACTCTTTTCGCGGGGCATCGTACCAAAATATTATGTTCTTTCCGGAATCATTCAGCAATTGCAAGATTTACAAAATAGAGGAAAATTTCAGAAGTAGTAATCAAATATTGGACTTATCGAATCAGTTAATCAAAGAGGCAATATTCAAATACGACAAAAATCTTTTTTCGTCGAAGCCCACAGGCGAATTGCCCTATATTGTTGCAACACGCAGCGAGCGCGAGCAGTCGGAATTTTTGGTTCAGCAGATACTCGAATTGCGTGAGAACGGTGTACCTCTAAATAATATGGCAGTACTTTTCAGGTCGGCATTTCACTCATTCGATTTGGAAATTGAGCTTGAGAAAGCGAATATACCTTTCGAAAAATTCGGTGGAATGAAGTTTATAGAGACGGCTCATATCAAAGATATGGTATCTTTTATGCGAATACTATCCAATCCTGCCGATGCTGTCAGCTGGCAAAGAGTATTGCTGCTTTTATCGGGGATAGGACCCAAGAAAGCTGCACAGGTAATTTCGATGATTAGCGACGGCACAATTAAACTTAGCAAGGCAGACTCGTTAAGCGAAAAAGGAATACCTGAAAATATCCGCGAAATGATAAAGATGATTAGCGAAATGTACTTTTCGGAGATGAGTATAAGCGACAAATGTACGGTAATATCGGAGTATTACAGGCATTTACTTAAGCAAAAACATGATGATTGGAAAAAGCGTTGGGAGGATATCGAAACATTTATCACCATATCCGAGCGTTACAATAATCTGCAAAATTTTCTGAATGATATGGCTCTCGACCCACCTTCAAAATCTCTGTCGGATATGGAAGCCGAAAATAACGACAATGAAATACTTACTTTGTCAACTATCCACTCTGCAAAAGGTTTGGAGTGGCAGGCAGTATTTATAATATGGGCACTCGAAGGCAGGTTTCCGTCGTCGAAAGCAGTCCATTCTATAGACTCGATCGAAGAGGAGCGGCGGCTATTCTACGTGGCATGCACACGCGCTAAGGAATATCTGTATATCAGCTATCCAATTAATATTTTCGACAGAGAATCGGGATTTGTGCTCAGCGAGCCCTCAAGATTCATCAGCAAAATCCCCGATACTATTGTAGAACGCTTCGTAGTCGCAGATGGCGGCAGCGATATATCATTAAATTAGTAAGAAAGAGGAAAGAAATGACTTTGCAAAATCTTAAATCAGACGCCAGAGTAGAAGGGATAGAGTTCAAAAACGGCTATCTGCACTTTTATTACGAAGATTATTTCAATGACAAGATTTACGAAGTGAGGATAAAAACAGACCTCTGCTATGTAAATTATAAACTCGACGAGATAGCATACGAATTTTGCCATATTCGTCAATACAAGCTTGCTGACCATCTGCCTATTGACGAGAAATCCAAGCTCTACATAATGCCCGAAGGTTTCATAAAACAAATGAAGGTGGCGCGCCAGAAGTATAATCTGGCTATAGGACTTAACTCGCAGGAATGGAAGCATTTTATCCAGGTATATGGCGATGGGCTAATAATCGCCTGTCCGGTAAAATCTCTCGAAAATATAGATATCGAGGAAGTAGGCACAATAGTAAACATAAACCCAAACTAATTCAATAAATTAGCTTATCCGAGAGCTAATCCCCGAGCATATTTTTGGTATGAAAATTGCAAATTGTTTTGCTTTGTAAACAGTATATTTATTACTAAAATAATATGCTCTCAAAAAAAAAGCCGCTTGCCCCGGCTAAGAGAGCACTTGTTACCGAGAGCATAACATGAATGAAAGAGAATATATATCCTACTTGCTGAACGAAGCAAAAAGATTAAGTGCCATAGGCCAGGTCGGCATAGCACGTGAAAAATACGAAGAAGTGCTGAAATATGATCCTGATAATGAAGAGGCGAGAAGGAAGATAAAAATCTATGAATGAACAGAAAAATATTTTTGTAACTCAACCTTATTTACCACCGCTTGACGAGTTTTATCCATTCCTAGAAAAGATATGGGGAAATAAGTGGCTAACAAATAATGGAGAATATCATAAGGAGTTTGAGAAAGCTCTGTGTGAATATCTTGGTGTCAACCATATTTCACTTTTTGCAAACGGTACTCTTGCAATTATAACAGCTTTGCAGGCAATGAGAATCACCGGAGAAGTCATCACTACTCCTTTTAGCTTTGTAGCTACAACTCATTCACTTTGGTGGAATGGTATTAAGCCCGTATTTGTTGATATAGATCCGGTATCTTATAATATTGATCCAAATAAAATTGAAGCGGCTATAACTCCCAAAACAACAGCAATACTACCTGTTCATGTATATGGTAAGCCATGTAATACTGAAAAAATACAGGAAATTGCTGATATTTATGGGCTAAAGGTTATATATGATGCATGTCATGCCTTTGGAGTTGAAAAAAATGGACAATCAATTTTAAATTTTGGTAATATGTCAATTCTGTCATTTCATGCAACAAAAGTATTCACAACATTTGAAGGCGGAGCAATTGTATGTAATGATGAATCAACAAAGAAACGAATTGATTTTTTAAAAAATTTTGGTTTTGCTGATGAAACTACTGTTGTAGCGCCTGGTATAAATGCTAAGATGAATGAATTTCAAGCTGCATTTGGATTGCTTCAGCTAAACCATATTGATAAAGCCATAAGGATGCGTCAGGATGTTGCAGAAATATATAATGAAAAACTCAAAAACTGTGTTGGCGTCACTTTACCGGCCGAAGTACCTGGACTAAGACATACATATCCCTATTATCCGATTTTGGTAAACAAAGAAAAATTCGGATTATCGAGGAATCAACTATTTGAAAAGTTAAAGGAAAGTAATGTCTTTACACGAAGATATTTTTATCCTCTGATAAGTCAATTTCCTGCTTATAGAGGTTTGGAATCATCCAAGCCAGATAATTTGCCTGTTGCAACAAGCATTGCTGAAGAAGTGTTGTGCTTGCCAATGTATCCAAATTTATCTGTAGATGAAATTAATTTGATTTGTAATTTAATAACTAATAATTGACGAAATTATGTTAATTGTAGGTGCAAAAGGTTTTGCTAAAGAAATGCTTGAAATCTTTCATCAACTAAATCAGTTGGAGTCTGTTTACTTTTATGATGATATTAATACATACGCTAAAGCAATAATGTACGACAAGTTTGAAATTATACAGGATATTTCAAGGGCTGAAACATTGTTTAACGCTGAATGTAACAAATTTGTTTTGGGTATCGGAAATCCATCCCTAAGATATAAATTGAGTGATAAATTTAATAAAATCGGCGGCAAATTGACTTCACTTATATCACCTTTTTCTCATATAGGTAACTTTGGAAATATTATTGAATCCGGAGTTAATATTATGACAGGTACTGTTATTACAAATGATATTTATATATCAACAGGTGCATTGATAAACTTAAATTGCACAATAGGGCATGATAGCAGTATAGGGAAATATTCAGAATTATGTCCCGGAGTACATGTTTCTGGAAATTGCAAAATAGGTGATTTTACATTTATTGGCACTGGTACTTCAATTCTGCCGGGAATATCAATAGGCAGCAATGTTGTTGTTGGTGCTGGTTCAGTGGTTACAAAAAACATAGAGGATAACTGCTTAGTTATGGGTGTCCCTGCGATAAAAGTTAAAGAATTTAGTCCTTTGCAATTATGAATCGGTTGTTAGCTTTTTTGATTAATATTTTTTTTAATAAATTTAAGGGCGATTGAATCTTATCGGGTACTAATGGTTTTATGGGCTCATAATTATGGAAATTAGTGTATGAATTATCACTTTATGATAGATGATAAATTTATTGATGATTTTATCTTGGACGCTGAGACAGTTGCTCCAAAACAAAATACGTATATTTTTACATTCAATCAACCAGCCCGCTATGTTAAGTCCACAGCTGGTATTCATGCACCTTTTGGTAGTAAAGTGTTAATAGATATTATTAATAGAATTAATAATAATGATAGAGTGTATATTCATTGGTTTCATGATTTAGTAATGCAAATAATTGAAAATATAGATAAAAAAATTCCTGTATATTTATTTTTTTGGGGTGGAGACTTTTTATCTAACTTACCACAAATAGATTTTTTTAATGTAGATTTATTTACAAGAAAATTAGTTTCTGATATTGATGAAGAGAGTATTTTTAACAAAATACAAATATTAACAAATTTACAAACTGACGAACATCCTCAAAGTATACATACCGATTTAGAAAAGTATAAAAAAAATTATTCTGTCAGAAATCAATTTCTTTCAAGGTTAAACTATTTTTGTCATTGGAACAAATTAGATTTCGATATTGTTAAAGCTATTTACTCATGCAAAGCTGAATTCCTGCCATTCTTTTACAATCCAAAAATAGACAAAATAAGTATAACAGATAGTAAAAATAATGCTAAGCCAATTATTTGGCTGGGTAATTCAGATACATTTACTAATAATCATGTGGATGCTATAGAATTTCTGGGCAGGTTTAGTAATTATGGTATCGAAGTAATTTGCCCATTGAGTTATGGCAATAATAAATATGGCGATGAAATTGATAAAATAGGTTTTAAAGTATTTAATAATAATTGGAAGAGCATAAGGCAGTTCATGCCGTTTGACGAATACATTAATACTTTAGCGAATGTAGATATTGTTTTAATGTTTCATAACAGAACACAAGCAGCCGGTAACATCATTGCATTTTTATTAATGGGCAAAAAAGTTTACCTAAAAAGCCAATCAACAATCTACAAGTTGTTTAGGGATAATGGTATCAATATTTATGATGCAAATCTTATTAAAAGTATATCGTATAATGATTTCGTTAAACCATTAACAAAAAATCAAATAATTGAGAATTTAGAAAGGGTTTCGAATTTATTTTCAGAGAAGATCAGGCTTAACAATTTATTGCAAATACTAAACCCAACAAGATATAATCAAAGGAATGAAATTATGAATTTAGCGTCGAATAAACATACAACATCCTCAAAAGATTATACTGATAGAATTCATTATGCCTTGACAGGTGAAAGTAAAGAAGATATGAATAATTCAATTATCCACACACAAACCGAACATCACGGGACCGAATATGGCGGATGGACAATTGCATCTGAATTTATTAATCCAAAAAGTATTATCTATTCATTCGGAATTGGCGAGGATATATCGTTTGATTTATCGGTAATAAATATATATGGAGTAAATATATTTGCATTCGACCCTACTCCAAAGTCTTTGAATTGGTTGAAACAGCAGAATTTACCACATAATTTCAGATATTATGATTATGGGCTTGCTGACTTTGATGGTTATGTAAAGTTTTATCCACCCGAAAATCCTGATCACGTTTCGCACACTCTATTGTATCGCAGTGCAACCTCCGGTAGCTATATAGAAGTTCCTGTAAAGTCTCTAAAAACAATTATGGCAGAATTGGGACATACTAAAATTGATATTTTGAAGATGGATATAGAAGGTGCAGAGTATGCCGTGATAGACCATATAATAGCGAATAATATTCAAATTTCACAGCTGCTGGTCGAATTTCACGATAGATTCGAGGGTGTAGAGAGTAATAAATCTAAGCTGTATATCAAAAAACTTCATGATTTTGGTTATCAGACGTTTTCAATATCCGAGTCCGGATTTGAATACTCATTTTTAAAAAATGAAGTTATAGATAATTCTTACGATGATTCCCCCGTAATATTAATGACTTACAACAGACCACAGCACACTGCACAGGTTCTGGACTCGTTGCGCAAGCACAATATCAAAAATTTGTTTATATATTCTGATGCTCCAAAATCCGAAAAAGATGTAGAAGGGGTAAATCAAACCAGAAATTTGATAAGTAAAATTGACTGGACAGTACCAACTGTAGTATATCAAAGTCATAATCAGGGGCTTGCAAAATCAATCGTGTCGGCAGTAAACAAGGTTTTTGAGACTTTCGACAGGTTGATACTGCTCGAAGACGACTGCGTTCCACAGGAATATTTCTTTCAATTCATGCACGACTGTCTGAATAAGTATGAAAATAACAGACAGATTTTTGGCATTAGCGGTTACTCCGTAGATATAAGCGAAGAATTATTAAAAAATTACCATTATGACATTTACTTCGTACCCAGAATAGGAAGTTGGGGTTGGGCTACCTGGAAAGATCGTTGGCAGAAGCGTATCGAAGATTTGGGTTTGCTGAAGCAATTGCTTGAAGCAAATGGTATAGATATTAATCAGGGCGGCACCGATGTTCAGGTAATGCTCCAAAATATGCTGAGCGGCAAACTGAAAGATGTATGGACTTTGCCATGGTTATTGACAGTTTACCTGCACAAAGGCGTATATATTTATCCAACCAAATCCCACATAAAAAATATAGGTATGGATGGCACAGGAGTTCATTGCGGTGTTACCGAGAAGTTTGAAACCAAAATAGCAGATACCCAAGCTAACAGACATCCTGATAATATGCTTTATTCTGAAGAATTAATGAACAATTTTTTGAGCTATTATGATGTAGATAACAAAACTCGAAAATCTCATAAAATGAAAGTAGTTCATGTATGCACTCAGGATAATGGTGGAGCAGGTACAGCTGCATATATGCTGAACAAGGGGCTGAGAGAAATCGGTGTTGACTCGATACTTGTTGTGCTCAACAAAACAAGAGATGAAGATGGAATTTTTGCTATACCCGACAATTATTACAGTATTAAGAAACTTAAATCAGGAAAATCAAATTCTGATATTTTCGGCAGTGTTTGGAATAATATCGAAGCATCTCTGAAACATTATCCCAACAAGACAAAAGACTACGAAATATTTACCACAACTGATGCGCGTCTTGATTTATCACAAATAAGAGAAATACTGAATGCAGACATAATTAATCTGCACTGGGTTGTAGGAATGATAGACTTTAGCAAAGCAGGTAATTTATTCAAAGGAAAAAAAGTTGTTTGGACATTACATGATATGAACCCATTTACCGGTGGTTGTCATTACTCAAATTACTGTAATAAACACAATATTAATTGTGGGCAGTGCCCTCAACTTGGCTCTGAAAATTTGAACGATTTATCATTCGAAGTATTCAAAATTAAAGAAGTTTTTTATGAACAAACAGATATTAATGTTGTAGCTCCGAGTAAATGGTTACTGGATGAAGCAGGAAAAAGCAGTTTGTTTGGAAGATTCCCCGGTACATTAATTCACTATGCATACGATATCAATACTTTTAGCCCCAGACAAAATGAAGCTTTAATCAATAAAATCAATAAACAGAGTAATGAGAAAGTAATTTTGTTCGGTGCTGCTTATTCCAACAAAAGAAAGGGATTTGATTATTTACTCAAAGCATTAAAAAGGTTTGAAGAAACCGCACATAATAAATTAAGATTTAAATACCTTGCATTCGGTAATATTGATCTGAAAATTAATGTGAATTTAAAAAATCAGATATTTACCTTAGGCAACATCAATGACCCTAGACTGCTGGCAGATATTTATTCGGTAGCAGATGTATTTGTAATACCCTCGCTCGAAGATAACTCTCCATTGGTGGTAATAGAATCTTTAGCTTGCGGAACCCCTGTTGTCGGCTTCGACATTGGTGGAGTACCCGATTTGGTAGAGCACAAATTTAATGGCTATGTAGCCGAAAATAGGAATTCTGATGATTTAGCAATCGGTATATTGTGGTGCTTAGATCAGGACAGGGAGAAAATGAGGCATAACTCAAGAGCAACGGCTGAGAAAAAATTTGATTTGCAACAGCAAGCAAACAAATATCTTAATTTATATTACAACATTCTGAATGTAAAGTCATCAACTAATCAATCTGATATTATAGTTTCAGCAATTGTATCAACATACAAATCCGAGCAGTTTATAGATGGATGCCTTAAGGATTTAGTTGAGCAAACCTTATACAAAAAAGGAATGCTCGAAATTATAGTCATTGACAGCAATTCTCCCGAAAATGAAAAATATATAGTCGAAAAGTATCAGGCAAAATATCCCAATATTATTTATCATAGAACACAGGAAAGAGAAACACTTTATGCCGCCTGGAACAGAGGCATTCGCTTAGCCAAAGGCAAGTATATCACAAATGCCAACACAGACGACAGGCATAGTAAAGATGCATTGGAAGTAATGGCAAATCATTTGGATAATATGCCGGAAATCTCATTAGTTTACAGCGATTGCTATATGACTGAAATTCCTAATGAGACTTTCGAACAAAATAACAAAGCGAAAGTATATAAATATCCAGATTATTTTGCCCCTGATTGTTTGCTGCATTACCAGTTTGGGATAAATCCCATGTGGAGAAAGGAAGTCCACGATCAGATCGGATATTTCGATGATAGTTACAGAATAATCGGAGATTACGATTTTAATGTAAGATTTGCCCTGAAATTAAAAGCCTATCATATCAACCAAGTATTGGGATTGTATTATTTAAATCCTGACAGTCTCTCGTTTCAGAGTGAGAGACTAAATGAAGAGATTTCTTTTACTTTCACTAAGTATAGACAAAAAAAATTTATCTTTGAGTTATTCAGGATACAAGGCATAAGCAATGAATCGGACTTGAACAAAGCCAATATACTTAAGAATTTGGGGTACAAAGCACTTGAACATTATCCGCCATGGATGCTGGGAGCAAAACATTGTGAATACGATTTTGGAATGTATTGCCTGAATGAAGCTTCCAGATACGAAGTAGGCATCAAGTCCGGCAAGCAGAATAAAGTTATTAAAAATAATGGTACTGAAAAACCCATTTTTGAAAATATTTTCAAAAATAATGCATGGGGAAGTGAAGAGTCGGTTTCCGGTCCAGGCTCAACTTTAGAGCAAACTCAAGTAATCAGAAAAGTTCTACCAAAACTAATACGAAATCTAAAAGTACAATCAATTTTAGATATTCCGTGCGGTGATTTTAACTGGATGAAAGAAGTTGATCTAAACTCTGTTAACTATATTGGTGCAGATATAGTTGATGAGATTATTGAAAGAAATAAAATGATTTATGCTGCCCCAAACAAGACATTCAAAAATTATAACCTGAAAACTGATAAGCTCCCAAAAGTTGATTTAGTAATTATTCGTGATTGTTTGGTTCATTTTTCTTATGAAGATATTTTTTTAGCAATTGAGAATGTAAAAAAGTCCGGTTCTAAATACTTATTGACAACTTCATTTACAAATCGTTATGAAAACAATGATATTCGAACAGGTGATTGGAGACCAATTAATCTTCAAGTATCACCTTTTAATTTTATTAAACCATTATTAATAATTAATGAACAGTGCACAGAAGATAATGGTATTTATTCAGACAAAAGTTTACTATTGTTTGAAATTGATAAAATATACTTAAGTGGCAGTATCAGAAATGAATTTAATAATAACATCAACAAAAGAAATAAGTCATACAACAAACCCTTATATAGTAAACTTTTACAAAAATATCTAATCGGATCAAGGGGCATTGAGATAGAAATATCAGACGATTTTTCATCTGATGCTGATCCAGTAAATGATGACACTACTACTTTCCTACCCCATTTTTCTAATAAAAATGAATTTAAATTTAATAATAAAGAACCTTATTATGATACTATTACTGTGGGAAAAGAAAGATTTTTGCCTGATAGCTGTCAGGATTTTATCCTAAGTTCTTTTATTTTAGAACATCTTCCAAATCCCATACATAATCTGTTAGAATGGGACAGAATATGCAAAGTTGGCGGGGTAATTATAATTATTGTTTCACATAAAGATAGAGTGCCTTCTAAAACCCATCTAAGAACTACTTTGCAGAACGTTATTAGCAGTCATTGGAATGTTTTATCAGAGAGTGATTTTGGCAATAAACTAAAACATTCATGGATAACTGAAGATGTTGTTGAGATATGCAAATGGATAATAAATAATTTAGGGGTTCAATGGGATATAATTGAAGTACAGGATAACTATGATTTAGAGAGTAGTGGCTTTGCATTGGTTATCAGGAAAATTAATGAAAGAAAAATATCACAAAATCTAGATAAAATTGTACATTTTGAAAAAATTATCACCAACTCAAACAAACCTATTTCATCAAAGAAAATATTAATTGTTGCTCATAATTTTTTACCTTTACATTATGGCGGGGTTGAAGTTTATACATATCAATTTTCTAAAGAATTATCCAAATTAGGTAACGATGTGTCAATATTCTATCCGTTAAATGATAAAAGTATTGATAAATATATGCTTACTCAATCCTATTTCGACGGACTAAATACATTTCAATTAAGAAGCAATTATGACTTTAAGGTACTTGAGGATAGTATTTACAATATTGAAGCTGAACAATTATTTGAAAAGTTTCTTCTTGTAAATAAATTTGACATAATACATTTTCAACACATAGTAAATTTACCTTTGAGCTTTTTCCATTATGCAGAAAAATACTGTAAAAATGTTTTTATTACTTTACACGATTTTTATACAATTTGCAATACAATATACTTGAAGAATCATGTTACTGATTCTGTTTGCTCAGGTCCTACAACAGCAAGAAAATGTGCAGAATGTATAATAAGCAGAGATTCTATCAAATTGTCAGAAAAAGTTCATAAAAATTACGTTGATTTTTTTGAAGCTCGGTTTAATTTTGTTTATAAGGCATTTAATAAAGCTAAACTTGTGACTTCACCAACTGATTCTGTAGGTACAGTATTCATTAATCATGGATTTTTAGACAGAATTTTAGAGGTGCCATTGGGTATAAAGCATGTCAACAAAGAACATTCAAAACTTAATGAAGAAAATATTGTTTACGGATACCTGGGAACCATTAATGCGCAGAAAAATATTTTTAAGCTTATTGATACATTTGTCAGTGCAAACTCAAAGTCCAATCTTGAGATTTATGGAAGTGGGTCAGACAAGGATATTAATCAACTCATGCTAATGATTAATAAATACCCAAATATAAAATATAATGGCGCTTACAAACCTGAAGATTTGCCATTTATTTTAGGAAAAATTAATCTGTTGATTCACCCATCAGAATCTGAAACTTATGGAATTGTAATCAGGGAAGCTCTTTCTGCCAAAGTTCCTGTACTAGCTTCAAAAACCAGTGGTGGCGACAAAGTACTCAGACATTTTGAGAATTCTATTATTTTTGAGAATAATAATTTTGATGAGTTAAAATACTGGATAATGCAAATTGATAATAACCCTAACATTATAAAGAGGTTAACGAAATTTAACACCAAAATAGTCTCAATCAGTGAAGATGCATTAAACTGGTCAAAAATTTATAATGAACATTATCATAACAAATTTGATAGCGCAAAAGGTCATAAAATGATCATATCAAATGATGATGGACATAAAAATCCTATCAAAATAGGTATTCTCACTTTAAGTGAAAAGCAAAATGCTTGTTTTTCTCTTAGAATCGAAGGTCCATTGAAAATTATGATATCCCAGGGCTTAGTTGAAGTAGTTGATATTGTTGAGAAGAGGAATAAAACACTAAGTCTTATTGAAGAAAAAATTTCTATTGTTGATTTGATTATTGTACAAAGAGAAATGGCTAATTACATTAAGCCATCAAAATTAAAATATCTTTCAAATAATCCAGATCTAAAAATTATTTATGAAGCAGATGACGCTCTTACAAACATTGAGGAATCACATCCACAATATAAATTAATTTCATCTATGAGCAATGGAATTGAGGAATTTATTAAGGAAGCTGATTTTGTAACAGTTTCTACCGAAGTTTTGAAAGAATTATATTCAAATTTCAATAATAAAATTGAAGTGCTTCCTAATTATTTAGATGAATTAATTTGGGAAAATAACACGAAAAACAAAACTAATTCACCTTACATTAAGATTATATTTGCCGGTACACCAACGCATTACGCGGATTTGGAAATGATTAAAAATGTTATAATTAACATAGCTGTTAAATATAATGATAAAGTGCAAATATTTTTATGGGGTAACGCAATTAGTGAATTGCTCTCGTATAACAACATTTTTGAATACAAAGCATACAACCATAACTACTTTGAATATGCTAAAGATATGGCTAACCAAAACTTTGATATTGCCCTGGTTCCATTAGAAGATAACACATTTAATTGTTCAAAATCGAATATTAAATGGCTGGAGTACTCCGCATGTGGTACAGCAGGAGTTTTCTCAAATATTGCACCCTATCAGAATATAGAAAATTATAAGACAGGAATTCTTGTCAATAATAATTATGATGAGTGGTTCGAAGCCGTTTGCTACCTTATTGATAATTCTAATATAAGGATGCAGATAGCTAGTAATGCCAAAAATGCTGTTTTTAGTTCTTATACCATTCAAAAACACTTTGTAAAATGGTACGATGTTTTTGCTAACCTAATAAAACACAAAAACCTATTAGAAGTGGAGCATTATCATAATAATTTGAGTACTTACACTTTGAATGAACCTGTCTCTATCATCATTCCCGTATTTAATAAGTCGGAATTGACTAAAAATTGTATCGAATCAATTTATAAATATACCGACACTAAAAATTTTGAATTAATAATCATTGATAATGGCTCTACTGATGATACAGCACAAATTATCAGTAATTTTTCAAAACAATATAACAACATTATCTATATTCGGAATACTCACAATCTGGGATATGCCAAAGCCAATAATATTGGTGTCAGATTAGCTAAATATGAATATATTCTATTGCTTAACAATGATACAGTCGTAACTGATAACTGGTTAAATCCTTTATCAGATATTATTGATAATGATAAAAGTGTTGCAGCTGTTGGCTCGAAACTCCTATTTCAAAACGAAAAAATTCAACATGCCGGTGTTGCAATTGTAAAGGACATTCCTTTTGGTGATCACTTAGTTGCTAGACATTTATACTATGGATATTCCAAATCAGCCCCAGAAGTAAATATATTGATGGAGTATCAAGCACTTACAGGTGCATGCTTACTTATTCGTAAGTCAAGATATTTTGAAGTAGGTGGACTTGATGAAGAATATTGGAACGCTTATGAGGATGTTGATTTCTGCTTTAAGTTAAGAGAAAAGGGGTATAAATTAGTTTATCAACCTAAGTCAGTTGTATATCATTTGGAATCTCAAAGCGGTCCGGAACGACTTTCAGGAGTAAAAAATAGTGTCATAAGACTACACAATAAATGGATGAATAAAATTGTACCTGATTTTATTATTAATGAAGATAAAAAAGTATTTGTAAATAACAACCAAATTAAAGCTTATAAAAACATTAACAAGGAATTAAACAAAGACATTTATTACCCTGCTTCCATTATTATTCTTACTTATAATTCAGCCGCTACAATCGAAAATTGTCTTAATTCTGTAAAGCAAAGCTTGCGTAGTGGTGACGAGGTAATAATTGTTGACAATAACTCACGGGATAATACCATCCGGTTGACGAATGAAATTATTGAAGGTAATAACGCTTTCAAATTAATTCGAAATTCTGCAAATATCGGCTTTTCTGCAGGTACAAATGTGGGTATCAGACTCAGTAAAAATCCTATTGTAATCATGCTTAACCCTGATACAATTGTCAATTATCACTGGCTAAACAATCTCACTTCACATTTCAGAGATAATGAATTAACAGCTGTGGGACCGGTTTCGAACAGAGTAGCGGGGCATCAGAGGATGGAACTTTATCCCAAAGACGATCTTAGCGGTTGGAATTTACCTGATGTTGCCGACTATTTTAATAAGAATTTCAAAGGGCAGATTGTCGAGACTAAA
The DNA here is from genome assembly GCA_024711295.1 of bacterium. Lineage (GTDB taxonomy): Bacteria > Bacteroidota > Ignavibacteria > Kapaibacteriales > UBA2268 > JANJTB01. The sequence goes on along the minus strand of JANJTB010000038.1, from coordinate 2,666 downwards.
CTGCTTATTGGTTTCTGTCTAGCTGTTAGACGTGAATTTATTGAAAAGTATGGCGGACTGGACGAAGATTTGTTCTTGGGAAATGATGATTTGGAATTGAGCTGGAGAATTCGGACTAATGGAGGCAAACTCGGTGTTGCTTTAGATTCATTTGTTTATCATGTGGGGCAGGCAAGTTTCAGAACTGAAGCTAAATCGCATACGGATAATTTGGTTCAGCAAAGCACTGATGCATTGTTCGAAAAGCTCAAGAAATATTATGGTCAGAATAATGTCCCCCACCCTATGGAACTATGGGGTATTGATTGGTTCAGACCGTCTGATCCGGTTTACCATATTAGCAGCCCCAAATCGCAAAATAATACTCCGCTGACTTCAATCATTATTTTGGCAAAAGATCAATATGAATATACCAAAGAATGTATAGATTCAATTTATGCATTTACTCCCGAAAACTTCGAGCTGATACTCGTTGATAACGGCAGTCGTGATAATATACCAAACTATTTCAAAGATTTGCAGAATCAAAGAAAAAATGTTAAAGTTATCACCAATCCCGAAAATTTGGGATTCCCAAAGGGTGTAAATCAGGGACTTAGAGCAGCAGAAGGCAAGTATATACTCATTGGTAATAATGACACAGTTGTTACTCCCGGATGGTTAGGCAAAATGATTGAGGCAATCGAAATGAGTCATGAGATTGGCATGGTTGGTCCGATGTCGAATAACATCAGCGGTGTTCAGCTGCTGAAAGATTGCAACTACACAAATCTTGATGAATTGCTCAAATTCGCTTCAGATTTAGATTCACAATACTCAGGACAATTTTTTGAATTCCCACGATTGGCATTTTTCTGCACATTGATCAAGCGTGATGTTATTGATAGAATTGGTGGTCTCGACGAGATATTCAGCCCAGGGAATTACGAAGATGATGATTACTGTATGAGAGCACAGGTAGCGGGATTCAAAGCGCTTGTGCTGAAATATGTATTCGTGCATCATTACAGGTCCAGAAGCTTTGCAGATGATGGAAATGATGCCTATCGCAGACGCCTGGAGAGAAACCGAGATATTTTTGCAAACAAGTGGGGTGGTACTCCCGACGAAATATGGCTACATGGCAAAAGGATTAATCCTCCGGAGCTTTTCATAAATATTAAAGAATATTAATATTTTTATAGTGAATTGTATTATAGCTTGAAATCGAAGTCAAACTAATACCGCATGAGATTAAATCACTATCTCTGAAATCAATCCTACGGCTTACCGTAGGGTTGATGGATTGGATGATAAAACTCAGATATTCAATATGCTTTTTTTGGAAATCCATCCACCCCACCCATATAAAAATATCTGAAAAATGACTTTTTTATTACCTTGTAGAGATTGAATTGCTAAACTTCATTAAAAATACTTGCTTATACTATTAAAATAATTGCAAAATAATATTAAACAAGGTTCAATCATTTTATAAATCCAAGTAAGAGCTTTATCTTCTTTTCAACTTCATTTAATTTTTCAATTGAAATATTTCCCCAAAGTTCGATTAATCTCGATTTCGATAGCGACCTGATATCTTCGCATTTTATGTAGCTATCCTTAGTTATACCACCTTCCGGCGGTAATAATGAAACATCAAGTGGGATACCTTTGTTTTTACTTGTTAGAGGGATTGCTATCACCTTGTCTGCCAAACTGTTATTAAATTGATTTGTTGATAATATCAGAGCAGGTCTGATTCCTGATTGCTCATGCCCTTGGGTGGGGTTAAAATTTATCAGCCAGATCTGACCACGCTCAATATTCATCATCTAATCCATCTCCTAAAGTACCGGAAAAATCATCTTCATTTTTTTCATTTGCCGCCTTAGAGTAAGCCAAATTACACGCTTCCCAGAATAATTCTGTTTCAAACTTTTGCAGACTTTTTTCAAGAACTTCCTGCTGAGAAACTTTTGAATCAATGGAAAGTTGTTTCAATTTCCTGTGAATTTGAGTAGGTATTTTAATTGTTGTATAATTCATAATTTATACCAATTTATGTTTAATAATAATCATAATAACGTGTATAAAAATAATTATTTCAATAAATCAAGGTTCTGACAAGTTAAGATAGTATGAAAATGACATATTATTGCCGGTGTTGTAGAAAACCATCCACCCCGCCTGCTAAGGCAGGCACCCCTCAAGAGGGGAATTGAGAGTTGTTGAAAATCCATCCACCTCGTCCAAAGAAAAAATCTGAACTATGATTTGCATGATTTATTTGATTAATATGATTGTAAAAATCACGGTTCTGACAAGTTAAGGGAGTGAGAAGATGAAATATTGTTACCGGTGTGTAGAAAGCCATCCACCCCGCCTGCTACGGCAGGCACCCCTCAAGAGGGGAATTGAGAGTTTTGGAAAACCATCACCACTTCACTACTTTTTCCACCTTAATTTCTTTCCCATTGGATAATCGCAGGTAATATGTTGCTGATGGCAGATTTGAAATATCTATCTGCAATTGTGGATTAGGAAGTATTCTTCCGGTTTCAGAAATATTCTATAACCGCTATCCAAATCATTAAAAGTAAAGCCCCAATTTTCCCAATGCCTGAAATGGTCAATTTGATTTACCAAAAGTGATTTTGAAATTTTATAAGAACCACCCCAGTGCC
>JANJTB010000017.1 GCA_024711295.1 bacterium | reverse complement strand
TTTGTATTAAATGCATCTTTCCAATTCATCACTCTGCCAAATGTTGCATCGAGTCCGGAAAAAATGTCATTCCAATAATTAGTCATTCCGTTATATCGTTCAATTTCTTGGGCTGTCCATATACCAAAATAATAGCCATCACTAAAATCGTCTAACTTAATATTCAACAACTTCTCTCTATCCCTCTCTTTCTCCGGAGCAAGACCGCTGGGGTCACTAAAAATCAGAGGTGAGTTATACGCATAGTGGTAGGGTGTATGTGATGGGAAGGCACTCCACAGCAAGTCTGGAGTGGTAAATCTGCCGGTTTCGGTGTCGTACATACGGAAGCTATGCAAATTATGGGAAATATTTATATATATCTTTTCTGTGTAAAAATCTTATCAACTTTATGCTATTATCTTCGTATTCTAAACCAATTCTATAATCACCAAACTTGATACGATAACTTATTGAATCACCCTTGAGCTTTTTAATGTCTCTAATGTTATTAAACCGTCCAATATCAATTATCTCATCGATTAAATCAGCCAATTTTGCTTTTAACTTGGGGTCAGTTATTGCTTTGAGGTCTTTATCAAATGATTTGTCAATTAATACATTCATTTTCGAAGATTTTCCAAAAATGTATTAGTATCAACATATTTACCTGTTTTTGCTTTTTTAATTGCTAATAATAGTGCTGAGTCTTCCATATCTTCATTACTCACACGCTTTACATTAACGCCCATTTTCTTAGCAAGTTTGAAAATCAAAGATATATCACTTTTAGAACTGCTTGTAAGGACTAAATTTTCCATAAAAAAAATCCATATTAATAATAATAATTTGACGATAAGATATTATATTTATTAGAAGTCAAAAAAAAGCATTTAAAACTGATATTTGAAAAAAGTCGCTTCTGCTCACGCACTCCAGCATGATTATATTGATAGCCATAAGTCAATTTGTCTGTATCATCATAGGGCATTATTGATTTAATCTTTATACTTGATATTTTATGGCTTACCAAAAATCAAAAATATTACCAAACTAACAGCAAAAAATCCAATCCCAACAATCCTGTCTAAATACTTATATTTGTCATAAATTGGTTTGTATTTCAATGACAACTCTTTTAGCTTTCTCTTATGAAATATTTCATTATAAAGCCAAATTAGTAACGCAATAAAAACAATATATATGTTTCTATTTTCATTTTCAGGTACTAATAAAAAATCTATGCCAAAATTGATTTTTATAATTGAACGTACTGTAGCTAAATGTAAAAACATAAGTAACGATGTTAATGCTACTGCACTGATTCTTCTGTCTATTTGTTTGTCTTTTCCTGTTGAGACAATTGTTTTATTCAATTCCTTATAAACACCATAAAATATAAATCCATACATAAGGTTATTTCCTCCAATTTAAAAAAACATTTGTATTATCTGATGGCGACAGGAACCTACTACCACTATTCCATCCAAATATTGGCTCTCTATCAAATTCATTTGAACCAATTGAGTATGCTAAACCAAACAAGATACCATGCCAACCGCCAATTCTGAAAGCAAAACTCATAGCACCAACATCAGCTCCCATTCCAAGTAAAGATTTGTCTTTGATTATTGTTTTAAATTTTAAGGTGCTCCAATTATCATAAATATAATAACACTTACTACTATAATACCAATTCCTATTATTCGGTCTAAATACTTATGTTTATCATAAATTGGTTTATACTTAAGGGATAACTCTTTTAGCTTTCTTTTATGAAAAATTTCATTATAAAACCAAATCAATAAAAAAGTAATTATTAAATAAAACTTCCTATTTTCATCATAAGGCAATATATTTATATCAAAATATTTTACTAAAATTGCATATATAGTAAGTAAATTAAATCCCATTATTATTGATGTTATAGCTACTGCACTTATTCGCCTATCTATTTGCTTATCCTTTCCAGTTGAGACAATTGTTTTATTCAATTCCTTATAAACACCATAAAATATAAATCCATACATAAGGTTATTTCCTCCAATTTATAAAAACATTTGTATTATCTGATGGCGACAGGAACCTACTACCACTATTCCATCCAAATATTGGCTCTCTATTTAATTCATTTGAGCCAATACTATAAGTTAACCCAAATAAGATACCTGTCCAACCACCTAATCGTGCTGCATAAATCATAGCACTTACATCTGCGCCAAGTCCAATTAGTGATTGATTCCCTTGGAAGTAATCATCTGCTTCAATTATTAATCCTGTTGCTAACATTATATATCCTGTATTTCTTAAAATAGGCCCCAAAAGTCTAACATTGCTTCTATCTATTCTGTAACCAAAGTATGGATTTCTATCTGAAAATAGAGAATTAGCATACACTCTACCACTGACTTTATCAATACCAATACGATTTATTGCATTAAACTGATTAAGTGTAGATAAAACCATATCTGACCAGTTATGGATTTCTGGTATAGCACTAAAATGACTTTTAACTACTTCGTTTTTTATAGAATTACTATTGGAATAAGCTTCTTCAACATACAAGGTAAATCTATCATTTTGAAAATTATTAGAATTTATATTAAATTTACTACTTATCCAATCATTCTTTTCATTCAAAGTACCATTTATTTGTACGGGAAGTGAAGTCAACTTATTCCATTCGCCCTGCCACTCTGCTAATCTGGTAGCATCTTTATCATCACTTTGATATTTTGCAATAAAATCATTATTTGATTGACCCATCCATTTAAGTTGAAGAGCATGAATAGCATTTAATTCTAATTGGAACTTAGGCATTAGAGGATTGCTATAAATAGGTCCACTTTCTTCTCCTCCCATCAACTTCTCTCTATCTCTTTCTTTCTCCGGTGCTAAGCCACTGGGGTCACTCCATATCATTGGGGAGTTATAAGCATAATGGTAGGGTGTATGCGACGGAAAAGCAGCCCAGAGCAAGTCGGGGGTGGTAAATCTGCCGGTTTCGGTGTCGTACAGTCTAACTCCTTTCATTTGCAGTTCGGATTCGGGGTCGAAAATACTACCCTCCAATCCTTCACGCAGGTGAGAGCCGTCACTTGACCAGTACAGCTCACCAAAAGGTTTGTAGTCGTATTTTTTAATTATGTTATTACTGTCTATCACAACACGAACATTTCCGTTGTTATCTGTAAAATAAACTTCTTTTATGCCATCACGACGGATGTGTAAGTCGCTCGTTGCATTAAATTTATTCACGGATAAATACACGCGCCGACCTATGTCGCCATCA
>JANJTB010000030.1 GCA_024711295.1 bacterium | reverse complement strand
TTGAATGATAAAAGAGCTTTGATTCTTGATAGAATGTCTGGTGCAATAAGTATAGATGTGGATAAAACTGATAGATATATTGCATTCCCACGAAGTCCAAAGAGTATTGTTGTTTACAAATTGCATTTAGATGCGGTTCCCATTGATGATAAACAAAATTATTTAGGTAACGATATATACCCAAACCCAACAACTGGCACTATTACAGTAAATATACCTTATAATTTTGGTAGAGTAATTACATCGGCTTTATATGATATATCTGGTAAATTAATCAAGGATTTTACACAATTTGATGCAAATGTGGATAAAGATAAAATCTTATTTTCTTTAACAGGTATTCAGCCTGGCATTTATTATCTAACAATTACCTCAAAGAATAATACACTAACTTATAAAGTTATATACCAGAGGTAAGTCATGAACACAATTAAATTTCTTATTATTATGGCTCTATTCCTTTGCTCATATTATGCAAATTCACAAGTTAGAGACCCGTATCAACAAAAATTCTATTGGAATGATTCAATTTACTTAAATAATAATAACTTTCTGCCCAAGTTTAATTAGCAATAACCTATTCATTTTAATATAAGTAAATATCGAAATCTATTTTAGAATCTGACAATAAAGACAAAAAAAGCTGCTGTAATCAATTGTACAGCAGCTTCGATTAATGTGGAATTTACAGAATGTACTTGCTTATGTCAGTATTCCGGACTATATCTTTCAATACATCTTGCACTTTATCAGAATTAATGATAATGTGATTTGATTCTATTTCGTCGGGTGCATTATACATAATTTCCTCAAGTAGAGTTGACATAATAGTATGCAACCTTCGAGCTCCTATATTTGTTACTTCATCATTAACCTTGGCAGCAAGAGCTGCAATTTCTCTAATCCCGGACTCATCAAACTCAAGGTCAATATTTTCGGTTTTGATAAGTGCTTGGTATTGCTTGATCAGAGCATTTTCGGGTTGAGTAAGAATTTTAACAAAGTCGTCTTCTGTAAGGCTTTTGAGCTCTACTCTTATCGGAAATCGCCCTTGAAGTTCGGGGACTAAATCCGATGGTTTAGAGATATGGAAGGCACCGGATGCAATAAAAAGGACATGGTCGGTGTTTACGATTCCATATTTAGTATTTACTGCACAACCTTCGACAATCGGCAACAAATCACGCTGTACGCCTTCTCTTGATACATCAGGTCCCGAACCGCGACCACTGCTTGAGGCAATTTTGTCAATTTCATCAATGAAAATAATGCCTGAGTTTTCGGCTCTTCGCAAAGCTTCGCGAATCACAGCTTCCATATCAATTAATTTATCTGCCTCTTCTTTTTCGAGAAGCAGTCTTGCTTCGGAAACTTTCATTTTGCGTGCTTTTCGCTTTTTAGGCATCATATTGCCAAAAATATCTTGGAGATTCATTCCAATTTCGTCCATACCCATTGGTCCCAACACGTGTAAATTAGGTGTCTGGTCAACCATTACTTCAACTTCGATAATGCGTTCATCGAGTACTCCGTTTCGTAACATCTGCCTGAATTTTTCTCTTGTAGCAGAATTCTCTTCAATTTCTGAATCTGTTGTATTATCAAAAGATGGAGATTTCTTAACCGGTGGTATCAAAATATCAAGAATTCTGTTTTCGGCAGCAAAAATTGCATCACCTTTTTTAGATTCAAGGTGTTCTTCCTTGACAATTGCAACAGCCCGCTCGGCAAGGTCTCTGACCATAGACTCAACATCTCTGCCAACATATCCTACTTCGGTGAATTTAGTTGCCTCGACTTTAACGAATGGAGCATTGGCAAGTTTAGCAAGTCTTCTGGCAATCTCTGTTTTACCAACACCGGTAGGACCAATCATAATGATATTATTGGGCATTATCTCATCTTTGATGTCGCTTTCAACGTTTTGTCTTCTCCATCTGTTTCTGAGAGCTATAGCAACGGCTTTTTTTGCAGCATCCTGACCTATAATGAATTTATCAAGTTCTGTAACAATTTGCTTCGGAGTCAGATAATTCTGATTATTGAGTAAATTAAAATTGTTTTCGTGTTTAATTATTTCCATTTTTATTTCCTGTCATTCCTATTAATATAAGGATTCAATAGTAAAGGTAGAATTTGTATATATGCAAATTTCACCCGCAATTTTTAATGACTCCTCAACAATTGATTTAGGGTCTAATTCTGAATGATTGAGCAAGGCTCTTGCCGCAGAAAGTGCAAAAGGACCACCCGAACCAATGGCAATGATATTATCTTCGGGTTCAATTACATCTCCGGTGCCACTAATCAAAAATCCTTCTTTCGAGCTCATAACTGCTAGCATAGCTTCGAGTTTTCGGAGATAGCGATCAGTTCTCCAATCCTTTGCAAGCTCAATAGATGCTCTTTGCAAGTTGCCCCTGTTAGATTCAAGTTTTTCCTCAAATCTTTGGATAAGGGTAAATGCATCTGCTGTTGCCCCTGCGAATCCTGCCAGGATAGTGTTGTTATATAATAATCTTACTTTTTTTGCATTATGCTTTAATACGGTATTACCAAATGTGACCTGACCATCCGAGCCCATTGCCGCTTTACCCGACTTCAGAACACCAATAACAGTAGTACCATGTATTTGTTTCGAATCTGACATTATTCTTCCGCTTTATAAAATGAAAAATGACGTATCAGTACTAAGATTTGTATATCTTGGTGCTAATAAATTAAATACCGGCTTTTATTCCAAAACTGATTGTTCGTGGACGTAAAGGACCATAAATATAATCAGTATCTCTGGTTGCACCTGAATCAAAGTCATTCTGGAACTGGTTGAATAAGTTACTTACACCTAAATTAATGCTGATGTCAGGGCTTGCTACCACTTTATATGAAACTTGAGCATTCACCTCAAAGAAACTTGGTGACTCAGTCATTACATCTAATTCGTGAATACTGCCATCTGGGCGAATGCCACCTGCGTAATGAGGAACAAACATTTCACCGGTAAATATTCCTGATAAATTGAGTTCCAAATCTTCAGTTATATTTGCAAAAAATGTTAAGTAACCGTAAAGGTTAGGAGTTCTGAGGATATTTGTTGTGATTTGCTCCGGAATACCTTTTTCGGCATCGCCTTCAGACCATACAACAGGGGAATCGTAAACACTTGTCTGATATGTTAGTCCTGCCTGCATCTGTATATCATTTGATATAAACATTTTCAGCTCTGCTGTACCGCCCTGAACTAAAGCACCATCACCATTGCTTTTTGTAAATCTTATGTTACCAAAATCATCAATACCTGTTTCCTGATTGACAAACACATCCATCAGTCTGGTGTTGAAATACTCTAACGACAAAGTAACAGGAAGCTCACCGAAGTAATAAGTATAGTCACCGCTTAGAGAGAATCCCAATGATCGTTCTTCCTTAAGGTTATCTGCCAGTTCAATAAGCATTCTGTTGCCCGATCTCAGGCTTGTATGCAAGTCTTCGTCGTAAGCCTGTGGAGCGCGGTAACCTGTTGTAAGGTTGGCTCTCAAGGTCATGTCCTTGATGGGCTTGAGCATAGCAGTGAGTCTGGGATTAAAAATTGCACTTTCAACAAAATTATGCTTATCTAGTCTAAAACCACCTAAAATGCTGAACTCCTCAGTCAACAACCAGTCTAACTGAGTGTAAAATCCAATAAGTTTGGTAGTTTGGTTAAGCGAAGTCCGGTATCCGGTTGCTTCGTTTATGATATTATCGTACTGATATTCCAAGCCGCTGGTGACAACGCTGCTACCAACAAAAAAGTCGGCAATGGTATGCGAAAACTGTGCCCCACCTACGTAAATGGAATTATCTGTAAAGCCATATCCGTTGGGATCTCTGTCAACACCCGAATAGTTGCGTTTGTTTGTAAAGTTTATTGATGTATATAAAGATAATTTTGCCTGATTCTTATTAAAATATTGTTCGTAAGTGATGCCACCACCGTGCATAGAGTGAGTCATATCCTCAGCCATTAATACTTCGTGGGGTGGGCGCTCAATTTCGTCACCACCTCGACGATACTCGCCAATTGTATGGAAATCCAGTGATAACTTAGAGAAGGCATTTGGCTCGTAAAATGCTCTTGCTCCGAATGAGTTGGCATTAATGTATGATGACTCAGTGAAACCGTCACCATTAGCATCCCAGGGATTTCTTTCTCTGTAATTGCCGAATAGAAAAACGCCTGCATCCTGCTTAGCTGTAATACTAGATCCGCTCAATTGGAATGCTCTGTCAGGGATATTGCCGTTTATAAAACTATGAAGGTAAGAACCTGTGAAATTACTCTCCATTGGTCGTTTGGTGATGATATTAATAACTCCACCGATAGCATTTCCACCATAAAGTGACGAACCACCTCCGCGAACTACTTCAACTCTGTCAATCATATTTGCCGGTATCTGGTCGAGGCCATACATACCGTTCAAAGCTGAAAATATCGGACGACTGTCAATCAATATCTGCGAGTAGCGACCTTCGAGGCCGTTAAGTCTAACCTGTGTAAAACCGCAATTCTGACAATTTGCTTCGACTCTCAAGCCGGGTTGAAATCTCAGCCCGTCTCTTATGCTTACGGATTGAGTGGATTCAAATATTTTATCGTCAATTACAGATACTTTGATAGGTATATCTTCGTATATTTTCTCTGACCTTGTTGCAGTAACAACAACGTCTCCTGAAAATACTACTGACTCGAACATTGTGACTTCTAAATCTAAATCATCTCCGTCTTCGTGTAAAAACTCAAGGTCTTTATAAAAGGTTTCGTATCCCACAGCAGTGATCATAAGTTTGTACTTACCGTCAGGAATTCTTCTGAGTATGAACTCGCCTTTTTTGTTTGCCACCGTTCCAAGAACTGTATTTTGAAGTCTGATTGTAGCGCTGGGAATTGGTTTGTTCTCTTTATCATGCACAATCCCTTTTATATTCCTGCTGTGAGAAAGTAGATCTGAGGTAAAAATAAAAATAAAAAACATCGAAATAAATAATATTCGTGTAGATTTCATATAGTTGAATAAAATTAACAGGTTACAAAATGTGTTATTAATATATTCGATTAAAATCATAAAATGTTTCAATTCAAATACATAATAGTTCTATGTTCATAATTATACAAACAAGATATAAATCAAAGTAGTTTAGTGGCATTTGAAATGGTCGAATGCTTGCAGACAGTTATTACAGTAATGAAATGATTTGCAAGCTGTCGAGCCGTATTCACTTAATATTTTTGTATTATCAGAACTACAAAAAGGACATTCAATTTGTGAGGGGATTTTAATAATATTAAATAAATTATTAGGGTCAAGTGTGCTGACTTTTGTTTTTGGAGGTGCTATGCCTGATGCTCTTAGCTTTTCAAGTGTCTCTTCGCTCATCCAGTCTGTAGTCCATGCAGGTGACAATCTTGTGATTATTTGAGCTTCGATACCTTCGTTCATCAGTACCTTTTGTACATCACAAGTGATTTGATTCATCGCCGGACATCCCGAATATGTAGGTGTAATAACAACCTTCAGGGTCTCGTCTTCAAAAAAAACTTCTCTGACCATACCCATTTCAATAACATTAAGAGCAGGTATCTCAGGATCGGATACCTGCTCAATAATCTTATAAATTTCTTCTATGGATATATTGTTTACCATTTTGCTGTGGGGAAAGCTCTTTTGAGATATTGCAATTCTGAAAGTATGTGGCCAAGATTTTCTGAATGGATACCTTTTCTGCCACCTTTTTGCATAAATGTATCTAATGACGGCACTTCGAGAGTTGCTTCGTTAATAATTTTTGAAACATTTTCGTACCAAAGAGTTTTAACTTTGTTCAAATCAATAGCAATACCTTCTTTAATCAGTATTTCATCTGTTTCGTCCATAAAAAAAAGTTCACCGGTGTACATCCACAAGTCGGCGACCGCATTTTTAATTTTTTGGTGACTTTCTTCGGTACCATCACCCAATCTTAGCATCCATTCTGAACTGTGCCTAACATGATAGGTAGATTCTTTTACAGACTTCTCTGCGATACCTCGAAGTGTTTCATCTGTGGAATTCCTCAACTCTGAATAAAAAATGAGGTCATAAACATCAAAGAAAAACTGCCTGGCAGTAGTGTAAGCAAAATCTTCATTTTGCTGCTCCACCAATAACACATTTTTGAATTCTCTTTCGGAGCGCAAGTAAGCCATGTCATCTTCTGTTTTGCCCAAACCATCAGTTTCTGCAGCATACTTAAGCCACATAACCGACTGCCCAATCAAATCCAGTGATGTGTTGGTCGTAGCAAGATCTTCTTCGAGGATGGGACCATGCCCGCACCACTCCGACAATCTATGACCAAGTATCAATCTATCATCACCATGACGCTGGGCGTATATAGATAGATGCTTCTTGATTTCATCAGTGTATGTCAACGCTTACTCCTTTAGGAATTTTGTAAAATAAGGGATGACGGTACACTTTGTCATCTGCAGGGTCAAAAAATGCTTCATTATCCTGTGGAATTGTTGCTACAATATTATCAGACGGCACAACCCAAATGCTGACCGGTTTATCCCTTCGGGCATAAACATCTCTTGCATTTTGCAAGGCCATTTCCTTGTCGCTGGCGTGTACACTGCCTACATGTTCGTGCGGTTTTCCTGTTTTGAGTTGCACAAATACTTCCCAAAGGTTCCATTGTGTATCGTTTATCATAACTCTGAAATATAAATGAAAAAAAATGTCTTATTTATGCAGCAGATTGCTTTGATTTCTTTTTTGCATAGGCAGTGGCTGCCTCTCGTACCCATTTGCCATCATCATGAGCTTTTTTACGTGCTCTGACCCTTTGTTTATTCATTGGTCCATTGCCCTGAATAACATTAAAAAATTCATTCCAGTCAACTTCACCATAAGTATAAGTTTTAGTTTCAGGATAAAAAACAAGATTAGGATCAGGGATTTTAAGTCCTCTGGCTTCTGCCTGGGGTACTGTCATATTTATGAACTTTTGTCTTAGCGACTCGTTAGATTCTGCTTTAATCTTCCACTTCATTGATTCCTCAAAATGTGTAGATTTGGTATCTTCAGGTCCAAACATTTGTATAGCAGGCCACCACCATCGGTCGAGAGCATCCTGAGCCATTTGTTTTTGCTCTGGTGTTCCGTTACAAAGTTCAGCTATGATCTCATATCCCTGACGGTTATGGAACGCTTCTTCCTTGCAAATCCTCACCATAGCCCTCGAATACGGACCGTAAGATGTTTTTATCAGGCTTACCTGATTTACCATTGCAGCACCATCCACCAACCATCCTATTGCTCCGATATCTGCCCAGGTAAGAGTTGGATAATTAAAAATACTTGAATATTTGGCTTTGCCGGTATGTAGATTTTCCAATAACTCCTCTCTGGATGCACCAAGTGTTTCAGCTGCACTGTAAAGATATAATCCGTGGCCAGCCTCGTCCTGAATTTTTGCAAGTAGTATCAACTTGCGTCTAAGGCTTGGGGCACGTGTAATCCAGTTACCTTCAGGCAACATTCCGACTATTTCTGAATGTGCATGCTGTGATATCATTCTGATTAAATTCTTTCTGTATGATTCTGGCATCCAATCTTTCGGTTCAATCTTCTCACCGGAATCAATTTTCCGCTGAAACTCTTCTAATCTTTGCTCTTCTGTCATCTATTTGATTCCGTTATTAATTATCAAAATCTGAATTTTAATTTACGAAAAAAAATATTGCTTAGTGTAAATTCTATTTTAGCATTGCAAAAATAAATTTGATTTTTATGATATAATTTGCTTTTTTAAAGAAAAATACTTAATTTAGAATCTGTATTTCTGAAAAAATCAGATTATTATTAAGTAGAATGGGTATGTGTTTATGATCGCATTGAATTTCATTGCACAATTTAATTTATGTCTATCTAAACTTGACATTTTCAAAATGAATTTGCCCTTCTTGTTTATTATATTCTTTCTCATCATTTTAAATATTAATTATATTTATCCTATGAATTCTACTTATAATGACAATGATGAGCCACCCTTGGTAACTAAATTTTATGTATATGTTGGCGGTGGAATAGCAAATATTAATAATTCAAAATTTTTGATTCAAGATTTAAAACAAGGTCCCGCTATACTGACATCTTTCGAAATTGAACCGCCACTCGAGCTAAAAATCAGTCTTGAGTTAGCTATTCATTCATGGGTCGCTAGAGGTAAACAGCAAAGAGATTATTATCCACCCTACGATAGATTTTACTATAGTTTTGGGAACGATTATGTCGGTCAGACTGGGATAAGCTTATTATTTAAGTATAATATGTTTGAAATTGACGAAAAAGTTGGACTCAAGGTAGGGTTAGGGTGGTTGTTTCTGAGTCTGAATAATAAAAGTAACAGGTATAACTCGACTGAAGCCATTATATCGCTTTATTACAATGTTGATAAAAATCATTCAATATTTATAAATTACAGGGATTATATCAGGTCAGGAGGTGGTGAAAGCTGGCTGAATGAAAGTGTAGTTCCTTCAACTTTATCACTATCATTAAGGTATAATCTATAGCATGAGGTCATTATGAATAAACTTGCCGGGTGGTTCATCATATTTTTATCCCTTTCAGTATTGGTATATGCATGTACCAATTACTATTTCAGAGAAAATTACCGCGATGTAAATTCTATGCTGACGAGTATGAAGGAATCCGAAAACAAAGTTTACCTGAAAGCTCACCTGAGAAATGGTGATGTAGTTATATTTAAAAAAGCGTGGACCTTGGATTCGTTAAGTAAATCAATATCCGGAAATGCAATAAGATATGATTATAACCGAGAATTAAGAGAGGATGGTGAAATTGTCATCTCTACTGACAGTGTTATAATCTATGAGACAAACAAAAGTATGGCATGGTCGGAAGATGGAAGAAAAAGTACAATTATGTTTCTTACCGGACTCAATGCCACTGTAACAGGATTTTGTATTATTAGTCCTAAAACGTGTTTTGGTTCGTGTCCCACCTTTTACATTGATGAAAATGATAATTTCCATTATGCTGATGCGGAAGGATTTTCAAGTGCAATTTTGCCTTCACTGGAGTACGAGGATGTAGATGCGCTAAATTCTTCAAAACTAAACGATTACATAGATGAGAATTTTATTGATATTACACTAAAGAACGAAGCATTAGAAACACATTGCATACGTTCAGTATCATTACTGGGTTATCCAGTGAAGAATAATCAAAAAGTTTTTCATTCAAATAATGATAAATTTTACTTAACAGAAAATACTTATCTGCCGGATAAAGCAACAAGTAACAATAATGATATTACCAAACTTCTAAAATATGATGACAGGAAAGAATGGCTGAGCCTGTCGGATGAGAAAAATCTGATTTCAAAAGAAGAGATTATACTAAAATTTGACAGTATTGATAATTCTGATAATTTAGGGCTCAATATCCATTTCAGACAATCACTGATGACCACTTTTTTGTTCTATAACACTATGAGCTACATGGGTGATGAATTCTCTGATTACTTTGCTCTTCTCGAAAGAGAGCCTGTAATTATGGAAAAGCTGAATAATGGATTGAAAAAAGAGTTAGGAAATATTGATATTTATGTATGGAACGCAAGTAAACAAAACTGGATTTATCAGGCTGGCCTGAACGAACAAGGTCCTATTTCAATTAACCGGCAATTCGTGAAACTCAAAGATTATTCTGGTAATAATAATGTGAGAATTAAGTTAGTTCTCAATAAAGCACTATGGAGAATTGACTACACATCTTTGTGTAATGTAATAAGCGAGGTAAAACCCTACGAGATGACTCCAAAAGAAATTAGAAAGGATGGAAAGACTGATTATCAATCATTAAGTAAATTGTTGACTAAAGATGATTATTTGATAACCTCGCCGGGCGAAAGTTACAAGTTGAGATTTGAAATACCAACCGGAGAACAGAGATATGAATATTTCTTGAAATCAAAGGGGTACTATTTGGAATGGATGCGTGAAAGCTGGCTCGAGGGGAAAAATATTGCAAAACTGTATATGCTTTTGGAACAACCTAAGCTATATCTGAAATCAGTTGCTAAAGATTTTAAAAGCTATGAGTCGCAGATGGAAGCCGATTTTTGGAACTCAAAAATTCAAAATGAAAGGGTGATTTATGATAAATAAGATTATTTTAATACTTGCTTTAACAATGCTAATGTTGTCTTGCTTTCCAACACCAAGATACTTACCAACTAATAAAGATATTAATCTAAGCCCATTCGGCGCTTATATAGAATTAAAAACGGAGAATGGAGATGTCTATAAGGGTGAACTGCTCTCAATTGATACAAACAAAATTATCATTTTCAGGCAAACACACAGTTATTATGAAGTTTTTGATTCAATTATGGTTATACCCTTCGATAGATATAAAAAATATAAGATGAGATATGCCCAAAATAAAAGTTATTTTTGGACAATTCCGCTATTTACTATTTTTCCGCTTACGCATGGCTGGTTATTATTATTGACTGTACCAACGAATTGGCTCTTTACCATACCCATAACAGTAGCTGGTGAAAATGCCTATACTTATAAACCAAATTCTATGGATGTCAATAATTTGAGTAAATTTGCAAGGTACCCTCAGGGCATACCCGAGAATGTTGAATTAAATTCAATTAAACCTGCAACTATATTAAAACCTTGAGCAATATTAATTTTTGTAAGGTCGTTCTAAATATACTTTAGCTTTGGTATGTGAATTATCGAATTCTTTCAGCTTAAGAACTTTTGTGTAATATTTTTTTGCATCGCTTCGTTTGTTTTTAATATCGTAAATATTTCCGATAAACAAATTAACGTTTACAGTAAACCCTGAATCTTCATCGTCAATTACTGCACCTTCGCCTGCTTTCAGAAAATATCTCAAAGCAGAGTCATAATTTCTATTTCGCATTAATGATAACCCTACATAATACATGGCTTCGCGCGCAGTAAAATGATCGTATCCGACTTTTTTGTCCATACACTTATTCAAAATATCCCGCCATTCTTTTTCGTAAAGTTCCTGCTCACCTTTTCTGACTAAGATTCTTGCTAAATATCTGTGAAAATATGGATTATTGGGATAAGCATCAAATAACTCCCGTGCAATAGCCTGAGCTATGTCATTATCTTTCTCAAATGTGCTGTAAATCTGAAGCATTACCACCCTGGCTTCAATAGCGGCATATCTTGCCTTTCGGGAAGCTGCTCTTAGCTGATATATGCCCAGCTGTTTGTCACCTCTGGGGAAAAACGTCATCAATGGTTTTACTAAAGGGAATTTTTCGGGTATTGCAACCGCGAAATAATTATATATGCCCGTGCCAAGCATAATATCATGATTTGCAGGTGCAAGTTTCTGGCATTCTACCATCAAACTATAAGCTGCAGCACCATCAGAAGCTGCTTTTACCCAGCTTTCTCTCTGTGCATAATGACGAGCACGATAACCCATTGCACCTGCCTTAAAAAATAAGGCACCTAAATCACTTGAGTTAGTATCAAGAATTTTGTCACTGATTCTTATTACTTTTTCTATTCTTTCCTCGAATGGAGAGTCATATTTCTTTGTGTCACGATGAAGAGTAATTTTCCACCAGTACACCATAGCATCTAAGAAATATCCTGCAGGATGCCCAGGATACATCTGTTGAACTTGTCTGAAACAATCTTCGGCCTTGTCAAACTCAACATTATAAATATGATATGTTCCTGCTCTTACCAGACTGTCGGCATCATGTTTGAGTATAACCCACTGTGATAATGCTGAATTCGAGTTGGTTAAGATTAGAATCAGAAAAATAAAAAAATATGAAATTTTCATCAATTATTTAATAACATAATAACAAATCTTAAATCTAAGACGATTTCTTTTGTTGATAATTAACAACGGAACAAAAATTATTTCAAAAACAGAAGTGCAATTCCACTTACCGTAATAAAAGCACCTGCAATTGAAGTAAATGATAGCTTCTCTTTATAAAAGTACCATGATAATGGAAGAATTATCACAGGAGTTGTAGAAAGCAAAGTTGCTGCAATGCCTATCTGTGTATGAGTGAGAGCAACGAAACTCAGTGATATTCCAAGATATGGTCCCATAATTGAACCCAATACTACGAGTCTAAAAGTCTTCAAGTCATTAAAATATAGTTTAAAGGGATTTTTGTATCTGCCCAAAGCTATACCGAGCGGCAGCATAATTACAGCAGCGCTTGCGATTCTGTAGAAAGTTGCGGACAAACTGTGTATGTCGCCATAGGAATAAGCATTTTTGGCAAGTATCAATCCCACTGCCTGTCCAAGGCCACCTAAAAGTCCGTAAATAAGGCCTTTGCGGGTAAATTTAAATTTTGAATCGAGTTGGGGCTTCTCCAACACAACCATTCCAATACCCGTCAATACTATAAATATGCCAATAATTCCCATCCAGTCAAGCACTTCTCCCAAAAATAAGAAAGCCAGTATTGCAGCTATAGCAGGATTAACAGAATATAAAAGCATGGTAAGTCGTGGACCAATTTCTTTGAACGACATGAAAAGAAATGAGTCACCAAGTACGAGTCCGATTACACCGCTAATTGCCAAAAAAATAAATTGATTAAAATTTACTACCAAACTGATTCCAAAGACTGCAATAGTAATTATTAAAAATATTGAAGCTAAGCTCATCCGGTCAATGTTTAGCTGAACAGTACCAATCTTGAAGGCTACGGCAGTAAACACAATAGAAATTCCTGCCCAAAGTACCGAAGCAGTCAATGCTGCAAATTCACCCATGAAAGGCATTAATTTATCCTAAGTGAAGTATTATCAAATAAGTGCATATTTTTAAAGTCGAAATTAATTCCAATATTATCTCCGGGTGTATATTTTCCGGGAGAATTATCTCTGACGCAGATACCGGTATTATTTATTTTACAGTGAATGTACTGCTCATGCCCCAAATATTCAATTCTTGAAATCTCGGCTCTGAAGATTCCGCTGTCAACATCTGCATTTAGATGCTCAGGGCGGATTCCACCGGTTAGGTTACTTCCTGAAATACCAGCATTTTGATTTAATGATAAATCACTAAGAGGGATGCTCAAGAACGAATTTTTTAATTCACCTTCAGCTAAGTCTAAAGGTATAAAATTCATCTGCGGACTGCCAAGAAAACCTGCAACAAATAAATTTTGCGGTTTTGAGTAAATTTCGTCAGGTTTGCCGTATTGCTGTAGTTTACCTTTGTCAACTACAGCAATTTTTGTACCCATAGTCATAGCCTCGGTTTGGTCGTGAGTAACATATACCGAGGTAGTACCGGCAGTCTTATGCAAATCAAGAATATCACTTCTCATTTGGATTCTAAGCTTCGCATCAAGATTAGATAAAGGCTCATCAAATAGAAATATTGCGGGTTGGCGAATCAGGGCACGTGCCAATGCTACTCTTTGTCTTTGTCCACCGGATAACTGTTTTGGTTTACGATGCAAGAGTTCACCAAGACCTGTGATAGAGCTTATTTGTTTTACTCTTGATTCGATATCTTTTTTGTTCGTTTTTATTATTTTGAGGGGAAACGCTAAATTCTCAAATACGCTCAGGTGAGGGTAAAGTGCGTAATTCTGGAAAACCATACCAATATTTCTTTGCTGCGGTTCGAGATTATTAACTAATTGCTCACCAAAATAAATTTCTCCCGAAGTGATATCTTCCAGGCCTGCAATCATTCTTAGTACTGTAGATTTGCCACAACCGGACGGACCGACAAGCACAACGAAATCGCCGGCGTCTGCTTTAATGGAGAAATTATCAACAGCGCGAACTCCCTCTTGATACTCTTTTACTATATTTTTTAATTCAATTTTTGTCATGACTTTTTTTAAAATTCAAAATTAACAAATTTAAACATATAATCATTCGTATATTTGTATTTTGTGAAAAACCTGAAATTAAAACTTAATATGCCCGTAACGTTTAGATATATTATTTTATTGATAATAGCGACATTTTTTGCCTGTCACAACGAAAATCCAATTGAGTACAGCGGAGAGGCAAAAATTATTTACGTCAGTACCGATACACTTTCTGTTGGTGATACTCTAATCATTAAGGGAGAGTATTTTGGCGAAAGTAATTTTAAAAAGTACTTTTTATTTGAAGGTAATTCACAGTTGAATTCTAAAGAATGTATTGTCTGGAACAACACTTACATTTCTTTTGCTATGCCGACAGATGCCCGTTCGGGAATGGCCGTGCTTTATTTTGATACGGTAGCAATAGACAGCTTTTACTTAGGAGTAAATCCGGTTCCTGTGTTCCCTTTGTCCGAAATTCCGGCTGGAAAATTCCTGCGTGGTTCAGATAACTCATCTTTCAATGAGCAACCTATAAAGGAAATAAGTATCAGCAAATCCTTTTTGATGAGCAAATACGAAATCTCTCAGAGATTGTATCAGGTTGTAATGGATGATAATCCAGCTATACCTGTTAATATAACTCTACCTGTAAATAATGTTACCTGGAGCCAGGCAGTTGAGTTCTGTAACCGTTTGTCGCTAATTCAGGGTTTTGAGCCTTGTTATGTGATTACAGGTGTAGATGTAACCGTCAGACCCGGTATGAATGGCTGGAGATTGCCTACTGAGGCGGAATGGGAATATGCATGCCGAGCCGGAACCAATTCTGATTACGGTGGTAACGGTGTAATTAATGATATGGGTTGGTTTAGCGATAATTCAGGAATGAAGATGCACCAATCCGGTAAAAAAAATCGTAACGATTTTGATTTATATGATATGCATGGTAATCTCTGGGAATGGTGCTGGGATTATTATGGAGAGAGCTATTATAATTTCTCTCCGGTTTCTGACCCACAAGGTCCTTCCGGAGGAACCAAAAGGGTTGTCAGAGGTGGATCTTGGAGTGACGGAAAAAATTACGCTCGCGCAGCGAACAGAACTACTCCTGATACATTTCGCAACAATATTGGTTTCAGAATTGTCAGAAATCCTTAATGTATCATTCTGATAATACTGATACTCTTCCGTTGGTGGCATCATAAATCATTGGATGTATCGAATCTGCCTTAGAGTTATGAACTCTGGCTCTAAACCTGATAACATCTGTATATTCTTCGCTTACATCTACTGATTCTTTCTCAATAATTTTCTTTACAACACTTAAATCATTATAAGTACACTCGATAATCAAGTTTTTTGTCAGGTGCACTTCTTTTTTTTCGACTGTCCTGAGTACCTCTTCAGCTGAATCTGAATATGCCCTGACCAAGCCTCCTACTCCAAGCTTGGTACCGCCGAAATATCTTGTTACTACTATCAATATGTCACTTAAATCATATTTTTTTGTAATCATGTAAATTGGCTTTCCGGCACTGCCCGAGGGCTCTCCGTCATCAGAATACCTAAAATCTGCACCATCATATCCAATTCTGTAAGCAAAACAGTTATGATTTGCGTCATAGTATTTTGACTTGAGACTTTTCAGAATTTCTTGTGCAGATTTAACATTATTTACAGGATATGCTCCTGCTATAAAAATGGAACCTTTAATTTTGATTTCTGAAAATTTTGCGTCATTAATTGTATAATATATATCAGAATTATTCATCGAAAACTCAGGTATTAAAATGAAAATCGGAATCATCTGCTATCCTACATTCGGTGGCAGCGGTATTGTTGCAACTGAGCTCGGTCTCAAACTTGCCGACAGAGGCCATGAGATACACTTCATAAGCTACGAATCGCCCATGAGACTAAATAAGTTCCTTAATAACATCTATTTTCATGAAGTAGAGATACCTCATTATCCTTTGTTTGAGCACAATTTATATACTCTTGCTCTAGCAGGGAAAATTATTGATGTTGTTAAATACGAGAAACTGGATATTATTCATGCGCATTACGCAATACCTCATGCTATCAGTGGAATTATATCAAAGAACGTACTCAAAGACAACAATGTGAAATTAGTGACTACACTTCACGGGACAGATATTACACTTGTCGGGCTCGAGCCTGCATTTCATCCTCTTATAAAATATTCGCTCGATAATTCTGATGCTGTTACGGCGGTTTCTCAATATTTACGAACCAACACAGAGCAACATTTTAATCCTGAAAAGAAAATCAATGTAATATATAATTTCATTGACTTAGACGAATACAAAAGGAATCCTTGTAGTAAGATTAAAGAAAGCATAGCGCCCAATGGAGAGAAGATTCTGTTGCATATATCAAATTTCAGACCTGTCAAGCGAGTTCAGGATACTGTAAGAATCCTTGCGGAAGTGATTAAATCAGTACCTGCTAAGCTGGTTCTTATTGGTGACGGTCCCGAGCGTTCGGATGCCGAAAAGCTAAGTAGGGAGCTGGGTGTTTCAGAGCACGTAAGATTCCTCGGCAAGCAGCATGCTCTTGTTGATTTGCTATCTGCTGCCGATATTTTCTTACTGCCAAGCCAATCAGAAAGTTTCGGTTTATCAGCTCTCGAAGCTATGAGTTGCGGAACTCCCGTTGTAGCATCTAATATCGGTGGAATACCCGAAGTGGTGATTCATGGTGAGGGAGGCTACGTATCCGAGTTCGGCGATGTTGTACGTATGGCAAAATATGTGGTTTCACTTTTAACAAATGATAGAAAATGGCAGACTTTTTCTGATAATGCTAGAAGAATTGCCGAAGAAAAGTTCGACTGTAAGATGATTATTCCCAAATATGAAAAGCTATACGAAAAGTTAATGTCTGAATAGTAATATTTTGGCTTGATTTTTGTAAATTATTTATCTTTGCTATTTCAAAGTCACTTATTTACCAATACCTGATGAAAGTTTCTTTTACATTATTGATTTTTTTGCTCTATACATCTTGCTTACTTTCGCAACCTGTCGTAAAGACAGGTATTGACTTATTGGCAGAACATGATTTCAGTGATATTTGGGGAAAAAGAGTTATTCTTTTCACTAATTCCACCGGTAGATACTATGATGGCACTCTTACCGCTGAGTTGCTTGCAAAAAGTGAATATGTAAATCTTGTTTCGATTATTACGCCAGAGCATGGATTCTATGCAAGCGTTCCTGCGGGTGAAAAGGTAGAGAATGACAGACTGTTCGGAATTCCGGTATATTCCTTGTATAGTGATATCCGCAAACCCGGCAGCAAAATTCTTGCTGATGGCGATATCATTCTGGTTGACATACAGGATATTGGGGTTAGGTCGTACACTTATATCAGTACGCTTTTCAGAATAATGCAGGCAGCAGCCGAAAACAACAAGCCGGTTCTGGTTTTGGACAGACCAAATCCTATGGGAGGAAATAATGTTGATGGTAACATCCTCGAAAAAGGGATGGAATCATTTGTTGGAATTATACCTGTTACATATCTGCATGGCTTGACTATTGCCGAGCTGGCGTTTATGATTAATAACGAAGGTTGGCTTAGCGAGAATACAGGAAAAAATTTGAGATGTGACCTTAGTATTGTCAAAATGACCGGTTATAATCGTTCGATGGTTTGGGAAGATACAGGATTGATGTGGTTTCCTACTTCTCCTAACGTACCGACTCTGAATTCTGCAAGAGGCCTTGCAATGACAGGTACTTTCGGTGAACTTGGCTTCATTAGTATTGGTATTGGCACTACAGTGCCATTTCAGTTGGTAGGAAATAATTCAATTGATTGGGGTATTGTCTGTAAAGATTTGGATAAATCGTATTTTGCAGGTATAAGTATTTCGGAACAGAGGTTTTTGCCACAAACAGGTATGCATGCAGGTAAGCAGGTTAATGGAATCTTATTGAACTTTTACCCCGAGAGAGAAAATTTCAAGCCATATACTGCAGGAATACAATTATTTCAGCAAATAAGAAAATTAAAGCCCGAACTATTTGATTTGAATAAGGTTAAAGAAAATTCCAAATCTATGTTTCAGAAGGTTACCGGAACAAAAGACCTGCTGAATGCTTTCTTTTCGGATGTTCCAGATGAACTTATTAACACTATTTCGCAGAGAGGTATAGATGAATTCCGTAGAATGCGTCAGAAATACCTCCTGTATGATTAGTAAACGATAATTCCAATTATATGAAATTAGCAGACTATATCAAAAAAGAAAGTATCGGGTTATGGCTCGGATTAATTTCATTTTTCTTTTTGATGTTGTTCCCTGTGACTGAAAACCAGATTACTTCGTGCATGGTAGCTGTTACTTCATTAATGGTAATATGGTGGATATCCGAAGCTATTCCTCTGGGTGCAACATCACTGGTGCCTCTCGTAGCATTTCCATTGTTGGGGATAATAGCGGGCGATAAGATTGCAAGAGAGTATTTCAATAGTACTATTTTAATTTTCCTTGGTGGATTTTTACTTGCATTAGCCATGCAACGATGGATGTTGCACAAAAGAATTTCACTTATCATCATCAAATTGCTTGGTACAGGACCATCAGGAATTATATTCGGTTTCATGGTGTCTGCTGCGTTTCTGTCAATGTTTATTTCCAATGTTGCTACTACTGTAATGCTGCTGCCAATAGGGCTGGCTTTTATTAAAGAGCTGGAAGAAGAGCATACACAACAAAAAGTTCATCATCTGGCTGTTTCGATAATGCTTGGGATAGCATACTCCTCTTCAATCGGTGGTATTGCTACTTTGATTGGCACTGCTCCCAATCTAATATTCCAAAGAGTTTACGAAATGAATTTTCCTGAGTTACAAAAAATTACTTTTGCTTCGTGGCTTGGATTTGGATTCCCGATTTCAGTTATTATGCTTATATCTGTTTGGATTTTGTTTACAAGAATCCTTTTCAAAAATAATGAAGAAATTACCATTAATCGTGCACTTATCAAGGAACAGCTGTCGAGAATGGGGAAAATCTCGTTCGAGGAAAAAATAGTTCTGGTAGTATTCTTTACTACAATGTTACTATGGCTTTTCAGAGTTAATATCAATCTCGGTGTATTTGTTGTACCCGGCTGGAGCGAATTTTTACCTTCCGGTTCCCTAATTGATGATGGAACTGTAGCAATTTTTTCAGGTTTATTACTTTTCATTTTACCTTCAAAAAATGAGAGAAATGAAAAAATACTTAATATTGAAGTTTTAAGTAAAATTCCTTGGGAAGTAATCTTGATATTCGGTGGAGGGTTTGCTCTGGCAAAAGGATTTACAGAGTCTGGGCTGTCTGAATTGATTGGGCATTATTTTCATAACATCAATGGATTGTCTGATGCTACTCTCACAGTTTTAGTATGTACTATGTTAACATTCCTGACAGAGTTAACATCAAATACTGCAACAACAAATACAATTTTACCTATTTTAGCTTCGCTGGCTAAGTCGAATTCTATAAATCCACTATTAATAATGCTGCCTGCTACTATATCGGCATCATTTGCTTTTATGCTGCCTGTTGGTACTCCACCCAATGCTATTGTTTACGGATCCGGAAAAATAAAGCTCAAAGAAATGATTAAGGCGGGCATTTTGATTAACATCTGGGGTATCATTATAGTAAGTCTGTATTGCTTGATATTCATTTAATGATTATTCAATATAATTCATTACCTTTTCCATTCTAATTCCATATTATAATTATTCTTTCTACAGCAACTTTTCAATATTAAAGATACTTTCTGAAGAAATTTTGGTAATTTTGAAAATTAATTGGTTACAATTTGTAATGTGAATCAAATGAAACGCAAAATGTTTTTTACTGTGGCGGCTATGGTGCTGCTATTCTTGAGTGCAAGCTCTATACGGGCGGCTGAAATTACTATTGACTGGAGGCAGAAGCTTGATTCGGGAATTGTAGATGACCTGCATTTTATGCCTGGTCAGGAACAATTTATTCTAACTTCAGGGCAGGATAAGGAATTTACAGAAATCCGCTCTTGTGAAGACGGAAGAATTTTAAAAAGCTACCCTTACGGAGGGAAGCAGTTTGAGTTTACTCCAGACAGTTCAAAGCTAATTTTTATGTGTCAACCAACTCCAGAAACAGGTGAGCTACAGATAAGAAATTTAGCAGATATGAATCTTTTGGCGAGTTACCAACCACCTAAGGAGGAGGAATTACCCTATTCATATTACGAACGAATAGCCGTTGACCCTGTCAGACCATTAGTTTATGCTATAAGGATAATAAAAAATGGCTATATTTCAAATGGAATTTTCAAAAGGAAAATTTTAATTTACAATAGTGAAACTTTACAACCAGTAGGTGAACTAACAAGTGGAGTAGATTCCATTTTAAAATTTTCTGAAATTGCAGTCTCGAAAGATGGTAAATATTTTGCTGCTATGAATTATGGTGATTCAAAACTAACAGTTTGGTCTCTTGATACAAGAAAAAAGATAGTTGATAAATTCATTTCAGACCAAAATACTGGCAAATTCAGTGAACCTGCCGACATAAAGTTCTCCGAACTGAATACTGATAAAATCTATTTTACGGGTGATTTTTATAGGAAAAATAATGTTGGAAATCTCGTTGGTCTTTGCATATTCAGTATTAGTGAAAACAGAATCATTGATTCTACTTTTGCAATTCAGCCAAATAGTCTTGGCTGGAACCCAAAAATTTACTTGTTTGAGAATGAAACTAAGGTGTTGGGTACACCAACCGGATATTTTAAAGTTCTCGATTTAATCAATAAGAAGATTGAATATGTAAGAGAAGTTACTCCACAAAACGAACTAGCTATTGGTAGCATAATTTGTAGTAAACAATTAAAGTACTTTATTGGTGGTAGTTATTTAATTGATAAATTCAATTACCAACCAGGCACAAGCGTACCGACTGAAAGCCCTAAAGAAACCATTTATCCTAACCCTACTTCAGGAATTGTTAATATACCCATGAATTGTATCAATTCAGGCAAATATGAAATATACAATATAAGTGGCAGATTGCTTTATTCAACAGAAATTACTGGAGCGACAAACAATCTGCTAACTATTGATTTCTCTCAATATCCTGCTGGAGTATATTCTGTTAAAATTTACTGCGGTAGGCAAATTTTACAATACCAAGTAGTAAAGGAGGGCTGATTTTATGAAAAAGATGCTAATAACAATTGCAATAATCGTACTTTTTACAAATTGTTTATATTCACAGAATTCGGAACCAGGTAAGTTTCAATTTATTTACGGAACTCATTCTAACGCTCAGGTTTTTAATCCAAATGACTTTCCTCAGTCCAGAATACTATTTGGTTTTCAGTGGGGTGCGAGTAAACAAATGAATGATGTTTTTGGTTTTAATCAATCGCATATAGGTGATGATAAGAGTTACTATTGAATTTAGTTGATATTATTTTTCAATAAATTAATTGAAATTTTTAACTAATAAGTATAGATTAAATAAGTATTTAAATCGTTTTAAAATTATATTCTATGTAATAAATTGAGACTAATGGCATGAATCAAATTGGAACATTACAATTGGACAAACAAATTGAGAACTCAATAGGCAGATGGGTTTCATCCGGACTATATAAAAATGCTAATGAGGTCATCAAAGCAGGGTTGCAGTTACTTGATGATGAACAGAAAAGAGCCGCAGAATTAAGAAGTGCTGTCCAGGAAGGTTTGGATAGCGGGATTAGCGATAATTTCAATCCTTATGAACATCTGCAAAATTTAAAATCTAAATATAACTCCAATGTCCAAACTAATATTTTCAAATAAAGCTATTAATGATTTATCATCAATTTGGGAATACACAGCTGAAAATTGGTCTCAACAACAAGCCGACAAATATTACGATTCACTCATTTACAGTTGCAATAAAATTCTACAATTACCTGATATTGGTAGGAATTATGATATTGCAATGAAAGGTTTAAAAGGTTATCAATCCGGTAAACATATAATATTCTATTTTCATAAAGAAAATTCAATTATCGAAATCACCAGAATTTTACATGAAAGAATGGATTTGAAAAAAAGACTTACAGACAAAATATAATCATTCCATATTTATTATTTTTATATTCTTCATTAATCAAAATTCAGTAGTTAATCCCGAGTGCTTTTTCTATAAACATTCAACTCTTTCGGAGTTGGAAAATACGGCACTCACCACGTCCCACGCTCATCGTTACCCAATCCTCATAAAAAAAGGGGATAAAAATGATTTAATTGTAATTATTTAGTAGAAGTAAAGAAAAAATATTGTAATTTTGAGATAATGATTGCTACATTTTTTTTTTATGTTGATGAGGTGAATTACGGCATAAACAACCGCAAACGTTGTACCACAAAATGATTCTATGATAAATCTTTGCTTAAATGGCATTTTGTCTAAGATATGTGGGTATTTTAATTCAATATTTTATAGAAGAAAAGGAGGTTTCATTATGAAACGATGTTTATTTTTCACAGTTGCGGCTTTAGTGCTGCTGATTACAAGTGCTTTTAATATGAAAGCACAAGTCGGATTTAACGAGCTTGACCCGAATATTCTTTGGGTGGCTGACTCTACTATTGGGCGTATTGATGGCTTTGCTGTTCATCCTAACGGGAATATTTTTGCTTACTACAAAAATAAGATTTATGAGATTGATGGAAGTAACGGCAAACTTGTACGGGTTTTACCCAAAATAATAGAATCAGATGAAATAGCTTCAATTGATATTTCAAAGGATGGAAGATATTTAGCAGTTTCATGGGATGATATTGTATTGCTTGACTTCTCTGATAATAACTACAGAAAAGTAGGTCAAGGCAACTTAGTTCGGTTTACATCAGATTCAAAGAAACTTGCATATGGGTTACGAACTTCAAGTCAACCATTTGAAGGTAGTATAATCAATATTTTTGATATGGAATCTAATGAAAATATTAAGGTTCAGATGGATGAAATGTTGACTAATCTTGCATTCTCCCCTGACGGGCGTTTTTTTGCAACAGGTGGCAGTGGAAAGGACGTGTTTGGAAAGTCTTATGTTTCTTTAAAACTTTGGGATGCTAATACACTGAAATTGATTAAAGAATTAGAAAAAATTGAAAATACAACTATTGCTCCATCAAAAATCAAATTCTCAAATGATAATAAATTAGTTGGTTTTTGGAGATCTTGGGATAATCTTTTAATATTTAATATTGGTACAATGATAAAACTAAAAGACTACAGAAAAAATAATACCAATCTCGAAATTAGCGATTTCGCATTTATATCTTCTGACTATGTGGGTGTACAATCAAAGAAAATATCTATTATAAGGTTAGTTGATGATTATGTGATTAGTCTTATGGATTCGAGTGCAAGAGGTTCTATGGAAATAAATAACGAAAATAATGTACTTTTTTCCAGTACGGGATCACCAGCATTAAGAGGTCCATTAACGGCATTTGATTTGAAAAAAGTATTCACAGGGGTAGATAATAAATCTATGAATTCAGGAATTAAAATCCAGTACCAAAAAGGTAGAATTCAGGTTCAGAACTTGCAAATAATTTCACCAGAAATTAAAATAAAGATACTTGACATAAACGGGAAAGTAATCAAAGACCTGAATTTAACAAATGCTGGTTCGGAATTTTCAATTCCGGTTAATCTAAATAGTGGTACTTATATAATTCATTTAAAAGATGGTAGCAAAGAATATTCATCCAAATTTTTAGTAGTGGAATAGGGAGAGTTTTTTAAAATTGAGCTCACAAATTATAATATATCAGTCAGAAGACGGGAACACAAAGAAATATATAAATTAAATTTTAATAATTATTGAATATTTATTTTTAAAAAAATAAGTTGCCAAGCTTAAAAATTTAATGTTTTTAATGATGTTTTGGGTATAAAATCCTGAATATAATTTGGCTCGAAAGTGTCAACATTGTCAAATTTACCAGAATTATACAACAGAATAGCATACTTAGCAATAAACTCTGAGCTGTTTCGGGCGAAATTTTCAATAACCTGATTATTATTAACTTTTGATTGAGCATTGCCGACAATCAAACTATCTGAATGATCCATATTATCGAAATCTTCGATTGTAGTCATTTCAATTTTATCATTGACAAAATCAGCAACGTTGAATTTTTGGAAGTATAAGATATTTTTATGTGAGCTTATTGCAGCAGTTAAGTATTTGAATTTCAGTGATTTAGCGAATTGAAGAGCTGCATGAGCATAAGCCTCCAAATTTGATACAGCAATAAATTTTCGATCAGTTCCAAAGCACAAACCCTTGGCAAATGCTGCAGCTATTCTAAGTCCTGTAAAAGAGCCTGGACCTGCCGAAACTGCAACTGCAGCTACGTCATCAATACCTAATGATAAGTCATTGAGCATTCTTCTTGTGATGTCTGCCAGCAATCGGTCGTGTAGATTTTTCTTATGATAATTCAAAACTGCAATAACATCATTATTATCTGACAATGCAACTCCTAAGGTGTCGGAGGCACTTTCGAGTGATAGAATGTATTGATTATTAGGCATGGGCGTAATCATTTATAGTTCTCATAATTCCCTCTTCAAGTGAGATTTTGGGCTCAATCCCGAGAGCTTTTGCCTTGGTATTATCAAGCAGCTTGACAGGTGTACCGGTCAGTCCCGATCCTGCAAAAGCTATTTCACCTTTGTAATCACTCATTTTTGCAATCATATTTGCCAAATCACTGATTTTGATGTCCTCTCCATACCCGATATTTATAAAACTTCCGATATTAGCCGCAGATAAATTCTGTAATGAATATATCACAGCTGAAGCAATATCATCAGAATGTTCGAACTCTCTGCGGATTTCTCCTGTTCCCCACAGTAACACTTTATTTGCAGCAATACCTAATTTAAGAAGAGCAACACTAATTTCAGAATCACTCATTGATTTAATTTCACTATCAAAGCCAAATCCTAAAGAGTAATACTCCAAATCTTTGCGTATCAAAGTGAAGTTT
Source organism: bacterium (assembly GCA_024711295.1). Lineage (GTDB taxonomy): Bacteria > Bacteroidota > Ignavibacteria > Kapaibacteriales > UBA2268 > JANJTB01. The sequence continues at coordinate 53,345 of JANJTB010000030.1, read as the reverse complement.
TTATCTGACAGAAGTTTAGCTAATTTGAACTTACGTATGAATGCCGGCAACACATGCGAAGTCTCGAGATTGTAATTATCACCGGGCCCATAAAGATTTGGCGGCATTAATGTAAAAAAGTTGCATCCATGTTGCTCATAGTAGAAGTTACACATCTTTAGAGCTGTTATTTTAGCAATAGCATAAGGTTCATTAGTGGGCTCAAGCTCACCAGTAAGTAAATATTCTTCTTTGAGCGGTTGAGGAGCAAATTTTGGGTATATACAAGACGAACCCAAATTTACAAGTTTGGTAACCCCATTTAAGTAAGCTGAATGTATCACATTCATTGATATGGCAGTATTATCATATATGAAGTCTGCTTTGTAACTGTTGTTGGCAAGTATTCCACCTACTTTTGCAGCAGCCACAACTACATACTCGGGCTTATACTTTTCGAACATGGATTCAGTGGCAACCTTGTCTCTTAAGTCAAGTTCGCTTGAACTGAATGTGATTAAGTTTTCGTATCCCAGCGAAAGCAATTTCCGAACTATGGCAGAACCAACCAATCCTCTGTGACCCGCAATATAAATTCTTGAATTTTTTTCCATCAGCTCAGATTTGAAATATCAATATTCGAAGACCATTTAAAGTTTAGATCATTGTGACGCTCAAGTCCGATGCCGGGTGCAGGCAATTTGTTGTTTATTAAGTCCGAGTCCATCATTATTCTGACCAGGTCGGCAAACTTTACTTGGGGCTCGCGTCCTAATACAGACCTAAGCTTGCTTATATCTGCTCTCAGATGGTCAACTTCGAGGGGTCTGAAATATCTGGGGTCAATCTTAACGATGGTTTGGCCTTTTTTAAGTGAATTTGACCAGTTCGAATCAAAGTTAATGACTTTAGCATACTCATCTATACCTACGCCACACCATTCTACTTCTATACCGATGTATGAAAAAGCTTCTTTCAGAAAATCTCTTACTGTAAAGCTCTGTCCTGTTCCGATGACTATATCCATTGGTTTATCGAGCTGCATAATGTCGTAAATTATTGAGACATATTCTGCAGCGTAACCCCAATCCCGAAATGCATCCAGATTACCCAAATACAAAGTCTGCTCGATTCCGGCTAATATTCTTGCAATGGTACGGGTAATTTTTCTTGTAACGAATGTTTCGCCTCTGCGTGGACTTTCATGGTTGAAAGTTATACAATTACTTGCAAATATATTATATGCTTCGCGGTAGTTTACAACAGACCAATAAGCAAATAACTTGGCAGCTGCATACGGACTTTGAGGTGTAAATGCCGTGTTTTCATTCTGTGGGGGAGGGCTTCCTCCAAATAATTCAGATGTAGATGCCTGAAAAAATTTTACTGGTTTCTGAAACCTTTTGACTGCATCAAGCATTCTGACTACAGATGTACCGGTAACATTAGCAGTATATTCAGGCAGGTCGAAAGAAGCTCTTACATGGCTTTGTGCTCCAAAGTTATATATCTCATCGGGTTGAACTTGTGTAAGTACATCTGTAAGTGCTCCTGCATCGGACAAATCTCCGTAATGTAGAAACAATTTTGCACTGCTATCGTGAAAATCTCTGTAAATATGGTCAATTCTATGAGTATTAAAAGTTGATGCTTTACGGATAATGCCATGTACCTCGTAACCCTTTGACAGCAAAAGCTCTGCCATATAGCTTCCGTCTTGCCCAGTAATACCTGTTAAGAATGCTTTTTTCATAACTAAACCGCTATAAAATTGATTAATTTATTCTTTACAAAAATGACCTTTTTGATTTCCTTTCCTTCAAGATGCTTCTTTACCTGTGAATCTTCAAGAGCCAACTTTTCTGCACTTGCTTGGTCAATATCAACATTTACCTGCAATTTACCTCTGATTTTGCTCGAAACCTGAACTACAAGCTCGATTGTGCTTTTAGATGCTTTAGTCTCATCATATTCAGGGAAATCAGCAAAATATATACTTTCGCTATTACCTAGAATACGCCATAATTCTTCAGATATATGCGGTGCAAATGGTGCTAAACATCTAACGAATTTTTCCATTGCTTCGAATGGTTTTATGTCGTATTTGTTAAATTCATTAACAAAAATCATCATCTGTGCAATTGATGTATTAAAGCTAAGTGCGGGTATGTCCTCAGAAATTTTCTTGATTGTGGAATGCAGTACATATTCCTGCTCAGGATTTAATTCTGTTTTCTGAACCTGACTCGACAAATAACCATTATCATCGGCAATTAATCTCCAAACTCTGTTTAAGAAATTAAAAACTCCTATTATATTCTTTGTTTGCCATGGTTTTGAAGCTTCCAGCGGTCCTAAAAACATTTCGTATAATCTGAGAGAATCAGCTCCGAATTCACTTACGACTGTATCAGGATTAACTACGTTACCTCTAGATTTTGACATTTTATAAGACTTAGAATGTACTCTTATTGCCTGATTATCCTTGAGGTAAAAATGCTCTCCGATTTTTTCGAGATTATCCTCGGCTATTTTATTTTGAATAAGTTTTTCGTTATTTCTCTTGTCAAAAAATTCAAAATTATCATTTTCCCGGACAAATTCTGCAGAGATTGTTTCACCGGCCGCATTCCTGAAGAAAAAGTGCTCGGGTTCGCCCATAATCAAACCTTGGTGAAACAATTTCTTGAATGGCTCTTTGGTAGTTACATATCCGTAATCAAAAAGAACTTTGTGCCAGAACCTTGCATACAGTAAATGTAAAACAGCATGCTCAGAGCCACCTACATAAAGGTCAACACCTGCAGGCTCCATCCAATATTTTTGCATTTCATCAGAAGCGAAGATTTCTGTATTTTTGTTGTCGGTAAATCTAAGATAATACCAGCAAGAGCCTGCCCACTGGGGCATAGTATTGGTCTCGAAACGGGCTTTTTTACCTGTTTTTTTATCAATAAAATTAACCCATGATTCGACTTTGGCAAGTGGTGATTCGCCGGTACCTGCAGGTTTAAAATCACTTACAGGAGGCAAAACAAGTGGAAGTTCATCACTTTCTAATGCACGTTTAGTGCCGTCTTCAAAAAACATTATAGGGATAGGCTCGCCCCAGTAACGCTGGCGTGAAAACAGCCAGTCTCTAAGTTTGAATTGTACTTTGCCCTTACCTATATTTTTGCCCTCGAGCCAGCCAATCATGGTGCGGATTGCATCATAAGTCTGCAAACCATTAAGGCTTACTTCATCATTTGAAGAATTGATTCCAAATCCGCTCTTTTCACAAAATGCTTCATTGTCGATATCAATTATCACATCTACTGAAGGTGCTACTACCTGAATAATCGGTAAATTGTATTTTTTGGCAAATTCGTGGTCACGCTCGTCATGCCCCGGAACAGCCATTATGGCTCCGGTACCGTAATGGGCGAGTACATAGTCCGCTATCCAGATTGGAATGCGATTACCATTTGCAGGATTAATTGCATAGGCACCGATAAATTTACCTGTTTTGTCTTTGTTTAGCTCTTGTCTTTCGAGATCACTTTTTTCAGCTGCAGATTTTATGTAATTCTCTATGTCTTCTCTCAGATCACCTGATGTTAGAGATGAAACCAGGGTATGCTCGGGAGCAAGTACCAGATATGTTGCACCGAAAATTGTATCAGGCCTTGTTGTAAATACTGTTATATTTTCGCCTGATTCTGATTTGAATACTACTTCGGCACCTTCACTTTTTCCAATCCAGTTAATCTGCATATCTCTTGTTGACTGGGGCCACTCTACAAGATCCAAATCATTCAATAATCTATCGGCATACTCAGTTATTCTAAGCATCCATTGACGCATTGGCTTACGTTCTACGGTATATCCCTTGCTTTTCCACTCATCAACTTCTTCATTTGCCAGAACAGTACCTAATGCTTCGCACCAATTTACCGGTATCATTGAAATATATGCTAATCTCTTACTATCAATATATTCTTCAATTTCCCTAGTGTCTGATAAGTGCTTTGGTATAGCGAGCTCAGATACAGGGCGGGCTTTTTGCAAGTTATGGTCGTACCAGGAATTGTAAATCAAAAGAAACATCCATTGGGTCCATTTGTAATATTCGGGATCAGTGGTGTTTACAATTCTATCCCAATCATAGTTGAATCCAAGGGAATTAAGCTGACGTTTGAAATTCTCGATGTTGACTTTAGTGGCTTCTGTTGGATGAATTCCTGTCTCCATTGAATATCTTTCAGTAGGTAAACCAAAAGCATCAAATCCCATCGGATGAAGTACATTATAACCATTCATCTTGTAAAAACGTGCTATAATATCGGTAGCTGTGTATCCTTCGGGATGACCTATATGTAGCCCAGCTCCGCTTGGATAAGGGAACATGTCCAGAACATAATATTTTGGTTTGGAATAATCTTCATCAATTTTGAATGTGTGATTATCAGCCCAGAATTTCTGCCATTTGCTTTCGATTTCTTTGAATGGATATGCCATATTTTTATACTTAATTTAATATTCTTAATTTACATAAAATACAAAAATACGAATTTATATCTATAATATGATTACTAAAGTCAAATGATGGGATTTGTTATTAAGTGTTTGACTCATACTGCAATATATGTTTTAAGAATTAAATTGATACCATTGAATTTCGAAGCTGTTATAAATAGATTTTGGGCTTAAATATTCAATGAGGATATCTAAGCACTAAGAGTTAAAACTTATCAAAAGCTCATCGAAATACTCAATATGAGCAGATATTTTATGAACATTAATAAGCATTGGGGTCTACTGGAATTTAGAGTCGTATAAAAAACTATATTTTTTACTTCAAGTTTAATCTTAATCATAGAAAGAAAAAGGGTATGCAGAATTGAGGCATACCCTTGTTTGACTTAGAAGAAATTTGTTATGGACAGCATTTACGAAACATTCGCCATTGCCTACAATTAGTTTTCCTACCACATGGACCTGTAGGACCTTTAGGGCTACCCTTCTGACAATTATCTAATTCAGATTCAGCTAATTTAACAAGTTTATTATCTGAACATTTATTACCCCTACCTTCTGTATCAAATCGAACCATATATCCATCAACATAACATTTATCATCAAATGTTGGAACGATGATTATTTTATATGGTTTATTATTTTTATCTTTATTATAATTATCCACAACTTCAATTCTAACATCTTTCGAAGAGATAGTTACTAAATCGCAAAGATTATTCATTTCGACTTTATGAACCGATTCTTTGGCTATTACTGAAAATGTAATATCACCCGTTGATTGGTCAATTCTTGTTTCAATAGTCTGAAAAGCTTCGTTTATTCTAAAATCAGCATTAAAAATTTCACCTTTCTTTATAGTATATTTATCACCAATATCATGCAGACTTATTGTGCGAATACCGGCAACTGCTTTTGAAGAATTATTATCTACCAAATTACTGTTTTCATCCACACTCATTTTACCAGTTACTTCAATTATATCGCCATTTTGATTATTTCGTGAAGTATCTTTTGAGCTACCACAACCAATTAATGTTGCTAATAATATTGTAATTATTATTGATTTCATATTTGTTCCATTATTTAATACTTTCATATTCGATTTTCCCAATAAAAGAATCAGTAATACTTGATTCAAATTCTTTTGGATTCAAGTCTATAAACATTCTATACTTTTTAGAAGGCTTAATTTTATCATATCTATAAATCAATTCTTCTTTATAAGTTGCATCTCCAATTAGAAAAGTTGCAGTTGTATCTTTGACATTAGAATTATTTTCTAGAATTGTTTGCAAAATATATTTAGTTTTATCCCATTCACATTTTTTCGAGGAATTGATAAAGTCATCAATACGTTTTGGTAAATTTATATAGTCCTTTGATGTGTATTCTTCTGTTAAAGCAGTTTGAGAGTTATAAAAAGTTAATTTAACTTTTTGATAGTCAAAAATCATTTTTTCGACTCTGGATTTAAAATTTTTCTTTCTATTGGAATCTAATGTTGAAAAAATTGCAAGGTCAATGTTTAAATATCCTTTTGTTGGTTTAATTGCAAGAATTTCATTACAGACTCGATTCTGTACTGTTATTTCGGATTCAATTACTTTAAGACCAATCTGTTTTAAACTTTTAAGTATTATTTGTTCAGGTTCTGATTGATTAGTTTTAACATACCAAAATATTGTTACTAAATTAATTTTTGATTTATTTATTTTGTTTAAAATTAAATTTTTTAAAAATTCTGCATCCTTTTTACTATAGCAATCTGGGAAATTTCCTATAATAATGGCATTAATGTTTTCTTCTCCGTTATGGTTGTTAATTAAATTAATAAATGACTCGATCAGCATATTGGATTCTGCGTTATTTACATTATTCTTAACATCAATCAAATTACTTAGTTGAGAATTAATATAATTCTTATATTTAATTTCGTCTGAAGCTTCTGGTGGAGAATTAAAGGATGTATCGATTAATTTATTTGAGCTATAATTTACTTGTACTTTCTGACCATCATTACTAAAAGAAGAGATTTCATAAATATGATTACCTAATTTTTTAGTATAATTGTCAACACCATTATTATTCAACATTACAATATAAATACCATTTTTAGTATTACCTTCAATTATTGAAGTTGAAATTATATAAATAATAGTGCTTAAAATTAATAAACCAGTTATTATAATTATTATTTTTTTCATTTTATATAGCCTTCCAAATTAAAATAATTTTTAACTTGTTCAAAATTAAAATTGAGATGCTGAACTTTTTGTTTTAAGTCATGCTCTAAATTTTGAATTTTATTTTTTATAGTTGTTGGGTTATCGTTCCATATTTCTAAGAACCAAAACTTAACAACATTCGATAAATAATATAGACCTGATCCAGCAAAATGTAAAACTGAGTAAACAAGTAATGTAAATATTATTATTAAAACTATTCCAATATGATTTGATTGAGGGTGGAACCAAGAAGACTGGAAAAATAGTGTAATTTTAACTATACATAAAGCCCATAAGAGACTTAACCATATTACTTTATTTCTCCTTATACTTATTAAATCTTTAAAATCCTTAATTAGAATACCTGAAGCAAGTATCGCAAATACAGCATCCATAACATTAAATATTAATGCGATAATCGGGGTAGGTACTAATAAGTATTTTCTAAGTGGTCTCATAGTTTTCATTGATAGTAGAAAGTCGAACAATAAAGCCAATATACATACGATTGCGAAGTAAATTTGTTCTTTTTTTACGTCTTTAAAAAATTGAACTTTTTTTTCATTAATCATATGATAAGCAGATTCAATTAGTGGTAAGTCTCTACTCAATTTAATAATTTCCTTAGCTATTGGTTTAAGTAATGCGTATTGTTTCACATCATCTGACATTGGAATCTCCTGTTTATGGTAAAATAATTTGATTTTTATATTCTGAAATTACATTTTTGCCGTCTTTAACTCTAACATAAAATTCAGCAGTCTCACCATTGATTGGCAATTGGCTGTCATTCCAAACAATTTGAATTCGGTAACTATTCCTAATGCTCTTATTGATTTTATTATACAAATCTGTTAGTTCTTCAGGTTTACTTGCGTTATAATAAAACCCACCAGTCATTTTTGATATATTTTGCAAAGTCTGTGGATCAAAAGAATTAGATTGTAGTCCAACTGTAAAAACTGGCAATTTATTAACATTAGCATTATTAATTACATGGTTGATGTTTAGATATGAACCTTCATCAAGACCATCGGTTAATGCAACAATTGCAGGTGAATAATTCATTCTATCTATTTTTTGTAGTTCAATCACACTTTTATCAATTGCATCATATAAAGCTGTACCACCCCGGTCATATGATTTAGCTGTTATAGCATTAAATAATGTAGATTTATCATTGGTAAGCCTAGTCAAAATATCAATCTTCGAACCAAACTTGATAATTTGACCTTTATCATTATCGTCAAAATAGGTGATAAAATTAGTAGCAGCATTTTCTAACTTGTCAATGATATCTCTATTTTTATTACTTCGACCTAAATTATTATCGAACATGCTTCCACTATAATCCATTATTAGGGTGGCAGCAATACTTTGATTAGTTTGAGATATATTAAAGACTTCCGGTTCACCGTGATAGTATTTATCTTTATACTTTATATATGCAAAAACATTGCTTTCGGTTAAAGCTGGTACATCATCTTTGTTTACGTCTTTTAAATACAAAGTTAAGATAAATTTATTCCGTGAAATTGTATTTAATACTGCATTTGCCTCAAATTTTAAATCCAAATCTGCTTGTATAATATCAATATCATCTTGCTTTATTTCTAAATCATCTTGTTGAATTTCAATATCTTCAGTTTCAATATTAAACAAATCATTATCTGAATTAGAATCATCGCAGCTTATAATTATGAAAAATATTAATGCAAAAAAATAAATATTTAGTCTTTGTACCATATCAATTTGTCACATTTTTTTTATAAACTAAAACTATATTCAAAATTAAAATCAAAATTGTAACAATATTAATAATTTCCCAGATACTTCTGGTTAAGTGTATTGGTAAAATTGGGTTATAAACTATTGGGATTGCACAATTTAAATAAATTATTATTTTATAATCTTCTTTGAGGGCGTTAAATATTGTAACTAACGAAAATATTGTTATGAACCATCTCATTGTGATATAATAAGAATATGGATTTTGTGCAAAAGCAATTACCAACAATACAATGCTTACTATACTGAAAATATTTATTATTTTTTCTCTCATAAAATACTTCAAATATATAACAAAAAAAAGAGCGTCTTCAAAATTGTCCTTATCTGAGGTATGGCCAAACTCTTTAAGAGAAGAAAAAGGGAAACGCTCAAACAGAACGTACTTTCCAAATTTTTCACTCATAATAAAAATCGGTCGCTTCAGACAAGAACCAACATTAAGCAATGCTTACGATTATTTTTAATTTAACCTAAAATTCTTACTAATTATTCTTTATTAATAAATAATGAATTTTACATAAATGCCAATAGCTAAATTAAGCAAATATGTTTTAATTTGCAAGCAAAAAGGTTAAATTTTGCAAAATTAATTGTTTATTTTATTGAGGTTTAAATAATAATAATATTTACATTTACTACATGTAAATTATGGATTGTCAAACCTTGTAAGAAGTATGGTATTCTAATAAAAAGAAATATTTATTAAAAAGGGTTTTCCAGATCTTTCGAAGTATATTGCTTCTCTTTGATTTTGAAATTGCTTTGTGTGGAAGTCCTCCAGCTATACACACGCATCGAATCGAAGCTGTTATTTGCAGAGTTCCTCTTGCTGTACGCCAATAGTCTTCGAATCATTCCAATTGGGGTTACAACAAGAAAGAATACCAGACTCAAAATCAGTTTAGAAGAAATAAATCCAAGCAAATTTGAGAGAGAAAACCAAAATAAAGAAGGTAAAAAGTAGAACTTGGGAAAAGTCATATTAATTAACAGCAAAATAAGCCCCAACCATACCCAGGTAATTGAGCCGGTAAACAAAAATACTGCAAGTGCAATTAATACCATAGCCATACCGGTATCTTTTTGCATATCCAAATTCGAGGTTTTAACGATTATTCCGGTCATAAACTAAACCTGTGACATAATGTCGCCTGACGATAAGACATAATGACTTTAATTGATGAAATTTTGTCGTAAATAAGTATTTCACGGATTTAATCATAAATTATTAGATAAATTTTGTTGAAAATTTATTACATTTAAAAAGTTATGTTTACAAACTTGCAAAAATTCTCTTGATAGCGGAGGACTTAAAAGTGGTGCAAAAGAAAAATTATATTTTTATTCTGATCATGATTTTGGTACTTTTTATTTTTCAGGAAGTACTTTTCAGAATTATTTTTCCTATTCCTGAAATTAGCAACTTTAACAGGATAAATTACTCGCCTTTATTTTTTAGTAATAATACCGACGAGCCGAAATATCTTTCAAATTCATCTTTTATCTGGGCATCTGACCCCGACAAAGCTGAGTCATTAATCAATTTAAACATATATGGCTTTAGAGGTGAAGATTTTGAAATAGAAGCAAAAGAAGGGGATAAAAGAGTTGTATTCATTGGGGATAGCTTTACCGAGGGTTATCTTGCAGCAGATAATGAGACAATACCTGTTGCATTTCAAAATGAGCTGAATGCAAAAGGTAAACCTTACGAAGTATTAAATTTAGGAATTGGTGGTACAGATTTTAATAATTATATGAAACTTATGGGTGCTCAGCTACCTCTGTTAAAACCTGACCATGCTATAATTGTTATGCATGGCAATGACTTACCACCGAATCCATTCATTCCTGATTATTTCGAAAAAATTCCCGAATATAAATATAACAGTCCGTTTGTTCCCAGAGCTATTAAAGTTATTTCAGATTATTTCGCTGACAAAACAGTACCAAGAATTTGGCGGAGCGAACCTTTTATCTTTTTTGAGTCAGTTCCTGCTCCGAGCAATCCTTGGTCGAACCCCGAAAAAACCGATAAATATGCTAACTTGTTGAGAAAAGATATAATTGAGTCTATGAAAATAGGAAGATTCAATCCATTTGCTTATGATGAATATTCTATGTTGCTTCAAAGGCTGCCCCAGGAATTTAAAATTTCTGAACATTTGGGGGCATTACAGAATTTTACCGAACAGTTCGGCAAAAAAGTATATTTAGTTTATATTCCTGCAAAAAATCAGGTAAGTGATTATTATAATAAGTATTTCAAAGAATTTTCTTCTGATACTTCGGTCGTATCACTTATGGGGGAGAATTATCAAATACATGCAGAAATACTCCGCAAGAATTGTCAGTCTTTAGGAATTCCTTTCTTTGATTGTACAGAACTAATTAAAGAGCAGGAAAATACTGGAAATCATCTTTATTGGGAGTATGATGCACATTTTCGTCCAAAGGGATACATGTTTATCGGCAAAGAGATTTATAAATGGTGGAACGAAGCTAAGAATCAGTAAAAATATAAGATTACTAAAGACGTGTTTATTTTGCTATGTCAAATTTTTTGATTAATTTTGCGAAATGAATTTTGTACCTGTTAAAATAAAAAAAGAACTTGAGGGCTTGCTGACATGCGAGTGGGAAGATGGGTTTAAATCCACCATCAAACTTGAAAAACTTCGTAATGAGTGCCCTTGTGCAGACTGCCGTGACAAACACGAGCAGCAATCAAAAACATCAAAATTTATCATGCCTACGTTTAAACAAGGCAAGAATGAACTTAAGAAACTAACCCCTGTGGGTAATTATGCTATTAATGCAGTATGGGGTGATGGTCACGACTCTGGTATTTATCCATGGGAATTTTTTAGAATAGTATTTGAAAATTACAAAATGAGTGAAACGGATATACAGGAATTTGAAAAAATTCAGGCTAACAAACCAAAAATTCCTGATTTGAATGTGAGGAGTAATTAATGAGAACTGTAAGTGTTCCGAGAGGAACAAATTTAACTTGCAAAAATTGGCAAATAGAAGCGGCATACAGGATGATTCACCATAATCTCGACCCTGAGAATGCCGAAAAACCAGCAGAGCTTATTGTTTATGGCGGGCTTGGTAAAGCAGCACGTAACTGGGAAGCTTTTGATGCAATTGTTGATACTCTTAAAAACTTAGATGAAGATGAAACATTGCTTGTACAGTCGGGCAAGCCTGTCGGTGTAGCAAAAACTTATACAACAGCCCCAAGAGTAATAATTGCTAACTCAAATTTAGTTCCTAATTGGGCAAATTGGGATGAATTCCGCAGACTCGATAATCTTGGTTTGATAATGTATGGCCAGATGACTGCCGGAAGTTGGATATATATAGGTACCCAGGGTATTCTCCAGGGTACATACGAAACTTTTGCCGAGTGTGCACGCCAACATTTTGGCGGTGACCTTTATGGTAGGTTTCTTCTTACAGCTGGTATGGGCGGAATGGGCGGTGCTCAACCCCTAGCAGCAAAGTTTGCAGGTGCTGTTTCTGTTACTGTCGAGATTGATGAAAGCAGAATTGATAAACGTATTCATGATGGTTATTGTGATATTAAAGTAGATAATTTGGATGAAGCTCTCAGATTAGTAGAGCAATACAAAGCCAAAAAAGAGGCTGTCTCAATCGGATTGATTGGTAATGCTGCAGAAATTTTGCCTGAACTTGTTAGAAGAAATATTATACCTGATGTAGTGACTGATCAGACTGCGGCTCATGACCCTCTTAACGGATATTTCCCGGCAGGTTACAGCAAAGCTGACGCAGACAGACTGAGAATTGAAAATCCTGAAAAATATTTGGAAGTAACATATATATCAATTGCCGAACATGTTAAGGCAATGATTGATTTCCAGAAAAAAGGTGCTGTAGTATTTGACTATGGCAATAACATAAGGGGTATAGCCAGAGATTTTGGTGGTGTTAGTAATGCTTTTGATTTCAACGGTTTTGTACCTGAATATATTCGTCCTTTATTCTGTGATGGTTCTGGTCCATTCAGATGGGTTGCGTTATCAGGTGACCCTGCTGATATTGATGTTACCGACAATGCTATAAAGGAGTTATTCCCTGACAACACTGCCCTGCACAGATGGATTGACAATGCCCGTAAGACTGTTCGTTATCAGGCGCTTCCTGCAAGAATATGTTGGTTGGGCTATGGCGACAGAATGAAAGCGGGTCTTATGTTTAATGAGTTGGTGCGTACTGGTAAGGTATCAGCCCCAATAGTAATTGGCAGAGACCATTTGGATTGCGGTTCGGTTGCATCGCCATACAGAGAAACCGAGTCTATGCTCGATGGTTCTGACATGATTTCGGACTGGGTGTTTTTTAATTTTGCTTTAAATGCTGTCGGCGGAGCTACTTGGGTATCATTCCATCATGGTGGTGGTGTAGGTATGGGGCTTTCTCAGCATGCAGGAATGGTAGTTGTTGCCGATGGTACTGACGAAGCTCAAGGCAGATTATCGAGAGTTCTGACTTACGACCCGTTCATGGGAATTATTCGCCATGCAGATGCAGGATACGATAGAGCTAAAAATAACGCTAAAAGATTTGGCATAAAAATTCCTATGTTAAAATAAAATTATTGTTATTTTTGTAGTATGACATTTTGTCAAAAGCGTCAGACTAATTAAAAAAAATGAAAAAAGTAAATTTTTTTTGAAACCTTTTTGATTTTCAATTGTCATTATATAGTGAACAGGTTGTAAAATTAAAAATACTTTTTGTCAAAAGAATAAATGGAGGATGATGGTAATATTTTTTACGAATTTATATTAAGGTGGTTGGTATTTCAAAGACAGTTAAATATAGAAAGCCGGAACACAAAAGTGATTCGAAAAATTATTATTATACATCTTCAAATAGGAGTGGCGATATGGATTTAGCATTGCAGATAGAGAATTTATTCCGTACTGACAGGAAGAAGTTCTTAGGATTTATCAGACAAAGAGTACGTAGCCAGGAAGAAGCTGAAGATATCCTACAGGATGTATTCACAAATGTACTTGCAGCTTCGGCAAATGTACAAAAACCAATTGAAAATATTGCTTCTTGGGTTTTCACAGCCGTAAGAAACAGAATTATAGATTCGTACAGAAAAAAACGCGCTGAGACTTTTTCAGATATGCAAACTCCCGGGCAGCAGGAAGACGGTGTGGATACTTTCGAGAATTTCCTCGGTGACTTTACCAGTGGTCCAGAAACGGATCTTATCCGCAAAACTATCTGGGAATCTGTGCAGGAAGGATTAGCTGAATTACCTCCCGAACAGCGTGAAGTATTCGTTAAAAATGAGTTCGAAGGTATTTCTTTCCGTGAGATGAGCGAAGATACAGGTGTTAATATCAATACTTTGTTAGCACGTAAGCGCTATGCTGTATTGCATTTAAGAAAGAAATTGAAAAATCTCTATCGCTCAATCAACGAAAATTAATCATTCGGTCTAATAAATATTAAGAAAGGTTTGGCGTAGATTAATGTCAAACCTTTTTTATTTTAAAAAAATCCTCTGCATAACAAATGCTATGCAGAGGCACTTTTAGGTGAGTGTGAATTATTACTTGCCTATGATTACTTTTCCACTTTGTTTAACGCCATTATTCTTTAACCTGATTATATACGCACCTTCGGCAATACCTAAAAGATTTATACTTATAGTATTTGTGTTATCGGCAATTTCTGTAAACTCTGCCACTTTGTTACCTAAATAGTTGTATACCTCTATCTGTACGTCTCCGAACAATACTTCTTCAGATTGAATATTCAACATTCCGTTTGTAGGGTTTGGGTATGTAGTTAAGTTGAATGCTTTAAATTTTGATAAGTTATCCTGCACTGGAGCAGTAATACATCCTGGACATCCATCTACAGGTGTGAGTGTTTGCAATGAAATTACATAATTTAATACTACCTGAAAATCACTTATCTCATTATCAATAATAACATCAAACATTGGTGGTTCGCTATATCCTAATGTATCATATACAAAACTTAGTAATTCATAAACAAATAGAGATGTACTTAATGAGTAGTCTTTTTCAAAGTCAATTGGCTGACCATTAATTTCAACTGACAACAAAGTGCCTTTTTCTGTATAATACACAATCTTTGATCCACCCAACTGAGGTAGGAACTCATCATCACCATTTTCTTTCACATAAGAAACGCAGAATTGTAATCCCATCCAAAGATCTATTCCTTTTAGCTTAAACCTTGCCATGTTGTAACCAACTCCAGATGTTGCATTAACACCATAGCCAAGCATTCTGCAGATATCATTTGGAACTATTGGTCCTTGATAAAGGGGCTGAGCTGATAATCCTGAAGTGGTAAATCCAATGTCTGTATTACCCCATTCTTTGAATGCTGTTGCTATAAGGCATCCAACATCAGTACCCCACTCTCCTTCTTCCATCGGAGTGGCAACATACTCTGTATGAAATTTTGTTGCATAAGCAACAGGCATTTCGAATAATGCCCTTGCTTCACCAAGCTCTTCCAAAACTCCTTCCAATAACATTGTTACACCTTCATATTCGGGAATATCAGATGTAAGTGGTATTTCCATACTGTTTATGCTTACATTTTCACCATCTACAATCATGTTGACAGACCCTACACTATGGTAAAATGGCTGGCATTGAACTATTTTTGTATTATTAATAATTTCCTCAGTTGAAATATGGTCATGTCCACCAATTATTAGATGAATTCCATCAACAGAGCTTGCAATATATTGGTCTAAAGGTCTGCCTAAATGAGAGAGGAATATAATTACATCACATCCTTCTGCTTTTAGAGCGCCAACAATAGTCTCAGCATACATCAAAATATTATCATCTACAGCACAATCAGGTCCTGGTAATGAAGTTAAGTTAGCAACAGGACTTGTCATTCCAAAAATACCTATCTTGACTCCTTTTACTTCCTTAATGATATAGTCTTTGATAAATGATTTAATTGCCATACCATAAGGCTTCTCATCCAAAGGCTGTATGTTTGCTGATAAGAAGCTAATATTTGGAAATGACTCGCTTGCATAGCTTAGAACCCCTGCCAGTAATTCTGATGTTCCGTCGAATTCATGATTGCCAATTGTAAGTGCATTAAGTCCGAGTTCGTTAAGTATTCCAAGTTCGAGTGCGCCATATCCACTGGTGTACCACATCAAGTCACCAATAAAAAAGTCGCCGGAGTGTAAGAGTAAAGTTTCCGGATCTTGCATTTTTGCTGCACCGATTACCGAAGCAGCTCTGGCAATTCCACCGTAATGAGCTTTTGCATTCTCGTCACGTCCTTTTCCTGGGAGCAAATTAGAATGGGTGTCGTTGAGATGCATAATATTAATCTCAACGGGTTCTGACAGTGTTGCTGAGGTTGTTAAGAGCAACATGCAGAAAGCGAAGTACAAAGTCAGTTTTTTCATAATAGCCTCCGATAATTTTTTTAATATCAAGTCAACTATTTTAAACAAATAGGTTATTTTGGAAACAAAAATACATTTATGAAGGGCACATTAAAATTAATTTTTATTCATAATAGCTAATTAAAAAATGGGGTATAGATGTGGTGCGGCTTTTCAGTCACAGTCTAAGTAATTTTTGAGTAATGAAAATTGACCAAAAAAATACATAAACCTATCTATTTTCTAAGCAAATTTGGGTGAAGTGTCAAATATAAATAAGTAGTCTTAGGCAAAAAAATAAACCCTGACTTCAAAAAATTTGCGAAATCAGGGCTTAAAATCATAAAATAAAACCACTATTTTCTTATCAATCCATCATTAGAAAGCTTTTCGGAAATATCTTTGCCATAAGATTCCATTATTAAGTCAAAATCCGAACCAAACCATTCACCTGATTGCGAGTAAGATGTTGCAACCCATGCTTTGTTTTTAGATTTTACATCAATTAACTGTGCTTCAAAATAAGAACGGAATTCTTTTTCTACACTTCCACCTGTATTTGATGTAACAGTTCTTTCTGTATAAACATCTTTGCCATCTTTTTTCTTGACTTCACCTTTAGTTTCGGATACTTGTTGACCGGGACGGTATGTTTCCTGTACTCCTTTATCTTTCCACACTACAAGCAAATATCCATCTACACCCTCTTTAATCATTATTTCCTGCATTTGTTCTTCTGTCCAGTCCCTTGTAGGTGGGAAAAGCTGGAATCCGGAAATTACGTTAACTTTCGTTCTAAGATTTTCGGATATTTCCTTTTCAAGCTTCTGCTTGTATTTCAAATCGCTTACATCTGCAAGTACGCAAATTTTTGAAAATTGCTTGCCTCTGTATGCAGGGTCAACAAATGATGTAGTTTCGGTTGATGCACAAGAAGAAAAAATTGCAGCAACGACTAGAAACATAGTCATTAACAAAATACTTTTTTTCATCATAACTCCTGAGATTCAAATTAAAATTAATTTTCCAATAGTAAATAAGCTTTTAGGAAATCGTCTATCTCACCGTCCATAACAGAGTGTATATCCGTTTTCTTAAGTTCACTTCTGTGGTCATTAACCATTGTGTATGGTTGAAAGACATAAGAGCGAATTTGTGAGCCCCATTCAATTTTCTTTTTAGTACCTTCGATAGCAGCTTTTGCAGCTTCTTCTTCCTCGCGCCTCTGCTGATATAATCTTGATTTCAGCATTTTGATAGCCCGCTCTCTGTTTTGAAACTGCGATCGCTCCTGTTGGCAGGCTACAATGATTCCTGACGGCAAATGCCTAAGCCTTACAGCAGTTTCGACCTTATTAACATTTTGGCCACCTTTGCCTCCGGCACGGAATGTATCCCACTCCAGATCAGCGGGATTGACCTCTATCTCAACATCATCGTCAATTTCCGGATATACAAAAACTGATGCAAATGATGTATGTCTTCGGGCATTACTGTCGAAGGGTGAAATTCGGACTAATCTATGCACTCCATTCTCTGCCTTGAGGTAGCCATAGGCATATTTGCCTTCAATTTCAAGAGTGCATGATTTTATTCCAGCTCCATCGCCATCAACCTGCTCAAGTAGTGTTACTTTGTAAGATTTTCGCTCGCCCCATCTGATATACATTCTCATGAGCATTTCAGCCCAATCCTGAGCTTCAGTACCACCCGCCCCGGCATTGATACTTAGCAGAGCAGCTTTTTCGTCTTCTTTACTTCCGAGCATGTTTCGAACTTCAAGAGACTCAACCAAGGAATTTGCAAGCTCTAATTCATTAATAATTTCATTTTCAAGAGTATCATCTTCGGTTTCGTTGGCAAGTTGCCACATTGTGCGAGCATCTTCAACGGCAGAATTTACCTTTTGCCAATCTTCTACCCACTCCTTCATTCCTGAAACTTCTTTGAGTGTTTTTCTGGCTTGATTTTGATCATTCCAGAAGTCATCGGCTTCCGAAAGCTTCTCTAATTCTTTTATACTCTCAGATTTACCTTCAATGTCAAAGGAACCTCCGTAATTTGTCGGTTCTGGATTCTAGATCTTTTATTCTATCTCTTAATGGTTCAAACATAATATAATTTTTATTTTTGGATTAAAACTGACTGCAAAAATAATCAATATAAATATAATTACAGTAATATTGATTTTTTACGAGCAAAATAATCAATAGTTGCAAATGAAAATTGCAACATGGGAAAATTCATTTTTTAAAGAATCAGCTGACGTTATTTATGAAGTTATAGAGATTTTGGTATGGTTCGAGACCGAACTTTCTTCTGATATTATACTTGTGATTTTCTACACTGCGTATCGAAATTTTTAATATGCTTGCAATATCTTTTGAATTTAGCCCTGTTCGGGTGAGAGAGCAAATCTTTAATTCTGTGGGGGTAAGGTCAGGAAATCTCTCAGAGAGAACTGTGACAAAATTGGGATTAATGTCATGGAATCTCTGAACGAAGTCATCCCAAACATTTTCGCTGGGCTTATTCCTGCTGATATAATTAATTATCATATCATAATAGTGCCGATCGTGGTCCTTAATATTGTCGGCAATATGCTTGACATATTTGATTACATCATCATAACACTTATCGTTTTCTATAGAAGAAAGTAATTGAGTTTGGAGTTGGTCATTCTGAGACTTAACTTTTTCTTTTAATAAACTAATTTCAAGATTAAGTGTTTTTTGTTTCTGCACCTGAAGTTCGAAATTGTCATTTACATTGCTCATGATGGTAAGAACTAAATGAGGACTTCCGTCACTTTTACGGGAAAGTATTGTTGTTCTTATGTTGAACCATATAAACCTTCCATCTAAATGTTTTATTCTTTTTACCTGCTCATCAACAATTTTGTCTCCTTCGTCAGAGTTTATTTTGGTGATTTTGTTAATAAAGTCGTAATAAATGCTTAGATTGTAGGGATTATCTTCAGGGTGAATTGCTGATGCAAAGAACTTATCACCACGCGTGAGCATCTCATGAACCTCGTAACCTAATTCTTTCTGAGCAAATTTGTTTATATAAATAAAATGCCCGTCTTCGCTAGATATATCACATATCATAACTATAACGGGCGCATATTCATAAAGTTTTTCGAGCAAATTGCCATATTGACTAACAAGTTGCCCTTGAGCTGTTTTGAAAGCATTGATAGTGTCAATTTCGTTACGCACCATTTCTGAGTAATTAACTGAGTTATCTAAATCTGAATTAACTGCTTGATTAATTTGAGCCATATTGATTAATTATAACGAAATTATACAAAACACTAATTTACATCATTCCCGGCTTGACAACATTCAAAATCTCCTCAATAGCTTCATAAGCTTTGTCTAAGTCTTTGAAAATGTTGGTTGCCTGATACTTAGGGTGTGGTAACTTTAGCTTAACATCATAGACAGCTGCCTTAATTAGCATGCTTCCGCCTTCTACAATAAAGGAGCCGCAAACAACTTTTTTAACATTAAGCTTTGAGATTGCCTTCCACATATCGGTGAAATATTGTGGATTAGCAGGGTCGAGGTTCAAATCAGCTAGAGCAGCCTCGACAGAATCAGCAGGAACAATTCTATAGCTTAATTCCTCAGGGTCGGCATTATAAAGGGCTTTAGCTAAAGAATCCTGAAAACTATAACACCATTCGTTGTATTCGAATTTACCATCCATATTCTGGAATGGGATTACTGCTATTCTGTTTTGAGAAATAGCATTTGCGGCAAAAAAGAAAACTATTGCCGTCAATAAAATTGTGGATGCTTTTTTCATATCATCACCATTCATTTGTTTATATTACTAAACAGCTAAACCGATAGATTTAAGATAATCATTAACTTCGATAAATCTGTTTTTAATTTTCTCAAACAGCAAGGTTGAATTTTCCCAGTCTTCTACTTTTGCGTAGCCCATTAGTTGAACGCCCATATCGCCAATGTCGTTTATGCTGAATTGATAGCAAGAGCCTTTTAATGTATGAGCCATCCTATAAAGCTCGTCTTTTTGGCCATTAGCCTTGAAATTATTAAAATTTTCGAGGTCTTGGATCCAGGTTTCGACAAACTCAGGCAGCAATTCTAAAATAAATGGGTCATTAGGTAAATTCAATTTGCAATCCTTTAATTTAATTTTACTCAAATTAAAGAAATTTTTTGATATTAACCAAATTATATTTAAATTTTATTGGAGGAAAGCGATAAGCCGAATTCTGTCTTAAACATAAAAATGTTCGAGGCAATCATTTATCTTGGCTTTGTGTCGCCACAAAGCTCGAGCAGCCTACCCAAGCACTGCAAAAGAGTATTTTAACCCCCGGAACGAAGGGCAAAAGAATGAATTATCAAACTTTTCAGTGCTCCTATTTGGCTTTGCTCCGTACGGGGTTTGCCGGGCGTTCAGGTTACCCCGAACCCGGTAGGCTCTTACCCTGCCATTTCACCCTTGCCTCCATGACGATTAAATAATCCGGATTGGCGGTTTGCTTTCTGTTGCACTTTCCGTCAGCTTTGTGAACATAGCCCACATTACTGCCTTCGCGTTACGAAGCGTACTGTTCCTTTGGAGTTCGGACTTTCCTGAGTATTTTAATAC
Organism: bacterium; assembly: GCA_024711295.1. Lineage (GTDB taxonomy): Bacteria > Bacteroidota > Ignavibacteria > Kapaibacteriales > UBA2268 > JANJTB01. The sequence continues at coordinate 32,747 of JANJTB010000030.1, read as the reverse complement.
CCCGATTGCCTGCTTTCCCCCTTGTTAAAAATTTCAAAGAACACTAAATATCTTCAAGAATTAAGTCGTCCGGGAGTAGTACTCTTCCACAGTTTTCACAATAGAAAGTCTGATTAGGATGATTACGTACTTCCACGATTACCTGAGCAGGTACTGTGCTGAAGCACCCTGTACAGCTGCTTTTTCGAATCGTTACGGCAGCATCTCTGTGCATTGACCTGATTCTTTCGTAATCCTTAATAAATTTACTTTTTATCAGGTCTATAGTTTTAAGACGTTTGTTCTGCAAAAAGGTTAACTCTTCGTTTTGGTCTCCGGATAATCGTTTGGCTTCGTCATACTTTTCTTCAAGCTCTTTTTGGACGGCATCAACGTCTTTTTGCTGACCTTCGAGAATGTTCATTAGATTTTCTTGCTTTACACCTTCGGTACGAAGACGGTCATAAAGTTTTTCGTGCTCTTGCTTTATGTGGGCAATTTCGTTAGTAATGGCATCAAATTCCTTGTTATTTCTAACCTTGAATTGTTGTTGCGAAAGTTTTTCTTCTTTATCTTTCATTTCTACAAGTGTAAGTTTTGCTTGAGAAACAAAATTTTTGATTTCGTTAAGAATACTTTCTGTTTCTTCGACCAATAATTTTTTTTCATTGAGTTTTATCTCAATGCTCTTTATTTGCTCCGGCAAATCTCCATAATCCTCAAGCATCTCATCGAGACGCTCATCTATGGCAGCTAAGAGTGCAATATTGTAAATCTGTGTTTCCATCCGGTTTACCTTATTCTTTATAATTCTATAAAATATTCATTTTCTGATTTTTTTTATATTCTTCATCCGGGAAATAATTTACCGGATTTGTTACTACACTTGATTTGTAAATCTTTACATTTTCGTCTTTGAGCAAATCAGATACTATACCGCTCATTATGATATGGTTGAATTGTTCCATCTCGTAATGCCCCAATTCAATAAGTGCCATAGAACCGTTGTATTGATGAAATGTATGGTAGCTCATATCTGCAGTAATAAACGCCTGAGCACCGGCTTTGTAAGCATCATAGGCAAAAGATGACCCGCTACCGCCTACTATTGCAACTTTTGTTACAATAGCTTCTTTACCATAACAATATCTGACAGGTGAACTACATAGCTCCGAAACTCGGCGCACTAACCATGAAAGCTCCATTCCGCCGTTAATACTTCCGATAATACCCATTCCATGAGTATCTTGGGATAATTGTGATTGCTGAATAAATTCCCTCTCTGTAAGACTTAATTTATCGGCAATGATTGTATTTGTACCTCTGGGATGAGTGTCAAAATTTGTATGAATTACATAAAGAGAAATATCATTCTTTATCAGTTTTTTAACAAGTCGCCCAACTCTTTCATTATCGCTGATGCTTTTTAATGGGAAATATATCAAAGGATGAAATACAATTATCATGTCTGATGAGTATTTCAGCGCCTCTTCTACTACTAAATCATTAAGTTCGTATGCAAACAAAATGCAATTTACATCGGTCTTACCGGAGTCAATTTGCAGACCAATCCTGTCTCCCTCAAGACTTGTCTTAGGAGGAAATTCTATCTCGAGGAGATTCAGAAGAGAATGTAAATTCATCTTTTTAAAAAACTTTTTTGAAAATTGCAACGATTTATTATGTAAAATTACGAAAGTTTCTTTAGTCTTACAATTCTTATAAATAATAAATCGTTATAATTAATAATTGTTGCTAAATCAGGTAATCATTTTTATGAAGTTCCTTAGTTTTTTATTATTATATATTGTTATTCTATTGTTTGGATATGAATTATTTGCACAGACTCCGGGTGCCGACCCCGAGCCGGCATTCAATCCTGATTCTGTATTCGTTTTTGAGTCCCCAAGGCCATTGATTGTAAAAGGAGACAAGACTTATGTGAAATCTAACTCTTATGGCTTGGATGTTATATTGTCAGACAGCGGATTCGGCTTTGGATTGTTTTGGCAAAAGCAAATGTTCGGCGGTGATATGATAGTTTACTCAAACTTGCTTATCTCCGGTGCACGAAATTCTGATGAATTTGACCAATTTATCGGTAACAGATGGCAAGTACCAAACAAAATTAACAGGATTTACAAATTTCCTTTAACATTCGGCATTCAACAGTTTGTGTTCAGAGATGCTTTGAGTGAGTCCCTGCAACCATATCTTACTGTCGGAGTTGGTCCTACATTTGTTCTTAACACACCATATACATACGATAGGATACCAAACGGTGAGATTATGGGTTGGTTCAAATCTTTTGGCTATGGTGAGTTTACAATACGATTTGGCGGATCTGCGGGTATTGGGGCTTACTTTGGTAATATTAATAATTCAATTCTTGGTGTAAATATTAAGTATTATTATGTCCCTTATGGTGGTGAGGGTATTGAGAGTGTTGCCGGCTTGCCTATGACTAATATGGGCGGTGTATTTCTTACCCTTACTGTAGGTACTGTTTATTAAAATTAAATATTTTATTATTTGATAATTCATTAAAATAATATTTTGCATTTATCTTGTTTATTTATTAATTTTGTATAGGGGTTAGAACCTTCTTTCAATATAAATAAAATCTAGGGGTAAATTATGAAATCAGAGCATTTCTATCAAGGCAAATTATATTTTTTGTTGACTATTTTATTCTGTTGTTTCCATACCCCATTAATCTGCAGTGGTGATTCACTCAAGGTCACCAGATATTACAACGAACTTACAGGATTTTCAGGAGTATATGATTCCGATTTGAGCGGACTAGTTTTTTCGAACAGCACCGGAACTTATTTCCTTGATAAAATTTCAGGTGAAAATAAAAGGATATTGGATAAATCCGGAATTGATGTCATTTCTGCGTATGTATTTTTTGAATATGATGGTATTCTTTATCTAAACGATAAATGGAATTATCTTTATAAAGTTGTTGATGGAGTAGCCGAACTTGTAACAAAATCTTATAAGTCACATTTAGTTTTCAACAATAAGCTATATTTGCTACTGGATGAAGAACCGCGTATTCAGGTACAAACAAAAGATGGTATTCATAAGTATCATCTTGGAGAGAAAAACGAGTCTTTTACTGCATCTTGGAAAGTTTACGATGGAATTGTTTACGGTTTTTTAGGTTTGAACTGGTCAGGAAACACTTATTTCTTTAAAATGACAGGTGATATACCTGAATATATTTTGGACCCTTCTCATCAGTATTTCGCTCAGTTTGATGAATTTGATGTCGTTGATGATTTCGTACCTGTAGGTGATGAGTACTGGTTTACATCATATCAAGGTTTATTCAGGCTTACTAAGTCAGGCATCAGCCAGGAATTTAATGAAAAAATGACTTTTTCAAAATCCATCCATAACTCAATTGATTTGGTCGGTGACAAGTTTATTGGATACACTCATGATAATTTATATTTATATGATTTGATTAAAAATGAAGAGCTTGTTCTCCATAAATTTATTAATACAAGCTGGAGGTTTAGGGATATTGATGACTTTACCCTGTATTTAATTGATAATAATATTTACAAACTTAACAAAAAAAACTTAGAATTTAGCTTACTCAGGCAAGGTGAAGATGTTGTAAGTCATTATTACTTGTCACAAAATGGGCTCTTTGTGGCATATCCCATAAGTTTAGTTTGGTATGATGGTAATAATTCCAAGACTTTTGGAGGTGATGGTTTATATACAAATACATTTTTCAGCCTGGCGTACGATCGTAAGAATGATAAGTTGGTTGCTCTGGGTAAAACCGGTTATAATTACATGTATCAAATATTTGACGGTAGTAAATGGAGTAAATTTATCATCCCTGACTCTGTGGTTAATACTTCTTACACAGACATAAGTAATGTGGAAATTGATTACGATGGACGATATTTTTTCTCATTCAGATCAGTTCTTGCAGTATATGATGGAATCAGTTGGAAGAAACACTCTTTTTTGATTGACCCCAAAAGTGAAAATCCTAATCAACGAGAAAATTATCATATCATACTTACAGATTCTACCGGTTGTATTTGGATAAATGCAAATTTGGCACAAGTTCAAGCTGATGGTAAATGGGCTCAACAAAATTCACTCTGGAAGTATTACGAGAATAAGTTTAATCATATGACTACTTCACACTTTGATCGAACCGGTGGAAGATTAAAGAACGGAATATGTCTGCCCAATGGGGACATTTATTTTGATGTTTCAGAGAATTATTTGCTGAAATATAAGCACAATGAATTTACTCCGGTAAGAGCATCCGACGGAAAAGATACACCTTTTACAAATGATGCCAGAAGACTGGGATTCAACTCTGAAGGAGAACTTGTAACAACATACGACCATGTTCAAGGATGGAGGCGTGGCTATGGCTCATATATATTAGAATCAGGTGTGTCAGTTCTTAAATCAGATGATGTCTGGGATCATTCAGTATATAAGGAAATTGCTCTGAAATACTTCAAAACATGTGACTGGATGAGCACAGTGACTGATAAATACGGGAAGACATGGCTTTACAGAAATGATAAATGGCTGAGATTTAATGGTAATAATTCTTTCAAATTATTTATGCCAACAATTCCTGCTCCTACATTTAGGCCTATTAATAATGAGGTCGTTCAATATAAGGGTGACCTGTGGTTTGTCTCCGATGCTAAAGGTCTTTTTAAGGTAGAGGTGCCTGATCCTGCTACTTCAGTTGAATTTGATGAAGAGAAATTCGAGAAAGTAATTTTGTCAATTGAAGATAATTCAGGTATTCTAAGACTTAGTAAAAAATTCGATAAATATACAATTTGCGGGATAGATGCTAATCCGATTATTAGTGACAATGCTAAGGATATCATAAATATTGCAAATCTAAGCAGCGGTACTTACCTTATAATTGTAAATGACGGAAGTAATTATATCTTCGAAAAATTCATAATATTACGTTAAATAAACTGTTAAGAATTGATTTTGGGGTGATTTTAGAGATTCTGTAAGTCATTAGAATGTAGAGTTTTATGTAATAATTCTAATCGTGCGTTTGTGGGCTCTACGGGATTCGAACCAGCGACCTCTACGATGTCAACGTAGCGCTCTAACCAACTGAGCTAAGAGCCCTTTTTTCTTCTTAGCTAATAAAAATGAATTGCAAAAATAATCATTTTAAAGATATTATTCATAAAAAAATGTAGATTACTATATTAATTATTTCATTCGTCACTACAATTTTTGATATTGGAATTCTACATTGACTAAAGAAAATGATACACTCAGCTGTTACCATTGTGGTGATGAGTGTCCTGATGACGCGGTTAGGATTGAAGATAAATACTTTTGTTGTAATGGTTGTAAAACAGTCTATCAGCTTTTGAGCGATGTAAATCTTGGCTCCACTTTCGAAGAAACAAGAGCTGCCGGAATCAAAGCATCTAAGTTCAAGGAAAAAGAGTTCGAATTTCTTGATGATGAGAAAATTATTAATAAAATCATTCATTTTTCTATTAATGAACGAGCAAAAGTTACTCTTTACCTCCCGCAAATTTATTGCAGTGCATGTCTGTATTTGGTCGAAAATCTTAATAAACTGGATACAGGTATTATTGATTCCAAAGTAAATTTTCTGAAGAAAGAAGCTACTATCCTGTATAATGATAAGCAAACTTCGCTGAGGAAAATCGTAGAACTTTTAACTGCAATTGGTTACCGTCCACAATTGAATTATGCTGATATAGAAAAGCCAAAATCTGTAAATTACAACAAGAATTTGTACTTAAAAATAGGAATTGCAGGCTTTGCTTTTGGCAATGTTATGTTGATGGCATTCCCGGAATACCTCTCTGGTGGCAATCTTGAACCCGACATTAAGGAGTTTATGGGTTACATTACCATGTTGTTATCGTTGCCTGTAATGTATGCCGCATCAGATTATTTCAAAAGTGCATATACAAGTCTTAAGGTTGGTCATGTAAATATTGATGTACCTTTAAGCTTAGGCATACTGGTACTTTTTGTTCGTAGTATCGTTGATATATGGTTTGGATTTGGCTCTGGTTTCGTTGATTCCCTTACAGGATTGGTGTTCTTCCTGTTAGTAGGTAAAATTTTTCAACAAAAGACATATCATAATCTTTCATTCTCGAGAGATTACAAGTCGTATTTTCCTCTCTCTGTAATCAGAATGAAAGGAGAATCTGAAGAATATGCCGCCATCAGTGAAATTAATGTAGGTGATAGACTCCTGATTCGAAATAATGAGATTATTCCGGCAGATTCAATATTACTTTCCGGCAAGGGAATGATTGATTACAGCTTTGTGACAGGCGAATCTAAGGCGGTTGAGATCATTTCTGGAGATAAAATATTTGCTGGTGGTAAGCAGGTTGGCAATTCAATTACAATAGAGACAATTAAGCCATTTAATCAAAGCTATCTCACCGAATTATGGAATAGTGACAGTTTTCGTAAATTTGATAGCACATATATTTCTAATATTTCGAATAAAGCTGCAAAATACTTTACTTTCATAATATTGGTTGTGGCAGTATTAACTCTTGCTTTTTGGCTTCCTATTGATTTGGCGAACGCAATGGACGCTTTTACAACTGTGCTGATTATTGCTTGTCCTTGTGCGATTGCTCTGAGTATGCCGTTTACTTATGGTACTGCTCTTAGAATTTTGGGCAAAAATCAATTTTATGTAAAAAACGATAAAATTGTAGAATATCTGAGTTTTATCAAAACTATTGTTTTTGATAAAACAGGTACTATTACTGAGCTGAACTCAAACATTCCAGAATATGAAGGAAAAGAGCTTGGTCAGGATGACAAAATCGCACTTAAATCACTGACTAGAAACTCTACTCACCCAATCAGCAGAATGATTTTTGATAATTTGGAATCAGAGCATATTGACTTGAAGGATTTTGAAGAAGTACCCGGCAAAGGAACTGAGGCGATTATTAGTGGCGTAAATTATAAGTTGGGGAATGCCAAATGGGTTGACACTATGGGTATGTCTTTAAAAAGCAACGAACACTTTTCAGCTGAGAGCAGGGTGTATTTTTCAAAAAATGGTGAAGTCCTTGGACATTTTGTAATTAAGTCGAAGCTAAGAAACGGAATCGAGGATATAATTCTTAATTTAAAAAAAGAGCACAAATTAATAATTCTCTCCGGTGATAATCCAACAGAAAAAGAAAACTTGCAGAGAATTTTTGGAGATGATATTGAGATGCATTTCAACAGACTACCGCAGGATAAGCTGAACTTTATAAAGGAATTGCAGAGCAAAGGCGAAAAAGTAATGATGATTGGTGATGGGCTGAACGATGCCGGAGCACTAAAGCAAAGCGATGTAGGTATCGCCGTTACTGAGAATACGTCGAATTTTACACCGGGCTCTGATGCCATCTTGGTAGCAGAAAAGATGAACAGACTCAGTAACTTTATCCAACTGGCTAAGGATTCAGTAAATACAGTATATTGGAGTTATTTAATTTCAGTGCTTTACCATGGAATTGGCTTCTACTTTGCTACACAAGCTATGCTCTCTCCACTAATTGCCGCAATATTAATGCCCGTCAGTTCGGTAAGTGTTGTTTTGCTAACTGTATCAAAAGTTACTTTCCATAGCAGAAAGGTAAATACATAATTTAGAACATAGATAGTAATATCTTATTCCTTTAGTGTCTCTTTAAAAGAAAATCCTCAATATTTAATATAATCTAATAAATATTGAGGATTTTTCTCTTAACCTTGAATGACATATCTGAGGAATATCCTCAATAATGCAATTCTGTTACTTTCTTACTTAACAATCATAAGCTGTCGCGATTCACTGAAAGGTCCTGAAATCATTCGTATAATGTACGAACCTGATGACAGCTCAAGCGTTGGGATATTCGCCTGATATTCACCTGCTTTGTGATTACCTTCGTAAACCAGCTTGATGGTTTCACCGAAATAATTAGTAATTTCTATCCTGGTGAATGTGTCGAAACCTACACCGTAATTGAAGCTTATGAATTGGTCAGCAGGGTTTGGGTTAGGAACTGAAATTCCAAATTTTGCATCTGATTTGACCTGTATCATTCTATTATCGTTAAAGCAGACTTCAGCGATATTAACTATCGTCAGCTCAAAGTATTCTTGTGAGCATCCATAATCAATTTCAGCCATTATTTGAGCTCGGTTTTTATCATTAAGCAGGGCCATAATTTCTACACTGAACAGCTCAATTATTTGGTTGTGATTTATTTCGCCGGTGCCTGTTATTGAGTATTTTCCGTTACCTTCGTTAATTAGATCCGACCAGTTCCAGTTACTGTTAAGATTTGATTTAAAGGAATTATTTACAACAGTTAATACGACAGGATCAGTATCGAAGCTTATTTTAAGCGAGTTGACCTTGCCACTTGCGGTAAAAGGAATTTTTGCAAATATCGGCATTCTGAATTTATCTGCTGTATTTAGATTAACTTCTTTTTTATCTGTTCCGAGTTCAATTCCGGATGCACTTCCAGATAGTTTAACAACAATCGGGCTACCCATAGAATTGGGAATGTTCAGATCAGCGGCAAAGCTTCCAATAGATTTCGGATTGAATTTAACTTCAAAATTGAAACCTGTTCCTCCTTTCAATGTAACATCATCAAGAACAGGCAATTCAAACTGTGAATAATCAACATCAGTGCCGCCTGATAAAAACATAGAAGATAATTGCAATACGATATCAGTTTCTTTGCTTTTATTGGTGATTGTTACAGGGAGTGAATTTTCATTGCAAACAATCAAGTTGCCGTATTCAACCGGCTGGTAATCTAATTCAAGACCATCGCAATTAATATTTACACGTGTTTCTTTCCATTCTTCAGTAAAAGTTCCATCGTAATTATCAGCAAGAATAATGAATACATCAGAGTAATCTCCTCCTTGAACAGGAGTGAAGTTAACCGGCAATGTGACAGAGCCTTCTTTATCAATCACAAAATCGGTCGTGATGACACCGTTAGGGAATTTAAATTCATCATTGCCTTGAATTTTAATTGACTTAACCTTAAGAATGGCAGAGCTGCTAGGATTATTCAGGGTAATCGAAGCTTGGGCTGTTTCTCCGATTTGTACAGGTGATCCACAAGATACTGTCGTAGTAAGTTTTGGTAAAATGCCGATACCTGTTAGATTCGATAGTAATGGATCCTGACGTGACTCAACAAATACAAGAATATTTTCGGCATACTCTGTTTCCTGTACAGGTTTGAAAGTTACAGCTAATTTTCTTTTGCTGTTAGCTTGCATGTCAAATGGAATTTGTACATTTTCAAATTCAAAAATTCCTGTACCAGTTGCATTTTCGAATTGAATGTTGTCAATAGTTTCGGTGCCATTGCTGTTATTAACAATTTCAATTTCTCCTGAGTATATACCGTTTATTCTACGCTCTCCCCAGTCGAACGAAGTAACGCCAACGTCAGAAGCAATGCCATTTCCGATTAACTTGGTGAATGAATTTTTGCAAGGTGCCTGCACAAAGAAATTAATGTCAGTTGAACGTTTACCCATTGATTTTGGCTCAAATCTGACAATTAGATCAATACATTCACCCGGTGGAACTGTAATTCTGCCACTTGCAACCAAATGTTTATGATAGTCGGGTATTATGATATAAAAGTCTTCCCAGTTTCCACCTCTCACCTGAGGTGCTATTACCGTAGATGTCTGGCTGATATTCCTGTAAACGCAAAACAGAGTATCGAACTTTTGTTTGTTTAGATTAACATCACCAAAATCATGAACTTCTGTAGAAACTCCACCACAGACTCCTTCACCTTTAAGGTCAATCTTTATGTCTAAGGCGCATTCACCTGATACTGTAAGCACTGCTTGTCTGATATTGAGGTAACCGGGTTTGAACCAAAGCTCTACGTCCAAACCTTCGTCAGGAAGTATTACTTTTCCAAGTATATCGGTTCTTACTTCAAAATCCGTCATATCAACATTTGCAACATCCTTAATTGTATAAGATGTTATTCTATATGGGAGTTTTCCTGTATTCTTGATAAATGCAGTCGCTGTTTGAATGGTTGAATCTCCAAACACAACCGGTCCAAAGTCGTATGTATTAGAACTAAAAGAAGCTACAGGGCGCAATACTTCGAATTTTTCGGATAAGTCTTCACTTATTGGATTTTTTGCATACTTATAAACCCAAAAATCAGATTGACCTTTCGATGTAAGGGATTTGCCCTGCACATTTTTTGTTCCGATATAGCTTCCGGTTTCATATTTGGTAAGTGTCACAGGGTCGGTGTAAACAACATCCGAAAAGCCAAGATTGTCTTTAACTCCTGGGTATAGCTCAAGCAGGTTAAGATATTCATCGTAAATTGCTGTGAATGGTCTGAATTGATCGCTCAAGGTAAGAGTAGCTTTAATTTTTGGCTCATAAAAACTACCTTTGTAATTGCCTACAACAACGATTTTAATTTGCTGACCTATTACTGCAGTAGTCTTAATCTTTATACCTTCTGCTTGAAAATCAGGATATTGAAATGTTGCTCCCAGATACGCTGTATTGTTATATTGTCCCGAAGGGCTGAATTTTGTTAAGAAAAGATACTTTGAATCAGGATAATCAAAAATTGGCTCATAGTTTTCAATTCTTGTGCCCTGGTATGTGTATCCTGTAAGATAAGCATTGCCTCTTCCATCAAGAGCTACACCATTTGCTCTGTCATCATAACCGGGTGAGCCGCCTGATTTAACCCAAACCGGGTTGCCTTCAATATCAAACTTAGCAAGGAACATGTCTTCTTTTCCTTTGCTTGTTTTGGTTATTCCGCCAATGTCTGTGGTACCTGAAAAATATCCGGATACCAAGTGGTAATTACCATTTTTTGTTGCGGTTACCGAAGTTGAAAAATCATTGCCTGTACCACCATGAGAATTTATAAAATCGTAATTGTATTGCTCAGAAATTCTGACCTTTACCATTAAGTTTGATGATTCAAAATTTGGATTCCATTTGAATGAATTTCCAGACACGTTTCTACGGATAATATTCCACCTAACACCACCATCAGTACTATACAAGAGGTCAACAAGAATCTTGGAATCAATTCCGCTCCATTTAATGAAAACACTATCACAATATGAGAATAATTCCAAATTCGGCTCTTCAATGTTAACTTGTTGATAACCCCCGAAAAGAGGTATTTCGAGCGGGCAGGGAGTTGCATCAATGAGCAGTGTTGCCTGACGAATTTTCTTTACATTCTTTTGTGTAAATCGTACTTTAATTTTTTTTGTGAAATCTACAGGTACAAAGAACGGGAAATTAGGCTGTGTGGAACTACCATCACCCCAATCAATAATTTCAAAGTATTCATTAGGCATTATAGAAATATTATTGACATAAATACCTTTTACCTTAGGCGAAATCACTATTTCATGTTCGGTAGATTGCCCGACTGGCGGATCTCCGAAAATATACTGAGGTTTTTCTACATCTATGAATGCGCGGTTTTGGTTTGGAGCAAGGTAATCCCTTGTTACTGTAAGATCTAATATATTAAAAGTGATACCTACTCTTCTGTATAATTCGCTTAAATCACAAATATCAGGTGCTTGCCAAACCAACTGACATTGTATTGTTCCTTTCAAATCTTCAGCAAATGTCTTATAAATTGATTTCAAACCAGCTTTGGAGGCTATGAAACTATACTTACCCGCAGTCATTTTTGCCCAGGTTTGCAAGTCGGAACTAATACCAACCATTAAAGTAATTCCATAAAATCTGATATTATTATTTATCAGACCGGCTTCGATTTCTTCTGATCTAAGTCTATCACCGGATTCATGTGTACCGTCAGTCAGAAAAACTATTGCTCTGGTATGATAAGCCGGACGTGATTGAAGTAGCTTTATGGCTCCGATGTTCGGGTCTAGAATTGGGTGGTTATAATTTGTAGAGCCGTATGCATCAGGAATTTTCTTTAATGAGTCTAGTAATTCCTTCTTATTACTTGTAAAATCGCAAGTCAACTTTGCTCCACCGGCAAAATTGACAATGGCTACTTTTGCACTGTCGCTAAAAGGGAAATTTTCAATAAACTCGGTTGCTCCCTCCATAACCCATTGCCAAAGTGTTTCGCCGTCATATTTTTCATTCATGGAGCTGCTTCTGTCGAGCACCAATACAACGTTTACAGGAAGGTTCTCGGAACAGGAAAGCTGCACAAGCTGAGGAGCAAGAATTAATCCATTCTCATTGACTTTAAAGTCGTTAGATGAAATATTTGAGTAATATCTTCCTTCGCTATTGAAAGCAGAGAAATTTGCCCGAACAGTCGGATAATCTCTGGCATCTATTTCAGAAACATTGAAGCTCTGCGAATTTGCTGAAAACACTGATACAACAAATATCAGCAAAAAATAGTAGAATTTATTCATGATACATCCGCAAAAAAAATCTTTATATACTAAGCAATATACACATTTAGCATATAAAAGTTACAAATGGAAATTTATTTTGTCTTAAATTACGGTTTTTTCAGTAAATTTCAAAACTTTTTTTTGTGTATCAAGTTCTGCATTAACTCCAATGGGGAATGTAACCTTGCTTGAAATGTGTCCGAAAGGGAATCCGACAATGCAAGGAACCTTAGTGGGCTTAACAATTTCGTTAATTACTTCGAGTATAGTATAGCCGCGATTTGGATAAAAAGGTCTGCGAACATTTAAATTTTGGAATGAACCGAAAATAATTGCTGATGCATTTTGAATTTTATTTGAAAGAATAAGCTGAGTGAGCATTCTGTCAATTTGGTAAGCGTGTTCAGAAACATCCTCGAGGAATAGTATTTTGCCCGAAGTGTCAATTTCATATTCAGTACCAAGCATTGAGCTTAAAATTGTAAGATTTCCACCAACAAGTTTGCCTGAGGCTATACCTTCATTGATTACTCTTGATTCGGGAGCGCTAACATTATTTATATATCCATTAAATAAAACGCCCTTGAGATTGTTTGTTGTAAAACTCTCAAAGTCCATAGTTGCCACAGGTCCGTGATAAGTCACAAGGCCAGTTTTTCTGTGAATAGCATTCAAAAGGGCGGTTATATCGCTGAATCCCATAATTATTTTGGGATTGGCTGCAATTATATCAAAATTCAGATGAGGTATAATTCTCATTGAGCCATAGCCCCCTCTGCCGCAAATAATAGCATCAACATTTTTGTCTTCAACAAAGCTCATAAATTCTTCTGCTCTTACTTTGTCAGGAGCAGACAAATATCGATGTTCATTTTTCTGATTAGCAATAGTATTGCCAACAATTACTTTACAACCCATTGACTGGAAGAAACTTTTTCCGTTGCGTATCTCGTAACTATTGGTAGGGCTGGCGGGTGCAGTAATTGCAACAGTCGAACCGGGCTTTAGGCCTTGAGGCAGCATCCTCTCGGAGTATAGTGTTTTGGAATATGGGATATCGGATAATTTTGAAGGTTCTACAAAATCCTTCCCTTTGGTTTGTGCTTTTAGAAAGCCCAAACCTAACGCCGACATACCGGCAAGAGATAGAAATTTACGTCTTGAATCCTTCATACAAAAAAAATCCTCAATCAAAAAATTTTATTATTCCGACAAATTTCATATTTTTGAAACCTCAAATATAACAAATATATTTGAATTAACAACGGAAAGATGCAGGAGTGGTTTAACTGGCACGCCTGGAAAGCGTGTGTACGGGAAACCGTACCGAGGGTTCGAATCCCTCTCTTTCCGCACCATTCCAATACTTATGACACAGAAAAAATCGTGCCATGAAATAAAAATATTTTTTCTTCAATTAATTTCTTTTATCATTAAAATTTAAATTAGAACTTGAAATTATGTTTTTCATAAGTTCATTTTTTTTATTTAAGGTATAATTATTTACGGTTCGTCTTACCAAAATTGCAAAATTAATCTAATGAAATAAATAATTATGTTCGAAAGTTTATCCCAGGACGCCTTACCATCAGGTTCAAAAATATTCAAGGATTTCATTATAAACAGGCAATCCCAAAATTATTCGGCTATTGACGAATTGTTCATTAATCTCAAAGAGAATAATTATGATAGAGATTGTTTGATTAGGGCTATCACAGACAGTCATAATATAATTCAGTTCGATGACTTGCAAAGTGTTAATGTAAGCAAGCTTAAGAATCTTGATACATTTGCAGTAGTAACAGGTCAGCAGGCGGGATTTTTGGGTGGTCCTCTTTATACATTTTTGAAAGCTCTAGATACTGTCAAAATATCAAATGACTTAAGTATAAGGTATCCGGATTACAATTTTGTTCCGATCTTCTGGATTGAAGATAATGACAATGACGTTAATGAAGTAGCTTCATCGAAAATTTTTGACGAGCATGGTGATCCTAAAACGTATTCATTATATGTTGAAGCCAATAAGACAGTAGCCAAGTGCACAGTCAGAGAATCGGATAATGGGCAAATAGTAGAAGTTTGTGCAATGTTTGACAGCTTATATCCAAACGGTAATGAAGTCTCGGAATGGATAAGGGAAATTTACACTGAAGGTAAATCATGGAGTTCTGCATTTATCGAAGTATTGAACCGACTTTGCAAAAATACTGGATTACTGTTTTTATCTGCTGATAGATTAATTCAAACAGGTATATTCCGGGAATTGCTGGCAAAAGAGCTTTCTGAACCTGGATTTACACGGACTTTAATTGAAAAGTCCAATCATAGACTTATTGAAAACGGACATCATATTCAGGCGCAGGCATCTGAAATTAATTTATTCTATCATACCGGTGAGCAAAGACACAGGATTGAGTTTTCTGATGGAAAATTTATTTCGGATGATTTAGTATTTTCAGCAGATGAGTTTATCTCACTGGTTCATGAGTCACCAAATTTATTCTCTCCGAAAGTACTGCTTAGACCCATTTTTCAGGATTATGCCATACCAACTGTTGCTTATCTTGCCGGACCGGGCGAAATAGCATACCACAGCCAAATTGTTGATTTATACAGTTACTTTGGTGTCATCAAACCAAAACTTCTGATGAGAACAAACCTGACCTGCATTGATAAAAAAAGTGTCAGATATCTCAGTAAATTAGATATCGAACCGCAATATTTTTTCAGAAAATTCAGTCTCATTGAGCACGAAATTGCCGATAAACTTTTGGGTGAAAGACATGAAGAGATTTTCCATGATTTCCGTGAGCATTTTGAGAAAAATTTTAAAGAATTAGAAAAATATTTACTGACAATTGACAGTCAGTTAGAAAGAAGTATCACTACAGCACAATCCAAAATCATCGAGCAAATCGAACAATTAGACAAAAAAGCTCATGCACTTGCAAAAAGAAATAATGAAGAATTGCTCAGCAAATATAAATATCTACATAATTTCTTATTCCCGAATTCAAACTATCAGGAAAGAGAAATCTCTGCTTTGTATTTCTATGCTATTAGTGAGGGTTTCATTAATAAACTAAATGATTTGAAATACAAAATTGATGGTTCTCATGTCTTTTTAGAGTTATAGGTACATTATTTTATTATAGTATAATTTGTAAATAATTCATATTTTTACAAAAAATGTATAATCAATAATCAATTTTATGAAATCTCTTCTGAACGAATTAGAGATAAATTCCAAAGATTTGGATATTTATCTGATTATGGGATTTAC
The DNA here is from genome assembly GCA_024711295.1 of bacterium. Lineage (GTDB taxonomy): Bacteria > Bacteroidota > Ignavibacteria > Kapaibacteriales > UBA2268 > JANJTB01. The sequence goes on along the minus strand of JANJTB010000030.1, from coordinate 17,017 downwards.
ACCCTTGCTGTTATCTGTGTATTATTATTTTGGATATGGCTCATTCCTTAAAGCAAATATTCCATTTTTTACCGAGAATTACTATGGTGATGTGTACGCATATATTACCCAATTTGCAGTATTTTTTGTGCTGATGCTTGTAATTCCCGCAATTTATCTGAAGTTTAAGATGCATGGTAATTTTGCAGATTACGGGCTCGGAGCCGGTAATGTAAAATCCGGTCTAAAATTGCTTGCTATATGTATTCCGATAATTCTTGCGGTACTCTATTTTGGTACTGATGCCCCTGATGTTAAATCTGAATACCCTTTGGCAAAAAGTCTTCATCAACATCGTGAAATGATAATATGGTATCATCTGGCTTATGTAGCTCTTTATTATGTGGCTTGGGAATTCTTCTTCCGTGGATTTTTATTGTTCGGACTCAAGGACAAGTTCGGTGTGTTTAATGCTATATTAATTCAAACTGTATCATCATGCCTGATACATTTGGGTAAACCTGCAGGCGAAACAATCGGAGCAATTTTTGTGGGCATTTTGTTTGGAATTTTTGCCTATCGTACCCGCTCAATTTGGTATGTATTCATTTTACATATTATTATGGGCTTATCAACAGATTTATACATTATATTTATACATGGTGCAAAATGAAAATAGCATTAGTGACAGGAATAAACGGTTTTATTGGCAGTAATCTTGCAGAAAGACTTCTGAATGAAGGATGGAAAGTAAGGGGATTGGTCAGAAAAACTTCGGACCTGAAATTTTTGAAAGGGCTGGATATTGAATATTATTATGGAGATATTACCGAGCCAAACACTCTTGATGAGCCCATGAAGGGTGTTTATCAGGTATTTCATGTTGCGGCTTTGTCTTCGGACTGGGGGCATTATGAAAAATTCTATAAAATTAATGTTGAAGGAACACTCAATGTCGCAAAGGCGGCCCACAAGGCATCAGTAGAAAGAATGGTATATATCAGCACTGTTGCAATGTATGGATTTGGAAGATTAAATGTAAAAGAATCAGACGAGAAGTTACATACAGATTTTCCTTATTGCCAGACAAAACGACTTGCAGAAGAGAAAGTTATGGAATTTGTAAAAGAATCAGGTTTAAGACTTACAGCCGTCAAGCCGGGTAACGTTTATGGTGTTAAGGATCATACATTTATTGAAAAATACCTGGATGCTCTCGAATCAGGAAAAGCCGGATATGTTGACGGCGGCAAAAGAAAAACATGTCCTGTTTATGTCGAAAATCTGGTTGATGGAATAATGCTCGCATCACAAAAAGAGGAAGCTATTGGTGAAACATTTTTTATTACTGATGGAATGGATATTACATGGAAAGAGTTCACCGACAAACTTGCAGATGAAATGAACTTGAAAAGGCCAACTTCGTCCTTCCCCTTCTTTCTGGCTTATGCAGTAGCGTTTGTAATGGAATTTATTTATACTGCACTCGATACAAAAGAGCCACCTATTCTTACAAGATACAGAATATTTAATGGTGGCAAGGATTATACCTTCTCGATCGAAAAAGCCCGAAAAAATTTGGGTTATGAGCCAAAAATACAATTTGAAGAAGCAATTAAACGGACTGTTAACTGGTATAGAAACAGAGAAAAATAAAGCTAATTTAAAATTATAAGTTGCTAAATATTATTAATGGTATTATATTTGTTGTTTGATTTTGAATTATTTTCAAAATTATTTATATTATTTTGCACTAATTGTATCTGTATTGTGTCTAAATGTTTACAAAATATGGTTTTAAACATTTTTTTTTCGAAAATGAAAAATATTTTGTAACAAAATTTTTATTTTAGTGTTAATGCTATGTGAAGCCGGAATTTTCTTCGGTAAATTTAAAAGAAAATTATAATTGTTAACTTTTTTGGTTAAATTAATAGGTGTTTTTATGAAAAATTCATTACGCTTAGGAAAGAAAGCAGCAGCTTTGTTGATGGCATTGTTTTTAGTGCTGTCGGTAGGCGCTACTGATTCTTTCTCACAGGATAATGGTCCAACGAATTACTGTATTCCGGGACCTGAGCTTGTGACTGGTAATAATGCAATATTTGGTACTTATGCCAACGTTGCATGGTGTTACCCTCTGTACTTAAAAACTGTAAGTACATACTATGACTATTATTTCACTACTCCTATCAAGGAAGTGAAAGTTACTGAAACCAACTCAGGCGAAGTAAAGCTTCTCCGCCAAAGCTACGGCAACGGTGGATTAGGAATGGGACCTTGGGAAGGTTGTTACAAATATACCGGTGTAAGAGGCGAAATGTCTCCCGGTGAAAAATTCAATATACGCTATGTAGTTGAAAATAACTATTATGGTTATAACGGTACTAACTACTGTATTTATAACTATGGTGCTTATTATTCTACCCGCGTTTGGATTGACTTCAACCTTAACGGTATTTTTGAGCATTTGACAGAGTGGATAAATAGACCACAGAATATTCAGTCTGGCCAGACACTTAAAATTGGTGCTACAACTACTGACTGGTGGTATTATAGCGTAGCTAACTGTACAGATAGAGTTCAGGAATTCCAAATTACTGTACCTGACGAGCAGCCAAATGGCGTTGGTAGAATGAGAGTAATGCATGCGTATTATTACCCATCATCTTACAATCCTGCAGTTACTCAGTTACTTGGTATGGGCGGTAACGCCTGCTGGAATGGCTATGCTTATGACTATACTGCATATTATGGTGGCTGGTATGGCTACAACTATGGTGAAATCGAAGATTATTTAATCGAATTCGCTTTACCATTCAAAGGTTCATTCCCTGATACTAAATCTCCGGATGATATCTTGTTGGCAAACGAAAAGTATGACGGTACTACAAGAATGCAAGGTGGAACACCTACATTATTCAAACGCCCATTCGTATTATTCGGTAATCCAATGCCTCCAGGCTCAATTCTACAATACAAAATCGTTGGTCCATTACCGGATGTTGACAACGTAATTTATGAAGGTGTTGATAACGTAACTAAATCACGCAACATTCGTGTTGGTCAAGATATAATCGGTACTAACACATTATTCAATATTCAGGATGCGACAGGTCCGGCATCAGTTCAAGGTCCAAACGCCGGTGACGGTAAATTTGGTTTCCGTTGGGCTAGTGGTGGTGAATACCAATTAGTGTTAGGTCTTGGTAAAGATGTAAACAGCTTGAAATTCCAAAAGAAAAACTTTACAGTGTCTTGGGAATGGGACATTGCAGCTCAAGAAATCGTTGAGCCATTATCAAGCGGTGAACCAAGATACCACAAATACCCACGCGGTCTCGAAATGGGCTGTAAGGGTGTTGTTCAGAACGTAGGTCTTCGTGGTATTGCAAAATTTGATGCATTCTTCCACATCTACAATTCAAAAGGACAACTCCAGAAAACATTCCCAATTACATGGGATACAGCAAACTTCGGTCAATACGTTGTTCAGGCAAAACAAAAAGTAAATCTTGATTTCGGTATTTTCAAAACATTTACTCCTGATGACTATACTGTTAAACTCGAAGTTGACCTTCGCAGTGCTACAGATATGGAACCTTACAATAACTTCTTCCGCAGAGCAGACCAACCTGCTTATGTATTCTCAGTAAAAGATGAAATCGAAGCAGCAGCTCGCTCAATAGATATTCCTGCTTCAGGAAGTACTTTGATTGCAGGTCGTCCGTTTATGCCTATGGGAACCCTCAGTAATGAAGGTGTGGGTGATATATCAAATGCACCTACTCGTCTTATTATCCGTAAATATCCTTCAGGTCAGGTTGTTTATAACCAGCTTGTAAATGTACAGGATATTCCACAAGGTCGTTATAATTTGAAACAAATAGTATTCCCACTTACTCAAATTATTGATCCGGGTCAGTACGAAGCAGTTCTCGAAGTAACACACCCTGATGACTTAATCACAGACAACAATAAAGTAACAGTTCTCTTTACTGTTAAGAGTGGTTTGATCGGCAAATATACCATCGGTAACAAAAATGCAGGCCAAACAAACAATTTCAAAACTATCGCTGAAGCTATGGACGCGTTATACCTTAACGGTATGAACGGTTCAGTTACATTCGAATTTACAGATGCTGAATACACAGTTACAAGCCGTAACGACGGTGCTCCTGCATGGGATTTATCTACAGCAATCATGGGCTTGGGATATAATGCTCAGAAAGGTGAATACTGGACTCTTACATTCAAACCATCTGAAGATCGTTTGGTAACACGCGCCTCAGTAAAAATCAACTTACAAAGTAAATCAGGTCATGGTGTTTACTTCGGTCAAGCCCTTGTAAACTCTAACCCTTACTCAGTACAGCAAGAAAACGCTTCAAACAATTATTATGTACCTTACTCAAATAATGGTGGTTACATCACTTTCGACGGTGGTGCAAATAAATCATTCCGTTTCGTACTTAATACTGATCAACAGGCATTCGGTTCTGTATTCTACTTGGCTCCAGGTTCAAGCAACATTACAGTTAAGAATGTTATTATGGAAAATAATAAATTATCAATCGCTAACAAAGTTAGACTACCAAATGCTAACTATAGCGTAGTTGATGGTTTCGTATTTACTCCTAATACAGAAGTAACTGAAACAGGTTGGGTAGGTTATTCAGCAGGTATCGTAAACCGTGCAGAATTATTCTCACTCAGAACAGAAGCTATCGTAGTAGCTCTTGACACATTACCAAACAAAAACAACAAATTTATCGGCAACGATATCAGTGGTTTTGGTTATGGTATCGTATCATTAGGTATCGGTGCACTCCGCGTTCCTAAAATTTCTGACTTTGCTCCATTCTACAACGAAAATACTGTAATCGAAGGTAACAAGATTTACAATGTAACCGGTGCAGGTATCGTAGTTGGTAACGAATCTAAGGGCGCTGTAAAGAATAACGTAGTATTTGATGTTAAAGGTGATGCAGGTTCATTCGCTGCCGGTATTATGGTAGGTGGTAATGCAACACAATCATTGATGGGTTACAACAACTACGAAATGAATATTGATGGTAATGCTATCAGTAACGTTCGTGGACGTGATGCCGTTTATGGTATCCTTGTTGAACAGGATGTAAACAAATATCAGGTAGGTACAGAATTTAGAGTATTCCCACCTGTTGAAGACAAAATCAATATAATGAACAACGCAATGTGGAACTTAAGAGCACAAAACAGCAATACTATGCGTGTTGGTGTTCACATGTTGACACAACGTAAACTCAACATTGCTGATCAATTAACAAGACTTGTTACTCCTAACTATTCTGATTACTTTATCCGCAATTCAGCTATTGCCAACAACACAGTACTCTTAACAGAAGACGGCGTTACTAACAATAACAACCTTGCAGGTTTGGGTATTCAACAAGTTAAGAATTTGAAAGTTTATAACAACGCAGTAGCAGTTAATGACCCTACAATCAGCTCAAATAATCAAGTAGCATCTGTGGTATTCTACCATGGTGACTATCCTGAATTAGTTGGTCTTGATGCAGACAGAAACGCTTACTGGGTAGGTTCGGCAAATATTTCTGCTTACCGTCATGTTTATACTGACTGGAAGACCAGAATTTGGGAAATTGGTACTCGTAACGAATATCGCTCATTATCACAATGGCAAATGCAGTCAAGAACAGAGCTTAATACTGTATCAACAGGTAACTTTGTTAATGACCACTATTTCGTAGGTACTTACCCTGAAGAAATCAAAGTACGCACTAACATTAAAGGTTCAGTTCTTACTCGTCGCGGTGATAGATTAAGCCAGGTTACTCATGACCTTTATGGCAATATCCGTGGTGTAGCAGGTGGCAGATACGATATCGGTGCAGTTGAATCAAACGGTGCATTATTTAACCATGACGCAGAAATGCTTGTAATTACTGCTCCTGGTACTTACCGCGCTACTGACGGTATCTTCAATGATGCTGAATACTTAATGACTAAAGCTCCGATCGAAGTAAAAGCTATTGTTAGAAACAGCGGTAACATGCCTGTGTTCAACAAAAAACTTACTTTGAACATCTACCGTGAATTACCAAATGGTACTTTCGGCTTGGAATTTGGTCCTGTTGAAAAACTTATTGACCTAGATGCAACAGAAAATACTGAAATTACATTTAATGTTGGTGATGGTATTGGTAATGACTTCGTTCCTAAATCATACAATGATTTACGTGGTTCAGGTTATACAATTCCTGCTCAATTTACAGGAATGGAACCAAACGTAACTCCACGCTACCGAATTGTAATTTCTGCTGACGCTGATGAGTTCAACAGCAATAACGCAACTGAAAAATTAACTAGATTCTACTTAATGCGTTCAGATATTAAGTTCCTTGTTACAAACAAAGCTAACTTTGCTGAAGGTGAAGTTGTTACAACTGATGGTCTTGCTTATGGCTTAAACTTTGCTCAAATCAAGAATGGTATGAAACAACTTGACTGGGAAGTTGACTTAATAGCAGGTCGTTATGACTATGACGTATTCAACCGTTTAGGCTGGGAACCACGTAATGTTGATTATACTATCTACCGCTCAATTCTTTGGGCTGATGGTCACAACAATACTTTGACCCGTCTCGAAAAACTCAATCTTACTAACTTTATTAAAGCCGGTAATGTAATTGAGAAGAAAAACCTGATGATTGGTTCAGAAGAAATGGTTCGTAACAATGTTAATATCGATGATACTGATGAAGTATTTGTACGTGATATCTTACGTGCTGATTATCGTCATCCAGGTAACCCATTAGGTGTTGACGCTAACTATGATGGTCATTCAGTTACAGGTATTGCAATCGGTCGTGACTTAGTATTTGATATTAAATCAACAGGCGTTACAGGCGATTCATATCCAATGCCAGGTTTGATGAATATCGTTCATACTGGTAATGGTATCAGCAGAATGACTACCCGCTACAACAGTGTTCAGAATCCTGAATGGCCTGATGCAGCTCGTATAGCAGGTGTTGCTACTACTACTCTTACTTCTAACACTGTATTCCACGCAATTGACTGGAGACACTTCAGCGATATCGAAACTGTACTACGCGGTACATTCGACTTTATCGAATACCACGGTGGTACTGTTGTTCCTGTTGAGCTCTTGAGCTTTGATGCAAAACCTGTTGGTAAGAGAGTTGACGTATCATGGGCTACTGCAAGTGAATTAAATACTTCAAGATTTGAAGTAGAAAAATCTCTTGCAAACAGCGGAATTTTCACTAAAGTTGGTGAAATGGAAGCTGCAGGTAACAGTTCAGTTGTTCGTAATTATGGTCCAGTTGTTGACAATGCAGTAGAATATGGTAATACATATGTTTACCGCTTGAAAACTTATGACCGTGATGGTTCATTCAGCTACAGCGAAGAACGCACAGTTACTTTGACAGGTATCAATGGTGTTGTTGAATTAAATCAACCTTCACCAAACCCTGTTAACTCAACAAGCAGCATTTCTTACTCATTGAGCCAGTCAGCAAATGTAACAATCTATGTTATTGATGCTACAGGTAAAGAAGTTGCAAAATTGTTCGACGGAATGCAAACTGCGGGCACTCACAATCTGAACGTTAATGCAAGTAATTTTGCAAGTGGCGCTTACCAGGTTGTATTGCGCAGTGGCGACATTCTCCGCACAGTTAACATGAATGTTGTTCGCTAATCCCCCGTTCATTTGCAGTTAATCTGCATTAGGACATGATTATTAAAAGACCTGCCTCATTTTTGGGGCAGGTTTTTTTTTTAAGTATTAATACTTATTTTATTAAAATCCAAAACAAGTTACTTTTGTACTTGTATAAGAGTACCATTAAGTTGCAGTAACATTTGACTGAGAATTTAAATATTACAGACTATAAAAACACTATTGACATTACTATGGAAAGCTTGGAACATAACATTACCATGGATGGTAATAATAAGGAAATGGTGAATTTGCAGAATCGTGATTTCATGCTTAACAGCAACGAGATTGCTTTTTGGCTTGTATCATATCCTGACTTAAAGTTGCTCTATGTAAGTAATGGGTCTTCTTTTGTGTATTTTCATGAGCCGCAGGATTTTTATCTTAATCCTGAATTAAGGCATAAAATCCAAAAGGAAGATGATTATATAGCTTTTATGCATGCACTCAAAGTAGCCGAAGAATATGGGATAGCAACAGTTGAGAGGACTGTTTATAATGAGCATGGAGTATCTCATAAAATCAAAGACTTTATTAATATAATCAGAGATAAGGATGGTAATCCTGAAAGATTTCAAGGGATTGCCGTAAAGATAAAATCTGATAATGAAATAATTGATGAAACTAATGCCGAGAGGTTAAGCTTCTTACTCGGAAATATAAAGGAAATAATTTTCCAGACAGACATTGATGGTAATTGGGTATATCTAAATCCTGCATGGGAAGATGTAACTGGTTTTAAAATTAATAAATGTCTCGGAAAGAATTACCTTGATTTTGTTCACGAGGATTGTCGTAGAGAATTGAAGAAGAATCTTCAAAAACTTATTTCAGGGGAAAAATCAAATCATAGACAGCAGCTCAAGTACATACACAAAAATCAAAAAGATGTATATGTAGATATTTATGTGGAATTGCTTAAGATTCCTGCAGGTAAATTCGTTGGCACTACCGGAATTATTCGTGATATCACAGAAAAAATAAATTCTGATAATGATTTTAAGAAATTGCAAACTCGCAATCAGGCATTGCTTAATTCAATTCCAGATTTGTTTCTTATTCTAAACAGAGATGGCAAGATTGAAGATTTTAACATTTCTGATAAATCCGGGCTTAGATTCAATCCAAGCGAGTATATCGGTAAATATGTCAGTGAAGTATTGCCTGAGTATGTTTCAAGTGATTTTAAAGATAAATTGAATAAATCTATACTTAAGGACTGTTTATATAGCTTTGAGTATGAATCGCAAGACTCAAGCGGTATTCATTACTATGAAGCAAGAATCAGCAAGCTATCTGACAATCAAGCAATTGCTCTGATTAGAAATATCACTAAGCAGAAAATTGCCGAGAAGAAACTGGAATATTTAAACTCCCTGAACCTCTTGATTTCAGAAATATCAAATAACCTAATTCAGTCAAATCACTTGAGTATTCATAGTGCGATAAGTAACTCACTTGCTAAGTTAGGTACTCTTACAAATGTTGACAGGGTTTACATTTTTGATTTTGATTTTGAACAAGGTGTATGCAACAACACGTTCGAATGGTGCTCACAAGGAATAAGTCCTGAAATTGAAAATTTACAGGGTGTGCCAACTGATTTGGTTCCACGCTGGATGTTTAAATTTTTTAATCGTGAATATGTTTATATTCCTTCAGTGCCTGATATTGATGACGAGTATTCTGCTGAAAAGGAAATTCTTGAGCCGCAAGGAATTAAATCACTGGTTGCTTCACCTATGTTCTATGGTAATAACCTGATTGGCTTTATTGGTTTTGATTCTGTTAAAGTATTTAAGGAATGGGAGCCAGAAGCAATAAATTTGCTTAAATTAGCAGGTGATATAATTGCAGGAAGTATTTACAGACACAAATTTGAAGAAGAGCTAATACTTCAAAAACAGATAGCGGATGATGCAAACCGTTCAAAAAGTGAATTTCTGGCAAATATGAGCCACGAAATAAGAACACCTATGAATGCCATTCTAGGATTTTCGGAAGTGTTGCTTGGGCAGGATTTGCCAACAAAAGAGAAAAAATATGCCTCAACTATTTACAAGAGTGCCAAGAGTTTATTATCATTAATCAACGATATTCTTGATTTGTCAAAAATCGAAGCAGGTGCTTTAGAAATTGTTAAAGAACCAATGTCAGTTAAAATTCTGTTTAATGAAATTAAACAGATATTTTCTCAGAAGTTATCAGAAAAAGAACTGTATCTTAACTTACAACTTCAGGATGGTTTCCCTGATGTAATTGAGTTCGATGATGTACGATTCAGACAAGTATTGTTTAATTTGGTAGGTAATGCAATTAAATTTACCGAAAAAGGGGGTATTACTCTAAAGGGTGATATTACTTATGGTTTGGGCAATGGTATTGTAGATATGAAATTTTCTGTCATTGATACCGGAATTGGTATTGATAAGTCAAATCATGAGTTGATTTTTGAGTCATTCCGCCAACTAGAGAAACATTCTGTAAGAAAATACGAAGGAACTGGGCTTGGGCTTGCTATAACCAAGAAGCTTGTAGATGCTTTGGGTGGAACTATCAGTGTTGAAAGTGAGCCCGGGGTAGGAAGTATTTTTGTTATTGAATTCAGGAAAATAAAAGTATCAAATCAGAAAATTGATATATTTGAAGAAAGTTCCATTATAGATTCACTGGAGTTTTCGCCGGCGAATATTTTAGTCGTTGATGATGTTGAACCTAACAGAGAGCTGGTTAAGTCATATTTGAGCAAGTATAATTTTATGATTAACGAAGCGGCTAATGGCATCGAAGCATTGGATTTGATAAACTCAACACAATTTGATGTAGTTCTGATGGATATAAGAATGCCTGAAATGGATGGCTACGAAGCTGCTCAGGTAATTAAGCAAAATAGTTCAAGGAAACAACCACCGATTATTGCATTTACTGCATCAACCATGCAAAGTGAGGAAGCTAGGGTAAAGGCGCTTTTTGATGATTACCTCACCAAGCCGGTAAGCAGGTATGATTTGATAAATATAATATGTAAATTTGTACCTCACAGGCAAAGTGAAACAAATCAGAACTTACTTATTATGTCAGAATCAGATATTAATGTGATTGTTGCACGTAACTTGGTGGATTCAATACAAAGAGATATTCTTCTGAGCTACATCAATGAGTTTGATAACAAATTAAAGGCAGGTTTTTTTGAAATTCTTGATTACTTCGACCTAGATACAATAAACGAACTTTTACAAAGTTTTGACAAATTGTCCGATAGCTTTGGTATAGAATCATATAGTGATATCACAACTCAAATGAGAGATGCATCCTCAAATTATGATATTGATATGCTAAAAGAATGTACTATTACAATTATCCGGTCAATGGAATACTGCAAAAAGATTATTAACTAACGATTGATAGAAATGTCTCAATATGATAATATTCATTTTTCGGATCAAGTGCAGGGAAATATTCTTGTAGTTGATGATAATTCAAAAAACCTGCAGATTATTTCAATGACTCTTTCAAAAGCCGGATACAATGTTGCTGTTGCAAACTCTGGTTTTAATGCACTGAAGTATCTCGAAAAAAAAGTTCCCGACTTGGTTTTGCTTGACATTATGATGCCTGAAATGGATGGCTACGAAGTTTGTAAATATATAAAACAGAATACAAATACTTTGCATGTTCCAGTTATTTTTCTTACAGCCAAAAATGATACTGACGATTTGATTAAGGGCTTCAAAATCGGTGCTGTTGATTATCTTTTAAAACCATTCCAGAATGAAGAGCTTTTGGTACGTGTTAACACTCATGTTCAACTCAAAAAATCAAAAGATTTGATTAAGCAGCATTCTTTGGATAATGAGCAGCTTAGTCAAAAATTAATGGACTCTAAGAACAGAGTTGTTCGAGATGCTCAGTCATTACTCGAAGAGAATGAGCAGCTTCAGGATACTATTATCAAACTCAATTCAATAATTGAATCAAAAAACAAAATTTTCAAAGTTATCGCTCATGACCTTAAAAGTCCTTTTGCCGGTCTTATTGGACTTAGCAGTATTCTGAAAGATGAAATATCTTCTTACTCGAAAGATGAGATAGTAAATATTGCGTCAGCAATATATCAAACATCTTTCAAAACACATGAGTTGTTGGTTGAATTGATAACATGGGTAAGGTCTCAGTCCAACGAAATTGAATTCAAACCGGTTTCTGTTGATTTGAAGAATTTAATAGATGAAGTATTCACTCAATTCGAGGTTAGTTCAAACCTGAAATCCATTAAAATCATAAATCGGGTACCTGATAATTTTATAATTACAGCTGATAATCAATTGCTGAAAATCATTTTCAGGTCTTTAATTGGGAATTCCCTTAAGTTTTCTGAAAGTGGAAGTGCAATTACTGTAAGTTCTGTTAAAGAATCTGATAAAATAACTGTTTCTGTTAGCGATACAGGCATGGGATTACATTCAGAATTTGCTGCAAATCTTTTCGATTTTGATGTTGAAAACCCCAAAGATGCTATTACAGGAGAGTTCCTCGAAGGTGTCGGTCTGCCATTAGTTAAACAATTCGTTCAGATGCATAGCGGAATTATAAGGGCTGAAAGTGATTTGGAAAATGGTTTGAAAGTAATAATCGAAATTCCTTTATGATTTAGTATAATTGGATTAATCACCTATCTCATAATTACAAACATTCTGTCGTCTCTGAATTTTTCTGTCTTAACTCTGACATAATATACACCCTGAGATAAATCTGTAATATCATTTGAAATGTTCGCAATTCCTACTATGTGGTTACCATGATAGATACTACTTACAAAATCTCCGGTTACATCGTAAATATCAATTGATAAGGTCGTTTCCGAGAGAATTTCGAGTCTGATATTTAAATAATCATTAGTTGGGTTGGGGCTTATTGAGCTTATTATAAAATCCCTGATGAAATCGTTACAAGAATTTTCTTCAATTGTACAGGTGTAATAAATTGTATCAACAGGTGGTATCCATTCATCCCTATATATTAACCTAAGCTGTATAGAATCTTCAGTTGGTTTTGGTGTATATTTTAATTCAGGTGCCTCGATGTTGATCCAATCAGAAATAAAGTCCTGTGAGAACACTCTGTATGAAAACATCATCCTGTAAAAATGCCTGCCTTTGTACATTGGTTCAATCTTCCATGTGGCTTGCCTGCAACTTATAGTGGAATTCGGTCCGCTTATACTGAGGTTGTTTTGAGCTAATTCAGCTGTTTCTACAAAAGTAATGTTCTTTGTAGTATTCAGCCGCTCAATATTGTCAGCTTGTAATTCTTTCACTTGTGTTCTAAGTTCGGAATATGTCATCTCGGGATTAGGTGAATAATAGAACCAATCTACACTGATTGTATGGTCTAATTGTGGGTCGGAACATGCACCTATTGTATAAAATGTCTGAAGAAGGTATTGTGGGTAATAGTTGTCAATATATGCATATTTTCCCCAACCGTCGTTTGAGTAAGAATGCCCTCCCCAAATCTCAAAATCTAGATTTTCATCATCTGATATAATACCGAACTCGATTCTATTTTCCAATTTATTAATTCTGAAAATGTAAATCATCCAGTTCTCCGAAATCATGTCAAAACCGTCAAAATTACCGACACAATCGCGATAACCATGGTATTTTCCGTTTTTACGAACAATGCAGTCTATACTTCGGTCACGGACATACTTACCATCATAATTGTTGCAACCAATTTTAATCCTGGATTCAGTATCATTATAAAAACAATTGTTGTATTCAAAATCCATCTCTGCCCAATATTGCTGATAGTCCTTTCCATCTAAATCGCCAATCATAAACATCACTGGCGACCATAAAAAGAATGCATGATTCATCTTATCAACAGAACTCATTTTTGGAAATTTTATTCTAGATGCAATTATTCCTTCACTGACTAGAAAAGTAGAATTCACGGTAGGCAAATATCCGACCTTTTTATCAAACCCGGCTTTCATAGTCATGTTGAATCCGATAGAATCAATTGTCATTTGCATCTTATTGCCAAAGTAGTTGGAGTCGGGGAATGAATATCTTCGCCATGCTTCTGATTGAACATACCCTTGCTTGCTTAGCCAGGGATTAGAGCCAAATAATGATTTGCTGTTTACATAAGTAGCTGGAAAGGTTATTTTCGAGTACTTGAAATCATCAAAGAAATGCTCTTTATCCAGATAATTTTGAGAACTGGTATTTTGCATTGACATAATAAATATTACTATGTAAAGATAGGGTTTGTAAATCATATCTTTCTCTTAAAATTCATTTATTCATATTGTTGAATGATAAAATATTAGAATAATAATTTACAAAAATAAGAATTATCGAATATTAAATATAGTAATCTTTCTTAAGAGTTAAATATTTGATATTTTTTATGAGATGATAGATTTTAAATCAAAGATGATAGCAATTTTTCATTGAAAATTTATTTTTTTCAGTTTTCAAGTCAGAATCTTAATATTGATGATATTGTTGAGCGGGTAATGTATGCCATTTTTCCATTTAATAATTTGTATTTATGATAAAAACTATTTCCATTGATTTAATATTCAAACATGATTATAAATTTCATTTTTAAAAGACTTAGTTAATCACATTAATTAAAACAATAATTAATAATCAAATCGTCAAAATATAAATGAATAGATAATAATTTATTAAAAAAATTCATAATATTTTACAAAAGAGAAAAGAAATATGGCAATATTCAAACCATTCAAAGCTTGGCGACCTACTCCCGACAAAGCAGGGTTGGTTGCATCCAAACCTTATGATGTCCTAAACTCTGATGAAGCGAGATTAGAAGCAGAAGGTAATCCAATTTCATTTTTGAGAATAGGAAAGCCCGAAATTGACTTAGACAAATCCATCAATCTGTACGATCCACAGGTATATCAAAAAGGTCGCGATAATCTGCAACAGCTAATCAAAGATGGTGTGCTGGTAGAGGATAGCGCAAATTATTTTTATGTATATGCCCAAACCATGAACGGCCGCACTCAATACGGTCTTGTTGGATGTGCATCTGTAGAAGATTATTGGAATGATGTAATAAAAAAGCATGAAAAAACACGAGCTGACAAGGAAGAAGACCGCTGTAACCATGTTAGAGTTACAAATGCTCATACAGGTCCAATCTTTTTAACATATCAGGATGTTGATGAAATAAATGAAAAGGTAGCCAAAATTGCGTCTGGTGTGCCCGAGGTAGATTTTGTTGCACAAGACGGTATCAGACACCAGTGCTGGCTCATCAAAGATGCTGAAGAATGTGCATTAATCGAGTCAAAGTTAGCTGAAGTAAATAATTTCTATGTTGCTGATGGGCATCATCGCTCGGCAGCCGCTGCTATTGTTGGTAAAGAGAGAAGAGTTGCCAATCCTAATCACAAGGGAGATGAGGAATACAATTATTTCTTAGCAGTTCTATTTCCGGCAAGCCATCTATATATCATGGATTATAACCGATTGGTAAAAGATTTACATGGCCTTAGCACTAATGAATTTATGGAAAAAATTTCGGCTTACTACAACATTGAACAACATACAGGACAGTACAAACCTGATGCAAAAGGGCAGGTTGGTATGTATCTGAATAAACAATGGTACAAACTGACTTTGAGAGATGAATTAGCAAATAATCCTGATCCCGTAGAATCACTTGATGTTGCAATATTACAAAAGTATGTTTTAGACGGTATATTGGGAATCGAAGATCCACGCAGAGATAAAAGAATTGACTTTGTAGGTGGTATCAGAGGTCTCGGAGAGCTTGAGCGAAGAGTTGATTCAGGTGAAATGGCAGTCGCATTTGCCATGAATGCTACATCAATTCAGGAACTTATGGATATCGCTGACGCTGGTCAGATTATGCCACCAAAATCTACATGGTTCGAACCTAAATTACGCGATGGTATGTTTATTCATTTCCTCGATTAGTAATTATAAAGTATGATAACCCCGGGTTTTGTTCGAAATTCGGGGATTTTTTTTAATAATATATTGGAGTTTATGATGACAACTGTAAATGTTTATTTGAATTTCAACGGAAATTGCGAAGAGGCATTTAATTTTTACAAATCCGTCTTCGGTGGTGAATTTTCTTATTTAGGTAGATTCGGTGATATGCCTCCTGTCGAGGGATTTCCACCTGTACCGGATAATGAGAAGAATATGATAATGCATGTAGGTCTTCCAATAAGTACTGAGACAATTCTTATGGGATCGGACAGCTCTGATGCATTCGGCCATACTACTACTGTTGGAGATAATTTCTCTATTTCGGTTAACACTGATTCTAAAGATGAAGCCGATAGATTATTTAATCAGCTGTCAAGCGGCGGAAATGTGATTATGCCGATGAACGAAACATTTTGGGGTGCTTATTACGGAATGTTTACAGATAAATTCGGAATTAATTGGATGATTAACTTTGATGTAAGACAAAATTAATTCAATCATAGATTATTATTTTTTGGGGGTTGTCTTTCTCTTAGACAATCCCTTTTTTGTAATAATTAAACAGAAGCTCACTTTGATATACTGATAAAATACAGATAAAGGCATTATTATTCACATATTCTCAAATCATTTTTCACTGTTTTCTTCAATTCCCCTCTTGAGGGGTGCCTGCCTTAGCAGGCGGGGTGGATGGATTTCACACTGTTGCCAAATATTTTAACAAACATCTCCATCTTGCAACCAATTTTTCAATTCCCCACTTTTGGGAATAAAAACCTCACTCCAACACCAAAAACTTGGCTGTGTGTGATTTGTTCCTATCCTGTATATGTAGCAGATAAACTCCATTCTGTAATTGAACGGGTATTTCTATAATATCTTTAATATGATTTATCCCATTTTGAAAAACTATATTTCCTTTTATGTCACTAATTGTAAGATTAATTATTGGTGAAATACTCTCGATTCCAGAAATTTTTAATATACCCTTACGATATTCAGCTATGAATTTTTGAATTGGCTCATTTAATTCATCTACGCTGACTGAATTTAGAATTTTATTAAAGTCGAGAGCAACTAAAGTAGGTTTTGAATTATCCCAAACCATAATTGATTTATAATATGAATTATATAATGGGTAGTTTGAGATATATTTATTTGAAAAATAAATTTCATCAGAATTGACAATTTTCCTGATAGATTGCCCACTCATAAATACATATTCATCATTAATAAATCCAAGACTATGAAAATTTTCTCCAAATGAATTATGAAATTCCCA
>JANJTB010000013.1 GCA_024711295.1 bacterium | reverse complement strand
TAATATAAATAACAAACTGCAGCGATGCTGCTTCAATTTCATATCAATAATTTATTAACAAATTTTAGGAGTTTGTATTATGACTTACAAAGTATTTTTAATTTTGCTCGCTAAGATATTAGCAGCAGTTGCAATTTTGATTTTCTCATTTTCAAAATCAAAAGCAGAAAACCCTGAGTGGGTGTTTATGCTCGAGGGAGAGCTGGTGACGGACTTTGTCCAGCAAGGGGAATATATGTGGATTGGTACTAATAACAGCAGGACTTTTAAATTTCATATACCAACCCAAAAATTTGTAGATACAATTGATTTTGCCGGTGATAACCTTGCAATAGACAGTTCCGGTAATCTATGGTTGGTAAGCTGGAATGGTATATCTGTGTATGATAATAATATACTTAAAATCATACCAAATTCTGAAATTGAAGGTATAGGGCAAATTGAATATGGTACTTCAATCACTGTTGATAAAAATGGAATAATTTGGATTGGTATGAATAAAGACGGAATTGCCTCTTTTGATGGTAATAATTGGAAGCTTTATAATTATAAAAATTCAGATTTCCCTAAATATGAATTTGGAATATCATCAATTGATTTTGATAAAAAAAATTCCTTATGGGCTGTTGTTAGAGGGATCGGTATTGTTAAATATGAAGGATCAAGCTGGGATTTGCTTAAGATTGATAATTCAGAGATACATGAAAATTTATTCAAAAATTTAATGTTTTCTGATAGTGGAACTTTATGGGTAAGCTCCAATATTGGTTTAATTGAATTTAATGGTGTTGAATGGAAAATTTATAACAAAGAAAATTCAGGTATTATTGATAATCTTGTTTATACTTTTAGTATTGACAAATCAAACAAAATATGGATGTCAACAAGTAAAGGAATTGTTGTTAAAGATAATACTGATTGGATTGTCTATAGTACTGAGAATTCTGATATTTTTGGAGATTATGCACGTTCATTTTATGTGGATAATTATAATAATAAATGGATTTCTGTTGGTAAGGAGATGAATTCAGGTGTTAATATTTTCCGAGAAGGCGGCGTAGTTTATACAGATGTTAAAGAAAATGTTGATTTAGTATCTCCAAGTTTGTATCCTAATCCTGTTTATGATGAGATTAATCTTAAATTACCTGATGATAAATTTTATTATTTTATAATCTATGATTTGTTAGGAAATTCAGTACTCTCCGGTAACATTAATAATTCCAGAATTAATGTAACAGATTTAAATTCAGGTTTTTATTCAATCCAATTAATTAATGGAAAAAATATCCATTATTCAAAATTTATTAAAAATTAACAAATTTATTACAATTCCAGAGAAAAACCTAAATTGATAATATTCAGTGAAATCTTTCGTTTTTATGAATGAAATATAAAAAAATGAATATACAATGAGTACAATCGAACTAAAAAGTATGATAAATGAAGGGTTAAGTAATATTGATGATATTACTTTTCTTCAGAGTATTTATAATTTAATCGAATCAAGATTCGATGAAACAATGTATTACTTGAATAGTGACCAAGCACTTAGAGTCGAAGAAACGAAAATTGATTTTATAACCGGCCTTACTTTAAAAAATGAAACTCTTATTGAGGATATCGAAAATTGGCTAAACTCAAAATAGAATGGTCAAGAAAAGCTGCCGATGAGCTTAAAAATATTCTTGAATATTATAACGAGAGAAATTTATCAAATATATATAGTAAAAAATTATTCGCCAGAATAATGAAATATATTGATATTTTAGCCGAAAATCCTTTACTTGGCATAAAAACGAATTATCCAAATGTAAGAACTTTTATATTCGACAACCATCAAATTATTTACGAAATTAAAGATGATTATTTATTGATTTCGATGATATGGGACTCAAGAAGAAACCCTCACCTGAAGTTCTGATCAAATTATCAACTTGTAAGAGTCCACCTCGAAGGAGGACTCTTACTTTTTAGACAGTTCGTGTTGTACGCTACATCTTCACAAATATCTCAATCATACTGCCAATTCTCACATAATACACACCTGCCGGCAGATGCGATACATCAATTCTTAAATTTTCCTCATCTGGCGAGGCAGGGGTGGATATTACTTCCACGCCAAGAATATTAAATATCAGAACTTTTTGAATAAGAGGTTGCAGCCCCTTGTTCAGTTCAGGAATTGAAATTGAGATGAATTCACATAATTAATTTTCTTTTTTAATACTTCATTTAATACATTTTTGTTGGATTTATCCTCATCCTTATACTTTGGGAATAATTCTGAATATAAAATTACAGAATTTGCTAAATTTATATTTTGCTTAAAAATAATAACAATAGGGAAAAAATTAGTCTCTAAAGTGTTAAAAATCGAATTTTTATCTTCGTTATTTGAGAATAGATAATAATCAGCATGTATCAAAGATTTTAAATGTTTTAATAAACTCCGTTTTGTAATTAAATTTGTATTTGAATTTATTAAAATTGAGACACAAATATTATTTTCATTTTTCAAGCCCTTTAATGCTTCATCAATTTTCTTATAACAATCATTACAGTTTAAAACATCATACAATACAAATACATTAATGATATCATCCGGCTGATTAAACTCATTTCCCTGCAAATCATAGAATTTAAATTCTTGAGATAAACAAAATTGAATGGTCAATATATAAATAATAATATAATCTTTCATTTTAATTTAAATATTAAGTATTTAAATTTCAAATCATTATGTTTATAAAATTCATCGAGGTTTAATAAATACTCGGACTTTGACATTTTTGTAATATCATCTAATTCAAATGGATATAAATCATTTAAAGTAATAAAATATCCATTATTTAAAGAATAAAAATAAGGACTAAATAAAATATTTTCATCTAATTTATCCTTTGATTGATAATCATTGATATTACATACTTTTAAATTGCCCTTATATAATTTCCAATCATTATCATTGAAAATCCAGATATCAAAAAGAAAATCTACACTCTTATTTTCTTTAGAAGTATCAGGTATTGATTTTAAAACTACTAATGTGTCTTTACTTAAGAAATCAATGCTGGTAATTAAATTTGTTACAGTTCTCTTTTCATAGAAATCAAGTAAACCTTTTTTTAGACCATGACTTTTGTCTAAGATGTTTAAATTCGTGTTGTAAAAACTTGTATCAAAAATATTAAATGTTAGTGAATCGTTTTTAAATATTCTTATATTATATTTATCTGCATCTGAGATTGCAATTTGTGAATCAGATACAGCTATTAATTCTCTTGGTTTTATATAAGTCCATTCAAAACCATTAGGATCATCAAAATAAACTGTTTCAGACAATTGATAAGTCATAGTATCTAATTTTGTATAGTAAGTATTAGAATTGGGATTTCCGAATAATCCTTTTTTGAAACTACAATTATAGAGAATTATAGAATTACCGAATTTATCAATTCTTTGATGTCCATATTTAATTAGATTTGATTTACCGATGTAATTCATTTCAGTAAAGTTTTTATTACAAGAGAATATATAAATATAATGTTGTGCTAAAATGTAAAATTTATCATTCCAAAAAAGAAAATCTAACGAGTAACTTCTTTTTAGAATGTGTGGATATAAGTCATTTAAATTAAAAAATAATTTCATTTTTTTATGTTCAGTAGATATAATATTGAGCTCAAAATAAGGCGAATTATTTACAGAATCAATCATATCTGCGAAATATAAAATATTACCTGAAATAAATTTAATCCGAAATAAATTACTTGTGGGCAATTCATGGCTTTCATAACAAGACATCAATTTCATTTCTTCTGAGAGTTTATTAGCTATGGCATTTTCAATTTCACTTGCTGTAATATTTCTTGCAAAATTAGCAAGCAGCAAAGTAATTGAAAAAATCAAAAAATAACAATTATATTTACTGCTTGCCACTGTTTATTCCTCGTGTGTTACTGTGATATTAATATTATGCCCTTCAAGTAATTCATCATATTCCCAAACAACTGTTCTGTAATAAATTACACCCTGATGTATAATTTGGCTTGAATATGACCCATTATTAATACCAAGATTTATTTGAGATTCAGCATGCTCTTTCATTTGATCAATATTTGCATTAGATGCTACGACTCTTTCAACATAGCAACAATTACAATCGTTGAAACCGTTCTCCCATGTACATTCAAGATAGCCGCCACCATCACAATATAATTGACATCTATCAACATGTTCCCTTATATAAACTTCACCATAATTTGGAGTAACCGGCCAAATAGGAATTTTTTTAAAGAAATCAAAAAAATCTTGTAATATACCGGCTTGGGATGTTGCAAATGATGAAATAAAAACTATAAACACTGAAATAATTATCTTTTTCAAGATTATGATTCCTTTTTTGTAAAATGATAAATGGAATATTATTTGAAAATGTTTTTCATAATTTGAACTGATATTGCGACAGCCAAGATTACAATATTAATCTCCACTGCCGCAGGCGTTCAATACCGGGAATGTTAATTTTTTCAAAATGTAAAAATAATTTACTTCTGTAAATAAATATTTGCTTTCTTTGAGTTTTCTTTGAGTTTTCTTTGAGAAAATTTATTATATTAAAGGATAGAGAGTAATTTGAGAGAATTGGCAAATACAAAAATTCCAATATCGTCTGAACAAATCGGGCAATAAGAGTGTTGTTTTCACTATAATCACTTTTCCAATGCATATTATTTTTTTATTGGACATTCATAATAATACTAAAATAAATAGTAATTTTTTATTTTCCAAAATAAATAATAGTTATTCTTAAATTTTCCTCACCTGGCGAGGCAGGGGTGGATATTACTTTCACGCCAAGAATAATTAGAAGCCGTATTTTTTTTGATATACACATTTATTTTTTTTTATAAATGCTAAGTTATTTTGAATTTATCATAAAAAAACCCCACACATAGTATGGGGTTGATGATCATTTATACATGATATAAAACTTCCACCAGCGAATAATTGGTAATCATTAATTGCTGATAGCATTTCTTTTTATCCTTTTAACACAGCGATTACTTTACCTGCAATTTCTTCACCCACTCTGTCTTGAGCTTCCATAGTAGAAGCGCCGATATGTGGAGTAACTGATACGTTAGGATGATTAATCAACTCGGTCTGGGCATCGGTAGGTGGCTCAACTTCGAATACATCAAGTGCAGCTTTTGCCACTTTACCTGACTTAAGTGCTTCGAGCAGGTCTTTTTCGACAACCACTTTACCACGAGCACAGTCAATGATAATCACACCATCTTTCATTTTAGCCAGTTCAGCAGCCGTGATTGTTGGTCCGTTTTCCTTGATAAATGGAATATGCAAAGTAATGAAATCAGATTTTGCCAATAGTTCGTCCATTGTTACCAAGCCAACATTCATATCAGTTTCATTAACAAACGGGTCGTGTGCGATAACATTCATACACAAGCCGAGACATCTTTTTGCAACTTCTTTGCCAATGTTACCAAAGCCAATAATACCAACAGTCTTACCAGTAAGTTCGATACCTTTACTATATTCCTTTTTGGGCCATTTACCCTGTTTCATTTCTGTATTGCTAAGGTGGAGGAATCTGCTCAAAGCAAACATGTGAGCAATAGCAAGCTCTGCAACCGAAATAGAAGAAGCACCCGGTGTGTTAAGTACCGGAATACCTTTTTCTTTTGCATAAGCCACATCAATATTGTCGAGCCCAACGCCACCGCGTGCGATACATTTAAGATTGGTACCGGCATCAATTACTTCTTTTGTAACTTTTGTTGCTGACCTTACAATAATAGCATCATAATTTTTAATTTCTGCAAGAAGCTGTTCAGGAGTCAACTTAGTGTCAACTACTTCAAATCCTGCTCCTTTCAACATATCAGCACCGATTTTTTCGATACCGTCTGATATTAATATACGCATTTTAAGCTCCATTTAAAATTATTTTCAAAAATATTTAATGGTAAATTTGTGATAATAATATGCAAAATATTAACTACAAATTCACAATATCAAAAGTAATAAAAATTAATTAAATAAATGTAATTATTCGTAAATAATTTATTTTTATACAATAAAACCTCATTTTATAAAAAAAGCAATCCGAAATAATTCAGATTGCTCATTAAAAAACACTAAATCAATTTTAAAAAATTAAATTACTTTTTCTTACTTTTAGAGGGACTTAGAATAACGGTAATATTCTTTCCTTCAAGTTTAACAGGAGAATCAACTTTTGCAATATCCTGAAGCTCGGCTACAAATCTCTCCAAAAGCTCTTTACCAATTTCGTGATGTGTAATCTCTCTGCCTCTAAACATAACAGAACCTTTTACTTTGTTGCCCTCCATCAAGAAATCTCTTGCATGGCGAACTTTGAAGTTGAAGTCGTGAGTATCAGTTCTCCACTTAAATCTAACCTCTTTCATCAATTGCTGTTGCTGATTTTTCTTAGCAAGTTTTTCTTTCTTTTGCAATTCGTAAGCAAACTTGCCGAAATCAATAATTTTGCAAACAGGCGGCTTTGCTTGTGGAGCAATTTCAACCAAATCCATTTCTTTTTCTTCAGCCATTTTTATGGCTTCACGTGTCGGAATTATGCCCAGCATATTGCCTTCGTTATCTACAACACGTACTTCGGGCAGTTTAATCTCGTGGTTTATTCTGTGAGACCTTTGGGGTTCCTTTGCACCCTTGATTGGGGCACTTGGAGATAAAAATATTGACTTCAAGAATTCCTCTGATAGTTGATAATAATTTCATTGATGTAAAATTTACAATTTACAAAATTAACAATATAATTTTGATTATCCTAAGACTAAATAATATTAATTGATTTATTTTTCAGAAATTTGAAAATAAATTATACTTTGCAACAAATTTTATTAGTTATCGTTAAATATTATGGTTTCATAATTAATTTATAGAGGTATCATGAAAAAATTACTTGCTGTGCTATCAATAGCTGTTTTAGGTGTATTAATGCTTGGCTCATGCTCCGACAGCAGCAACAACACTACTCCCGAAGAGAAGGATTTATTCCCTGCCAAAGTTGGCTCGCACTGGGTTTACGAGCGTACTTATGTTGAAGATAATGAAACGAAGACTACCAGCGATTCAGTTATTGTTGTTGAGCTTAGTTCTAAATTTGGAAAAGATTGCCAAAAGTATAACACTTTTATAGGCGGAGTTAAGTACGATGAATTTTTCAGATTCTCGGCTGAGGGCAAATTGTACGCTTTGCCATCAGAACTTCTACCTTCTGATTTGACTGCTTTGCTGCCTGCCGAAATATTCCCACAGGACTGGGTAGTGATAGCTGATGATAATTCTAATACATGGAATATGTTTACAATCCCTGTTGATAATGTAAACCTTCAGATTAGTGGTGCAAATGCTGTTTTAAACGGCGAAATTAAAGTCAGTGGTCAGAAGGGTGCAAAAGTTAATATGACTGTACCAGGCAAAACTTACTCCACCCAGGAGTTTATTACAAAAATCGCTTACACCGGCAAAGTTACTTACGGACCGCTAAGTCCTGACCTCACATTTGAAGTTGTAACTAAATCATATTTTGCCGACAAAGTAGGATTGGTTAAATTAGAAACACCCAAGCAAGATGTTACTATCAATCTTGGTGCACCTATTACTCTTTATACAATTCAACCTCTCACAAGAATGTTACATCATTTTGATATAGTCGAATAATTTATTCTTCTGCTATATGTAAATATGAAAAAGCTCTGAAAATTCAGAGCTTTTTTTTTCACTCAAATATATCAAACGATAATTCTGATAAGTTTATTGGTGATTGACAAAATTCTACATCTTCACAAACTTCTCAACCTTATCGCCAATCCTAATATAATACACACCTGCCGGTAGATGTGATACATCAATTCGCACATTCCCATCTTGAGGGGTGGCGGCGTAGCTGACGGGGTGGATGACTTCCACGCCAAGCATGTTGAATATCTGGATTTTGTCAGATGGACTCCACCTTGTAGGTGGAGTACATCTATCAAGTGATAATTCTATATAATCACTAGCGGGATTGGGGCTTATAATTATACTATTTGTAATAACATTATCATCAACGCTTGTAACCGGGCTGCCAACAAATTTCAAATCTGTGGTATCGTTTGTATAGAGGCGGACAGTGTGCTTTAGTGGTGAAAATTTAATTTTTTCATCGTAAGCGGTGATGTCCCAAGTTTTGTATGATTCGATGTTGTCAAACTCAAATTTGCCTGTGGCATCGGTTTTTGTAATTGTATCTGCAAGACCTAAGCCGTCTGCTGTGATTACTGAATGAGCAAAACGGACATCAATATCAGCAAGTCCTTGGCCATCTTTATCAACAACATAACCGCTTATAGTGTGGTAAGTGCGAAGGTCAGTAGCATTAAAATCAAAACCAATGGTGTCGCTTGTAAGGTTTATAGTATAAAGAGTAGGAGAATATTCAAAAGGTCTGTAGAAGTAAGTATATTGAGGATTATCAATATATTTGTTTTTTGCCTGGATACTATATAAACCTTGTTTTAGTTGTTTAAATCTATAATATCCTAAGCTATCTGTCATAGTTACACGGTAATCGTTAAGAAATACAGATACACCGGATTGCCCCTTATCACCAAGCCAAACTCTGCCACTTATTGTATATTTATCATTTGGATCGGGGGCTAAATTATCTTTTGTCATACGAAATAATCGCCCACTATAAGTTGCTATTATAGGTACTGAACCTGTATAACGAACACACATCGTAGCCGTTCCATCAATTGATTCGTGTATATTGGATTCATAAATCCACGATTCGCCACCATCATAAGTATATAATATCTTGCCAAATTGCCCAACAGCTATTCCTGTTAAACTATCCTTAAAAGCAATTTGCTGCAATCCAAATGCTGGTAAATAATTAGGAAATTTATAAGCTTCTGAATATAAATCCAGTACCCTTCGCCAGTTTTTTCCACTATCCGTACTTTTATATATTGCATCATGACCTGAACCACCTTCTATATTATTGCTTTTACCGCAGGTTAATATAACTCCACCTTTTACTATACTCAGGTCACTCAAACCTTCATAAATATGATCAATATAATGTAATTCATAAATTTGTGTATTAATATTGAGTTTTAAAAGAAAAAAATAAAAAGATGAGTTAGACCACCCGTCATAAACTATTGAATATAAGATACTATCATTTATAAATAGTGAGCAGGTATTGTAATATGGATTTAAATCTAATTTATCATAAGTTTTCCAAGCTTTTTTTGTAATGTATCTGCCACCATTTACTGCTCCAATATCTTTGTTATACATAGTTATATCTGTAACTCTTCCTAATGCAGTATCAATTGAGACCCAATCAAAGCTCATACCACCATTATTTGACCTTAACATGTGACCTCTTGAAAATGATAAATAAATATTATCTTTGTCAATTACACTCATATCAAGTGCTGATTCAACTTGTATTTTTTTCCCTTCATATATCTTTTTCCAGTTTATACCTTTATCTGTTGATCTATAAAGGTACGTGGGCCAACCACCTGAAGAGACAATAAAAATATTATTACTGTCTAATACTTCAATTTTAACAGGATTGCCAGTTGTTTTATAAGTCTCTACCCATGAATTCTGAGAATACATGGGTAGAGTAATTAGAATAATTAAAAAAATTATGAATTTCATAATATACTACTTTTTTATTTAACAATAATTATCTTGTCTGCACTATGAAAACTATTCAACCAACCGTGGTCGGCATGTCCGCGACTATCTGACTTGTGAATGATTACATTTTCCATTTCGTTGTTTCCTTCTGTATCTTTTTTTATAAATCATAATTTGATTATGTTTACGATACAAAAGTACAATGAAATCATAAAGTTAAAAATAATCTATATTAAGAAATCATCTTAATGTAGATTAAGAAAATCAAAACTGCTCAGCTCTCAACTTGCTTAAGAACTCCGGCGTAACACCAATATAGGAAGCAATCAGTTTTTGGGGGATGGAATTAATCAGACCCGGGTAAACGTTGCAAAATTTGGTATATCTCTCTTTGGCAGTCAATTCCAAAGTATCGAGAACACGCTGTCTGCTGCTAACCAATGCCTTTTCGGTAATAATTCTAAAATATCTCTCTAACTTGGGGACTAAGTCAAAAAGCTTATTCTGGTGTTCCCTGCTCAAAATATAAATTTCTGAATCGAGCAATGCATCAATATTGAGTCTGCTAGCCCCCTGAGATATAAAACTATGCATATCGGTTATCCACCATTTTTCGGGTGCAAACTGAAGTATATGCTCGCTGCCATTTTCATCAATCGAGTACGATCGCAGGCAACCACTGATTACAAATGCAGAGTTTTGAGCAGTCTGATGCTCATGCAAAAAATACTGCCTCTTTTTTATTTTTTTATAAACCAAATGTTGTTCGATAATCTCCTCTTCGTTAATGTCGAGGTGTATATGCTTGGAAAAGCTATCTATTAGAATTTTGTTTAGCATTACAATTTGATTAAATAAAAAATAAAACGAATGCCAATATTAAATAGTTTTTTGAGGCATTGGATTGAATTTATTCATTTATAAGCTTGTGAAATTCAGGGCCTTCATCATCAACAATTAAAACTTGATAAAAACCAAAAGCCAAATTATCAGGTAAATTCAGAATTTGATTACCATTAACTAAAGTAAGTGAGTTGGAAAATATTAGTTTCCCTCGTAAATCGAAAATTCTAATATTTATAAGCTTGTTACTTACTGAACTATTATTTTTCTTAATAAAATGGTTATCATACATGTCTGAAAAAACAGTATATCTTGTTGATTTGTTGTAATTTTGATTATTATTTGATAACAAAATTGGTTTAAACAGTAAGAGAAAATCAATATATGAGCTTTGAGCTAGTCCAGGGATATAACCTATTTTTCCAGAGTAAACATCACATATCAGTGGCTCGTTGTTATGCTCAATAATTTTTGGTTGAACCAGATTCCAGTAATCACTTAATCTTTTCGAGTAATAAAATGATTCAAGCTCATTCCCCCAATAGTCATATTTCCTTGCACTGATTGATGATTGATATTTTGGATAACCTGTGAATTTAGGATAAATTAGAGTATCGATTGCACATGAATCACATTTACCGACAGTATAAATATTGTAATCATTCGTCACAAAGGCTGAATTTATTATGTACTTTTCGGGATTAAGGTTTTTTATATATTTTATATTCAATTTATCGTCAATTATTGCAATATATGAAGTTTGGAGATTGCAATTGCCTTCAATATCTGAAATAAGATTGTGCCCTAAAAAATTGAGTTTTCCTCTAAATGTTCCTGTCAATACAATTTCATTATCAAATCCTTTTCTTACAGATGTTATATAGTTATAATCATCACCAATAAATTCTTGGTATGATTCTACCTTCAGGTCCAAACCAATACTGTAAATCTTGTTTTTGTTATCACGATACTTACATGAACTCCAACCCATTTCAGACAAATAGGAAAATGTAATAATCAATTTGTTATTAATTATACTCATATTAATTTTGGAGAAAAACTCTTTATGTTCAAATTGCCTGTACGACATTATCTGACCATCAGAACTTAATTTGAACAAACAGTACTCAGGAGAAAATTTACTGTTTACAATTAATTTTTCTGTAAACAAGCTGTTCCCTTTGTAAGAAAAAAGAGCATACAAGTTATTGTTATTATCATTTTCTAAACCTATTATATTGTCAATATAGTTATTGGCATTGAATTTAATATTCCAAACAGAATCTCCATTTGCATTATATTTTGTAATTGCAGCATAATTATTATTACCACCTGATTGGTCGAGATGCTTATATAAACAATAAATATTCCTTGAGGAATCTACTGATACAGAAATATTATCTCCAAACATGTATTGGTTTATATATTTTGTATATACTCTTTTTCCTTTATGATTATATTTAATAATGTAGCCCGATGTTCTATAATCACGGAGGGAAGTGTCTAAAGAGCTGTCATTCGAATAGCAAAATGTGAATTTACTATTATAGCAATCATGTTGTCCGATAGCATAAAAATTTTCTTCATTGTCTTTTATGATGCTTGAAGTATAAAAATGGCTAAGCGTTGTTGTATTTGTCTCACGAGAAAAAATGTTATCAATGATTTGATATTGATATAATTGTTTTACTTTTTCTGACTGATTTATTCGGTACGAGTATAAGAAATTTTTGTCATGGATATATAAAAATCCATTATTTACGTAAAAACCAATATCTGTTGACAAAAGAGCAAACTCACTAGGCTCTAATGATAATACTGGAATTGTTCCAGCCTCTGTACCATCAGTTTGCCAAACAGCCATTCCAAAATCACGGCTATTGGCTAAAAAACAATGTTTGTCATTTTTCTTATGCTTTATACTGGTTTGATATTGCAAAAAGAAAGCGTTGCCAGGTCCGGAGTATATATCCTTTAACATCTTTGTTCCAGAACGAGTTCCATCAGTCACAAAAAGCTCAAAGCCATAATTAAAAGTAAAAAGTTTGACAAGTAATCTGCCATCTTGAAGTTTGTTGCCGCTATAAAAATAAGAAGCATCAAAAACACAGTTTTGAACTAACATTTCCTTCTTTCTTGTAGATAAGCTGTAAGAATATAAATCAGTTAGCAAAAAGTATCGGTAAGAACCTAACATTGCACTTTTTGATATTTTGAAAAAGAATAAAAAATCATTATCAATAAAGTAGGAGTTCAAATCTTTAGAAATAGTATCTAAAATGTTATAATCGTTATCTGTTACAACAATGCTTGTTCTTCTGATCGTCGAATCATAAGTTGAGAAAACACAGTTCTCTAAGCTCAATGGATGTAAATATTCAGGGATTTTCCTACTTCTAATGCTATCTACCTTAAGGTTGTTATAATTTACGAAAAGAGATTTTGAAATTACCTGTTTATTTGACAAATATATACCTTCCGAAAATAACCAAAGATTATAATCATTCAGAAATTGCCTATCCATTGACCAGACTTTATTAATACTTTTTGAATCAATAATTGATAAATTTCCTGTGGTGTCCTTTATTACAAGCCTGTCAGAATCCTTGTGAAGTACATAATATTCCATTTTTGAGTTATATGGAATTAGTTTCTTATCTTTAGTACTTAAAAAATAAATTTTTGTAGATGAACTTGAGTATTTTGCAAATGTAATAAGAGTGCTCTCAGAATTAAAATTATAAAAGTATAAATTTTCGAATGTAGAATAGTCAATTGTGTCAAGATCATATAATATATTCTCTTTAGAGTCTAATAATGAAATGTATCTTTGATTATTTCTAATCCTCGCAATAATCAAACTATTGCCATTCTCAAACAATTGAATTACATTGTAAATATTTACATTCTCACCTTCAGTATTCTTTGCAATTACTTCGCGTGTACCATCAATACTTCCATCTGTCTGATACAATGGAATATTATCTAAAGTATAGTTATAGTAATCAGCAAAATAAGTTGTTTCTCCAATTCCAGCAAATTTCAAATCATAATAATATCGTCTATCCAATTTGAATATCTTTTGTGGATTACCAAAAACAAACTGGTTGTCAACCATAATAAATGAAATAAGCATAAATAAAATCAACGATATGCGAATCTCAGACTTATTAAGTCTATTTATTTGACTTTTCATTTTAAGATCATTATTTGATTTGAATTGCATAATTATAACTTAGTCTAACATTGTATATGGTTTATCATATAACAAAAAGCATTAAATTGAAAGGGAAAAATTGTATTTTCCATAATAACCTCAAAAAAAAATAAAACAACTCTGCTGTTCGCAAAACAGATTACATACAAACTCAAATACAAATTTAAGAAAGAAATTCCTTCTAACCAAAAGAAAAATATCTGAACAAAAAAAATGGAGCAGCACAAGGCAAACTCCATTTTTTGGTGTTGTAAAATAATTGGTAAGTTATAATCCTACTCTTAATCCCATAAATACCCCGTTTGAAGATGTGTTGTATGGATTACCCAAAGTTGAGTAATACAGTACAGAACTTTCGTAACCTAATACTAAACCAAATGCAGAATTGAACGGTTTAAACTCTAAACCTACCGAACCTCTCAGCATAAATTTGCCAAAGTTTCCACTTCCGGCAGAAAGCTGTACAAATGGTATTGTGTTGTAAACATTGATAAAATCAGCATTATACTTAATTGCACCTGCATACCAGAAAACACTTTGATTAGCACTCTGAAGAGAATTTTCTTCCTCGTCACTACTTGTAAGAATGCTATAACTCTGCTGTCCCATTTCGAACGTACCCTGAATAGAGCCAGTGTTTAGGAATGAAATACCAAAGCTGAAATTATCAGCAAGATTACCAGCAAATATGCTTTCAGAATTAGTATAATTAAACCCCTTGACAAATAATTCCACAGTTTTTCTGTTATTTAATAAATCATTAGAATTCGATGCTGTCATTGGTAGCATATTAATCTGATTTGAATTGCTAATGTTGACACCTGAATTAGTTGATGAAATCATTGCGGATGGCAATACTGAGAATATTTTCAAATCAGCATATTCATTAGCTATCACTTCATCGCTCTGATCAGCATCATTGTTTGATTTAGCCAAAATAGATGAGTCAAATTCAGCATTTCTCTCTGAGAATTCGATTGATTTCATAACAGGTACAGCTGATTTTTTGATATGTGAACTATTTATCTGTTGAATTGGGTTATCCTGAATAGGAACAATTGCAGAATTATCTGCAAGAGTTTCAACTTTTGAATTACCGAAGTCAGTAATATTATTAATTGAGGAATCTTCACCTGATGTAAAATAGTATGCTGCAAACGAACCTAACAATAACAGGGCAACAGGTACATAAGCTCTTTTCCACAAGAAAAGTAATATTGGGCTACGTTTGATTATACCGAGAGAATTATTAGGCGGAACTTTATATCCCAGGGAATTAAATACAGCATTGACAGCCTCGGCAGGTGGTGTAAATGCTTCTGTATCCTTACGAACCGCTTCCCTTACAGCAAGGTGATGCTTTAGTTCAGTCTGAAGTTCGGGTGATAACGACAACTCCTCATAGAGAGACTGCTCTTGAGCAGAGTCGAGCTCTCCGTCCAGTAGCTGTGTCAGTAGTTCAGAACTTGCATCGTTGTCAAAATTTTCCATAACATTTCTATATTAATTTTATTCTAATCTAATTTAATTCTTGTAAATAAGGAGACAAAATATCTTTAATCTTTTGTTTAGCTCTATGAATTCTTACCTTTACATTAGTAAGAGGAATTCCCATTACATCAGAAATTTCACTGTATGAAAGCCCGTTATATTCTCTTAGAATAAAAGGCTCTTTATAATCATCAGGCAAAACTTCAAGAGCATCTTTGATTAAATCAAGCAACTCGGTTTTTTCGCTATTCACCTCAGAAGCATCATCAGCAACCATAAAATCTTCGAATGATATTGCCTGCTTTTCTCTCTTCTTGAAGTTCACACACAAGTTGCGTGCTATTTTGAGCAAAAAAGCGGGTACGTTAGTCATTACCCTATCTTTTGATGCACTTTGATGAAACCTCAGGAATGTTTCCTGAAAAATATCCTGCGCTTCTTCCTTATTTCCAATGAACCTTCTGCAATAAGCATATATACGTGGTGAGTGTCTTGAGAATATTACAGAAAAAGCTCTCTCTGCAGTTCGCTTATCCTCGCAAAGCAAATAGAACAGTTCTTCGTCACTATATTCATCAAAACTTTTTCCCATTTCTAACTTATATATCGCTCAACAGTAATAACATTAAAATAAATATTTTGTTACAAAAGAATTTTTGAAAATTATTATTTTTTTTAATAAATAGGCAGTTTCATAAAAAAAGCCATTCTTTAATAAATAAGGAATGACTTTTTTAGATAGAATATATTATTTATCAGCCCAAACCGATTAAATTTTGACGAACTACCTCAAGAGAGTTCTTAAGGTTGGCAAGTTTGTTCTTTTCATTTTCTACAATTTCTGCAGCTGCATTCGAGACGAATTTTTCGTTCGATAGCTTCTTTTCCGAGCCTGAAATAAGACTGGTAAGTCTTTCAATTTCTTTGTTAAGTCTTGATTTTTCTGCATCAATATCTATCAAACTTCCAATAGACAAGTAAATTTCAATTTCCTTTACAACACTTGTAACTGCAGGTTCGGGCTTTTCAACTGAAGTACCGGCAACTGTATCAGAGCATTTTGCGAGTAACTCAATTACAGGTATTTGGCTAACCAGATAATTAACGGTGCTTTCATCTTTGCAGTTCAGAAACAAAGGAATTTTCTTTGAAGGAGGTAAATTGGATGCAGCACGAATTTTTCTGATTTCTTCGATTAAGCTTTGGAGTAGTTCAAAATCTGATTCGATTTGTTTATCAATTAATGTTCTGTTTGCATCATTTATCTTAACCAACGAAATACTTTTTGACCCGGGATTGAGCAATTGCCAAATTTCTTCACTGATAAATGGCATAACGGGGTGTATCAACTGTAGAATTGACTTATAGATATTAACTGCAAAATTCATTAATCTGATTTTATAATTGTTATCGTTGCTGTTGTTTGCCTGAATTTTAATAATTTCGACATACCAATCACAGAAATCTCTCCAAATAAAATCATAAAGTATTTTTGAGTAATCGTTAACCCTGAAATTGTCCAATGCATCGTCAATATCTGCAATTGCAGTATTAAGTCTTGACAGAATCCACCTGTCAGCAAGTGTCAGCTCTGAGTCATTAAGCAATTCACTATTGCTTTTCAATCCGCTATCGCTGAGGATCTGCTCTTGTTTCATGATAATAAATCTGCCGGCATTCCAGATTTTATTACCAAAGTTTCGACCAATTTCGACAGATGGAATATCCTGAGTTTCGACGTTGACATCCATCTTAACGTCCTGCCCCAGTGGAGATAGATAAATCATTGTAAATCTGACTGCGTCAGCACCATACTTGTCTATAACATTAAGAGGGTCAGGCGAGTTACCTAATGATTTTGACAGCTTACGCCCCTGACCATCTCGAATCAAACTTGTAAAATATACATCTTTGAAAGGTATCTCATTTTTGAAATGTTTTGTTGCCATTATCATTCTGGCCACCCAGAAGAAAATGATATCAGGAGCAGTTACCAACAAATTCGTAGGCAAGAACTTAGAAAGAATTTCTGTATCTTCAATTTTACCATCCTTCAACCAGTGCATCGTTGTCAATGGCCACAACCATGATGAGAACCAGGTATCCAAAACGTCCTCGTCCTGACGTAATTCTGCATTCTCATTCAGGCCCATCTTCTTTCTTGCTTCATCAACAGATTTAGCCGCAGTAAACGAACCGTCCTCCGCATAGTAAACAGGAATTCTATGACCCCACCACAACTGACGCGAAATGCACCAATCCTTTATGTTAGAAAGCCAATGTTCATAAGTTTTTACCCAGTGTGGAGGATGGAAATTAATTTCACCGTCAAGAACTGCACTGAGTGCTTCCTCTGCCAAAGGTTTCATTTTTACAAACCACTGGTCACTGAGATAAGGCTCAACAGGCTCACCGCCACGCTGCGAAAATCCAACATTATGAGTATAATCTTCTATTTTTTCGACTAAATCAAATTCCTTCAATTTAGCTAATACTTTTTTTCGTGCTTCAAATCGCTCTAAACCGCTAAATTCACCTGCAAAATCATTCAGAGTACCATTAGGATTGATTGAGTTGATCACCTCTAAATTGTGTCTTTCACCAACCATAAAGTCATTAGGATCGTGAGCCGGAGTTATCTTTACACAACCGGTGCCGAAAGTTGGATCAGCATATTCGTCGGCAATAACTTCAACTAATCTGTTGCAAATCGGAACTCTGACCTTGCTGCCAATCAGATGCTTGTATCTTTCGTCGTGCGGATTTACTGCTACTGCGGTATCGCCAAAAATTGTTTCAGGCCTTACTGTAGCAACCATCAGGTAGCCAGAATTATCTTCGTAATAGTAGCGCAAAGTATAAATATGCTCTTTAACTTCGCGGAATTCAACTTCTTCGTCAGATAAGGCAGTCATCGAAAGCGGAGACCAATTTATTATCCGTTTACCACGATATATAAGACCCTCCTCATACAGTCGAATAAAAACTTCGTTGACAGCATTACTCGGGCCATCATCCATAGTGAAAATTGTCCTGTTCCAATCACATGAAATTCCAAGTTTGCGCATTTGTTCTAATATTATACCACCGTATTTTTCGCGCCATTGCCATACTCTTTTAACGAATTCTTCGCGTCCTAAATCATAACGCGAAATATTTTCCTTTCTTAGTTCAGCTTCGAGTCTTGCCTGAGTTGCAATACCTGCATGGTCAGTTCCCGGGAACCAGCATGATTCAAATCCTTGCGATCTTTTTCGCCTGATATACAAATCCTGAATAGTAAGGTTGAGTATATGACCAAAATGAAGAATGCCTGTAATATTAGGAGGTGGCATCAAAATACTGTATGCGGGTTTTTCGGACTTAGAGTCAGTATCAAAAATACTATTTTCTAACCAAGATTTGTATAACTTTTCTTCTGAGTCTTTGGGATTATAAGATTTTGGAAATTCATTAAGCATAGTAATTTAAGAATATTTTTTGGATTTTTGAAAAAAAATAATTTGCAAAATACCAATATTTAATGAATTATTCGTCAAAATCTTTAAGATTTACTTATAAAAGTACTTATAAACCATATTTTTGACAATTATTTCACTTAAAATATTTTTTTTCGTAAATAGTTGAAAAAAAAGTGTCATATTTGTAGTTGGTAAATTATACAATTATGGAAACTATTTTTTGAAAAATATTATTAACTTTTTAACAGCTTTTAACGGAGGCACTATGAAGTTTACTAAATTAGCAACTGCTGTAGGTTTGAGCTCAGTTATTCTGATATCTTCGATGTCGTTCACAGGATGTACACCAAAGATTACGGAAGAACAGCTTGCTCGTCTGCAGGAACTACGTAAGCAAGAGAAACAGATTAATGCAGATATTTCGGCACGACAAAATGAAATATCCAAAATCGAAGGGGAAATCAAAGCCCGTCAAGCAGTTCTCAACGATTGCAACAAAGACATGGAATTTGTAAAACAAAAACTCGCTCAATGGCCCAATGTATGGCCTGATTATACTCCTTCTAAATAATTTTGTAATGTTGTAAAATAATCTAACAGAGAAATAAAATGAAAAAATTAATATTGTTACTCTCCATCGTTGTATTAGGTATCAGCTCTTGTGCACAGGCTGTATTACCACCTGCAGGAAAGCCTGATGCCGAGCTTACAAAAGGCGAAGCAGAATTAAGAATTCAGCAGTTCGAAGCTAATGTTAAGACTTTGCAGGCACGTCTTGACGAAATCAACAAAAGAGCTGATGACACAAAGAACAAACTCACTGAAGTAAACAAACAATTACAGGATTGCCAAGATGGTATTCTTAAGTTAATTGGAGCTACAAGAGAAGATGTAAATGCTTTCCGCCAAAGATTAGGCGTTTTGGAAGGCAAAGTACGCGAAATGCAAAGATTATCAGAAGATAAACTTCTCGAAAGACAAGAAGACGTCAAAAAACTCGAAAGTGATTTGAACGAACTTCGCGCTAGTAAAATTTCTATTTTACCGGAATTCTATCAAAAAATCATCAACCTAGGAAAAGACATTCGCGGTCTTTACAGAGAAAAGAAAATCACTACATATACAGTTGGTACCTGGGCAGAAAACAGAGACTGTTTGTGGAATATTGCAGGTAAGATTGACATTTATGCTGACCCATTCATGTGGCCAAAAATTTGGCAAGGCAACACCGACCAAATTCGTAATCCTGACATAATTTTCCCGGGCCAGGTATTACAAATTCCGGTAAAAGGTCCAAAAACCAGTGAAGAATCTAAAGCAGAACGTAAATACTGGAGAATGAAAAAGCAAGCACAGGCTGAAGCCGGAACTACTACCGGAGCTCAATAATCATTAGACTTGATTATGATATTAGTTATTGCCCTGCTTCTACTTTAGAAGTGGGGCTTTTTGTTTTTATAATACTTTGAAAGTAATGTCAGAAAAAAAAATTATCATTGATGATATAGAACTTGTTTCTCTTTTTGGTTCAAACGATGATTATCTGAATCTCATTGAAAATCGTTTCAAAGCAGGAATTATAGTAAGAGGAAACACCGTAACCATCAAAGGTTCGGACGAGGAAATTGCAAAGATAGAGAAGATATTCGAAGAATTGCAATATATGCTTAAGAGAAATAAACATATTTCGCAGCAGGATGTCAAAACTGTTGTTGAATTACTCGATTCCTCTCCAATTCCGAAAGAACTGGTCAACAGCACCCCAATGCAGCTAAATCAGGTAATTTTTCAAGGTGTCAAGGATTCAATAAGAATAAGGAATCCCAAGCAATTGGAATATTATAACAAAGTAGCCGGTAACGATTTAGTATTTGCAATCGGTCCGGCAGGTACAGGCAAGACATTTCTTGCAGTTGCAATGGCACTGGCGGCATTGCGAAATAATGATGTATCGCGGGTAATTCTTTCGAGACCCGCTGTAGAAGCAGGTGAATCGTTAGGTTATTTACCGGGTGATTTGCGGGAAAAAATTGACCCGTACCTTAAGCCTTTGACTGATGCCATGAATTATATGCTTTCGCCAGAGAAAGTAAAATCCTTGATGGAAAGAAACATTATCGAAATTACACCATTAGCATATATGAGAGGGCGAACTTTGAGCAACTCATTTATTATACTTGATGAAGCTCAGAATGCGACAACCATACAGATGAAAATGTTTCTTACACGACTCGGACTCAACTCTAAAGCCATTATTACCGGTGATGTTACACAAATTGACTTACCGAGAAAGTCACATTCAGGACTGATTGATGCTAATAGAATTTTACAAAAAATAAAAGGCATAGAATTTGTTTACTTCAACAATAGTGATGTTGTTCGTCATAGATTAGTTGCTGAAATTGTAAAAGCATACGAAAAGGATGACAACGTTTCCGAGAAATCGGAGAAAACAAAAAAATAAACGATAATTACTATGGAACTGTTTAAAATTGGTTTTTTGACCATAACCACATTCGATTTACTTGATATTATCATTGTATCAACGCTAATCTATTACCTATACAGAGCACTTAAAAACACAGTTGCCGTACAAATTTTATTTGGTATGGTTATAATCATAGCATTACAGTTCATTACCGAAGCATCAAATTTCCGCTCATTAAACTGGATTTTACGAACAATATCAGATGTGTGGCTTTTAGCATTTGTAATATTATTCCAACCTGAATTAAGAAAACTTCTGCTGATAATTACCCGAAACCCTGTTTTCAGATTATTCGTAAAGCCGAAGATAAGTGAATCACTCGACGAAGTAATTGATGCAGTAAAAGAGCTTTCAGCAAAGCATATTGGGGCTCTAATTGTATTTATGCGCAGTCAGAATGTTCAGATGACAATTGATACAGGTATTCCAATGCAGGCAGCAATATCAAAAGAACTATTGATGTCAATTTTCAACACCAAATCACCACTGCATGATGGTGCCGTGATCATCAACAATGATATAATTCTTGCTGCAAGATGTGTATTGCCTCTAACCTCGGCTACAAAATACGGTAACAAAAACCTTGGCACCAGACATAGAGCAGCCCTGGGACTAAGCGAACAGGTAGATACTTTAGTATTAATAGTATCCGAGGAGACAGGCGGCATCTCACTTGCTGACGGTGGTGAACTAATCCTAAATATTCCCGATGAACAATTATTCAGTATTATATCTTCAAAATTAATTGATGCCTGAAAAAATTAAGAATTTGCTAGAGCTTGCCCCTGATGAAAGAGCTAACCTTATGATAACATTGCTCAGCAAGGGTATTTCAGGTAAAGTTCTTGATGTAATGAAATCTATACCAAGAGAGTATTTTATCTCTAGCGAACACTTTGCTGAAGCATATCACGATAAGCCATTACCTATTGACAACGGACAAACGATATCTCAGCCTTATACAGTAGGGTTTATGACAGATTTACTCGAAGTCAAGCCCTCTGATAAAATTTTGGAAATTGGTACGGGTAGCGGTTATCAGGCTTTAATACTATTTAAACTGGGTGCAAAAGTATATTCAGTTGAGCGAATACAAGAACTGTTTGATAGGTCAGTCAGAACTTTTTTTGACTTTGGCTGCAATGGTATTCATTCTATCCTGGGTGATGGAAGTTTAGGTGCACCTGAATACGCACCTTTCGATAAAATTATTGTTACTGCCGCAAGTCCAAAAGTTCCCCAAGAGTTAAAAAATCAACTCTCTACCGGTGGAATTATGGTCATTCCGGTTGGTAGCAGAGAATCTCAGACAATGTTAAAAATAAAAAAGATAAATGACAGTTATTTCGAAAAAACTGAATACTCAAATTTTAGATTTGTGCCATTAATTGGCAGCTCGGGATGGAATACAAATGAATAAAAACGTTATCGTTATCACTGGACCTACTGCTTCGGGAAAATCCGATTTTGCTCTCAAGCTTTCTGATATGGCCGAAATTGAAATTATTTCTGCAGACTCGAGACAGATTTACAAATATCTTAATATCGGTACTGCCAAACCAAGCGATCTTGAATTACAGAAAGTACAGCACCATTTAGTTGATTATCTCGAACCTGATGAAGATTTCAGTGCAGGTAAGTTTGCAACCGCAGCAACTCAAGTCATTGATGATATAATAACCCGAGGTAAAATACCTGTCGTTGTTGGTGGTACCGGATTTTACATCAAAGCACTTTTCGAAGGTCTGTCTGATGTGAACGAATTCGATAGCGATGAAACAGAAAAGGTTCGTGCCGAGCTGGATAAAATACTCAGGGAAAAGGGTAAGGATTTTATTTATTCTATGCTGCTCGAAGTGGATTATGAATCAGCAGCACGATACAATGACAAAAATCCCCGTAGGTTAATCCGTGCACTGGAATATAACAGACTGACAGGAGCTAAACTCTCAGACACTTTTGGTACCGAAAATCCTTCGAACCTGATACCTATATATTATGTAATCAATCCCCCAAGGCAAGAGCTATACAAAAGAATTAACGACAGAACTGAACTGATGTTCAGGAATGGGTTACTCAAAGAAACAGTTTCAATTATCGAAAGAGGATTTTCGCCCGACCTAAACAGTCTCAACACTGTCGGTTATAAAGAATGTATCAGCTTAATTTTTGGTGAAATTCCACCTGAGAGAGCTATTGAACTTACAAAACAAAATACAAGAAGATATGCTAAACGACAAGTAACCTGGATGAACCAAATAAAAAACTACCGCGAAATAGCAAGACCAAGCAATTTGATTCTTGAAGAAATGCTAAATAGTTATCATAATACAGAGAAAAAATAACAATTGTATTAATAAACTTAGTTTTAGAAGTTTTGGTTAAATAAGTACTCAAGTATAAAATCATTAAAAGTAAAAATATTTTGGGACAAAAATCAAATTGATGTGTCTTTATAAATAGGTATATTTGCAAATATTGAAAAACATTCTTTTTGGGTGAATGCTATGATGCGTTTAATACTTATTTTTCTCGTTGGCGCCTGTATGCTCTACGCACAGGAAGACCCTAATGTGATGTGGACTTACAAAGATGCTAGTTTTACAACATACCCGGCTGTGCACCCCAATGGTAATGTACTGATTGGTGACGGGAACAAAGGAGATGTGATTGAGCTTAACGGACTGACAGGGGAACTTGTAAGAAGAATACCTCTACCAGCACCAACTTCAAGTTTAATTCTTTCAAAAGACGGTTCAAAGATGGCAGCATCGGGTTATATCATTGATGTTGAAACGGGAGCAGTAATCACAGCGCACCCAAGAGCTGCAGCAGTTCGCTTTTTGCACCCAAGCAATTCCAAAGTTATTTACACTCTTTTCAATCAAAAAGATACAAGTTGGGTCGTTTGGGATATGGAAAATGATACTTATAAAAATTATCAAATTCCTTATTTGGTAACCACAATTGAAGTATCTTCAGATGGTAGATTTTTAGCTGTGGCAAGCAAAGAAACGAGTTTACCAATTAATGACCAACGCACCCACTTCTACCTCTACGATGCCCAAACAATGCAGCTCATACGTGAACTTGAAAATGTACCAGCCGAAGGCAGAACAATAGAGTTCATTCAATTTTCTGAAAATGCTAAGTATGTGGGGTATGGACAGTTGACTGGAGGTAAGCCAAAAGCTACTTTCTTTACCTGTTTGCCACCTTACAAGAAATGGGAGATAAATAAGTCAAATCAACCTCCTTATGGTATGAGAAGTATTGGTTTTATTAAAGATGCTCATGCATTATTTTGTACAAATGATTACACTTTTATTTGGGATATTAATAAGGAGTTGCAAATTTATCAAACAAGTAATTATATTTCTTACAATCCTTTATATAACACAATCAATAATTCAATTATTATATGGGACAAAACATCTCCCACTTTAGCTTCACTTGACTTTAATAAAATCCTAAACTCCGTTAGTGTTGACGAGCCAAATGACCCGATTCAAAAATTCATAACTGAATATCGTAAGGGTATATTAAAAATTTCTGGAATCGAAAGTATTTTACCAACTATTAATCTTACAATAAATGACATAAAAGGAAATATAGTTTTTC
Source organism: bacterium (assembly GCA_024711295.1). Taxonomy (GTDB): domain Bacteria; phylum Bacteroidota; class Ignavibacteria; order Kapaibacteriales; family UBA2268; genus JANJTB01. Next base: position 243 of record JANJTB010000013.1, on the reverse strand, counting down.
AAAATGGGATAAATCATATTAAAGATATTATAGAAATACCCGTTCAATTACAGAATGGAGTTTATCTGCTACACATACAGGATAGGAACAAATCACACACAGCCAAGTTTTTGGTGTTGGAGTAATTTTTAAATTCCCCTCTTGAGGGGTGGCAGCGAAGCTGACGGGGTGGATGGCTTTATTGTTTTATTAGAATATAGTATGAAAAATGAAAATTGGAAGAATAAGTCACTTTATCCTTAT
>JANJTB010000005.1 GCA_024711295.1 bacterium | reverse complement strand
TCTCAAACAAGAGAGCCCGAACAACATACATTTTATATGAATGGTAATCCTTTCATACTTGATACACAAAATGATTACTTCAAACTTGATAAATTCCAACTGGGTTGGCACTGGGGAGATGAATCAAAAATCACAAAAGCTCTTGGCTGTCTATATTCATCACAGCATATTATTTTTAAAATGTTATGATGAGTATAGAAAAGTACATTGATCTGTTTTCTAATAATAAATTAAGGAGTATCCTTATGAAACGATGTTTGTTATTAACAGTGACATTATTGATTTTGATGTCAAATTTTGGTATTGCAGAAAGCGATACGGTCTGGGTTAAGAAAATTGGGAGTGAAGTTTTACAAGTTAAGTTCAGTCCTGATGGTCAGTTCATCTATGCAGGTGCTGTTGGTCGCAAGCTGATGAAACTAAGTACAGAGACTGGGGAAATATTACGGGAGCACGAAGGTGTAACAATTGATTTAAACGCAAGATATATTCCATTAGATATAAGTTCAGACGGGACATTTTTGATTAGTGGTGACTATGACAACAAAATGATTGTATGGGATGCTCAAACAGGTAATATATTGAAAACACTAAACACAAACTATTCAAATAATCAAAATAATAAATTCAATGTTGTAAGTATATCTAAAGATATGCGATTTGTAATTGCAACTAATATGTATTGGCAAAGTTCAGAAATATTTGTAAATAGTCTGTTAATTTGGGACTATCAAAGTGGAGAATTGTTAAAGGAAATTCAATCCAGACATTTAACAAAAGTAGAAATCTCACCAGATAATCAATACTTTGCTGTTAGTTACGAAAGGTCTGAAGGTAGTACAATATTACCAAGTGAAATTGATTTGTATGAAATGGGTACTTGGAACAAGGTTATTACATTAGGAAAACATGGAACCAAAGTATCAGACATCTCTTTTTCCCCGGATGGATCACTTCTTGCTTCGTGCGGGTGGGATGGTATTATCAAGATTTGGGATGTAGAGCAAAAAAATATGGTGAGTGAAATCAAAGATGAATTTTATGGATATTCAGTTGGGTTTATTGACAATAATAAAATAATTTATGGTGGCGGATTTTTCGATCAAAAATTTATGAAAATTTTTGATATACAATCAAACATATTAGGTAAACTTAAAATAGACCATCCTGTTGATATGGACATAAATAATTCAAAACACTTTTGCATTGTAGCAAATTCAGATTATATACTTTTATTCGACTATTTAAAAATAATTACCGGTATCGGACTAACCGAAACAAATGTCAAAGATTTAATTAAACCCAATCCTACTAATAATATTAGTGAAATTAATTTTTTCCTGCCATTTTCCGGTAATACATTTATTTCAATCAACGATGCAAATTCAAGTGTAATTGAAATTCTTTTTAATGGATTTCTTGAGCATGGTCAACACAAATTACAATGGATTCCAAAGGGAGTTCCAAGTGGAATTTATTTCTGCAACATAACAGCCAAAAATTTCTCTAAAACATTGAAAATAATTCTGGAGAAATAAAAATGAAAAATTCAATATTGATAGTATTGCTTTTGATAGCAAATTCACTTTTTGCTCAAGATAATTACCCAAAACCGTTTAAATTTAACTATAAAAGTAAGGGTACTCAATATAATGATACATCATTTGAAAGAAGTAATTTTGTTCAGGATTCTATTTGGCTTGGTTCGCAGTGGTATGCTCATCCAAAGATGTTAAATGCACTAAGAATGCAAACAAATCAAGGTACTTGGCCCGATGGGAATATAAATTTAATACCAAATAAAACTACAATACCAATGTACCATATATGGGAAACTAAAACACCTGATAATGCAAGAGGTTTTCAGTACGAACCAACTTTATTTATACCACTTGAACAAAGAGGTAAATTGGACTTAGCACAAAATAAAAGTGCCAGCATAAGAGCTGACACTTTCGTTTTTCTTTTTTTTTCAGCTGTCCCGTAAGGGCTCGAACCTTAACTCTTCTGATCCAGAGTCAGACGTGTTGCCAGTTACACCACGGGACAGTTTTCAAAATCTGTCCAAAAACAGTATTCAAAAGTAACTAAGTTTTGCTATAAAAAAAAATTCTTTTTGAATAAAAATGAATTTTTTTTCAAAATCTTATTTTTTGTAGATTATTGGCTCACAACTGCACTGGATACTGACAATTTTCTTACCTTCTTCGGCTGATTCCATCGAGGAGTAATGCCCTATGACCACAGCAAACATCACAGTACCATTTACATTTTTTTCAATTACCTGTGTGCGAAGTCTTTTGACTAGGAATTTGTTTTTCTCAGCGTCAGCAGCATTTTTATCCTTGTAGATACCTACCTGCAAACCAAAGAACTCAGGCTCGGAGTCACTCGACAGTTTTTTTTCTTCAACTTTCAGAGTTGGCTTCTCTGCAACTTTTGGCTCTGCCACTTTTTCATTCTTCTGAACACTTTGATTATTAGCTTTATTTTCTGTACTAAGCCTGTCAATTGAAGGCTTCTCGCTGATTGTTTTAGTCTCGGCTTTCTTATTGTTTAAATCAACGACTTCAGTCGGTTTCTCTACACTTACGGGCTTATCTTTGCTGGTCTGCTTCAGTTCAACTTCTGCCTTATTGTCGTTAGTAGTGCTTTTTGGTAAAGTAGTATTTGTGCTTTTGGCAGCAACCGGAGCTGTAGAGCTTCGAATATTCTTTCTTACAGCATTTACAGACGATCTTACAACATCAGAAGCCGGTGTAAGAAAAGGGGAAGAAGGATATTTAGCCCGAAATGCAGTAAGCTCTGCCTGAGCTTTACTTGTGTCACCAATAACAGCATAGAACTGAACAATTCTCCAATAAGCGTGGTCTGCCCATTCACTTTCAGGGTAGTTTTTGATAATGGAATTATAAACATCTACCGCCAAAAAAGCATCGTCCAATACAGTGCCATGCAACAGTTTTACTCCGGCATCATTTGGGTATTTAGCAAGTAAATCGGGGATAATATCCCTAACTTCATCAATTTTGCCGTAAGCTACAAGCTTAAGGTATTTATTGACATCGTCTTTCTGTGCAAACAAACCTATTGACTGGAGAAAAATTAACGAGAATAAAACTATTTTTTTCATATATCACCTAAATGAATCTTTATGCTGTTTAGAAAACAAAATTATATGTTAGACGATTCAATTGATAAATCTGTAGGAATTTTTGTAATTCTCTCTCTAATAAGGAAAGCACCCCCAACAGTCAATTGAACGAACAAAGAAGTAGCATGATTAATGGTAGCATAAGCCAGAGCCATCTCTTCGGGTATCCCATACAATCCCATCATAGCATATTTTATTAATGAGTGCATTACTCCGATACCGCTTGGTGTAGGAGCAATAGTTACCCCTATTCCGCTAACAATAACCAAGAACAATGCATCACCTAATGACACATCAATAGATTGACTAAACGGGAAACAGAAAAACATAATATACATAGGCAAAGCATAACACAACCAAATCAGCAAGGACTCTATCACAAGTCTAAAATAAGATCTTTTATCTTTAATTACCGAAAATCCAGCTCTGAATTTGAAAAAGATGTCAACAAGTCTGTCGTGAAATTTCTCAGATACCGGCTTAACCAATAATCTAAGTAATAATTTCACAAATGGTGGATAGAAACTGAATATCAATACCACCAGAACGAGTAATGAGAAAAATATAATCTTCTGCGGGTCAACTCCCGGGAGCATGTTGGCAACTTTGTCACGGGCAATTATAAATGCTACTGCAAAGAGAAATCCCAGTGTAAATACATCAATAACTCTTTCGACAACTATCGTTGCAAATACACTAGATTTTGATACATTTTCTCTTTTGGCATACACGTAAGGCCTTACAAATTCACCAAGTCTAGGGTAAATAGAATTGAAGAAATAACCTACCATTACGGCTGAAAAAAGGTTTGTGGTAGATTCAGACTTGGTAAGAGGTTTGAGAATTGTACGCCATCTCAGAGCTCGGATATAATGAGATAAAACAATTATCGGAATAGAAGCAATTACCCAAACATAATTAGCTGTAGCAATAGACTCCCAAAGCTTATCCAGTTTGATATCCTTGAGAGCAAAATAAAATGAAACAACAACAAGCAAAAGGGTAAAAGCCCATTTCAACAATGTCTTGACAATTTTAGGCATTAATTTATCTTATATAAAAAATATCATATTGTACTTTAATCAATTATCTTCAGGAAGCTGAATCCCGAGCCATTTCATAGCTTCTTCGAAGCTGTTTGTAATATTGAGCAATTTGTCAATTTTGACTAATTTCAAACTATCGTGCAAATAAGTTTTTGGACGCCATAGAACCAATTTACCGCTGTGAATCATAACGGTATTATAAACAGTCATCAATGCACCGATAGCATTCGAAGCCATATAATCCACATTACGCAAGTCAAAAAGCAATTTTGTCTTGCCTTGCTCGCATAGATTTTGAGCTGTTTCTTTGATTAAATCCGCAATTTCGGGTTCTTGACCCGGTACTAGTCTGCCAATCAGTTCAATAACTGTGTAACCATGCTCACTTTCGTGTACTACAAGTTGCTGATTCATAATTTAATCCTAATATATAATCTAAAAAAATATTACTCAGTCTTTCGGAATAAATCTATTCCGAGTTCGTTCAGTTGGCTTAATTCTACTTCTGATGGTGAGCCATCCATCAGCGACAATCCGCTGGTAGTCTTTGGGAATGCAATAACATCTCTTATATTGTCGGTACCTGATAATATCATAACAATCCTGTCTAATCCAAGTGCTATACCACCATGTGGGGGCGCACCGTATTTAAGTGCTTTAATCAGGAATCCGAATTTCTCATCAATTTCAGACTCGCTTAGCCCTAATTTATCAAACATCTTTTGCTGAATAACATTATCATGAATTCTGATACTACCACCGCCAATTTCTGCACCGTTACAGACAATATCGTATGCTTTAGCCCTAACTTCGCCTGGATTTGTATCCAAAAGATGAAAGTCTTCTTCCATAGGTGATGTAAAAGGATGATGCATAGCAAAGTATCTGCCGGCTTCTTCGTCGTACTCGAATAATGGGAAATCAACCACCCATAGAAACTCAAAATTATTCTTTACTTTTTCGAAAATTCCTTGTCTTCTTGCAACTTCAAGACGCAAAGCACCCAAAATAGTCAAAGCTCTATTACGCTTATCCGACGAAATTAAAATAAGATCACCATCTTTTGCATCGTTTGACCTGATAATAAATTCCATTTGCTCTTCAGTAAGGAATTTTGAGATTGGCGAAGAGATTTCACCATTAGATATTTTAATCCAGGCAAGCCCTTTGGCACCGTATTTCTTAGCAAATTCAGTCAGTTCGTCAATAATTTTACGTGATAACGAAGCTCCGTTTGTAACCTTTATTGATGCTATTAGTCCATTTGCTGCTACAATATCCTGAAAAACTTTGAATTCTGTTGACATCAGCCCGGAGCTCAGGTGATTTATTTCCATACCAAATCTCAGATCAGGTTTGTCTGAGCCGTAACTGCTCATAGCCTCTGCATAGCTCATCCTACGTATAGGAGATTGAATATCTAGGCCTAAGATTTCCTTCCATACCTTTACAAAAAGTCCTTCAGTTACAGAGATTATATCATCTCTGTCGATAAAAGACATTTCAACGTCAACTTGAGTGAATTCAGGTTGACGGTCAGATCTCAAGTCTTCATCTCTGAAACATTTTACAATCTGCATATATCTATCAAAGCCGGAAATCATCAGAATTTGCTTGAAAATTTGAGGTGATTGCGGTAAAGCATAAAACTTTCCTTTATTGATCCTGCTTGGAACCAAAAAATCACGTGCCCCTTCTGGTGTTGACTTCATCAGCACAGGGGTTTCTACCTCAAGGAAATTATTATCATGATAATATTGATGAACAATTTGATATAGCTTATTTCTAATAATAAATTTTCTTTGCAATTCAGGACGCCGAAGATCGAGATAACGGTATTTGAGTTTGGTTTCCTCGCCTGTTTCTATACCATCTTCAATAGGAAAAGGCGGCAACTCGGCTTTGTTTATAATTCCAAAATTTGATGCTACAACTTCGATAAGTCCTGTAGGGATAACTTGATTTGGATTAGACCTTAGACGGACTTCTCCTTCAACCCACAAAACAAATTCACTTCTAATTTCCTTAGCTTTTTCGGCAAGTTCAGGATTAAACTCCGGCTCGAATATAACTTGTGTAATACCATATCTGTCTCGCATATCCACAAATATTAAACCACCTAAATTACGAACTGTTGCAGCCCAACCGTTAAGAACAACTTTACGGGAAACATCAGTATCTCTCAATTCGCCACAATTAATATTTCTTTTCAAGAATGACATTTGTCAATAAGCTCCATTTCAATAAATTATTTAGGGTCACGCTTAACGATAACCAAAGTTCTATCATCGTTGTAGCTATCGGAAGAAGCGTGTTTCTGAACATCTTCAATAATTAATAAACTAATTTCTTTAGCACTTCTATGCTTGTGCTTTTTCATCATTTCAACAATTCTTGCTTCGCCATAAGGTACGCCTTCCTTGTTCTGCGCTTCGCTAATACCATCTGTAAATATCGCTAGAATATCTCCAGGTCGCATTACGATGTTTTCAACATTGAATTTTTGGTGTTGCACCAATCCCAGCAGACCGCCAGTCGGGTTAAGCTCAAAAGTCTCGTCCTTCTCAACTCGGTAATAAATTGGAGAGCAATGTCCGGCATTAGCAAACAGTACAAGTCTGTTGGATGTTGGTAGTAACTCACAATAGAACAGGGTTACGAATCGTTCGTAAGGGAAAGTATCGTAAATCAGGGAATTTAATCGCGCAAACATAGTCGAAATTTTTGGGCTAAACGCCTGAGCCATTCTTATAGCGCCCGATACAAAGAGTGCCTGGATAGCTGCAGGAAGACCTTTACTTGCTGCATCGGATATCACTATACCAAATCTTTCCTCGTCATCAGCATTATTACGAAAATAGTCGAAATAATCACCTCCAACGGCACTATCAGGAATACACACACCATAAATCTTGTAATCATAAAATTCGGCATAATGTTCGGGCAACAAACTTCTTTGGATTTCTGATGCCTTAATTATATCCTTCTGAATTTTTATATTATCCTGATTATTAATGCTTCGCAGAGTAATAGTTGCTACACTGCTTATAATGTTCAAGGTTTCGTAAAATGACTGTAATATTTCATTTGCATTGAATCCCATCACATATTTATAAAACTTGCCCGATGGCAGTTTATAGATTTCACCGGCGCCGGTTACTGAATATACCAATATTCCACTTGACTTCAGGACAGGGTCATCTTCCCTGTTTAGTGAGGTTCTTTTTTCGTGTAATGTTGCAAGGACAGGTTGATCAGAAATGTACAACTTATAATTTTCGGGTATTTTCTGTACATTCCCGTATTGATATTTTATGGAATAAGACAAATCTTCAGGATTGAGCATCCATATCCTGCCTCCAATAATCTGGAAGTCTGAGTAGCCCACAACTTCTTGAATGAGATGTTTCAAAAAGTCAAGCTCATCAATAAAGTGGCCTGTAGTAATATTCTCAACTACTTTATAGATTTCTCTTTGAGATAATGAATCAATACCTAACATCAAAAATCCCGAAATAAAATTTAATTAATCAGACCAACAGATTTGGCAGCCGAAGCCAATAATTCTTTGTTTGCATCAGTGATTGGTACGAGTGGCAGTCTGACGTAATTATCGAGCATACCCATCATACTAAGAATTGCCTTTGCCGGTACCGGGTTTGATTCCACAAAATTTAATTGCATCAGATCTAGATATTTGTAATGCAATTCTCTTGAGGTAGCATAATTGCTACTCAAAGCAGCTCTTACACAATCACCAAAGTCTTTTGGAGCGTAATTTGAGAGCACAGAAATTACACCCACAGCGCCAAGAGCAATAGCCGGTAATGCCAAAGCATCATCACCACAATACAAATTAAATCCTTGAGGAGCATATTTCATGATTTCGGCCATTTGCTCCAAATCGCCTGATGCTTCTTTTGTAGCAATTACATTTTTGCAATTTTCTGCAATTTTAAGTTGGGTCTCTGCTTTTATATTGACACCCGAGCGACCAGGTACATTATAAATAATCTGAGGAACATCTACAGCTTCGGAAATTGCAAGATAATGTTGATACAAGCCTTCCTGTGAAGGCTTATTGTAATATGGAGCAACAAGCAATACAGCATCTGCACCACTTTCTTTTGCCAGGAGAGTCATATCAATACTTGAGGAAGTATCATTAGATCCTGTGCCGGCAATTATAGGTACTCTGCCATTGGCAATTTCAACAGCTTTAATTACTAAAGAGAGTTTTTCTTTCGAGGTCATCGTGGCAGATTCACCTGTAGAACCACAAACAACAATACCCTCGATACCTGATTCGATTTGATTATTGATTAGCTTTTCGAATGCATCGTAATCTATCGAAAGATCACTTCTGAATGGAGTTACCAGAGCTGTTATTGTACCGGGTTTGATATTAATCGCCATAAATTTCCCTGTAATGATATTTCAAAAAATGTTTTTCAAAAATTGAATAATATAATATGGCAATTTAATAGTTTTGAAGCTATAATAAAAGAATTAATTAACATTTTCGATAAAATAAAAAAAGACCAAGCTTACCATAACACCCTAAGAGCATGCTAACCGCTGCTTCCTTCCGGATCTGACGGGGTTGGGCTGTCTTAGCCGTATGGGGCTTGGCCCCTTAAATTTATATTACAAAAGTAAGAAAATTTCTTGAATTAACAATATTTTTTTGCAATTTATTTGGTTGAGTTGTAAAAAAACCGTATTTTTGTAATCCAACTAAATGCGCTCGTAGCTCAGTTGGATAGAGCATCAGCCTTCTAAGCTGAGGGTCAGTGGTTCGAGTCCACTCGGGCGTACGACAAGTTAAATCCCCATCGGTAGTGTTCTACGGTGGGGAATTTTTTTATGTTGAAAAGTATTAGCTTAACTTATTAAACAAAATAATCAATTCTTTTGTTTAGTTATTAATAATCAAGTACTTTTGTATTTTTGTTACAATCTATCTCAGGTTTAGAAATTATGGAACTATATCTCGATTCAGCCAACCTCGACCACATTCGCCATGCCGCTTCATTGGGAATTCTCAGCGGTATAACTACTAACCCTTCTTTATTGGCTAAAGAAGACCCCAATGTAGATATTAAGAAGAGAATCCTCGAAATTCACAAATTGGTCGGTGGACATTTATCTGTCGAGGTAATATCTACTGATACCACTGGAATGATTAAGGAAGCTGAAGAAATTCTAAAGTGGTTCCCTGATGCTACTATCAAAATTCCAATGATACCAAGTGGTCTTGCAGCTGTCAAGTATCTTAGCAACAATGACATACCTACAAACGTAACCTTGATTTTTACAGCTAACCAGGCAATTTTAGCACAAAATGCCGGAGCAACTTATGTGTCAATATTTATGGGCAGATTAGACGACATTTCATCTGATTGTAATCAGGTTCTTCAAGAAATTGGAGAAATTTGGAGTATGCAGAACTATGATTCACAAATTATTGCAGCATCACTCCGCCATCCAATACATCTGACTCAGGCAGCATTGGCAGGTGCACATATCGCAACAGTACCTTATAATGTACTTATGCAAAGCATGAAGCATCCGTTAACAGATAGTGGTTTGCAAAAATTCCTGGAAGACTATAACAAATTGCAGGAAGAAATAAAGAGACTCAAACCTAATCCTGTTCCAGCGCCTTCAACTGCACCAAAACCATTACCAAAGCCGGCACAGGTACAAGAGAACACAGTGTCAGAGCAGAAGCCGATTATTAACCAGACTAAGCCTGTTTCTAAGCAAAATCGCCGTGGAAGTCGTAAGCCTGTCGAAAACAAGTAAAACAATATATCTAATAATTAAGGGGTTGTCTTGCCATAAAGAAATAATTTAAAATAATTCAATGTGAAGAGTGAAATCAATATAATTTTCATTTACGATAATTTTGATTTTTTTCACATAAAAAGAATAACTTATTTATTGACATCCCCTTTATTTAACTTTTTTTGAATCAATAGTGACCGAATATCCTGTTAGCAATTCTCATTGAATGCTCGAATGCCTCGAAATCTAGTCCGGTTTCTTCACCTATAGAATTACAAAATTCAATGATTTTTTCGGTAGCAATGTTGCCTGTCAATGTATCGTCAGCCATTGGACAACCACCATATCCAAGTATGGCCGAGTCGAATCGTCTGCAACCTGCATTATATGCAGCTTTAATTTTTTCTACAGAATTGAGTGGATTCGAATGTAAGTGAACTCCAAATTCTACAAAAGGAAATTCAAAAGTAAGTGAACTGAATAACCTTGAAATTCTATCTCCATCTGCAATGCCTACAGTATCCGAAAGAGCTACAGTATTGACTCCGATATCTACAAGTTTTTCTATCCAACTTGCTACAATTTCTTCATTCCACTGATCATTATACGGATTGCCAAAAGCCATCGACAAGTAAATAATCAGTTCTTTGTTGGTTTGCTCACAAATATCATATATCTCACCGACTCTGGCAAGAGACTGCTCTATAGAAGAATTAGTATTTCGCTGTTGAAACGTTTCAGATATTGAAAATGGAAAACCTAAACAATCAATCACATCAAAAACAGCAGCTTGCTCAGCACCCCTCACATTTGCAATAATTGATAACAGAGCAGTATCTGTATCATACAGGTCTAATTTTTTGATTACATCAATTGTATCGCTCATCTGAGGTACAGCTTTCGGAGATACGAATGAACCAAAGTCTATGGTGTCGAACCCTACTTTAAGGAGACTATTAATATATTGAATTTTAAGCTCTGTAGGTACAAACTTTTCAAGCCCCTGCATAGCATCGCGCGGGCATTCTATTAATCTTAACATTTAGCAGAAACCGTATAAATTAATCATAACAACCTATCATTCTGGAAATAACCAATCTTTGAATTTCAGATGTACCTTCACCAATTTCGAGCAATTTTTGGTCACGGTAGAATCTTTCAGCTCCATATTCTTTCATCAGACCGTACCCACCAAGTATCTGTACGCAGTGATTGGCAGCCATGTGAGCGAGCTCAGAACAGTATAGTTTTGCAATGGCACCTTCTTTTGTGATTTTTTCACCATTGTCCAACATCCTGCAAACATTATAGAGATACGTTCTTGCAAGCTCGAGTCCCATCTCAATATCAGCAAGTTTGAAAGCATTTGCCTGATAAGTCGAAATAGGCCTGCCAAATGTTTTGCGTTCCTTAGCGTATTTCAAAGCCAGTTCGTATGCTCCTTGTGCAAGACCTAAACCCATTGCCGCAATCGAAAGTCTTCCATTATCAAGGGTAGAAAGCATCTGTTTAAATCCATCACCCTGTTTACCTAAAGTATTTGATATTGGAACCCTGCAATCGTTGAAGTAAAGTTCACTTGTATTTGATGCACGCCACATCATTTTACCTTTCATTTGGACAGTCTCGAACCCCTTGGTACCATTTTCGACAATAATACAGGTAAATTCTTTTCTGCCATCAGGTTGCTGCCCGGAAACAGCTAACACAGTAGAGCCAATCGTTTTGTCGGTTGATGCATTTGTAATAAAAATCTTTGAGCCATTGATAATCCAATCACCTGTATCCTCATAGGCTCTTGTCTTGGTATTACCGGCATCTGAACCTGCTTCCGGCTCTGTGAGGCCAAACCCCCAAAGTTTTCCTGCTGCAAGCTGGGGCAGGTACTTTTCTTTTTGCTCTTTATTTCCAAAATAATATAGTGGACCTGTTCCCAATGAATTATGTGCTGCTATAGTTGCTGCCTGAGAGCCGTCAACTCTTGCCAATTCTTCAACCATGATAATATATGACACATAGTCGAGGTCACTTCCTCCATACTCTTCAGGTAAAAATGCACCCATAAAACCCATATCAGCCATTTGCTGGGTGATTTCATAAGAAAATTCTTCCTTAGTATCAAGCTCCTCAGCATTTGGTTTTATAACTTCCTCAGCAAACTTACGCACAGTATCTCGCAGACTAATCTGCTCCGAACTTAATCCTCTGTTAATTGACATTTGTTTTACCTGATGTTTTGAATTATAAAATTTCAAAACGATTTTTTTTTACATTAATTTTATTATCATCTGCATATTTTTATCAGCAAACATTATATTTTTTATAGTCTTTGTAAGTTTTGAATTTTTCGGTCCCAATCGAACTCATTTTACACGTAAATTAAAAAAATAACGAGCAAAAATGGCAAAAAATGATTAAATTGCATGTTGATTTTTTTAAAATGTAAAAAATAATTTTTAAGTATTTCATTATGAAAATATCTTTAAACTGGTTAAAAGAACTTATTGATTTTGATTATACACCCGAGCAATTAGATAACGCATTAACAATGCTTGGTATTGAGGTTGAGGGCATTGAGAATCCAGCTAAAAAACTCGATGGATTTTTGATTGCGCATGTTAGTGATTGCCAAAAACACCCTGATGCAGATAAACTATCTATATGCAGAGTAGATACAGGTAATAACGAACTTCAGGTGATTTGTGGTGCACCAAATGTTGCTACCGGACAAAAGGTTGTTTTGGGTACATCAGGTGCAGTTGTACCTTCCGCAGGTTTTAAGCTTGAAAAAAGAAAAATTAGAGGTGTAGAATCAAATGGAATGATTTGTAGCCAGAGCGAGCTTGAAGTGGGCGAGGATAGTAGCGGAATATGGATTTTGCCTGAAAACGCCCCATTGGGAATGCCTATCGCAGAGTATCTTGGAATTGATGATGTAATTTTTGAAATATCCGTCACACCTAACCGCGCTGATTGCTTGAGCCATATTGGAATAGCACGTGAAATTGCAGCACTAAACGGAAACAAAATAAAATATCCAAAAGTAAATATTGATAAATCTCAAAGGCATATCTCTGATTATGCTATGGTTGAGATAATAGATACCGAAAAATGTCCCCGATATACAGCCAAATTGGTCCTTAATTGCAAAATCCAGGAGTCTCCTGAGTGGTTAAAGAAAAGACTACAATCAATAGGATTAAGACCAATTAACGCAGCTGTTGATGTTACAAATCTCGTTCTGATGGAATCAGGGCAACCTCTTCACGGCTTCGATTTTGATAAACTCCAGGGAAGTAAGATTGTGGTACGGACTGCCGAAGAAAATAGCAAGTTCGTTACACTTGATGACAAGGAAAGAACACTTGACTCGAGTATGCTTATGATATGTGATGCAGAAAAGTATGTAGCTATTGGCGGTGTTATGGGAGGCCAGAATTCTGAGATTACCAACTCAACAACAAATATATTAATTGAATCAGCTTACTTCAAACCTTCTTCAGTTAGGAAAACTTCCAAAAAATTATCCCTGCAGAGTGATTCATCATATAGGTTCGAAAGAGGTGTTGATTTTGACAATATAGATTCATCATGCTGCAGAGCAGCCGAATTGATTGCTCAGCTAACAGGCGGCGAAGTTTGCGATGGTATTATTGACATTTATCCTAAGAAAATAGAAAAAGCTTTAGTTACTGTCAGGTTTGGGCGAGCACGCAAAATAATCGGCATTTATATATCTGACGAACAGATTTTAGCTATCATCAAGTCATTAAATTTTGAAATCATCGAAAGTGAAGATGATTTTGTCAAAATACTAGCTCCTTCTTATAGGGTTGATATTAGTCAGGAAATTGATGTCATTGAAGAGATTGCAAGATTGTATAATTACGATAATATTAAGTCTGATTTTACATCACGTATAGATTTTGGATTACAACAAATCAAAGAAGAGCTTACCGCACCTGAATATCGGAATTCATTCAGAAATTTCTTTGTAAATAAAGGATTCGCAGAAATATTGACACAAAATCAAACCGATCCCAAAAGTATCGAGTTACTTGGAGATGATGCTGTAAAGCTTTCCAACCCATTAGGTGAAGAGCTGTCTTTGATGAGAACATCACTTTTGAACTCGGCTCTTAAGGTTGTCAGCCACAATATCCGTAATGGCAGCAATTCTTTGAAAATTTTTGAAATCGGTAAAACATTTAAGAAAACTGATAGAAAAGATAGTTTTATACCCGGCATTTTAGAAAGCGAGAACTTACTCATAGCTAATACAGGAAGCACATTACCTATGCAGTGGGCAACGACTTCGCGTAATTATGACTTTTACGACCTGAAAGGTTTTGTTGAGCTTTTCATTAATACCTATGGAAATGAGAGCATTAAGTTTGATTTTAAAGCCGAGCATCCATTATTTACTAAAAATTCTATTGGTATTTCTTATAAGAAAAACAGAATCGGACATTTTGGTGAAGTTAAAAAAACTGTTCTTAAGCATTACGATATCGAACAAAATGTTTTTGCAGCCGAACTCGAACTGGCAATATTTTATAAACTTGCAAAAGATAATAAATCATATAATCCAATTTCACACTTTCCGGCAGTTCAAAGAGACCTGGCATTCCTTCTCGATCATCAGGTTTCGGCCGGTGATGTGCTGAATGTAATCAGGCAGGTTAACCAAACATTGCTAAAAGATATTACACTTTTTGATGTTTACAAAGGCAATAATCTTGAGCCAAACAGTAAAAGTCTTGCTTTTTCGCTTACATTCAGAGCTCAGGACCGCACATTAAAGGAAAACGAAATTGATATGATTATTAATGATATAATTAGTAAAGTCGAAACTTCTTTTTCAGCTAAATTAAGAACAATTTAATTACCCGGTGCAGCAATGACAGATAGTATTAATAATAACTCAGTTGATAATAGCTCATTACTTCAATTGCTCAACAAGAATTTTGAATTAGTCCAAAATTTACAGTCGAATTATCAAAGATTAAAAACTCAAAATGAGGAGTTACTTCGCAGGAATACTACTCTTGAAAAATCATTGGGTGATAAAGACAGTAGTTTTTATGAAATGGTGAATCAAAAAAGTGAGCTTGAGCTAAAAATTCATTCTTTGCAAAAAAAGTGCACTGAACTTGAAAGTTCGAATGCACAATATAATGAAAAAATCAAATACATCGAATCACTTGAGAATGAGAGAGAGGTCCTTGTAAATAAAAACGAGGAGATGGAAAACAAATACTCCATACTTGTTGAGAAAGCAAATTTTGTGAATACTCTTAATGATGAATTACAAGCTGAAAAAGAAAAATACGAACTACTAAGTGCTAAACTTAGGGATTATGAGTCAAAAATCAAGCTAATGAGTGATATTGAGAGAAATTTATCACTTGTTAGCAAAGAATTAACTCATAAAAACTTTTTACTCAACGAAAGAGCTGTTGAAATTGATAAATTGAAAGATATAATTGCTGAGCTCGAGAACGATATATATAAATATAAGCAGTTCGAAAGCCAGGCAAAAGAACTTTTGAATGATAAAATTTCCGTCATGGACGAATTCAAAGAGTTTAGAATGAAATCTGACGTGGAATATTCGAATGTTGTCAATGAGAATACTATATTAAAAATTGAGCTTGAAGAAATAAGAAATAAAGTCAGCGAAAGTAATGATGAAAGTACTTATTATACCTCTCAAATTGCAGAATTAAGCAATCAATTGAACTTGCTTGATGATGAAATTAGAATTGTTAAGTCATCAGTGTCTGATTATGAAGATAAAATAAACGGATTACTCATTGAGCTTGAGAATAAAAATGCTGAAATATTACATGTAAAAAATTCAATGATTGCCAGTCGTAATGCTGACTTTGATAATTCTTTAGCAATTAAAGAGATAGAAATCAAGGCACTTACTTCACAGGTTGATCAATTACAAAGTGAAATTAATCTATTAAAGTCATCTCCTGCCAACAATCAAAATGCAGAAATTGATTTAAATTTGTTTTTGTCTGAAAATAATGAATTACAGTCTGAACTTGAGGAGTTGAAAGTCAACTATGAGATTAGTTTAGCAAAGATTTCAAAAATGAAGGATTTGGAAGAGCAACTCAATTCTTATGTTAATCAAAATAAAATTCTTGAGCTAAATCTGGAAAATTCTCGCGAAAGAATAAGCGACCTCGAAGAATTACTCAAAACAAGGTATGAACAAATCAGTTTGCTCGAAACTCAGGTTAATGATTTAATTGATTCGAAGATCAACGAAAAAAGTAAGAATGACATGATAGACCGCATTGACGAGTACCTGAATTACATAGACAGCAAACTTAGAATAAGCTGAGTTAAATTAATATCAAATACTAAATAGAATATTGTTACTTTTGCACTGTTAAGATTATGTTAATTAATTATACCATGTGTTATGAGAAAAGTAACAGTATTTATTTGTTGGCTTATTATTTCGTCAACTTTCTTAATTGCTCAACAAACAACGAGATCTCCTGCCAGCTTTGACTTCAATGATAATGGAATTGTTTTTTCAACCGCTGATACTAACCTGAAAGTAGTAATGCGTTTCAGAATGCAGAATCAATTTACATATAATACTGTTTCAGATGAAGATTTCTCTGCAGCATCGAGTGAATTAGCAATAAGAAGAATGAGATTAAGATTTGGAGGTTTTTTATACAAAAACTTCACGTTTAATATACAACTTGGTTTTGCTCGTCGTGACTGGGATGCAGATGATTCGGATGTACCTAACATCATCAGAGATGCAATGGCATTTTGGAATTTCTCAAAAAACTTACAGATTGGATTTGGACAAACAAAACTTCCGGGGAACAGGCAAAGAGTAGTTTCGTCCGGTGACTTGCAATTTGCAGACAGATCTATTGTAAACTCAAGATTTTCACTTGACAGAGATTTTGGATTCCAAGGATTCTACGGGACATCAATTAACAATGTTTTTCTTAATTTCAGAGGAGCAATCTCAAACGGGGACGGTCGCTATACTCCTCAGATGAAGGGCTTCAATTTAGCATATACAGGAAGAATTGAAGTATTACCTTTCGGATTATTTAAAGATGGCGGAGATTACTTCGAAGGAGATTTATCATACGAAACCACCCCAAAACTTTCGGTTGGTGCTGCTTACTCTTATAATGAAAAAGCTACAAGAACCCGTGGACAGTTAGGTGGTGCTCTGTTCTCCCCACGCGATCAAGCATCCCTTATAGCCGACGCAATTTTTAAATACAAAGGCTTTGCATTGTATGGTGAATATGCTAATCGCACATCAAATGATCCCATAACCAGATCATCAACCGGTGATATAGAGTACGTTTATGCAGGTTCAGGGTACTTGATTCAAGCATCATACTTTGTATCTCCTACTTTTGAAATCGCAGCCCGATTGGCAGATGTAAATACTGATGATGAATTGGCCGGATTGCCCGGAGCCGAGCATAACAGGCATATTACTTCGAGTTTTAATTATTACATACATAAGCATCGTGCAAAAGCACAGATAGAAATTACGAATAATATGCTCGAAAACAATGCTACCGGTGTTCAGAAGACAAATTGGATTGGCAGATTGAATGTAGAACTTGGCATATAATTGCTAAACAAAAAAGGGGAAAATCTCATGAATTTTCCCCATCATATTTAAATAATAAAAAATAAATTATTCTTCCATGTCCTGATTATCAACAGCTCTTTTTCCACCAGCCATTTCAACAATAATATCATCATAATGATCAGCGATGATTGCAACAGCATTGATTGAAGTAAATATTTCATTAGCATCAGCGTTGCTACCTGCGATTGAATGTTGAAATACCAATGTATTATCGAACAATAAACCAAATGCACCAAAATGAAGCTCTGCATTTTTGCGTAAAAGGAACTGCATCAACTCATTTGTAATTTCAGCACCGGAGACAACGTTTGCTATACACTCTATACAGGTCTCATTTTCTGTAAATGGTCTTACAACAACCATCACTTGTGTTGAGCCCCTCGAAATAGTAAAAGTACCGTTACCAAATGACAAATAATCGGGAAATTTTTCTTTAATTATATTCTCAACTTTACTAAATGTTGATTCCATCAACTCTTGCGGAGTTTCCATCATATTATTATCTCCTTCGTTTAGATAAATATTTGCGTTTTCCATAATAATTATACTCCGTCACTATTAACTATTTGTATTTGACGAATTTAGCAAACCTAATTTTGCTTTCATAGCTTCGAGCTCATTGTCAATGCCGGGTCCTGATGATAATTTTTTGAACTCATCATCAAGTGAAGTATTGCTACCCGCCAATTCTTCGAATGCTGTTGCTTCGGCTTCGAGTTTTTCAATTTTGCCCTCGAACTTGTCAAATTTGCTGAAAGCATCAGACCCAACACCGCTGATAGACTGTGCAATCTGCTTTTGAGCTTTAGCTGCCTGTGAGCGGGCAATCAATGTGCTTTGTCTGCTTCTTGCTTCGTCAAGTTTTGCTTTTAGTGAGTCCAGCTGCTGACGAAGTTTGTTTGCTGTTTCTTTTGCCTGAATATGAATAGGAACCAAATCATTCAGATTACGATCAGCAATTGCTTTTTTCTCGAGAGCAGCTCTTGCCAGGTCGTCACGGCTTGCCTGTAGTGCCTGAACCGCTTTCTGCTCCCATTCTTCTCTGTCTTTTTTCGCTTTTTCTATCTTTCTCTCAAGACTTTTTTCATTAGCAATCGCCTGCGCTACTGCAAGAGTTGTCTTATTAACAGACTCTTCCATTTCGATTACCATTTGCTTAAGCATTTTTTCGGGGTCTTCTACTTTGTCGAGTACATCATTAACATTTGCTTTAAAAACATCTGCTATTCTGCTAAATAGTCCCATTTTAGCTCCTTTTGTAATGTATAAATACTAATTTTCTAAATAACTTGTTTATAGTTTTAAATTATATGAAAGTAAATTCAATGTTTATACGTTTTATCTATAATTAAATTTGAACTTTTTTTCAGGTATATTAAATGAAATTTGACATCCAGAATATGATGCAACAAGCAAAGAAAATTCACGAAGAAGCAGAAAAAATGAAACTTGAGCTTGCTAACAAATTTGTTGAAGCAGAGTCAGGTGGTGGATTTGTAACTGCTAAAATGACTGGAACCAATAAACTCGTATCAATTAAGATTGCTCCTGAATTAGTAGCGCAGAATGATATGGCAATGCTTGAGGATTTAATAGTAGCAGCTGTTAACAAAGCCCTAGACAAAGCTAATGATTTAGCTACAAATGAACTGAGTAAAGTTAGAGATATGCTTCCAAATATTCCCGGTCTAAATCTGGGATAATCAAACATGGTATATACATCGGCTACTATCGAAAAGTCAATTGAGATGTTCGCATCATTACCCTCTATAGGACGTAAAACTGCTCAGAGGATGACTTTTCATTTACTTAGACAACCAACCGAATTTGTAAGTAAATTTGCCTCTACACTCATAGAATTAAAGCAGAACGTTATGTTTTGCTCTGTTTGTTTTAATTATACTGACACTGATCCATGTACTATTTGCAGTTCTCATAAGCGTGACCATTCGTTAATATGCGTGGTTGAGGAGCCTAATGATGTTGTTGTAATCGAGAAAACGCATGACTTCTATGGTATTTATCATGTTCTTCACGGTGTAATGAATCCATTGGAAGGTATTACAAATAACGACATAAAAATTAAAGAGTTAATTACACGACTCGAAGGTGTTAATGAAGTTATATTAGCTCTAAATCCAACTGTTGAGGGTGAGTTAACAACACATTACATTGCTAAAATACTAAAACAACTGGATATTAAAGTTACAAGAATTGCAAGCGGTGTACCTATGGGATCATCATTAGAATTTACTGATGAAGCCACCATTTCACGTGCTTTGGAAAGTAGAATTGCGATTTAAGAAATACATATTGATACTATCTTTTCCATTTCTTTCATCCGGGTGTGAATTATTCACTACCAGAAGTCCTGAGAAACCTGATATAGGAAATACTGGATTTATTCCACCTACAGAGCCGGCAATAGTTATTGCAAATTTTGAGAATTCTCTAAAATCAAAAAATATTGACAATTTTATTAATTGTTTTTACACATTTAATGATAAAGTTAATTTTATTTATGAGTATATTCCATCTGCTGATGCACAATCACAGTTCCCGGGTATATTTAATAACTGGAGAGCCGAGGAAGAAAGAAGATCTGTGACAGCCATATTTAATTCTCTTGTTGATGGTGGTAGTATCGCCATTAATTGGCTAAACAGACAACCATTCAGAGAAACTGCAGATTCTTCAACTTACATTTCAGACTATATCCTTTCCGTTCCTAACAAAGAACCTAGTATTCCAGATTATTACGCAGGTAGATTACAATTCAACATGACTTTTCGTGAAAATGGTTTATGGTACATTTCCAGATGGATTGATGTAAATATAAGCGTTAGAGACTCCATCAAAAATACTTGGAGTATGCTCAAGGGTTATTATTACAATTAATAAAATATTAAAAACCTTCTTTCAAAAGTCTTTCGTATTCAAATTTTTCAAACAAGCACTATTTTAATCAATAGTGTTTTTTTGCTTTACAAAAAAAAAAGAGGCGCACATTTCTGTGCACCTCTTTTTAAATCACGAGGATTTCAGTTCAATTATTGAACTAATACCCAACCACCAGCAGCACTAATATAGATAAATTTCCATACTTGACCATTAGGTATAGCGTGAACACCAAATGTAAGAGCAGCACCACTATTGTTGTAAACATACAAGATACTTCCATCAGTACCACTTGGGTAAGTACCTGCACCAATAGGATTAACGCTTTGGTAAATCAAGAATGAGTATGCTTGACCTACAGTAGCAGCTGTTAAATCTTCTGGATTAGCAGTTGTTACATGAGTATAAGGAAGTAAAGTTGTTTGTTGAGCTACAGTAAGATCTTCTCCAACTGTTACATTTCTTGCAACTGATAAATCTCTACCAGCAGCGATATCTCTAGTAACACCAAGGTCTCTACCAACACCTAAGTCAGAAGCAGCACCAGAGATTGTAACTGTATTGTTGAAAGTTGAAGTACCACCAACTTGTAAGTTACCAGCTAAAATGTTTGAGCCACCAACATTACCAGTGTTAATAACACCAGCAGGAGCGTTTAAGTCACCAAGAGTAGCAACAACATTACCGTTAGTTGAAGTAACATCACCAGTAGCAGTTACTGTAGTACCAGCAGTTACAGAAGTTGTAGAAACTAAAGTATTACCAGTAATTGAACCTGTTGTAACAACGTTTTGTGCACCAAAGTTAGGATTGATTTTAGTACCGGCAATAGCTGCAGCTGCATTAACATCTACATCCATAATAGTACCATCAGCAATCATAGCTGAAGTAACAGCATTGTTATCGATAGCAACAGTTGCACCTGCAGTGTTGTTGTAAGTGAAAGCAGCGATACCAGCACCGTTAGTTAAGCTGTTAACTAATTGACCGTTGATAACGCCACCAGCAGTGATGTTACCAGTTGTAGTCAATGAAGCACCAGTGATTGCACCACTGAATGTTCCGTTAACACCTGAAACGTTACCTGAGAATACGCCATTAACACCAGCAACATCGCCACCAGCTGTAACATTACCAACTGTAGTCAATGAAGCACCAGTGATTGCACCTGTTACACCAAGAGTACCACCAACAGTAGCATTGTTTGCAACTGCAAGGTCTGCACCTAAAGTAGTGTTACCAGTAGCATTGAAAGTATTGTTAACAACAGTAGCACCGGCAACTGTTAAAGTGTTACCTAATGTAGTTGCACCAGTTACACCTAATGTGTTGTTAACTTGAGTTGCACCGGCAACTGTTAAAGTGTTACCTAAAGTTGTAGCACCAGTTACGCCTAAAGTACCACCAACAGTAGCATTGTTAGTTACTGCTAAGTTGTTGTCGATAGTTGCATTTTCAGCATTAATAGTACCGTTAGTCAAAGTAATGTTGCCATTTAATGAGTTATAGTTACCAATAACATTAGCGTTGTTGCCAACGTTTAAGTTATTTCCGGCATTAACATTATTAATAGCATTTACATCGTTACCTGCATTTACGTTGTTAGTAGCATTTAAGTTAGTAGCAGTGATATCACCTAAAACAACTAAGCTACCTGTTACATTAAGGCTACCTGTTACCTGAACATCATCAAATAATTGAATTGGCTGACCAATTACTGGATTAATGATATTACCTGCAACGTCTAATGTATTGATGCTTGTATGACCAGCAACTGTAAAGTTTTGGTTAATTGTAGCATTTTGGTTAACTGTTAAGTTTTGTTGAATTGTAGCATTTTGTGCAATTTGCAATTCTTTACCTGAAATAACACCTTGACCAGGACCACCAGTTACTGTTAAGTTGCCAGTGATGTTAGTATTGTCAATAATGTTAATTTCATTACCGCCACCTAATTCAGTATTAAAGATTGTACCACGTAAATCTGAAGTACCATCAACCTGTAAGTTAGCATTTAAAGTAGTATTACCAGTTACGCCTAAAGTACCGTTCAATTGAGTAGCTCCAGTAACAGTTGTGTTACCAGTGATACCAACTGTACCTGTAACTGTAGTATTACCAGTGATACCAACTGTACCAGTGAAAGTTGAAGGACCAGTTACACCGAAAGTACCACTTACAGCAGTTGTGCCGTTAAGTGATGAGCTGTTAAGTATAGTCAAGTCATCAGCAATCATAGAACCAGTTAAATCAAAAGTACCAACCATAGTTACGTCAGCATTGATAAATACATCATCGCCGTTAACTGTTAAGTCGCCAGTGATAGTAGCATCATCATTTACTAATAAATCTTCAGTAGTAAGTAAGCCATTTACAGTTAATTGGTCAATAACATTTGTCCAAGTAGGTGACAAACCAGGACCACGTGAAACTAACATTGCATTGTTTGCAATACCAGCTGAACCGTTAGTAAATAATTCATTACCTAAATTCAATGCTGTTGCAGCACTTGTAGTTACACTAGCACCGTTGAAGTTAGCATTACCAGCAACTGCAAGAGTGTTGTTTAATGTAGTAGCACCGGTTACTGTTAAAGTACCACCTAAAGTAGTATTACCATCAACATTTAAAGTATTATCAAAATCAGCATTTTCAGCATTGATAGTACCGTTAGTTAAAGTAATATTACCTGCAGCTGAAGTATAGTTACCAACTACAGCAAGGTTTGCATTAAGAGTAGTGTTGCCAGCAACTGTTAAAGTGTTACCTAAAGTTGTAGCACCGTTAACCTGAGCTGTACCAGTTACTAATAAATTGTTATTAACGTTAGTTGGACCATTAAGGTTAGTAGTACCGGCAACTGTTAAGTTATTACCTAAAGTTGTAGCACCAGTTACACCTAATGTGTTG
Source organism: bacterium (assembly GCA_024711295.1). Taxonomy (GTDB): domain Bacteria; phylum Bacteroidota; class Ignavibacteria; order Kapaibacteriales; family UBA2268; genus JANJTB01. The sequence continues at coordinate 60,857 of JANJTB010000005.1, read as the reverse complement.
TTGATTTGAGTAGCACCGTTTAATGTAGTAGCACCAGCAACTGTCAAAGTATTGCCTAAAGTAGCAGCACCTTGTAAGTTTGAAGTACCAGTAACAACTAAGCTAGCTAAAGTAGTAGCACCAGCGTTTAAAGTACCTGCGATAGTTGCATTACCGTTAGCAATTAAATTGTCAACAGTTGTTGATTGCATACCAGCAGCAGAGTTTAATACAACATTATTTGCAACATCTAAAGTTGATCCCATAGTAGTTGCACCGGCAACTGCTAAAGTGTTAGCTAAAGTTGTAGCACCAGTTACACCTAAAGTATTGTTAACTTGAGTTGCACCGTTAAGAGTTGATGCACCAGCAACTGTTAAAGTGTTGCCTAAAGTTGTAGCACCAGTTACACCTAAAGTATTGTTAACTTGAGTTGCACCGGCAACTGTTAAAGTATTGCCTAAAGTTGTAGCACCGGTTACACCGAATGTACCACCAACTGTAGCATTACCTGAAGTAGCTAAAGTATTTAAAGTAGTGTGACCATCAACATTAGCATTAATGTTAACTTGTAAGTTATCGAAAGTACCTAAAGCAGCGTTTAAAGTGTTAGCAGTGATTACATCAGCAGTGATATCATCAGCCATGATGTCTTCTACTTCTAAGTTACCAGTAATATCAACGTCGCCGTCAATTACTAATGGAGCACCAGGAGCAGCTGGAGGAAGAATTTCGATAAACATACCTGGGATTAAGAAGTTACCAACGATAACTTTATCTAAACCAACGATTTGGCTTGCACCGATTGTTGAGTTAGCCCAAATATCACCATAAGTTTTGATAGCTGTAGCAAATGCAGCACCACCGCCCATAGAAGCAGCGTTAGGGTTAGCTACGATTAAAGCAGCATCATCATTGTTAGCAGGATCTAATAAGAATGGTAAACCACCATTTTCATCATTAGCAGATCCACCTTCTACATATAAAGCACGACCACCAGCAGTATTGTAAACAGTACCAACTGAGTTACCAACAGCAAAACCGTTAGTTGCAGGATTGTTACCAATTGCCCATAAAGCTGGACCAGTTAAAGTATTGTATGCCCATACTGAAGGATTGTTTGCACTTTCGTTAATACCAACAACTGATGAACCAGCACCAGCTTCGAAGTATGAACCAGTAGCATTACCGCTTACTGTTGAATATACACCATAATCATTAGCAGTTGCACTACCATTAGTAGCAACAACACCAGCGCTGAAGTTTGCGCCTAAACCATTAATATAGTTAACTGAATTAGTAGTTGCACCGGCAAATACACCGATGTTTTGGTTACCGTTTTCAGCATCAGCGAGTACACCAACATTAGCACCAGTGCTAACGCCACCTGCATCGCCCCATACACCAACTGCAGTACCTGTGTTAGCTTCTACATCACCCCAAACACCAGTATATAAAGCAGTGTTAACACCATTGTTAACAACAACATTACCACGGATACCATCTACATCATAGTTGTTATTACCATCATCATTGATAAGAGTATTAACTAACAAACCAGTAGTTTCAGCATCTAAAGTGTTTACAGTAGCGTTAATAGTAGCAGCACCAGTAGGTAAGCCATATTGTGAAGTTCTGTTTACAACTAATGAAGGTTGATTTAATCCACCGCCATTAACATGTAGAGCATGACCGCCACCAACTAAATCATCAGGAACAGTAATAACAAGACCGTCGCCTTTACCAGTAGTAGTAAGGCTCATAACATCGCTGTTACCATTGTTTTCTAATGAGAATAAAGTTTGAGCATTTTCAGTAATAGTTTTAGCAAAAGGAATAGTCATATCATCTGGAGCCCAACGTGGAGTTAAAGTACCACCAGCGTCAACCCATTTAATAACCTGATCTTGAGTAGGAGCAGCACCAGTAGAGAATCTCCATTGGTTAGCAGCTTGATCCCACCACATAATCTGACCGATTTGTGTACCTGGAGCTAATTTGCTTAAAGAAACAGCACCGTCAGCTAACATAGTGTTAGTTACGCCGCCATCAGCAATACCAACTTCAGCTGAAATAAAGCCTTCAGCATCAGTAGTATTTGTAACAGTAGTACCTGCACCAGCAGTTACAGCCATTACTTTACCTTTTTCCCAAGCAGCAACATTTGTTTCTACCCAATGTCCACCGTTCCATCCTAAGATAGTACCGATTGGACCGGCAGCATTTTGTAATTTGTCATAAGTAACTGCATCGTCAGCAATCATTGAAGTAACAATACCTGCAGGAGCAACGCCAACAGTGTAAGGACTTGCAGTTGTACCGGCACCTAATCTTTGAAGACCGCCACCAGCAACAACGTCAGTGATTTCATTACCAATAATAGCATCGTCGTTTGACCATACTGGCTGACGAGTAACACCATTATCAACCCAACGTAAAACTTGGTTATCAGCAGCAGCAGCGCCACCTGTTAATTTCCAAGCGTTAGTTACAGCATCCCACCAAATCATGTGGCCAAGTTGTGCACCATTAACAAGTTTGTTTAAAGTAACAGCTTGGTTAGCAATCATATCAGTGATTACGCCATCAACAGCAATACCTAAAGTGTATGGGCTAGCAGCAGTACCGGCACCAGCTCTTACTAAACCACGATTAGGAGTAGCATTAAGAACTTCATTACCGATAACAGCATCAGCTTCCCATGCAGGAACTGTAGTTTCAATCCAGTTTGTACCATCCCATCCGAGAATTGTACCAGGAGCGCCAGCAGCATTTTGCAATTTAGCATAAGTAACTGCATCGTTAGCAATTTTTGCAGTAGTAACGCCATTGTCAGCGATACCAACAGTAGTAGTTAAGAAGTTTTCGCCATCAGCAACGTTAGTTACATAAGCACCGTCACCGGCAACAATAGCTTTGATTCTACCTTTTTCCCAAGCAGGAACGTTTGTTTCAATCCATTTAGTTCCATCCCAACCAAGGATAGTACCGATAGGACCGTTAGCATTCTGAAGCTTGTTGTATTGAATAGTAAAGTCAGCAATTTTAACGTTAGTAACTGCACCATCAGCAAGACGGTCAGTTTTAACAGCACCGGCAGCGATTAACGGATCTGGATAGAAACCAGTCAAATCACCGCTAGCAGGACCGCTAGGTCTTGTAGTTACGTTAGGGCTTAATTTTTCTTGAGTAATAGAACCGTCAGGAATATTTTCAAGAATAGCACCTGGTCTTAAAGTAGGATTTGGATAAAATCCTTGTAAGTCACCACCGGCAGTCTTAACTTCGTCAGCTAATTTAGCTAAAGTTACAGAGCCGTCCGGAATATCTTCAGCGAAACCTGCAACAGCAGATCTATCTGAATAACCTGAGTAAGGAACCATTGATAATCTGGTTCTTTGATAAGGAGCACCTTTACCTACAGTAACTTGCAACCATAATTCACGGTTAAAGTTAAAGTTAGATGCAAAAGGAGATACTGAACCCAAGTAAACATTGAAATAACCAGTATTCAATGTTACATTTTGGATTTCACTCCAAACTTGTGTGCCGCCGAATTCAGCAGTATATAACTCGAAAGTTATCTGAACCGGACCTTCGTAAGGTGCACCCTTATCGTTAAGGATGTTACCTTGGTAGTTGATGAGCCTAGCTTGTGAGAATACTTCACTAAGCGGAGCTACCAACAATGATAATAGGACAATACTGAGAAGAATCAATTTCTTCATTACAATAACTCCTGGATGTTGTTACACAAAATATACATTTATTAATAAACCTAATTTTCTAATATTATCTTACTACAACCATAACATTACGAAGGCTGTAAGTATCAAACGAGCCACTACCGGCAACAGCAGCTGAACGAACTTGTAATTCATATAAGTAAGAGCCGGCTCCTACTTCAACACCGAAATCATTTTTGGTGTTCCACTCAATTCTTTGAGCACCTGCTGACTGAAATCCATCTTGCAATACTTTGATTTCGTTACCAACCATATCATAGATACGGAGCGTAACATAAGCAGAATTGTCAAGATTATACTCTATAGTAGTATTATTTCTGACAGGGTTTGGATAATTAAAAATAGCTCTTCCAGATGCTACTACATCATCATCTACACTGGTTATATCAGAACCATCAGGTGTCCAAAAACCTTGGTGTAAATTGTAAGAGCCCGAACCCGGGGTTTGGTCGGCTTTTGTCTCAATGACTGCCTGACCGGTAACTCCGTTAAGCTCGTAATCAGATGTCGAACCGACAGTTTTTCCGGCTACAGTACCACCGGCACCGATTACTGATTTAACAAGCTTGGTGTTCTGTGCTGATGCACTCACTGCAAATAGCCCGGTAATCAATACCGACACCACAAGCAAAGTTAAAGATTTCTTCATACAAAACTCCTAAATTAACTAAATATATACATTAATATTCTATTCAAAGTACACTATAACGAAAATTACTATGCAAAAAATATGCCAATATATGACACACCGAATCTAAAATCTACTTTTTTCGATTTTGCAATAATATAACAAACTAAATTACAACATTTATCAATAATAATCAAATTAGTTTTTATTTTCATTACTTTTAAGCCAAAAATTTGGCAAAAAACATGAAAATAAGTAGCTAATTGAATATATTAACTATCAAAATTGCACTATATACAAAATCTCAAACCTCCCGATAATCGGGCTTTTAGGGCTGATTGTATTCGCTTTGATTTGATTTTTGTGTGCATTCCGATTAAATAATTCAAGAATTCTCTTTATTACTGCATTATAAAAGTAATTGCTTTTTTGATAATAAACAAATTTATTTTTGTATTTTTATAATTATTAAAAGTATTATCGTAACATTTTATATTATAGTTTAAAATATTTATCAACTATGACATTCGACAAATTAGTCCAGAACTTATCAGATATTATCAAAATAGCTGCTAAATCATCACAGCCTACAGATTTAATTTTATCTCAATTATTGAGACAAAGAAAGTATATTGGTAGTAAAGAGCGCCAATTCATTTCTGAGTCTTTATTTGCCTATTTCAGAAATCAATCATTGATCGAATGGTCTAAGACTCAAATTTTCAGTGAGATTGATCAATCTTTTGAAGATGAATACCATTTGCAGATTATTGCACTATTATTACTCACATTGGAAAGTGATTTTGGCATTGACTATTGTTCATCTCATCTATTATCAAAGATTTATCCTAATAAGGAGTCAATTTTAGATCAATTAATTCTACCTTATATTATTGCCAACCGGCTTATTAATGATGACTCAATTACAGAATGGATTGGCAAGTCACAAAGCGTGATAAGTAATATCAGAAAGATGTATAGTGAAAAACAGAGTACAAGCCCAAGTTTTAACACTTTATATTCAATACCTGAATGGATTACAGATGATTTAGTAACACAGGGCATATCACCTGTTGATTTTGCATGTTCAGTTAATAAGCCAGCAAATCCTTGTATCAGAATAACAGACAACTCTTATACCGAGTCAATTGTAAAGCTTTTAAATAGCAAAGATATACCATTTCATTTTTCTAAATTGGTTCCAAATTGCATCATTTTAGAAAAACGTGCAAAGATAGATGATAGTGATGAATATCGTCAGGGAATGTTTGAAGTGCAGGACGAGGGAAGCCAGCTAATTGCTTATGTTTTAAATGCATCAAAGAACTCTGATGTACTTGATGCATGTGCCGGAGCAGGTGGTAAGTCTTTGCATATCTCAGACTTGTGTGATGACAATTGCGATTTAGTAGCCGCTGACATTGATTACCCCAGAATTAATGAATTCCGTAAAAGACTATATAAATATCACAAAGATAACATTACTGTCATGCACATTAAATCTATGGATCACAAAAGTTTAGAAAAGAATTTTGCTAATTCTAGGTTCGACTTTATGTTGATTGATGCACCTTGCACAGGCTTGGGTACTATCAGAAGAGATCCTTTGAAAAAATTCAGAATTAACGTGAAGCAAGTTGACAAAATGCACCAAAAGCAACTGGAAATTATTGAGCATTATGCAAAATACCTTAAGTTGAATGGTGTTTTGGTATATGCCACTTGTTCTGTTCATTCAACCGAAAATCAGAATACTATTAATTCTTTTTTAAAGAATAATCCCGATTATGCTCCTGATTCCATATCGGATGTGCTTGATTTACATAATATTAAGGTTGACGGACTGAAAGACGGTGATTTTTGCCTGAACTTATATCCAAATGTTCATGGAACTGATGGTTTCTTTATGGCACGTATTAAAAGGATAAAGTAATCGTCTAATTTTAGGGGTATTCAATAAAAAGTTAAATGCAAATGATTGAAGCTATAATATTCGATTTTGGTGGTGTCTTATACGATATTGATTATTTCAATACAACACAAGCACTTGCAAAATTTTCAAAAATGCCTGCCAAGCTTTTGAACTTGCAGTTAAATCAGGTGTTAAGCTTACCTGACTTGTTTGAGAAGGGCTTGATGTCAGAAAATGATTTTCGTGAGTTTCTTCGGGATAATTTCCAATTAAATGCTTCTGACGATGAAATTGACGATGCATGGAATGCCATGATTATTAAGCTTAAGCCTGATGCAATACAAACTGTAAAGAATTTACGTAAAATATATAAATTAGTATTACTTAGCAATACCAATTCAATTCATTACCGATGTTTTAAACCCCATGTAAGCGAGTTATTCAGCGAATTTTACAAGGTATATTTCTCTTTCGAGATGCGAATGCGAAAACCGGACATTGAAATTTACGATTTTGTATGCAGAGATTTGGACATAAACCCAAATAAATGCTTATTTATTGACGATTCTTTAATTAATATTGATGGTGCAAAATCTGCCGGTTTGAATGTTTATCACTTCGATTCCACCACAAAACTGTCAAGTTTATTACACACTATTGAATCATTTACACACAAGTCTTAATTATGTTGACCTCAGACAATACTACATATATAGTAACAGACGTCGAAACAACGGGCTCTAACCCAAGCAAAGACAGGATAACTGAAATTGCCTGCGTGACTGTGCGAAATGGAGAAATGATTTCTCAATACTCAACTTTAGTTAATCCTCACAAGGAGATACCATCTTATATAGCTAAGATGACAGGTATTACTCAGCAGATGGTTTCTTCTGCCCCTGAAGAATTTCAGGTTATTGATATACTGGTTAAGATATTCAAGCAGGATAATGCAGTATTTGTGGCGCATAACGTATCCTTCGATTTCGGGTTTGTAAGCAATTTGTTCAGAAGAAACACCAAAAAACTGGAGCTGCCGCAATTATGCTCACTTAAGCTTGCGAGAAAGTTGCTTCCAAGGGATGTAAAAAAGAACGTCGGTGATATGAGTGAGTATTTTGGGATTCACCTTCGTAATCGTCACAGAGCTTTGATTGATGCAAAAGCCACAGCTATCTCTTTTATCGAAATGCTTCATTTGGCCGAGACAGAGCACAAGGTACAGACCTTATCCGAAATACTAGCATTTCAGAATAAACCTGTTATGAATTATAAAGTGCCCAATGAAGTAACTAAGAGAATCAATTTAAACTTTGATGAAGTACCATACCAACCTGGTGTATTTAAGTGCTTTGATGATGATGGTAAAATGATATATTGGGATTTTTCATTCAATTTGAATACAAAAATCAAGTCATTCTTTAATTCACATCATATATCATCAAAATTTATTTTTGAGCTTAGTTCCAAAATAAATAAAGTTGATTTTCAAACAACTGATTCTGAATTGTCGGCTATGATACTCAGACAGCAGTTAATTGAGGAAAGTAAGAGTAATTTAAGCTTGTTCGAGCCATACAATGGTAATGATATAACAGAGTCTGATTATGACTTTTTGTATTTTCAGGCAGTGGACCATAATACCAAAGCAGTTGACGTTTATGTAATCAAAGCCGGTAAGCTTCTTTTGCAGCAATCCGTAGGTCTTAAGCAGAATTTAGAGGCAATTTCTAAAAGAATATCTGATATTTATTCTCAAAAAAATGATAATCAAATTTATAACAACGAATTAAAAGTGATTAGGCGTTGGATAGATATGCAAAATGACTTCGGCATTATCATTAAACCAGAAAGCTACGATTTAGAGTACATTTCGAAAGCTTTGAGAACTAACATTCTCAAAGCCTACGAAATGACAAAAAGGTTTGATGATGAGTATGAATACTATTAACTATTTTGCTTTTACGTAAACGAATTTTCTCTTACCTACTTTTAGCAACTTTTTCTCGCTAATGTCTATTTTTGCAAATGGGTCGGTAATTTTCTCTCCTGCTATCATTACTCCACCCTGTTCGATTAACCTTCTGGATTCTTTTTTTGATGATGCTAGTTCAGCTGAGACTAATAAATCGGAAAGTTGAATTGACGGTTCGCTGAGATCAAGCTCTAATTCATCAATAATATCAGGGATATCCTTGTTAACAAATATTCTCTCAAATTCATCAAAAGCAGATTGAGCCATAACTTTGCTATGGTAAATCTCAACAATTTTCATAGCAGTTTCAACTTTTGCATTCCTTGGATGAACTGTTCCGTCTTTTAGCCCTTCATCAATTTTTGCGATATAGGATTCATCGAAAAATCCTGCATATCTCATATATCTTGAAATTAAATTGTCAGGTATTGACATGGTTTTACCAAACATTTCCTTTGGTGAATCTGTCAAGGCGATATAATTATCTAGCGATTTTGACATTTTCTGAACTCCATCAGTACCCTCGAGTATTGGCATCGTTAGTATGCACTGTGCATCTATCCCATATTGTTTTTGAAGCTCCCTACCTACAAGCAAATTAAACTTCTGGTCAGTACCACCGAGTTCGACATCTGATTTGATAACGACAGAGTCCATTCCTTGAGCCAAAGGGTAAAGAAATTCATGAATACTAATCGGGACCCCGGTTTTATACCTGTTGCTGAAGTCATCACGCTCCAACATCTGAGCAACTGTATAGTTTGAGGCTAATTTTACTACATCTACAAAATTCATAGCATTCAACCATTCTGAATTATATAATACCTGTAGTCGCTCTTTCAAAAGAATTATCGTTGCTTGCTCCAAATAAGACTGCCCATTGATTTTTGTATCTTCAAGAGTAAGCTGGGGTCTTGTTTTGCTTTTCCCTGTAGGATCACCAATCATAGCAGTAAAATCGCCTATAATCAACGTTGCTCTGTGCCCAAGGTCTTGAAATTGACGCATTTTGTGTAATACAACTGCATGACCGATATGCAAATCAGGTCGGCTTGGATCGGCACCGAGCTTAATATTAAGCGGTAAGCCTGATTTTATGGATTTTTCTATTTTTTCTGCTAATTCACTCTCAGGAAGTAAATCCACTACTCCTTGCTTTATTACATCCATTTGCTCATTAAGACTTGGGAACATTAATAACTCTCAACATTTAGTAAATTTATTAGAGACGTATATTTTTTACAAACTATTATATTTAATCTTATGATTTAATCATAATATATTTAAAAATTCAATCAGAATTTATATTATAAGTATTTTTTTTCTTACTTTTGATAGTTCACATTAATCTTAATTTATTTGCAACAGGTTGAATAAATGTACAAATATATAATACTTCTTTTTTTGCTTCTTTCAGCATTGGATTCAGCGTATTCTCAGAAAATTATTGAATTATATAAACCCGAAATAATAAAAGACGGAAATGGTTTTTCCAATTATGACCAATCATACGGTATATTCGAAGATTCCCAGGGTAATTTGTATCACACCGGTTATTTTGAAGGAGAAATTACTTTTGGAAACAGTAAACTTGTTTCGCGTGGCGGAAGAGATATTTTTGTTGCAAAAATAAATAAAGATGGCGGCTGGTATTGGGCAGTATCTGCCGGTGGTGTTTCAACCGATTTCGGAAAAGATATTGCCTGTGATAATGCAGGTAATATCTTTGTTACCGGTTATTATTATTCAACATGTTATTTCGGTAATTTATCTGTCAATGCAAGTGCTAATTCCGAAGTTTTCATTGCAAAACTCAGCAACACAGGTAATTGGCTATGGGCTAGAACAAGTGGTGGAAATGGATTCAACAGGGGAAATGGAATAATTTGCGACAACAACGGGAATGTCTATGTCACAGGCAGCTTCGAAGGAAACTGTGCATTCGGGAATACTAATCTTTCTTCAAATGGTTTAAGGGACGTATTTGTAACATCTTTAAATCCAAATGGTAATTGGCGGTGGACCATAAAAGCAGGTGGCAACAGTACTGATGATTCTTATGGGATAAAGTTTAATTCTAATTATTCATTTCTTGGAATTACTGGGTTTTTCTCAACAAGTGCCACTTTTGGCTCTAATACTCTAATCTCAGCAGGCGGAAGAGATATTTTTGTTGCCAGACTCGATACAAATGCTAACTGGCAATGGTCAGTATCTGTTGGTTCTAGCGCATCTGAAGAATCACGTGCAATCTCAATTGATGGTAGTGGTAATTCCATTATTTCAGGCTTTTATTCCAATTCCATTACTTTTGCATCAAATACGCTACCAACATCTGCCGACAGAGATGTTTTTGCAGCAAGAATTGACAGAAACGGAAATTGGATTTGGGGACGCAATGCTACAGGCACAGGCGATGATGAACCATTTGCATTGAGCATGGATAACTCAGGGAATGCATATATTACCGGATTTTATTATTCCAATATCAAGTTTGGCAGCAATGAAGTTATTTCTGACAACGAAAGAAATTCATTCGTTGCAAGACTTACAAGCTCAGGAAGCTGGAGCTGGGTCAGGAGTATTAAAGGTAATTCATCGGTTGACGGTTTGGGAATTTGGACATCTACCAGTGGATATTCATATATATCGGGTACTTTTTACGATAAAGCGTACATTAACACCGATACAATAAAAACCAAAGGAGAATCTGATTTACTTTTAGCAAAAATCAGTTCATCAGGTGGTTGGGATTGGATACAGGGTAATGCCGGAGTAACAAATATTGTTGTAAGCAACGGAATTATTCAGGATAAAAACACTGATGTTTTTGTATGCGGATATTTTAATGGAACAGTTAAATTCGGAAACGATACTTTGAAAAGTGTCGGATTAAACGATATATTTATCGCCAAATCCAGTAAAGCAGGTTCCTGGATATCTGCAATCAGTCTGGGTGGCATTGGCAATGATGCTGCTAATTCTTTAACTATTGATACAAACGGAAACATTTATGTTACAGGCTATTTTGAAGATATTGTACAATTTGGCAACAAAAAGGATACATCAGCCGGTTTTAACGATATTTTCATAAGTAAGTTTGATTCCGGTCTCAACCTGCAATGGGCTAGAAGAATTGGAGATACAGAGTCAGATGAGGGAAAAAAGATTTTCTTCAAATCTGACAATATATTTGTAACAGGAAATTTCAGCAAAGGTCCGTTTTTTGGTTCTACAAAACTTAATTCACGTGGATTTGAAGATATTTTTGTTTCTAAGCTCGACCTTGATGGCAATTTCATTTGGGCACTTTCTGCCGGTAGTAATCAGTTTGAAAGTTCAAATTCAATTTATGTTGACAACAATGGTGATGTTTTAGTTACTGGAAGTTTTGAAGGAAGTGTTTTATTCGGCTCGATAGGATTTTCGACCAACGGTAATGATGATATATTTCTGGCGAAAACATCATCACAAGGTTCGTGGTTATGGGCGAAAAAATTCGGCACTACTAATATTTTGGAGGCCGGCTATGGAGTAACTGCTGACGAGGATAGAAATATCTATTTGTCAGGTACTTTCAGAGGCCTTATGCAAATGGGAAGTCAATACTTACTTAGCAATGGCAATACTGACATTTTTGTTTCGAAGCACGATACATTAGGAAATGTTTTATGGGCACAGTCATTCGGCAGTACAGCAAATGATTACGCTTATGATTTATTTTATAAAAATGATTTTCTAAAGTTTTCAGGGGCTGCAGCATCACAGTTCTCAATAGGCAATAATTTAATAAATGCCGGTAGTAGCAATAGAAATGCCTATCTTTTGCAAATGCAAAAAAATGGCTCTATAGATTGGGTTTTAAGTGAATCAAGCGATGGAATTAGCGAAATTAAATCAATTTCTCCTGATTTGGACAACAACACACTGATTACCGGAAGATTTACCAGCAAATTTATATCCGGAAATAAATCCATTCTTGAATCAAGTATTGTTGATTTAAATGCTTTCTCTGGTATTGCAGGATTTGCACTCGAAAAACCAACATGGACATTCCGAGACAGCACCGGAAAAAGTTCTCTCATAAGCATAGCAAAAGCCATTAATCCAAAAGTAAACGGGAGAAATCTCATTAATGGTGATGCAATAGGAATTTTCTACCTTAGAAATTCCAATTACTATTGCGCGGGCATGACTTATTGGAATGGTAGTGATACACAAATTACAGTTTGGGGTGATGACACGAATACCCCAATTAAAGATGGATTTAGTGATAATGAAAAATATAATATTATTGTTTGGGATGCATTAAAAGCTGAAGAAGTGATTACAAAAGTAAGATATCAGCAAGGACCTGATAAATTTAGTAATGAAGCTTTTTCGATCATTTCTCAAATACCGATAATTTATGATTCTCTAAGAATAAACCTTAAACAAGGTTGGAATATCATTTCTTCATATAATCTTCCAGTATTTCCGAGAATGGATTCAGTTTTTCAAAATATCAAAAATCAAATTATAATCGCAAAGGCAGGAGATGGTAAAACTTATATTCCTCAGTATAATATCAATAACATAGGTGATTGGAACATAAAGCAAGGTTATCAGGTGTATTGCAATACTGCTTCTGAGTTAATTATAGAAGGAGATTTTGTTACACCCGAAATTACAAGCATGAACCTAAACTCAGGTTGGAACATCATTTCTTATTTAAGAAAAACTCCAATGAGCATTGTAACAGCATTGGCACCTTTAGTGTCACAAAATAAAGTAGTTTTAGTCAAAAATGCAGATGGTAAAACATATATTCCACAATATAATATAAACAATATCGGGAATTTGGTTCCGGGACAGGGATATCAAATTTATCTAAACAGCTCAGCTACACTGACTTACCCTGCGAATGATTAAGCTTGGATAATTAATACATGAAATCAACTTTATGCAAATCAGCATCAAGTTGGTTTCTTAATTTTTGTATATTACCCTGTGATTTACCGCAAGTGATTACAAATCCATCCTTGTGTGTATAGTTCAACAACTCTATATCCCCTTCAGAATCACCGGCTGAAATCATAGGTTTTTCATCAAAAAACATTTCTTTAAATGAATCTATTTTACCTTGTCCATAAGTAATGATACCGGTAATTCTGTCTGTAAAAATATCTTCACAGTCTTCAGTTACAAAAAATTCACTTCTTGTACCACGGATGTAATTGGTGCTCAGGTTTAAAAATTTCTCAGCTAAGGTACGAACAAGAACCTGTGTTGAGGCAGAAATAACAGCTATCTTCCATTCATTAATTTTAAGATAAATCAAAAGTTTGTATAATTCATGATTGATTTTTGGAATTGGGTATTGGTATTCAATGTTACCCTCACGAAAAAATATCGTTGAATGCTTTGAGCTGAGTAACTTCTCGGCAAAATTCATTATAGCATCCGCTTTGATGCCATCAAGTCCTTTTTTAAGAGCAATATAGGCATTTTGATAATCTTCTCTATCGAGCATTTCAAGATAATTACTCCACTTCAACTTAACCGGATAATTATTGGCAATTAAAAAACAGTAAACAGCTTCTTCGAGATCACCATCAAGCAGAGTACCGTCCATATCAAATACTGCAATTTTGGAATGTTTTTCAATATTTCGGATTCTGATAATTTGCTCTTGAAAACCTGAAATCAACTTATCAAGAATTTTGTCAGAATAGGCGCCTAAATTTGCCATAAAATTACCCTATTAGTTTTTCGGCAATCTGAACAGCATTGGTCGCTGCACCTTTACGAACATTGTCGGCAACCACCCACAAATACAAACCATTATTTACTGTGGCATCCCTTCTGATTCTACCCACATATACAGGGTCGGTGTTGTTGGTAATTGAAGGTGTAGGATAAATTTCTTTATCTGGTGAATCCATCAATACAATTCCGGGTGTATTGGCAAATAAACGTCGTACATCAAAAATTTCGAATTCATTTTGAAGTTCGATATTTACAGATTCGCAATGTCCACCCAAAGTTGGAACTCTTACGCATGTTACAGCAATTTTCAAATCAGGTAGATTCAAAATTTTACGGGTTTCATTAATCATTTTGATTTCTTCGTTAGTGAATACTTCACCATCATCAAAAGAGTGAAACAAAGTACTGAATGCTATTGGCTTTTCGTCTAGAGAGTTTCCCTGAATTTCATTCATTAGCTTGTCAATACCTTTTTGACCTGCCCCGCTTATAGATTGGTAAGTTGAGCAAACAACACGCTTAATACCATATTTATCTGCTAATGGCTTGAGTGCTGCAACAAGTTGAATAGTTGAGCAATTTGGATTTGCAATAATATAATCATGATTCATCAATTCATCAGAATTAACCTCGGGCACAACCAAAGGCACATCATGGTGCATACGCCATGCACTTGAGTTATCAATGACAATACATTTCTTCTTCTGAGCAAATGGAGCAAGTTTGAGAGATGTACTACCACCCGCCGAAAATAGCGCAATATCAAGATTATCAAAGATTGCGGGTGTTGCCTCTTTGACAATATAATCTTTATTAAGAAAATTGATTTTTGTTCCAGCAGACTTAGCCGATGCATAAAATGAAATTTCGTTGAAAGGAAGTCTACGTTCTTCTATTACCTTCAAAAAAGTTCTGCCTACAAGACCTGTAGCGCCGACTATTCCAATATTTGGTAAATTGATACCTGATTTAAATTTGCTCATAAACACTTTTGATAAATTTTGGATAAGTAAATGAGTCTATTGACAATGCTTGACCTGTTTCAAAGTCAATTTCGACTATGGCGCCTGATATTTTGAAATCCTCCTGAGCCATTTCATACTTGTGTGCAGTTTGCAATACAAACCTTTTTAATGCTATATCCTTGCGCATACCAAGAACAGAGTTGTAAGGACCGGTCATCCCTACATCAGAGATAAACGCAGACCCACGTTCCAACAAGCATGCATCAGCAGTTTGAATGTGCGTGTGAGTCCCCAACACCGCAGAAACCCTACCATCAAGGTGCCAACCCATAGCGATTTTCTCTGCTGTAGCATCAGCATGGAAGTCAACAATAATTAAATTTGTTCTTTCGGATATCATTTTGAGAGCATTGTCAGCAGACCTGAACGGACAGTCAATACTTTGCATATAAGTACGACCCTGTAGCTGAAGTACAGCCACTTCCTTTCCTTTAATAGAAAAAATCTTAAACCCTTTGCCTGCATTGCCGGGTGGATAATTCAAAGGCCTCAAAACAAAGTCGTTTTTAGCTAATAATGGTCTTGACTTCCAATTATCCCAAATATGATTTCCCGTTGTGATAACATTAACTCCAACAGAGAAAAGTTCATTTGCCTGCTCTTCGTTTATACCCTTACCGTCATCTACATTCTCTCCATTAGCAACAATTATGTCAGGTTGATACTGAGCTTTAATAATTCCAATTTTCTCAATAAGAAATCTTAAACTTTCTTTACCTACTATATCACCTATAAACAATACTTTTAGTTTTTCAGCCAAAACGAAATTCCGTTAAAATTAATAATTAATCAAATAAATAGTCTTTGCAAAAACACGAACTGCAAAAATAACTAAATTTCAATAAATACTTATAAATAAATGAAAATCTATACTAAAACCGGCGATGATGGAACAACGGGTTTATTCAATGGGCAACGTGTTGATAAATTCGCTCTCAGAGTAGAGAGTTACGGTACTATTGACGAATTAAACTCAATAATTGGGTTGGCATATTCATCTTGCGAACATCCTGATTTGGCAAACTCACTCAAAATCATTTCCAACACTTTGTTTAATGTTGGCAGTGATTTGGCAACACCGCTAAATCCACCCCCTAAATTTGAGGTAATAAGGCTTAAAGACGAAAACATTACGTTCCTCGAAAAACTGATTGACGATTATACTGAGCAATTACCACCCCTGCGCAACTTCATCTTACCAGGTGGTACAATGTGTGCTGCATTTTTACATCAAGCAAGAACAGTATGCAGGAGAGCTGAAAGATTAATAGTTCGCTTATCCCGTGAAGATATAATTGGCTCTAACATAATCGTTTATATCAACAGATTATCAGACTATCTGTTTACAGCTGCTAGATATGCCAATCACCGGTCTTCTGTAAGTGATATCGAATGGGCAAAATAGTTAAATCATGAACATATTTAAGCCTTTCCTGATATATTTTTTGATTATTCTATCATCTCAAGTAATATTTTCAAATGAGATTTATACAGATTTTTGTAAACAAAGCAACACTGTCACTTCATCAGGAATGTTGGTTTTAGGTTCATGGGCTTTGGCAAATATGTCAACAGGTGCTTATGGTTGGGCAAACAATAAAGGCGAAAACAAGTATTTTAATCAAATGAATTTCTTTTGGAATACTGTCAATTTAGCTATATCCGGATATGCTCTATACAGTAATTCTTATATTGATTGCACTAGTTTGAGTGATTCAGTTATTTTAAATAATCATGTTGATACTGAGAATTTATTATTGATAAATTCAGTTCTGGATGTAGCATATATTGGTTCAGGATTTCTTTTGAAATATTTATCGGACAAATATCCTGATAGAGCTGATTTACTAAAGGGATACGGTAATTCAATAATTCTTCAGGGTTCATTCTTGCTAATTTTTGATTTAGCACTATATGGCATTTTAAATGATTTGAGGTCAGATTTTTCCGATAAAATTCAGATCGCTTTTGATTACAGCAAGATGGGATTAAATCTTTGCATTAAATTTTAAATATTTTATGTATTACACCTATATGATCGAAGTAGATAAATATATTTCAGATTTTGATTTAAAAACCCAAGAAATACTTATCAAAATTAGAAATATCATCAAAGATATAGCTCCTGAATCGGAAGAGTCGATTGCTTATGGCATGCCTTCCTACAAAACATACGGTAAGCCTTTGGTTTATTTCGCAGGATTCAAAAACCATATCGGTTTTTATGCTACACCTTCAGGACACGAAGAGTTTAAGTCATTATTATCCAAATACAAGCAAGGTAAAGGCTTTGTGCAATTCCCAATAAATGATGTGATCCCGTATGAACTAATCAAAATGATCGTTCTCTTCAGAGTTGAGGAAAATGACAGAAAATATTCCAAAAAAGAAAAGAAAAAGGGAAATTAGTTATTTAAATCAAGTATTTGGAATCAGACAGATTATTTCCATGATTACTATAAATTGCGTAATTAAAACCTTTTTGAATTGCAAAAGCTCCATACTCTCCGTTTTTATTGACAGCAATAAAAGCTACCTGATAATCAGCAATATTTTTGCCCCGTTTATTTAATGATTTAACTATTCTTTTCACGGCTTCTTCGCATGATTCAAGTGGCGAACGGCCTTGCCTCATTAGCTCAACCACGGTATGACTTCCGGCAATTCTAATCACTTCTTCGCCATGTCCTGTTGCAGATGCAGCACCAATTTCATTATCAACAAATAATCCTGCGCCGATAATTGGTGAGTCTCCAACTCTGCCATGCATTTTGTAAGCTAATCCACTTGTTGTGCATGCACCTGATAAGTTACCAGAAGAATCAAGTGCCAACATACCTATTGTATCATGATTTTCAATGTTTGCTTTTGGTTTGTAATCACTTTTTTTGAGCCACTCATACCACTGCTCCTTTGATTTTTCAGTTAACAAGTTTTGGTATTCAAATCCATTTTCAATAGCAAAATCAAATGCTCCTTTGCCAACAAGAATCACATGCGGAGTCTTTTCCATTACGGCTCTTGCCACCGAGATTGGGTGTTTGATATTTTCGAGAAAAGCAACAGCACCAATATTTGAGTTTTCATCCATTATGCAGGCATCAAGTGTGACAACTCCATCTCTATCAGGCCTTCCACCATAGCCAACGCTCTGGTCTTCAGGATTTGCTTCATTAATTCTTACACCGGATTCTACTGCATCCAAAGCCCTGCCACCGGATGACAAAATTTTCCATGCAGCATCATTTGCGGCAATTCCATTTTTCCAGGTTGAAATTACCAGTGGCTTGTTAGGTATTGATTTAGCATAAGATTTTGCAGGTTCACCAATAAATGACTCTAAACTCAAAGCTACCGAGCTTATTGCTGCTGTCTTAATAAACTTTCTTCTGCTTTGCATAATTAACCCAAATTATTAATTAAACAATTATTATATAAACAAAATTAAACAAAATTCTTTCAATCAGCAAAATTGATTATTGAAATAATTTTTTATTACACTAGCATTAGAATAAAAAGACAATTACCAATGAACTAGATAATATAAAACTATTTCTCAAAATTCCACTCAAGATACTTGGCTGTTTTCTTCATTATTTCTTCGCCATAAACTTTTTTAATTGTATGCAAGCTCCCATCAATTCCGGCTGAAATACCGGCAGTCGTTATTATTTTGCCATTATCCGTGAAACGCTCATCAGACAAGATGATTTTTGGATATCTTTTTTTGAGATTGCTTTTTGCTCCATACCAGGTTGTCGCATTTTTATCATCAAGCAACCCTAAGTCAGCCAGAATAAAAGCACCAGTGCATACAGACATTAGTATTTTACATTTCTTTTCAGTTTTTAATATAAATTCCCCTAAATCAGGATGCTGCTTTGATAAGCTGAGATTACCGCCTGGTACAACCAGAATGTCTATATCTGGACAGTCCAAAATTGAATAATCAGGAGTAATTATGGTGCCCGTATGTGCTCTGATTGGCTTCAATTCCGGTGCTAATAAAAAAACATTGAACCCTTTTTTCTCATTATCAAGAAAAGTGTCAAAAAAAACTTCCTGAGGTCCTACAAAATCTAAAAAATATACATCATCGTAGATTATTATACCTACATTTAACGGCTTATAATTATTCTGAGCATTTGTATTATCAAAGAGGGCTATTATCACAATAAAGAGCAAACAAATAAAACTTTTCATAACATTATTCAATTATTAGTATTTTGAATTTCATTCAAAAATACATAATTCCAGGAATAACTCAATCAATTATCAACTATTTATTTCGGTTGCATCAATTAACTTGAATGTGAACAAATCTAGAAATACATTAACATCAATGAAGTATTATTAATTGCCATAAATAAAATATAATTGGGTAACTTTCTTTAAAGGGGTCTAAGAACAGTAATTCCAGTATCCTTTTTCTTGCCATTAAGATAATCACTAAGGTAAGTATCAAGTACAACTTTTTTCTTTGCTGAAGAAGCATGCAAAAATCTTGTGTCACCATTTTCTTCGACATAAGCGAATCCTGTATGAGAATAATCCAATCCATTTATTGATGTGGTAATTGCAATTATATCACAGGTACGAATGCCCTTTATCTTAGTGCCAAGCTTATCTTTGGGAATGTAAAAGTAATCCCTTTTATTGATTTCCTTTTCTTGCAAGTTAATCACTGGTATATAGTCTGGGTTGGCATTTAATTGTTTGTATTTTTCGGGATTTGTACTCATAAATCCAACATTAAAATTGATTTTTTCCCCACCAAGATCTTTTGTTATGTCTTTGACTATCTTATTTTTAACATTTTCGTATATCCAGTCTGCAGTATAATGAAGTCGGCTTGTATAATCTGTTATAATTCCGCCTCTATATCTGGTTTTCTGAACAAATGCAAATACATCTTCGAAATCATATTTATTCATACTCAAACACTTGGAAATAGCTAACACTGTCTCGAAATAAGTAACACAATCCAGTTGATCCAGAAGCACAGTACAAGACTCTTGCTCACTTTTATCGAGTGTTCCACCAACATAGGGTACATCCAGAAATTCGAGTGCAATTTTTTTCATCAACTCAGGAAATGGTAAACCTAGCCATCCACTTTGCCTGGCCTTGTTTACTAATTTTAAGTACCCGGAATTTCCGCCTACTTGAGCAATAGCATTGTAATTAAAAGGTAAAATCAATGATAAGCCCAATATTTTAAGTATGTTACGCCTTGTTTCCAACATAATTATTTAATTCCTTAAACATTTTATTAATGACTAACTCAATATGAACAAATTTTAAAAAAAATTACTCTAATACATAGGATCTAACAGATAATCTGAATAATTCTAAAAACTAAAATCATGAGAAATTAACATTTTCGATGAACCTTTTTAATTTTTTCCAAATGTCATCCTACAATATATCAAAACAATTTCTGATTGATTATAAGCAAATTATATCTTAATAAAAAAGCCGGCTCAATAGATCAAGCCGGCATTTCTCAATATTAAGTTTGACACCCGGCAATTAATTTTTGGGTGTGATTACATAAACTTGTACAGTACGGGAAAGCTGTCTGCCGGTAGCTGTTTTGTTATCAAAAATCTGAACGCTTTCTCCAATACCAAAAGACTCGTATTTTGCATCTTTTACTTTAGATTTCAAAAACTCCATAACGTTATTAGCTCTCTGAAGAGCGAGTTTTTTATTATAATCAGCATCACCGATTACATCAGTGTAGCCATATATCTGAATTGTTGAGTTGAACTTGATTGCGGGAACAACACTGTTTACAAGTATAGTCTTGTCTAATTCTGATATTTCGGGACTATTAAAGTCAAAAAGCATCAGACTATATTTTGATATTGTTTTGTCTGACCTTTCTTCGGTTTTCTTACGTGTAATTGAAAAATATTCAACAGGCAAAGTACCATTTACTGAAGAACTTTGGTCGTTTACAGTCCATGCTTTGAAGGTATAATCTACAGGAATTTCGCTTGCAGCAAGGTCATTAGGCATAATTGACCACTGGGTTGGGTCAGGAGTGCCGGTACCGGCATACTTTTTAATTAATTTTCCTGCCTGCATAATTTCCAATTCCCAACCGGCGATAGAATCCTGGGTGTCAGCAAAAGGAACAAATTCTATTACATCGGGGCTTGCTAATCTTTGTCTTTCACTCTGAATATAAATTGGTTCGAACAAAGTACTGTTAGGGTTATTGGCATAAATTTCAATTCTACGATTTTCTTCAACACCCATAGGGTCTCTCAAAGATGATGGCTTAGAAGGCAGGTTCCCTGCTTCTGCAGTTATTCTGTCTGCATCAATACTATAATTTTTTATTAAATAATTTTTTGCAAATTCAGCGCGCTTAAGAGCAAGTTCCTTGTTATTTGATTCACCTCTTCCATCGAGTGTACCTACAATTCTGATTGTAATGCTTTTGTCTTTTTGCATTCTCTGACCAACGATGTCAAGGGTGCTTGAATTAATTTTTTCAGCATCAGGCTCTAAAGCTTCAATTGTAAATGCACCTGCTTCATTTCCGGCTGAAGCCATTCTTGTGGTTTTTGAGCTTGGAGCATCAGACTTCTCTTCAAAGAATACATAGGGCAAAAGTGGAAATAGTTCAGCATACTGAACTTCTTCAACAGAAATTCTGGTTGCCGGCTTAACATTGCCATTTTTATCATAAGCTCTGACTTCTTTGAACCCTACATCAATGCCTGCAACAGGTTTTGCAGTAATTACATCTGTATGATCATCACCACCTATACCAAAAGTAAGATTCAATCCAAGTCTAAGCTGAGGGACATCCCAAGAATCAAATGATTTGGAATCCGATACTTTGGTGAAAGGTATTCTGTATGATACTTCAGGTGTCAGATAAATTTTGTCGCTAATCTCAAACATCCAACCCGCACCGAGAGCTAGACCAAATCTCGGCACTGCATTAAATTCAATTGTAGGATCTTGCAATGGATAAGTGTATTCTTTTGTAATAGGAATCCCGAACTCCAAACCAGCCAAGAAATACAGATCTGTACCTGTGATAAGGTTGTGAAATTGCATACCTGGAGTTATTTCGAGCATATTGAGGGTTGCTGCAAGAGTGTTTACAGGTGACAGATTATCCTCGAGGTCTGCCCCAAGAGTATTAAGCCCTAATCTACCGGTGAATACAAATGTATTGTCTATTGGAAGATTAAATATCGCACCAAAGTTACCTCCAACAGCAGTTTGGCTCTTTTGAAAAATTCTGTTTATTATATTACCGCCGCCATCAGTAATAAAATTGTAAGTAAAGTCGGGGTTATGCATATTCAAATTCAAACCTCCGTAAATACCCAGGTTTGTAGGTATTTTCTTCTCCTGTGAATGGGCTGCTGTGAGTAAGAATACCAAAAGAAATGTTATTGAAATTATTTTTTTCATTAATTATCTCCGAATTATTTAAAAAACTCATGTGAAACATTTAGACGATATTGACGTTAAAAGGTTATAACAATTTGTCAGAATTTGTTTATATTGTAATCAGTTCAATCTATGCAACGCACTAAGCATTTATTATTTATATTATTTACTGTTTTTCTGCTATCTGTATCGGGTTTGTCTTCAAAAACAAACTTCTCGGTACTTGGTGGAATTACATTGCCGTCAAATAGTTTAAAAAACATTTTCGACAGTAATCAAATCCCTACTCAAGACACTGTAACAACGATCCTAAACATAAACTACCCCGATATTGGCACTGGATATTCAATATCTGCAAAACTATCTTTAAATTTATCCGAAAATGCTGTCTTTTGGGGTGGATTTTCGTTAATACGATTCGCCAAACAAGAAAACCGCCTCAACAAACCTTCTGATAATTCTGATAAAGGATTTATTGAGTCTATCACTACAATTTATCCACTTAACGCAGGAATAAATTATTATCTTTATGACGGCAGTTTTTCACTTTATGGTATTGGAAACTTGTCATATAATTTTATCAACAGAGCATTCAATACTGATCATTCCAAGATAAGTCTTGGCATACCTGTCAATTCATCTGATAACAGGTTGGGGTACGGGCTAGGTGCAGGATTTGAGTATCCGCTCAGAAACGTTTCATTGTTAATCGAAGGCACATATAACCAGATTAATTACATAGGTGCCAACTCAGGAGAAGAGAGCAAAAGTTTGATGAATGTTCAAATTGGGGTTAAATTCTAAGTAGTTTATTTAGCAGTTACTTCATTAATTTCATGTATCTAAGTCTGACAATTTATACAGCTACCTTTTTAATTGTCCGCACACAATTAATATCTTAAATTCACCTTTAAAACGTTATTACATTTTGAATAAAATCTAATTAATTCAATTTGTTTGTCATTAAACGAATATATTTATTTATAATAAATGATTCAGTTTAATAACAATATGTTTATTTTTGTGAATTATAAAAAATTAAAATAAGAGAATGAAAATAAAAGAACAAATAGTCAGGATACTGTTATTTTTAATCATAACAACAAGCGCAATCTCGCAAAGCATCAACGTAAAGGTAAATGACATCACGGTAGAGCGTGGCATCAAGAGCAAACTGATTATAGAATGTGATTTGACAGCGATTAATCCTGGAAATTTAGATTTCACTTTTTCTTATGATGCAAATGTAATTGACGTTAAAGATATCAGAATCCAAGCTCCTTACTCAAACACAAACACCATTTCCAATTTTATTAATAATATCTCAAATTTAAAAAATTCAATTATGAGTTTTACAAATGAGGTTAAGTCTGAGAACCAAGCAAAAATTGTATATGAAGTAGAATTTGAGGGCCTTGCAGGTGCTGATACTCTTACAAATTTTGTTCCGCTTGATGTTAAATATAATTCTCAGATAATCACCAATGCCGGCCTTACGGGTGGTGTAATCATTGTGAACAGTCCCTCTGTAGTACCCGGTATCAACGAAGGATTAGGATTAAATCGTCCTAACCCCTTTAATGACTGGACTACCTTTACTATCGGTCTGAATAAGGAATCTGAAATCAGTTTTACTATATACCGAATTGACGGTAGAAGAGTATATTCTGATGATAATATACAAGAAATTTTCAAAGTTACTCTTTTAGATGATAATGGAACTGAAATAGAAAACTACAAAAGTAAAAAACTACCAAGGGGTAATTATAGATTATCACTCCAACCTGATTCTTGGAAACTTTCTTCAGGCAGCTATTTTATTGTGTTAAAGACTGTTTCCGGCGTTTATAAACAAAATTTTATGTATTCTAAGTAAATAAAATGAAAATTTCAAAAATTTCCATAATAATAATATTTCTTCTGAGTTTATCCGTTTCATTTGCTCAGGACAAGCTTGATGACAAGATGGAACTTCTCATAAAGCAACCGGTTGGCAATGAGTTTTGGCTTTGCTTTATGATGAATTTCAGAGATGATACCGCTAGCCCAAAGAATGCTCTGATTCTTGAACTTTTCATAACAGGCGATAAAGATGCAAACGTAGAAATTGAATGTGCTGCTATTGGATACAAAGAAAAACTGTTCGTTCCCGGAGGTACAGTTCGGAGTTTAGTCTTAACTGATAAAGTTATGGTGCGAAGCTTTGAGGTTATTGAACGTGGGTTAGCTGTAAAAGTTACATCCGACTTCCCTATATCAGTTTATGGCCTAAACAGACGTTATCAAACTACAGATACATATTTAGGTTTGCCTGTAAATGTTCTCGGTGACGAATACAGAGTAATGACATATCATGTTGCCGAAGATTTATCTCCACTTTATGCCATAGTAGCTACAGAAGACAATACTATGGTAACCATTACCCCAAGTTCTCTAACACAAAATGGCAAGAAGAGAGGTGAACCGTTTGTTGTGACGCTTAACCAAGGTGATGTTTATCAGGTAAGATCAGAAACTAATAGAATGCATTTGCGTGAGCTCAGAATAAATGAAAGAGAGATAGATCAAACCGGTACTCACATTAAATCTAATAAGAAAATAGCGGTATTCAGCGGTCATGAATGTACTTATGTACCTGTAGGCCCACCAAGAATTAAAGCTTGTAATCATATAGTTGAGCAATTACCTCCAATTCCTTCGTGGGGCAAGCATTTTTACGTAGGTCGCCTAAAGGGCCGTTCAAGCTATACATACAGAGTTCTTGCACATCAGGACGGAACCAAAATATTTGAAAATACTAAATATTTACTTACTTTAAATGCAGGAAATTTTCTTGAAAGAAATTCCAAAGAGGATTTGCAAATCACTGCTGATAAGCCCGTGCTTGTATCACAATATTCACAAGGTTACGAAAATGGTGATGCTATCGGCGACCCGATGATGTTATTGATTAGCCCTACACAGCAATTTCTTACACAATACAGATTTGCTACACCGGTGAACGGAAGTTGGAATCACTTTGTAAACGTAGTAGTGCCTACCAGGGCAATTAATACTATAGAACTAAATGGTAAGAAAATTGACCCTAAACAATTTTCACCACTAGGAATAAGCAGATACTCCATAGGATTTATACAGGTTCCTTTCGGCACCCACTTTATAAAAGCAAGAGAACCGTTTGGAATGTACTCTTACGGGTTTGGCTTTGGCGATGTTGATGCTTATGATGCATACGGCAATATGGGCGGGCAATCTTTTCTTGAATATGTACCTGTTATTGACAACACTCCACCAACTGCTGAGATAAGAAATATTGACCAGAAGCAGGTGTTAATACTCAGAGATGACAGAGCAGATGATACCGGTTTATCAAGATTCTCAATTGCTGACAGCATGGGTATAAAAATTAATCATCCCTCTCTTACAGAAGGAACTTTGCAATTGTCGGTTGACATAACACCAATAACTAAAGACCAACCCGGTCAGATCCACTTTTTTGTATCCGACGTTGCAAATAATCAGGCTGAGTACACCTTGTGCTATACTATTAATCAAAATACAGGCAAGTTTGAATTTATTATTTCGCATGGTCATAACAAAAGTTGTATACCTGACCCGGGATTCATAGTAGGTGCTTTCGGAAAATATTCTGTAGTTTCGCATAGTGCTGACTTTTCATCTTCAGGTAATTTATCTGTACCAGGTAAATT
This sequence comes from bacterium, assembly GCA_024711295.1. Classification (GTDB taxonomy): domain Bacteria; phylum Bacteroidota; class Ignavibacteria; order Kapaibacteriales; family UBA2268; genus JANJTB01. Next base: position 34,712 of record JANJTB010000005.1, on the reverse strand, counting down.
TACTACAGCATCAGGAACTGGAGGTATTGGCGGCTTGTATATTGGAAGAAGATTTTTGTATAATCTCTATTTATCTGCCAGATTATCCCTTGATAACTATGGTGGTGAACTAGCTGCCCCTGACAGCATAATATCAAATAGACGCGACCCCCAAACAGGTCAATTGTTACCATTTCAGGAGACTCATTATCTTGAACTTAATAGCAAATATATCACTTTGTCGTTTGCAGGAGAGTATTATCTGAATGGATTTCTGTATATTACAGCAGGAATAAATGTTTCCATACTAGCAAGCAATGATATTGAATTGAGAAGAAGAATTACAATTCCTGATAATTTTGTTTATTCCAACGGTGATAAAGAACAAGTTGTTTCATCAGCAAATTCTTTGAACTCTCTTAACAGTCTCAGGTTTGGCGGATTTGGTGGATTAGGTGCATCAGTACCGGTTTTCAATAAAATTTCAGCGTTTACCGAAGCAAGTTATAATTTGTATCCATTCGATATAATTAATGATGCATCGTGGACTGTGAACAATATTAATTTCTTGATTGGTATCAAGTATCAGCTCTAACATATTAGGATTAAACAACCATGTCTGCTTTTAGAAAGTCAGTAGCTGTATTGAATAAAGAATTGCTTAGTGAGTTTAGGACACGTTATGCAATATCAGCAGTAATGCTTTTTGTTCTTACAACAATTACAATGGTTGTATTTGCTACAGCAGGAGATTTGCTTACTCCTACAGTAGCTGGTGGCATTCTTTGGATTGTTATGTTTTTTGCGGCTATGACTGGACTATCAAAAATATTTGTCAGTGAAGAAGAGCGTGGAACATCATTGTATTTAAAAATGGTTGCCGGCTCATCAGCGATATTTTTCGGAAAGCTAATTTTTAATATTTTGTTGGCATTGTCATTAAATATTATTGCTGTTTTATTATTTTTTATTTTTATCGGAAATATTGAGGTTAAATCACTCTTAATATTTGGTCTTTCTATTGGGCTTGGAAGTTTGGCAATAGCAAGCTCGACAACAATAATTTCAGCTTTAATAGCAAAAGCGAACTCCAAGAATGCACTTTTTCCGGTACTGTCATTTCCAATTTTGCTACCGGTAATAATCTTAGGCATACAAACTACTGTAATGTCATTCGAAGGAACGGACTTTGAATCCGTCAGGAATGATTTTCAAATGCTTTTTGCATATTCCGGTTTAATGACAGTTGCCTCTTATTTCCTGTTTGATTTTGTATGGAAAGAATAATTTAAAAGGTTTTAGATAAATGGAAATTTCATTTTACAATTCACTTTCAAAAAAAGTTGAAAAATTTTCACCGGTGCTTACCGATGAAGTTAAGATGTATTCTTGCGGTCCAACAGTTTATAATTATGCTCATATTGGAAATATGCGTGCATTCTTATTTGCTGATTTACTTCAGAGAGTTTTACGAACTGTTGGCAAATACGAAGTAAAATGGGTAATGAATATTACTGACATTGACGATAAAACAATTCGGGACAGCAGAATTGGCTCAGATGCATGGTTAAGTGAAATGGGAAGTCAAACAGAATCAGAGCTGGATAATCTGAAAGTACTTACTGAATTTTATCAAGATGCGTTTTTGGATGACATATCTAAATTGGGAATTAACCTCGAACATTTCTTTGCATTGCCTGCTGCCACAGATTTTATTGAAGAGATGCAGGATTTGATAAGAAAAATTATTGATAATGGCTTTGCGTATATTTCCGGTGGCTCAGTATATTTTGATGTTTCAAAATGGCGTACTGCTGATACTTACGGCAAGTTGTTCAAAATTGATTTCGATAATTTTAAGTCAGGTGTGCGAATTGATGCAGATGAATATGAAAGAGAAAATGTAAGTGATTTCGTATTATGGAAAGAGAAGAAAGAAAATGAACCATTTTGGGATTTTGAAATTAATGGATTAAATTTACCCGGCAGGCCAGGATGGCACATAGAATGCTCAGCAATGGAATATGAGTTACTCGGGCTTCCATTCGACATTCATACCGGCGGGGTTGATCTAAAGTTTCCTCATCATGAGGACGAAATAGCCCAGAGCAAAGCAGGCTATGGGTGCGAACCTACAAATTACTGGTTACACAACGATTTTCTTGAGGTTGAAGGAGAGAAAATGTCAAAATCAGCAGGCAATTTCTTTACCGTCAGAGACCTTCTCGATAAAGGTATTGACCCCATAGATATCAGATTTGCTATGCTTTCTGCTCATTATCGTACAAAGCTCAATTTTACATTCGCAGGCGTAGATGCCCAGAAAAAAGCACGCCGCAGAATTCAAGAATATATATGGCAATTAGCCGATAATAACAAATTTGGCGAACTGACCGCCAATGCAGAAAAATTACGTGAAGATACATTTAATGAGCTTGCAAATGATTTGCACACTCCAAAAGCTTTAGCACATATTTTCTCATTTATTAATAACAATGATGCTGAAAAACTCAACCTGCAATCTAAGTCTGAACTACTGAGTTTCTTCGAACAGTTAAATAGTATTTTCGAGGCATTTTCATTTGAACCAAAGCCCGATGCAACCAGTCAAATTCCTGACTCTATAGTTAATCTTGCTCAGGAAAGATGGGATGCAAAAAGATCAAAAGACTTTGCTAAGGCAGACGAAATAAGAAAAAAATTAGAATCCGAAGGATGGATCATCAAAGATGCACGAGATGGATACGAAATCTTCACCAAAGAATGATATAAGACCATTCTTCGGTATAATCGGATTAGGTAATCTAGGCAAAGCATTAATGCTGCGCCTGATTGCAAAAGGTCTGAATGGTATTGCTGTAGTAAAAAACTTAGAGCAGGCAAATCAGCTCCAAAACAGATTGAATTATAAAGTTAACTTTGTTCATAGTGTAAACGAAATTGATGTTTTTCCATCATATTTGTTTATCACAGTGCAGGAGAATAATTTCGATTCTGTAATAGAATCTTTACTCAGCCATTCTGACAGGTTGAACCAAACTACTGTGATACACTGCTCAGGAGTATTGGGAAATAACACCTTAGGTAAGATTTTACCTTATTCCAATGGTACAGCATCTTTACACCCCTACCAAACATTTCGAAACTCTGATAAAAAAGTAGATTTCTCAAAAGAAGAATTGGATTTTCAACGGATTATTGAAATTTTCGATGGTGTTGCCTGGATGTGTGAGTGTAGTGCTTCCATAAAAGATGATTTATCAAAATTAGTTATCGGGATTGATGGTAAAATAAAGTTTGTTGATGAAATTGATAATTTTGACAGAGGCCTATATCATTTATCAGCCGTATTCTCATCAAATTACACTTTAGCATCATTAAAGTCAGCTTATGAGCTTGCACTTAAATCAGGCATATCTCCAAATGATTTTATTCCAAAAATTTTATCAAACACAGTAGAAAATTTTATAGAATTTATGGAAAACGATAGCTTAAAAATCCCATTCCCTATTACAGGTCCGATAGCCAGAGCTGATATAAAAGCCATAGAGAGCCATTTACTAAGTTTGAAGAATCATGATACTGAATACAAAGTATATTTACTAAACAGTTTGGCTGCAATTGAAAATTTATTTTCTTCAAAATTGATAAACGAAGAACAATATAACAAAACAAAGAGTATATTTGTAAACTTAATTAAAGATATTTATTAATTTTTAATTTGTTTAATAATTTTGAGGGCATGTTTATGAAAAGGTTTTATTCAATACTAATTCTATTAGCAGTATTAACAATTTCTTGCGGAGAAAAATTCGAAGAGATCAAAAATGTAGCCCAAGCAGTGAAGAATGCACCTGAAGCAGCAGAAAATATCTCGAAGTCTATGGAAAAGGCAGAAAAGCGAGTTGCCGAACGACGCGCTAAAGGTGACACATTAGCTATGCATTTTACTGAATTGCAAAAATTTCTGCCAAACTCCATTTCAGGATTTAAAGCTGAAGAACCTGAAGGCCAGACAACAAATGTTACCGGATTTTCGATGACTACTGCTGAAAGAAATTTCACTGCTGAGGATGGATCAGGAAGAAATATTAAAGTAGCTTTAATTGATTACAACGAAGCTTATGCAATGTTTGCCGGTGTTGCTTACTGGGCATCATTAGGACTATCAACCGAAAACAGTGACGGCTACCAGCGTACAATCAAGCAAGACAATGAATTTGTTGCGGGATTCGAAGAATATTCAAAAAGCGGTAAAAATGCAAAATTGAGTTATGCTATTGGAGAAAGATTTATTCTCACAATAGAAGAAAGCAATGCATCGAGTGGGGATTTCGTAAAACAAGTTGCAAAACTTATTGATATCAAAAAATTATCAGCATTATAAAATTATAGTATTTTACTATTTCATGCCGGTTGCACTGCTACCGGCTATTTTTTTTAAAATTATAAGGCAATTGAAAATATGAAATTAACTGTTGATATTAGTTTGTATCCACTGAATGAAGAATTTATTCCAATTATTAAGAGTTTTATACATAAATTGGAAGGCTACCAGAATATCACAATACGAAAAAATAATATAAGCACCCAGATTTCCGGTGAATATAATTTGATTATGGATATTATCAGAGATGAAGTAAAGCCAATATTTGAGAAACATCGCTCTGTTTTTGTTATTAAGATATTGGCAGGAGACAAACTGTCTGATTAATTAAGTGTTATGATTTTTAACATTTTGTAATATTTTGATAAATTATATCTAATCAAATTTAATCCGTTTCGTCTATTAAATATTATATAAAATCAAACATACAAAATCAGGACATAATGGATATTGTACCTTTAGAAAGATTTAGAAATTTCTGCATCATAGCTCATATTGACCATGGCAAGTCTACACTTGCAGATAGATTGCTTGAATATACAGGCAGGGTAAGTGCTCGTGAAATGGTCACAAACCAAATTCTTGACGATAACCCGCTTGAGCAGGAACGCGGAATTACCATCAAACTTCATGCTATTCAGATGAATTATAAAGCTGATGATGGTCATGAATATATCCTTAACCTGATTGATACTCCCGGGCATGTGGATTTCACTTACGAAGTATCCCGCTCACTTGCAGCTTGCGAAGGTGCTTTACTGGTAGTTGATGCTACTCAGGGTATAGAAGCTCAAACTATAAGCAACTTGTATTTAGCAATTGGAAACGATCTCGAGATAATTCCGGTTATGAACAAAATTGACTTACCATCGGCTCAAACTACAATGGATGAAGTGAAGCATCAAATAATGGATTTGATAGGTTCGAAAGATGAAGAGATTATTCCTGCCTCTGCAAAACAAGGACTTGGAATTCATGAAATACTTGAAGCTATCGTAAAAAGAATTCCTGCTCCGAAAGGTGACCCCAATGCCCCACTTAAAGCTCTGATCTATGATTCAATTTACGACTCATACCGAGGTGTAATAGTAAATATCCGAGTTTTCGAAGGTACACTAAGAGAAAATGAAAAAGTACTTTTTATGATGACCGGAAAAGTCTATGAAACTGAAGAAGTTGGCATTTTGTATATGACGAGACAAAGAACCAAGCAGCTTCAGGCAGGCAACGTTGGATATTTTACAGCAAGCATAAGAGACCTTCACGACACAAAAGTAGGTGATACTGTAACATACGACAAAAATCGTTGTGAAAAAGCAATAGAAGGGTTTCAGGTTGTTAAGCCAATGGTATTTTCGGGTATTTACCCTGCAGATGCCGATGATTTCGAAGACTTAAGAGAATCATTATCAAAGTTGGTTCTTAACGACTCGGCTATCACATTCGAGCCCGAATCATCCACAGCTTTGGGCTTTGGATTCAGGTGTGGCTTCCTTGGTTTATTACACATGGAAATCGTACAGGAGAGATTGGAGCGAGAGTTTAATCAAACAATAGTAAACACTGTACCTAACGTTAGGTATAAGGTTATTAAAACTAATGGCGAAATACTATATGTTGATAATCCTGCTGAATTACCAAAATTGCAAGAAATTGAAGAGATACAGGAACCGTTTATAAAAGCTCAGACTCTAACCCCGCATGAATTTGTCGGTAACATAATGAAATTGTGTATGGACAGAAGAGGAGTACTCGTTAATCAAACATATTTATCTCAAACAAGAGTTGACCTACATTGGGAATTACCTCTTGCAGAGGTTGTTTTTGACTTTTACGACAAATTAAAATCCACATCAAGAGGTTATGCCTCATTAGATTATGAATTTTTAGAATTTCGCAAAGGCGACCTTGTAAAGCTTGATATCTTGCTTAATGGCGACCCTGTTGATGCTTTGTCTTCAATTGTTCATAGAAGTAAATCTTACGAGTGGGGCAAAAAACTTTGTGATAAGCTAAAAGACCTAATCCCAAGACAAATGTTCGAAGTTATCATTCAGGCATCTATTGGCGCTAAAGTAATTGCAAGGTCAACAGTAAAAGCATTAAGGAAAAATGTAACCGCCAAATGTTATGGTGGAGATATTACCCGAAAAAGAAAATTATTAGAGAAACAAAAAGAGGGTAAGAAACGTATGAAACAAGTAGGCAGTATTGAAATTCCGCAAGAGGCATTTCTTGCAGTTCTAAGTATTGATTAATGTAACATTAGGAATTCAAATGAACGATAAATCATCATTCTCAATAGGGGAATATCTAAAAAATAGAAAGAAAAACGAAAAGAAACCGGAAACACCTAAAGAGCAATTGATTTCCTGGGTAAAAACAATTTTAGGAGCAATTGTAGTTGTAATGTTTATTAACGGAGCTGCTATTGCTTCGTTTGTTGTACCTACCGGCTCAATGGAAAATACAGTAATGACGGGTGATTTTTTATTCGTGAATAAATTCCTTTATGGACCTACAACACCTCAGCTTATACCATTTCTGAACATACCTCTGCCTTTCTACAAATTCCCCGGCATCAAAGAACCGGAGAAAAATGACGTAATTGTTTTCATTTATCCAGGCGACAGAGACGAAGTTGAGCCCAGAGAGTTTGTTTATTATCTTAAAAGATGTGTTGCTACGGCAGGTGATACTTTACAAATCATAAATAAAAATCTTGTTGTTAACGGCAAAACCTATGATTTACCCGAACATGGCAGATTTGACCGCTCAATACCCATTTATCCCGGCGATAGACAGAGAACTTTTCCACCGGGTGAAAATTTTGACAGAGATAATTACGGACCTATCAGAATTCCAAAGCGTGGTGACAAAGTTGAAATAACACCCGAGAATATCAGAAAATGGGATGTATTCATTACACGTGAAGGACATGAAGTCACTTCTACTTCCACCAATGTTTATATAGACGGCAAACCGGTTACACACTACACAGTTAAGCAGGATTACTGCTTTGCTCTTGGTGATAATCGTGACAATAGTCTCGATAGCAGATACTGGGGTTTTGTGCCTTATTCAAATGTTGTTGGAACTCCAATTGTGGTATATTGGTCATGGGATACAAATATTCCATTGAGTAGTCTTTTAGATAAGTTCAGCTCTGTAAGGTTATCAAGAATCGGTACACTAATCAAATAATGTTCTTCAAAAATAAAGAAAAAGATTCTTCGGCAACTGCTCTATCCGAAACTATAAGTTACAGAGCAATTGTCGAAGTTTTTTTATTTACGATATTAGTTGTATTATTTCTGAAGTCTTTTGTTGTAGAGTTTTACAAAGTTGAGTCCGGCTCTATGGAACCTGAGCTTTTCAAAAATGATATAGTTGTTGTAAGTCGTCTTTCATATTTTTTGGGCCTACCCTCCAGATTTCCACTTTTAGGGTTTGACTTTCCAACGGATATACGATTATATTATAAAAATCCAAAAAGAGGTGATGTCGTTGTAATTGATGCACAAGATGCATCAAATATATATGACAACCGATTTGTAATTAAAAGAATTACCGGAATTCCAAAGGATAGAATATCTGCAATTACAACACTATATGGCTTGAACTATAATCTGAGCAACAGTACCGTTAAACCGGCTGAATATGTGTATCAAATACCCGCCAAAGGCGATACAATCATAATCAATTCAGATAATTATAAATATTACGAAACAATTATACTAAATGAAGTTAAAGACATAACTGATTTTAGAAGTAGAATCAGCAAAAACGAAAACATCAAATTAGTATCTCAAAATGATTATTATTTTGTGCAGGGCGATAATTTCGAAGTTAGCTTTGATTCACGCCATTATGGGTTGATTCCCCAAAGGGCAGTAATTGGTGAAGCAATCATAATGCTGGTATCTTCGAAGCAAAATTCAATTAAAAAATATTTTAAAATTCTATGATTAAAATATTTCAGAAGATTATATATTCGATTATATTTTTTTCTGATTGACTTTGTTTTTAACAAAAAAGATTCTTAAGTTTGTAATTGCTTAAGATTGAATTTATTAATTATCATTTTTTTAAATCTAATAAATTTAGGTACTTTATGTCAGACTACAAAATTATCTGGACCAAAATTGACGAGGCTCCGGAGCTTGCTTCATATTGTTTATTGCCTGTTGTGCAAAGCTATACAAAAGGAACAGGCGTAAACATCGAAACACGTGATATATCTCTTGCAGGAAGGGTAATCGCAACATTTCCGGAAAGATTAAAGCCCGGGCAGGTTATATCTGACTACTTGTCAGAGCTTGGTGATTTGGTTAAAAAGCCAGAAGCTAATATAATCAAACTGCCAAATATCAGCGCTTCAATTCCACAGTTACAAGCAACAATCAAAGAGCTTCAGGAAAAGGGCTATGACATCCCTGATTATCCCGAAGAACCTCAAAATGACGAAGAGAAAGCTCTGCAGGATAGATTTGGCAAATGCCTTGGCTCTGCTGTCAATCCGGTGTTGAGAGAGGGCAACTCTGATAGAAGAGCAGCAGTATCTGTTAAGAGATTCGCACAAAAATTTCCGCACAGAATGATGAAGCCATGGCCTACTTCAGGCTCAAAAGCAAGGGTCTCATTTATGAAGGATAAGGACTTTTTTAGTACAGAAAAGTCAACTACTCTCGAAAAATCAGCAGAAGTTAGAATAGAGTTTACCAATGATAATGGTGAGACTAAAGTACTGAAGCCAAAATTATCCTTGATTCCAGGCGAAGTTATTGACTCATCAGTCATGAATGTAAAAGCCCTAAGGGAATTTTACGCAGAACAGATTGAAGAAGCTCGCAAAGATAATGTACTACTTTCATTGCATCTCAAAGCTACAATGATGAAGATCTCCGACCCGATTATGTTTGGGCACGCCGTCAGTGTTTACTACAAAGAAGCGCTAGATAAACATTCAGATACATTAAAGGAAATTGGAGCGAATGTTAATAATGGACTCACAGATGTAATCGAAAAGTTAAGCAGATTGCCTGAGGAAAAGCGTAAAGAAATTGAAAATGATATAAATAATACTTATTCAATTCAACCACCATTAGCTATGGTTGACTCAAGATATGGCATCACCAATCTTCATGTACCTAATAATATTATTGTTGACGCTTCTATGCCGAATGTGATAAGAGATGGCGGAAAAATGTGGAACAATAGCGATGAATTACAGGATTGTATAGCTATGATACCTGATAGAAGCTATGCAACAATGTATGCTGCTATTTTGGAAGATGCCAAAACAAATGGTCAATTTGACCCTTCGACAATGGGAGCAGTATCCAACGTAGGATTAATGGCTCAAAAAGCTGAAGAATACGGCTCGCATGATAAAACATTCGAAGCAGCTGATAATGGATATATCAAAGTCATAGATACAGAAGGCAACGTGCTACTAGAGCAAAAAGTAGAAAAAGGTGATATCTTCAGAATGTGCCAAACTAAAGACTTACCAATAAAGGATTGGGTTGGACTTGCAGTAAGAAGAGCAAGGGCGACCAACACCCCTGCTATCTTCTGGTTGAATGAGGAAAGAGCTCACGACAGAGAGTTAATAAAGAAAGTAAATTCTTACCTTCCACTTTATGATACCAACGGTCTTGACATCAGAATTATGAAACCTGATGAAGCAATGAAATTTACTCTCGAAAGAACGCGCAAAGGATTAGATACTATATCCGTAACCGGGAACGTGTTAAGAGATTATCTTACAGATTTGTTCCCTATTCTCGAACTTGGTACAAGTGCAAGAATGTTATCAATTGTTCCGTTACTTAATGGCGGTGGATTATTCGAAACAGGTGCCGGAGGATCTGCGCCTAAGCATGTTCAGCAATTGGTAAAAGAAAACCATTTAAGATGGGATTCTTTAGGTGAGTATTGCGCTTTGGTGCCATCATTAGAGCTTGCTTACGAAAAGACAGGAAATCCTAAGGTGAAGATTCTGGCCGAAACACTTGATTTTGCTATAGGCGTTTATCTGGAAAACGGCAAACTTCCATCAAGAAAGGTCAAAGAAATTGATAACCGTGGCAGCTCATTTTATCTTTCATTGTATTGGGCACAGGCATTGGCAGATCAAAACTCAGACATGGAATTAAAAGACAGATTTACTAAAATTGCTAAAGCACTTTCTGAAAATGAAGAAAAGATAGTTGCAGATTTAGTAAGCGTTCAGGGTGTTACAGTTGATTTGGGTGGGTATTATATGCCGGACTTAGCTAAAACAACTTCTATTATGAGACCATCTGCTACTTATAACCAAATTATTGACGAAATGTAGCAGATAATCAATCTCTGATTAATAATTTTTTGGGCAGTTACTGACAAAGGTTTCTGCCCATTTTTTGTAAATTCAATCACAGAATTGTTAATTCAGTCTTTAGTAAATTAATTATATTCAGTAGCTCATTATTTCTATTGAGATTAACTATATATAATCTCTCTAATAGAGATTTTCTTTTCAAATATTCAATTTCATGAAGTAATGGTGCATCATCCAACCACAAAAAACTACTATTGCAGTCAATCGCCTCAGTCTTGAGAGTCATCCAATCTGTGACCTTAACTTTTGATAGAAGGTCTAAAACATCAGAATCAACAAATTTTGATATATAATTTAGTAACCCTCTATTATCACCTTTACAGTGAGTTGTCAGCCAATAACAATCGAAGTTGCCAACAATGAAACTTAAGAAATCATATAAATTATCTGCAGCACGCGTATTTCTCTTGGTAAGAATTACTCCATCAACGTCTAGGTATAGTTTTATTTTACACATTTTTGATTAAATCAAGTTTTTATAAACTTCATAATATGATTGCCTATTTTTACAAAATATACCCCAATAGCTAAATTCGAAATTCCAATTTCTACTTTTCTATCATCTTTGTGAAAATTAAAAGTAAAATTCCCTATTTGCATACCCAATAAATCATAAATGATAACATCTTCTTTCGTAATAACTATCGGGTTATCTCTACCGGTTGAAGGTTTGAAATGGATTAACAATAAATCGTCTGTCGGATTCGGATATATTGACATTTCATAACTATTCAAAATTATCGAATTACAAGAATTTTCGTAAGCAAATGTTGGTTTTTCAAAATAATACAGTTCCTTTGTAAAATCACTGCATCTTCCCATAGATTTATTATCATACTGCTCAGGATACTTAATACTATCAATAATCAATCCATTTGAATTACTCAGAATAATATATTCACCAGATGCAGAAAGCTTGAAGTTAGCATGTAAAAATTTATCAGTGCTTTCTGATTCATCAGCCCACAAGACTAAATATTCACCAGATCTGATTACTGTTCCATCAGGAAATTTATATTTACTAAGTTTAGTTTCATCATCAGTTAAGTAAGAACCTGACAAATTTAGATCTTTCGTAGAAGTATTATGCAACTCAATCCAATCCTCATACTTGCCATATTCATTTACCATACCACTTTTATTCTTAGCCATAAATTCATTTATCACAATATCGTCCAAGTTTATAGTATTATTATCGGATCTTATAGTGAAATAGCTGAATTCAGCCTGTTGAGGCATAAACGTAACTGCCAAATTATTTTCTGCAAAGATGTAATAATGAAGTTCATCAGAATCAATGGTTATTTGCAAACCATAAATACCATCATTTGCAACTTCATCACCTGAAAGTCCTGCATCATTCATTTGTAATGGCTCAAAATTCCCTATTTTGCTCTTTCTATATTTAAAATGAACTCGGTCGGGATCAACATTTTCAACACGAGCTTGCACATTCAATTTTGAGCCAATTTCAGGATTATTATTGCTTACATAAACATCCGAAATTATGGGTGGGTTATATTTGAATTCAGGTGTCGAATTAAAAAAGTCTAATCTGCCTTTAATCAAATTCTGAATTCCCGGAACATTATATGCTCCTACTGAAATATCTTCTGAGAGAGAATTAGTAAAATCATCATTTGAGAAAAATTTATTCTCATCAATTAGAACATAGTCTTTGATTAAATCCCTGTATTGCATTGCTTTATTAATGATCTTACCTTCGTAAAACCAATCATTTACAATACATCTTAAATGTGATAAATAAATCTTCCTCAGAGAACTGTCTTCGGTTATAATTTTGTGTAGGGGCCAGTTATTATCACTTGGATGAAGAAATAATGGCATGTTTTTCATTTCAGCAACAGATAATGAACTCATACTCGAATTCCCACTGCCCAAAAAAGGGAAACCACCGAAAGACATATTCATATCCCAGATAATAGGATTATACCGACCTGTTGCATCTTTATACAAATAATAATTTTGAGCAAAAACACCCGAATAACTGTCTAAATTTACTATTGCATTATTAAAAGCCAGCATCCAGATAATTCTATCCATATCTATTATACTTTGAGCAAAGCTCTTATGATTGCTGATTGTGTCACATAAGTTCATTAAGTCATTCCATCCGAAGTCTGACTTTAACTCATAAGCATTGTAATAGGCAGTTGAGTCTTTTTCGGCTAAATATCTAAGGCTACTTTTGTTGATCGGTGTTGGCTTATTAACAGGGGAACAGCTGATAAAAGTATTTGATGAAGAAGCAAACCTATCTGCACAAAATGAATTGTTGATTGTTTCGGTATTTGCGTAAAGACCATGGTAAGTACCATTGATATAAAGCTCTACAAAGTTTGCTCTTGGGCAATCCATATAGTCTGCTGCTATCCTGTAAGCCAGAATTTCACGAATCATTGCCGGGTCTTGATAAAAATTAGCTAATTTTATAGTTTTTATACCTTGATAAATATGGTTTTTATATTCATCGAGTGAAATGTTGAATGGATTTTTTCTGAATGTAGAGTCATAAGAGCTATTTCCTTTGTAGCGAACACCTACACTATCAAGCAAATATCCATTTATAATTATGCTATCAGCAGGAATATATGTTTCATACCCGAGTTTTGCAGTATCCAAGCGATAATCCCAATTTTCAAATGAGAAAAACAGTTCAATTTTCTGCACCTTACCATCATCAAAAAAGCTATCTGATGCCGATGAAACAGTCATTAGAATTATTAATGCCAATATGATGAATGCTATTCTCATTTTTTAAAGTATAATTTTATAACTTAGTAAATTTAGAAGTATAAACTTGCCGGGTAATTTTATTGAATATTTTTATTAAGTAATAACCGGACAACAGACTACCAACACTTTCGGTGATAATGTCACTATTAATAATTTCCCTTTCGCTTATCAAAGTACCGGTTAAATCAGTAATATAAATTTGATAATTTGAGATGTACGGTAACTCAATGTTTATCATATTCAAAGCAGGATTAGGGAAACAATCGTATAATTTAACATTATGATCAATTACTGATGAAGTAAAGCAATCATAGCACTCGCCAAAACATACAGCATCCAGCACAAGGTCGTCAGCTACTTCAACTGTTCTGTAACCGTCAACAGCACACTCCGATGGTAGAGATTCTTCAGTTTCACTTGTTTTCCCATTCATAAATTTGTACTTGTAGGTTCCGGTGCCTACATAAGATATAATCTCGTAAATTTGCCCATCAAAACTAAATAATCTTTGATTCAAAATGCTATAATTATTAAACTCAGAGAGCAAATGAACCCCATTCTCGCTAATTTCCGAAGCATCTATGAAATCAAGACTAAATCTTAATAAATACTTACCGGCGGGGGCATTAGACGAAAAAATAATCCGTGGGTGTTCATATACTGAATTATCAAGTGAGTCCAGATATAGCCAGCGGTTGTCAATGAAGTCATATCCTACCCGTGATTCTACAGGCACAAATTCTACTTCGTAAAATTGGTCACCGTTTACAAACTTGAACTCATACTTCCTAAATGCAGGAATATCAACTATTACTGAATATACATCACTTCCAGCTTCCTTTTCCATCTTTGTCGCATCAGAAAGCCAATCATCTTCATAACCTGCCAAAAGTTGAAAATCACCAGTTATATGAACTCCATTGGGACTGATTTCTATCCCAGTCATGTCTACAGAAAATTTTACTTTTTTTGCCTCGATTATTTCACTACAAAGAAATAATCCCAGAATTATCAAGACAATATTTTTCATTTTACTCAACACCTATTTATTGACAATCAGTTTTTTTGTGTAAATACTATTATTAGTTATTATTGACAAAAGATAAATTCCGGTGGCATAATTTGACAGATTGATTATCTTATCATTAGAACCAAAAAGCAAGGCATTTCCGATAATATCAGTTACCTGATACTTGAAATTTTGAAAATCCTGCCACGATGATGATATTTCGTAAGTACCATCAGTTATCTGTGTAACTACAAATAATTCATCACTATTTTCTAAAACACTGCTTGTTAGATGACTTATTAAATAATAGTCAGATAAATATGATTCGCAACCCATTTCATTATGAATCTGTACATAATATCTGCCATTTCTTGTTGGTTTATAATTTTCAGATGTCGCTCCATTTATGGGCTCACCATTTAGGAACCATTGGTATTTGATGCCGTATGATGATTGCAGTTCATCACCCATTAGGGATATGCTTGGTTTGGGAGCAATGGTACCCTGTACGTAGCATTTTGAATGTTTATAGATATGGCTTGTTGAAGCTGATTGCCCAGGACCACCTGACTTTAATTGCCTCGACCATATCATCGCCCCTTTGGAGTCAACCTCATAAATAAATCCTGCCAAAGAGATATTTACAACCATATTCCCATTTGGTAACTGTACAGAATTACTCTCATTACTTGAGTGACCGTTGCATGGGTGCCGATATTCATAGGTAAGAGGTTCAAATTGTGAACCGGATATTTTTTTGTATTTAAATCCATCATAGGGTGGATAAATCATATCCACTGATGATTTGGATGATGATACACCATTATTATTAAAAGCAACTAAATAACCGGCTTTTGGTGAACCATTGGGAACCCAGTGCGCATCATGAACAACTTTAAAAACTGCATTACCCGACTGTCCGTATGCACCAGGATTGCCCCAACGATAGAGAATATCTCCTCCTTTACCTGATTTTCCACCACTGTGTCCGGCAGCTTCCTCAATAGTAGTGCTATGGTCAATCACATATATCTCATTAAAATTATGCGAACTAAATGCAATTTGGTCGAGTTCTTCGTTGTAATCCAGACCATTCATGTGTAACCAGTCTTTATTTGCTTTGTAATTAATATTGATTAACTCAGGATGGTCTGAAACAGATGAAACATAATTTGATTTTGATGGGTCAACATTCTGACATAGGTGGTCCCAAACCTTCCACTCCCAAATAATTTCACCGGAATTAAGACCTGTAGGTTTAACTTCAATTATCTTCTCAGACCATATTTCAATATTCTTAGAGCAACCTGCTGCTGTGGCATCTGTGGGGCTTTTCACATCATAAGATATCATTAATACATTTCCGTTAGGTAATGGGCAAATATCATGATGTAAGCAATATGTAGTTGATGAATAAACATAATCCCAAATTGTATTTCCATTCCAGTCAGCCTTGTGGATACGACCTGTCATTCCACCGCCTTTCAGGATATTTCCCTGATTGGTACAAGCTCTGATTATTGATCCACCTTCCAATAAGTAGGCAGAATATGTTGTTCTTGGTGCATTACTCAAATTCCATTGATGAAAGACATTACCATTTGTGTCTAACAAATAAGCAGTTGAAGAACCTTTCTGACTATAAAAAAAGTAACCATCCCACTGCTGGGCTATACTGAAATTAACTATAATCAACCATGCAGATATTATAGTAAGAAATAAACGTCCTTGCATAATTGGTACCTAAGAAAATAATTGAAAAATTTATAACAATCTAATTGATAAATTAAAACCTAATATATTGGAATGTATTGGCTTATTCCGATTATATTCCTGCTCTCTCATAAAATATAACTCCAAATCAATATTTCTGGTTAGTTCAAAATTATTCCCAACCTCGAATCTTGCCTGTGAGATTCTGTCACCATCTTCTGACATAAACCTGTAATACAATTCTGATGCTAAGTATGGCTGCAGATAGTCCGATATTTTGTAACCTAAAGTCAGCTTATTCCGAAAGTTATTGATATTTTCTTCATTGTCTCTAAATCTGAACTGAAATCTACTCCTGTAAGCAAGTATAATTTTTTTTGAAAATGGCTTGTAATTTACTGAAAAATTAAGTTCATCCTGCTCATCTTGTTCATCTGAATTATATCTATACCTATAAAAAATTGAGAATTTTAATTTTTGATACTTATAAGCTAATCCTAATTCTGATATTGACTGATTAAAGTTTGATCCATATTGGTTATACCTTAACTCCTGCCCTAATTCAAGATCAAGGTCATCAATTAATCTGATTTTGAACTGCATACTTCCCCAATCCTGCCCATCTTCGATGGGATAAGTAGGTTTAGCTAATGATTCAATTGAAGACAAAAATAAAGTGGCAAGCAAAAAGCAAAGTACAAGAAAATTTATCATATATTTTGATGAGTTAATCATCATCATCACCATTTGAGGCCTCTCTCACAAAATGCTTGTTATCATCAGAATAATAATAAATCCTCAGCTCTGCAGTATCTTTCAAAAAATCAATCTTTCCAATTTCAAATCTGTGAATATTCAGTCCCGTTCTTTTCTTCAAATCTTCTAATAAATAGTGGTGATTATCTGGCTTTACCATTTCAATTTTTTCGTAAATCAAATATTTGACATTTTCATTCTTTACCCAAGCTTTTTCCAATGTATAAGCCGTTGCAACAATGACCATATTCGCAAAAATTAATTCTATGATACCGATTTGTGAATTATACAAAGAATTAATTATTGCAAGTGAAAGCGATATAAAAAGGTAGGTCATTTCCTTGATAGGTACTGTAGTTGTCCTAAATCTTAGAATTGAAAATATTGCAAAAATTCCAAAAGCAAATCCAAGACTAAGAGATAAATCAACAAGAAGAACACAGACAAAAAATACTATAAAATTTGATATAAACAGAGTAAATAGGTAAGATCTGTTTTGTCTGACTCGAAAATAAACCCCATAGGTTAATGCAAAAGTAAAGATAAAATTTACTATAAGTTTGAAGAAAAGATTAATGAAGTTATCGTAGTTGATTAGGTTAAATCCGAAAAACTGTGCGTTATCCATCTTGCGCCTTTTTGATTTTATTAATTAAAAGCAGCTTTCTTTTGAATTTGTTATATTTAATTACACTTTCGGTATATACCATACCCATACAGTATTTACTAAATCCGGAAATTGGATGTATATTCATACTTTTTAAAATTTCTTTCGAGTAAGATTTGTTATCAGGTTGCTTTTGCTTTACCTCTATCAGAACAATATCTCCCAGACTGGCTTCATTTAAATTACTAGTGAATCTAATATTTAAATCAATAGTAATTTTCTCGGAAATTCCTGTATTTAACAGTGTAATTCTATTATATTCAACATCTAATTTCCCACTCAAATCTTCAGGATGCAATCCAAGAGTTTTAGTAAGTAAATTGCCTGCTTCACCAAAAATATTGTCGGTGGAACTCTCTACTTTAAGTCTACGTTTGCTGGTCAATAGATTATTTGATTTATGTTTTATTTCGAAAAAGCATAAATCGGAATCAAGGTATTTTCGGAAACGTATTTTGTAGCGGCTTGCTTTACCATTGTGATGTTGAGTGTAGAATAAATTATCGTCGGTGTCGAAATAATGGTTATTATAAGTAAATAGCTTTTGATTATTTATTTCCAATACTTTGTATTTTACCAATAATTTTTCTAGAATAGAATCCAACTGATTGACACTAATTATATATTTAGTATCATAGCGGCTCATTAATTCCATGTTTTCGAGCTCAGTTAAAGAGGCAACTTCTGAATTTTCGAGTAGCTTTTCAATCAAATTTAAGGTTTGAAGCATTATCATTAATGTATTTCTTAATAAGTGCACAAATTGGAGAAAAAAATCATAACATTCCTTTTATCTGATTGATAATCACACATCTTAATAAATCAACTTTACCCGAATTTCAAATATACAAATTTTCGCACAAATCAGATAATAAAATTAATTTATTCTTAACACAAATACACACTAGCCATAGATTAGTTGCACAACATTAGTGAAAGAAAAAAAGCCCGATACTGAATAGTATCGGGCATTCTGATATAGTTTATTAGTTGTATCAGATATTTACTGCTTCGCCGTAAGCTTGAGCAGCAGCTTCCATAACAGCTTCACTCAAGGTTGGGTGAGCATGAATAGTTTTGAATATTGTTTCGGCAGTAGCTTCAAGCTGTCTTGCTAATCCAAGTTCAGCAATCATTTCGGTAACATCAGGACCAATCATGTGAGCACCGAGCAACTCTCCGTATTTGGCGTCAAAAACTAACTTTACAAATCCTTTTGCTTCACCGATACCATGAGCTTTTCCGCTTGCCAAGAACGGGAACTTACCAATTTTTACTTCATGGCCCGCAGCCTTTGCCTTCTCTTCAGTCAAGCCAACGCTTGCAACTTGAGGATTGCAATAAGTACAGCCTGGAATATTGTTGTAATTAACAGGTTTTGGATGGTGCCCCGCAATGAATTCTGCACATGTAACAGCTTCGGCAGATGCTTTGTGAGCAAGCCAAGGAGCCCCTGCAACATCACCTATTGCATAAATATTTTCTACATTTGTTCTGCAATAATCATCAATTTTAATAAAGCCCTTCTCTAAATTTATACCTAAATCTTCGAGACCAATATTCTCGATATTTGCTTGAATACCAATAGCATTGAGAGCCATCTCGGCTTTTAAAACTTCTGTCTTACCATTTGATTCAATAGTTACCTCAACTCCACCTTTAACACTCTTAGCAGACTTAACCATTGATTTTGTTTTAATATCTATTTTTGATTTGCGGAAGTGTCTTTCTAATTCTTTAGAAACTTCTACATCCTCAACAGGTAAAATTCTATCCATATATTCAACGATTGTAACATCAGCTCCAAATGCATTGAAGAAGTACGCAAACTCAACACCAATAGCACCGGCACCCATCACAATTATTGATTTTGGTAAATGCTTGCCTAATAGAGCATCTGTACTTGTAATGATATTTTTGTGGTCAACTTCAATCCCTGGGAATAACCTTGGACGTGCACCGGTTGCAATTATAATATTCTTTGCTGTTATTATATCAGTTACCTTACCAGATTTATCGGATACTTCAACTGTCTTCGACTTTGTAAGCTTGCCCCAACCTGTGACATGCTCAACTTTGTATTTCTTGAATAAAGAGGTTACACCTTTCGACATCTGACCGGCTACTTTTCTCGAGCGGTCTATTACCTGTGGGTAATTTACTTTTAAATTTTCAAAATTAAAACCGAATTCGTCTGCATGCCCCATAAAGTGAGCATACTCAGCACTTTTGAGAAGTGCTTTTGTTGGAATACATCCAATATTAAGACATACACCACCAATATCACCACTTTCGACACAAATTGTTTTCAGACCTAACTGAGATGCTCTGATTGCAGCTACATATCCACCGGGTCCGGAACCTATAACTACTAAATCACATTGATGATTAGCCATTTTATTCCCTTTATAATCATATTGATATTTTATAAACAGATAGAAACGATAATTTACTCGTATAATTGTTTGAATTATAAAGTTCATTCATATCAATAGCCATCAAAAATTACTCTCAAAAATTTAACTTTATTACATAAATTTGAAAAAAATACAGTTATTTTTGTAAACAGATTCAGACAATTTTTTGAAAAATATGTATTATACTTAAAAGGTAAACAATATATGAAATTACTTGAGGGAATAAAAGTATTAGATCTTACTAATGTATTATCCGGTCCATTTGCCACACTTCATTTGTCCTTGTTGGGGGCTGATGTTATCAAAATCGAAAACCCTGTTGGAGGCGATTTGGCACGCAATCTCGGATGTGTAACAGAATACAACAAGAAACTTATGGGTACAAGCTTTATTGCTCAGAATGCAAATAAGAAGTCACTCACATTGAACCTAAAACTTGACAAAGCAAAAGAGATTTTCAAAGAATTAGTAAAATCAGCAGATGTTGTAGTCGAGAATTTTAGGCCCGGTGTGATGGATAGATTAGGCTTGGGATATGATAATCTTAAAACAATCAATCCAAGAATAATATTCGTTGCAATATCCGGCTTTGGTCAAACCGGTCCTGATGCATACAAGCCTGCTTACGACCAAATTATTCAAGGGCTTAGCGGTGTAATGGCTGTTAATGGCGATAAAACTCTCAATCCCTTGAGAGCAGGATTCCCTGTTTGCGATACCGTAGGCGGCCTCAATGCTGCATTTGCTATTATGGCGGCTTTATTCTACAGGGAGAGACACGGCGAAGGTCAATCTGTTGATATTGCACTGCTCGACTCAATAATGCCTACTATGGGCTGGGTAGCAGCTAATCTAATGATTGGAAATCAGCATCCTGAGTTGCTTGGCAATGACAATTTCAGTTCGGCACCTTCAGGAACATTTGAAACCTCTGACGGCTACATAAATATTGCCGCAAATAAACAGGAGCAATGGGAAGATTTAGCTGATATTTTAGGACTCAGCGATTTAAAAGAGGATGCTCGTTTTAAAATTAGAGATGATAGAAAGCGAAACAGGTTTGCTCTAACTCCATACATTAATGAAAAGCTAAAACTTCGTTCCACAGAGTATTGGGTTGAAGCCCTAAACAACGCAGGTATCCCCTCGGGTGCGATACTGAAACTTGACGAAGCTCTTACTCAAGATCAAATTGAGCATAGAAAAACATTCACCACCAAACATGTAGAAGGTGTTGGAGATGTTAAGCTGTTTAACTTAACAGCAAAATTCAGCAAAACTCCTGGATTGGTCGAAACACCACCACCTACATTATCACAGCATACTAATGAAATTTTAGAATCATTGGGTTATGATGCAGGGCAAATCGAAAAGCTGAAAATGGATGGAGTTATCTAAATTAGTAAATTTTCAACATTATAAAAAAAAATGGCGGGTTTACTTCCCGCCTTTTTTTAATTTATCACCTAACAGCTTCCCACTCCTTAGAAACGGATTTGCCAAACCACCATACTGTTAGGGAGTTCATAAGCCAAAAGAAAATCGTTTTGATATAACCATACTTTCTGAATCTACGCGGTGACTCATATACATGCAAATTCCTGTCAAATTTTATCTTTGCAATTTTTGATATTCTTCTGAATAAATCAAAGTCCTCGCCTGCTGCAATATTGTCATTGTATCCGTTTACTCTATTAAAAATCTCTTTCCTGACTATCTGACACTCACCCCTACCCATTCCAAGTCCGATGATATTCAGCAAATGCACGTAATTGTTGTGTATTGTATAGAATATTTTATCCTTCAAAATTACTTCTTCGGGGAAACCGCTAACGTAACTTGCCAAAGCACCAATGGAGTTGTACACACCATTTTGATATGTAAAATCCTTTAAAATATTTAAAAAATCAATTAAATCTGCAGGGAATGAATCAACATTCAAAAAACATAGAACCTCCCCCGAAGCATAATCTGCTCCTCTGTTGCGCCCTTGAGATATTGTTTGCCTCGAAGAATTGTTATGTATGACAACAATATCAGCATAATGCTGTGCTATACTTACAGTGTTATCAGTGCTGCCACCATCACTGACTATTAGTTCGAAATTATACTTTTCTTTCAAATCTTCGCTAAATAGCTTTAGATGAGATTCAATAATTTTTTCTTCCTGATAAACAGGTACTATTATGCTGAATTTAGGGTCAGAAATTTTATATTTTCTACGAAAGACTAATGAATGTGAACTTGAGTCAACATCAATTTTCATTTCGGAATTAATAAGTATATTTTGATTTTGAATGTAATGCAACAGAAAACCGAATTAATATTTTACAAAATTAGAGTTTTTCTCTCAAATTCACAAACTGATCAAGAGAATGAGGATTTGCCAGCGATGCTTTGTTTTTCACCTCTTCTCCTAGAAGAGTTTTAAGAACAGCGAGTTCTACCTTTTTGCCGTTAAGAGTATGTGGAACTTCGCTAATATTGAATATTTGTGACGGTATATGCCTTGGTGTCAGAGATGATTTGATTGTAGATTTAATTTTGTCAACTAATTCACTGCTGAAAACTACATCAGTTTTTGTCACAACAAAAAGGACTACATCTACATCATTATTTTTGGGGTAACCTATTACAAGTGAGTCATTAATTTCATCTATAGACTCAACAACTCTGTATAGCTCTGATGTACCAATCCTTACTCCACCCGGATTTAATGTGGCATCACTTCTGCCATATACAATAATTCCGCCATTTTCGGTGATTTTAATAAAATCACCATGCCTCCATATACCGGGGTAATGATCAAAATATGCATCATGATATTTACTGCCATCTTCATCATCCCAAAAATATACCGGCATTGATGGAAAAGGTAGAGTACATACCAGCTCACCTTTTTCATTGATGACTGAGTTTGCATCATCATCAAAAGCAAGTACTTTCATACCCAAACCTCTGCATTGAATTTCTTCGCTAAATACAGGCAAAGTGGGATTTCCTAACATAAAGCAGGAGATAATATCAGTGCCACCCGATATTGATGATAACTGAATATCACTTTTAATATTCCTATAAACCCATTCAAAATTCTCAGAGCTAAGTGGTGAGCCTGTCGAAAGAACAACCTTCAATGATTCAAGATTATATTTTTCTTTTGGTACAAAGCCGGCTTTCTCGACCGAACTCAAATATTTTGGGCTTGTGCCAAATATACTGATTTTCTCATCCTGTATGGTCTTCCACAAGATTTCTATATCTGGGTAAGCGGGACTTCCATCAAATAAAAGTACTGTAGCACCTGTTGCCAATGATGAAACAAGCCAATTCCACATCATCCAGCCACAAGTAGTAAAATAACATATTGTATCAGCATCGGTTAGGTTCGTATGAAGTACAAGCTCTTTTAAATGCTGAAGCAAAGTGCCCCCTGCACCGTGAACTATACATTTCGGAACACCTGTTGTCCCTGATGAATACATGATATAAACCGGATGGTCAAAATCTAATTGTTCAAATTTCAGTATATTCTCGTTATTATCAATAAACAAATCGTATGAGATATATTTATCATAATGTGGTAATTCCATACCAATTTGATTCACAACAATAATTTTTTCAATAGAAGGAATGTTGGAAGAAATTTGTTCTACTATTTTTAATGAATCAAAAATCTTTCCACTATATCTATAGCCATCTACAGCCAATAAAATCTTTGGTTTGACCTGTGAGAAGCGATCTAATACCCCTTGAACTCCAAAGTCAGGTGACGTTGATGTCCAAATTGCACCAATTGAAACAGTTGCAAGCATAGCAATTACAGCTTCGGGTCTGTTGGTCACAAATCCTGCAACTCTATCTCCTACACTTACTCCGGCATCTTTAAGGCCTCTGGCAAATTTTGCAACCTTTTCATTAAGTTCACTGTATGTAATTCTGATTGTTGGTGAGTTTTCGGAAGTATAAATTATTGCGATTTCGTCATCATCAAACCTTAGTAAATTCTCTGCAAAATTCAGTTTAGCACCTTCGAACCACTTGTAATTAGTAATATCATCATAAGATTTACTTGTGTCTTTAGTACTTAGTACATTGCTAAATTTCTTTGAATAAATAACATCAAAATATTCCCACAAGGTTTGCCAGAAATTTGCAGGATAATCAATAGACCATTGATATAAATCATGATAATTATTTAAGTTTTGCTTGTATTTTTCATTTACATGCAATCGAAACTTGTCCATATTTGAATTATGAACATAATTATCATCAGGTGTCCAAAGCGGATTTTTGTACATTACTACTTGCCCATACTGCAAATTATTTCAAATTCATCAGCAGTAAGCGGCATAACTGACAATCTACTTTGGCGTATCAGGGCAATGTTTCCAAGCTCGGGCAGTGATTTAATATCTTCGAGTGAAACATGCTTTTTGAAAGATTTCTTGAATTTAAGTTCAACAGCAACCCAAGCATTATCTTCAGTTGTAGGATCAGGAAAATACTCTTTGGTTACTGTTGTAATGCCAGTAACAATTTTAGGTGATTGACTCTCATAAACAAGCACTTCATCACCAATGAGCATCTTCATCAGGTTGTTACGTGCTTGATAATTACGAACACCATCCCACACTACTTTTTTATCTTTAACTAAATTATCCCATGAATAAGAATCGGGATCTGTTTTCACCAGCCAATAAGCCAAATTACCTCCGGTTATTTCATCAAACCCATTATCAGGGTTTGCTCGATTGTCATAGGATTATTTGGATTGTTATCATTCAGACTATTTAGTGTGTCAGTCACAGAAAATACAGGAACACCATTTTTGAGAACCACGATTGTAGGAAGTTCCTTAATTTCGATAGCTCCCTTGAATGGATGATTATTGCTGACTGATGCCATTGAATAAATCTGGCATTTATCCATAGGAATTTGCGATAAATCTAAAGTTTTGACAAACTCGGGAGTTTGTTTGTGCTTTCCGGGACAAGAACATGAAGGTTTTGCAAAAATCACAAAACTATGTGCATCAGCATTATACTCTTTCTTTATTTCTGTTATTGCAAAGGAGTCTGGGGTATATTGATTGAACTCAAAATTAAACCAAGTATAACCAGGTGTAACAGCGAGCTGTTGGATGGTCATTTTTTCTGCAGTTACATTATTTCCTGTATCGGAACAGGAAGCAATAATTACTGACACAACCAAAAGAAATGTATATTTAATAACTCTTTGCATGATTAACTCCACTAAATAGTCTAAAATAATCTAATTTAAATTAAATTGTGTTTACGAATAAATTCTATAAATATTCTAAGAAAAAATCTTATGGATAAAATCTAAATCCGATAGCCCCTTCGACATTCGATCCAAAAGCAGGCACTACGCCAACCATAAGACCAATTTCAGCAAAAATTTCGAGTGGTGAATTTTTGGGAATTATATTGATTCCGAATATACCTCTGGCCCCAAATCCAATTTCATCATCTTTTCGAACCCAATAGTAATCTCCCTTCTTTTTGTAAATCCAACCACCACTTTCACCAATACCTATCACAGCGCCTGGTCCTGCATAAAGTGTTACATATTTGGAATTAAAGGAATTAAAATGCCAAATATAATCTCCCGTAATTCTTAAAGCACCAAAATACGAGTTACCCACACTAAATGGGATTGCGTTTTCCCTACTGAGCCAATACTTACCCGATAAACCTGTTGGATCGCCCAATATTATTCCAAATCCAAAATCCTTCCCTTTTGGTCCCTGGGCTGATAATTCTATAAAAGAAAAAATCAAAACCGAAATTAAAACTATGAATCTTTTCACTTTGTACCTCATAATACGATTAACAAAAAAAATATACACGTTGCAAACAGAAATTATTTTTTTACACAGTAATAGGCATATACCGTACCAAGCTCCATTTTTTCATATCTTACGTCTGTGAAGTTTCCAGTATCCAGTAGTATTCTTTTGAAGTTAGCACCATAAGGAAAGACTTTGATTGTCTCCGGAAGATAGGTGTAAGCATCGCTATGCCCACTTATAATTTTGCCGACAAAAGGCATAAAAGTTTTTGAATAAAAGTTATAAAACCATCTAAATGGAGCATCCGGTGTACCAAATTCCATTATTGCCAGAATACCTCCCGGCTTTAGTACACGCGACATCTCATTAATAGCATTCACCAACCCTGGAATATTTCTGATACCAAAAGATATACTGACAGAATCAAAATACTCTGAATCAAAAATTAAATCTGTAGCATCTCCAACCTGAAATTCAAGGTTAGTCCAATCACAATCCTTGCAGTATTTAGCTTTGATAATCATACTTTCGGAGAAGTCCACACCAACAACCCTAACCTTCCCGTCTGACTGCCTGACAACCTCCCTAGCAATATCTCCTGTGCCTGTTGCAACATCTAAATGTCTTCCACCATCATTCATTGGAATTTTAGAAACAAATCTCTTTTTCCATAAACGGTGCCTTCCGAACGAGAGTAAATCATTAAGTAGGTCGTAATCACCTGAAATATCAGAGAACATTCGCTGTACTTTTTCGCTCATAGTTGCTACTCAACTGCTAAATTTGTTCTGACAATTTCCATTGCTTCCGAAATTGCCTCTTCAAGTATATCATTTACTACAATTTTGTCAAATTTATCCATTTCCGACATTTCCATAGCTGCTCTGTTTAGTCTTGTTTTTATCTGCTCTTCGCTTTCGGTCATGCGATTTCTCAATCTGCTTTCCAAGGTTTGCAA
The DNA here is from genome assembly GCA_024711295.1 of bacterium. Lineage (GTDB taxonomy): Bacteria > Bacteroidota > Ignavibacteria > Kapaibacteriales > UBA2268 > JANJTB01. The sequence continues at coordinate 7,872 of JANJTB010000005.1, read as the reverse complement.
GTCAGGAGGAGTAATAAAAATCAGCAAAGAATCATCAGGGAAAGCACGTTTGATGCTCATAGCACCTTTTACATCAATATCAAACAAAATGCACTTTCCGGTTTTAACCGACTCTTCAATTTCTCTCTTAGGGGTACCATAAAAATTGTCAAATATTTCTTCATATTCAACAAAATCGTGATTTTGAATACCAAGCTTGAATTCTTCTTTAGTCATAAAATAATATTGCACACCATTTTCTTCGCCGGGGCGCATTGCACGTGTAGTTGCAGATACAGATAATTTCAAGTTCGAAAATTCGCTCAGTAACTTCTTTGCGATTGTTGATTTGCCGCCACCACTGGGTGCTGATAATACAAGTAAATGTTTCTTGTTCATTTTTTTATGAATTTTTGATTTACAAATTAGGAATAGGACAAAAACCTTACGAAATTATTGAATTTATTATATATTGTGCAAAAATCAAAACAAAATTCGTATTTCATTTTAATGAAACTAACAAATTTATAAAAAATTCTTCACATATTAACACAAAATATTTTTCCATTAAATTTTTTTTGCATATTTTTGCTATTCTATATTCTGCAAAAAATTAATTTTACTATTGGTTATATAATGGACATTTCAAAAATAAGAAACATAGGTATTGCCGCTCATATTGACTCCGGCAAGACCACTCTTAGCGAAAGAATTTTATTTTACACAGGTAAAATTCACCAAATCACCGAGGTAAGAAGCAAGACCGGTGCAGGTCCTACGATGGACTCAATGGATCTCGAAAGAGAAAAAGGTATCACAATACAATCTGCTGCCACATTCTGTGAGTGGGACGGCTACAACATTAACCTTATTGATACTCCAGGCCACATTGACTTCACAGTTGAGGTTGAGCGCGCTCTGAGAGTACTCGATGGTGCTGTAATGGTATTGTGCGGTGTAGCCGGTGTACAGTCTCAGTCTATTACTGTTGACCGCCAGATGCGCCGTTATAATGTACCAAGAATTGCTTTTATCAACAAAGTTGACCGCTCAGGAGCTAACCCCGACCGCGTAATTGACCAGTTACAGGAAAAACTTCACCACAAAACTGTACTTCTTACTATGCCTATTGGCATCGAAGACAGGTTCGAAGGTGTTGTTGATCTGATTACAATGGAAGCAATCTATTACAAAGGTGCAAATGGCGAAGAAGTTGTACGTACTGCTATACCCGAACACCTTGTTGCCGAAGCTCAAAGACGTCGCCAAGAGATGATTGAAGGTCTGAGTGACCATGATGATAGTATTGCAGAAAAATTCCTCGGAGATGAAGCTATTTCGGTTGATGAACTGAAAAACTCAATCCGTAAACAAACCATTGCTCTTCATATTACACCTGTGTTGGTTGGTACAGCTAAAATGAACAAAGGGATCCAGACTCTTTTGGATGCAGTAATTTCATTTCTGCCAGCGCCTCAGGAAGTACATAATAATGCTCTCGACAGAGATAATAATGAAGAAAAAGTTGAATTGTTATCAGACCCGACTAAACCTGCTGTTGCACTTGCTTTCAAACTCGAGGACGGCAGATACGGTCAGTTGACATATATGAGATTGTATCAGGGTTCGATGAAGAAAGGTGATACAATTATCAACTCTGCGAATGGCAAAAAAATGAAAATTCCACGTCTTGTGCGTATGCATGCAAGTGAAATGCACGAAATTGACGAAGTATCATGCGGTGAAATTTTTGCTATGTTTGGTGTGGACTGTGCCTCGGGTGATACATTCACTGACGGATCAGTAAACTACACAATGACATCTATGTTTATCCCTAATCCTGTTATTGAGTTAGCTGTTGCTCCTAAAGAGAAAGCCGGACAGGTAAACTTCTCCAAGGCAATGAACAGATTCCAAAAAGAAGACCCAACATTCAAAGTATATCGTGATGAAGATAGTGGCGAAACTATTATCAAAGGTATGGGCGAGCTTCACCTCGAAATTTATATCGAAAGAATTAAGCGTGAATACAATTGCGAAGTAGTTGTAGGTAAGCCAAAAGTTGCTTATCGTGAAGCACTCACTAAAGCTACAACTTACGATTACACACATAAAAAACAAACCGGTGGTTCCGGTCAGTTTGGTCGTGTTGCCGGCGCTATCGAGCCATTAGCTTTGGATAGTCCTGACCATTATCAGTTTGTAAACAGTATTGTTGGCGGTGCGATTCCTAAAGAATACATCCCTGCTTGCGATAAAGGTTTTAATGAGCAATTACAGGAAGGTTTCCTCATTAATCAACCTATCGTAAATGCAAAAGTTACACTAAGCGACGGCGCGTATCATACTGTGGACTCCTCAGAAATGGCATTCAAACTTGCGGCAAGACAAGCTATCAGAGAATCTCTTTCAAAAGCAGGAGTGGTTATACTTGAACCATTTATGAAACTTGAAGTCTCAGCACCTGAAGAGTTCCAGGGCGTTATCATCGGACAGATTAACCAGCGACGCGGTATCATCGTCAACACAAGTGTTGATGCTACTTACGTGGTTGTTGAAGCAGAAGTTCCGTTAAAGGAAATGTTCGGTTATTCATCTGATCTACGCTCATCTACTCAGGGCAAAGGCGAGTTCACAATGGAATTTTTGAGATATTCTCAAGTACCGAAATCTGTACAGGAAGATATTATCAAAGAATACAACGAAAGACAAGGCAAGTAGTATTTAGAAGGAAATTATAATTAGACCGCCCTTACTGAATTAATCTGTAAGGGCGGTTTTTATATTATCTTATAATGTTACAAGATTTTAATCCAAATTGAATTTCAGCTCTTTTATTCAAAAAAATTAAGATTATTCTTACAATTGAAATCTACCTTCTAAAATTCCTTTTACAGTGATGTCTTCGTCTAATTCTTCCCAACGGAGAGCATAACCATTTAGTCGAAGTTCAACATTTTTCAACTCTTCATTTGTAGCTTTGCTTAATATCCTGAATCTATCGGCTGGAAAAGCAATAATCCGAAAGTCCGTTAACTCAATATAGACCATTCTATCTTTTACCCAAACATTGATTGCTGCAGGCTCTGTATCAATCAATTTATCTACGACCATGAAACTCATTATATTTCTCCAATAGAATTTCAACATTTTCAAAAACTAATTTTTCAGCTTGTCTGAGAATATTTGGCTTCAGACCAATATTTTTTGCCAATCTAACAGGTTGAAGCCAAAATTTACATTCACCGTCGGATGTTGCAATGTGAATATGTGGTGGTTCATTTTGTTCATCAGAATAAAAATGGAACCTAAAACCATCAATTCTTAACACAGTAGGCATTTAATATTCAAAATAATTAGTAATGTTATTTAAAACGAAAAGAACTTATATATATTTTTAGTTTCGTAGAGATCCAATAGATACTTATCAAATAGAAACATCGCTATTACAGCATGGTTGAACAACATCCTCATTAATACAGCTTTCCGATTGAGAATATGAGTCAAATAAATAATAGAATTGATAAATAATATTTTCTCATATTTTAGTTCCTTTTGTAAATGTGTAATTTTAAATTACTTTTTGTTGTTAAATTGTTATTTACAACGCTTACAACCCAGTTTCCAGTTTGATTGCTATCAATTATACACTGAAGAGTTATTTTTGATTCAAACATAATTGTTTGAATTTTCTCGTCTTCAGAATTAAATATTCCCATTTTGCCGGAATTGTCATGCTTGTTTTTATCATACAAACCTAAAATAATTAATGTATCCCTTTTAGTAGTTTGTTCAATAATAACTATAAAATCATCTAATACAGAATATTTTATGTCATAATAATTCCAATCAATTCCTATCGTTAAAGTATCATTAGTACTTAACGGATTTGGATATAAAAATGTCATATCGAAGATAGGATCTCCGACTGGCAATTTTACAGTATTGTCGCAACTCTGAAAAAATATTAAACTGAACAGAGTTAAACTGAGAATTACATTTTTCTTTTTCATATCAAATCCTTACATCAAATATAATACCTAATTTATCTTTACTTTTTACTCTTTGACCCCTAATTACAACTTCCAAATCATATAATCCTACATAACCTCTCAAAAAAATACCTTGTACAATAATTCCATAACCTTTTACAATTTTAATGCCGTGGTATTTTTAACAACCATTCTTTTTCAATCTTGCTCTCTTTAATTACTTTTTTTGATGTATCTTTATATCGTCTTGTCTCAATTTCCATTTCCTTTGGTGCATGAATAAAGTATTTAAAATTTCCATCAATTCTAGGAACTATAGACAATTTTAGAATTATTTGATTAGAAAACTTAACAATTTCGTATTTCTCTATATCAAATGACTTCACTTTAATTTCACTAGCATGTAATTCTTGAAATATAAGAACTCCAAAAAATATAATCACAAGCATACTATAAATTTTCCTCATAACTCTCCTACTGATTTTTATAGTAAATATACCTAAATAATGATGATTCCCAATTTTGTCTATTAAAGTATCTTAATAGTATTCTGTTGTCATTTTGAGCCTGTTCTGAGCTAAAGTGTGAAAAATCAGAATCGTACCACTTTTTTTCTGGAACAGCTACTGGTATTAAGTCATCAGCTATAGTATCTGGGAAAAATAATGAATCCATATCAAGATAAATCGAATCAATTTTAAGAAATGCATAAAACTGAATTGCTTCATTTCGTTGCATATTGAATACCAAAGTTGAATCTAAAACAAATTTCCATTCTTGAGAGAAACCTTGGTTTGGATAGAATTCTACATTAATTCTTGAATATGAATCTTTCATATCGCTTGTGTCATAAGAATTTTTCCCTTTAACTGCTGAGGGTGATAACAAAACAATTACCGAATCTTTCATACCCGAAACATATAATGAAATATGTCCTTTCATTCTGTATGTTTGGTTAGGAACAGTTGTAATAATTGAAAACGTATCATTATAACCGACACTATCTGGAAATGTAAAATTTATACTTCCGTAGTACATATTTTCACCTTCATAGGGTCCATCAGAATGTTGCGTACTTTTATTACACGAAATCATTAACATCAGTATAGATACTAACAAAAATAAAACTACTTTTTTCATACCATTACTCCTTTTTATTATTAACTAATTTCTTAATTTCTTCATTTTCTTTTTTTAGTTCGATTCACACCCCCTCACAGCCGAAAAGTTGCGAGGGGGGATGAGTTTGGTTATTTAATCAACATAAGTGGGCGACTGATACGCTCGGTAGAGGATGACATCACGACATAATATACACCTGAGTTAATATTCTGCCCTGAAAATGAGAAATTGTGATTTCCTGCTGATAGCGATTCACCATCTGCAAGTGTTGCAATCTGATTACCCAAAATATCGTAAATGGTTAGTGTGATAATATCAGAATTACTCAATGAAATAGAAATACGTGTATCTTCGGAGAATGGGTTTGGTTGTATTTTGATATTAGTTTGAGAATAAAAGTTATATTTTGTGTTGCTTACTTGTTTAGCCATAGGAGGATTTTGAGAACTGCAAATACTTGCGTCATAATCGCTTTCCTTATCACTTAACATAACCAATTCACTACAATCTAATTCTTCTATATGTGCACGGAAAACAGAACCGGACAAAATAGCGGTACAAGGACGAATAACAATTTCTTTGCCCGCTTTTAATGTCAAATTACCACCATTTTGCACTGTAAATTGTGATATATTAGAACTACCAATTCTCATTTGAGAATATGCATTTCTTTGAAATGATTGACCATTAGTTATAATCCATCCATATTTCAATAATGGCATTTTGATACCATCAAGAGTCTCAACACCTGTATTATCAGGGTCAAGCCAAGGGCTAAGACTTGTTGCGCTAGTGCCACCACCAAGCCAAGATCGTGAAATCATACCATAAATTGATTCCTTTTCAGGATCACATGGTTCATGAAATGGGTCAATATTTAATGGTAACTGACCATGAAGTTGTCCAATTACTCTTTGATCTTGATTATATAAGGAGGAACCGGAGGAACCTGGCTCGGTAGTACCAGTATTCCAATTTCTAACAAGCCAATGATTTGACCATATTGTCAAATCATCATCATCGGTGTTAATTTTCATATAGTCACCATTAGGATGATGCAACGCAATTAAGTTATCTGGTATATTTTCGGTTCTATCCCACCCATTTAAAAAAACATCAGGAAAATTATTTTCTCCTGATTGCGGCTGTTCCTGTAACTCTAATAAAGCAAAATCACTATTTGCCCAATTAGCTCGAATGTCTGCACCTGAATAGCTATATGTTGGCAAAGGCCAGCCCCCATTACAGGATTCATACATATAACCAAATTGAAACAGCCAAACATCAGTATCTCCTACTAAGCAATGATTAGCGGTCAAATAATATGGCGTATAATCTTGTCGAACATTATTTATTAAAGAACCGGTACATAAGTGACCTCCAACAATAATTCTAGATACAGAATATTTTTCTCGGCAAAATTCATCTCCTTCTGGACAATTAACATTTCTATTGCAAGAACCTGAAAGTAGTATTTCTTCATTCATACTTTTTTTAAGGATTTCTGTTTCTTGGTAATTCAAAATATCTATATATCCATAAATGACTTTTGAGATTTCAATAATACCTTTACCTTTTTCATTTTTAGGCTCATAATATTCAAGGTAACAAATTTCACCAGGAATTAAATCTGTTGAAAATTTATTATGCAATTTATTATTCTGTTTTGTAAAAGCACCCAGTATATATTTCTTTGTTGAATTATTATAAAAAAATAAGATTGCTCAGGCAAATAAAAATGATTATAAATCAGATTTATTGATACTGCATCTTCGCATATTATTTTTAATCTCCACAATCTGTCACCATTGTCCAAAGTATCCCATAATCCAGAATTATCTAGATTTATCTCTGAATCTAACGGAAATCCAAATCTGAATGGGGTATTTAGATTATCATCATAAACAGAATCATCAAGTTTGATTAAAGAATCCCTGTTCAACTTAGGAAATATAATCTCCTTGATATAACTATCATTTTTTTAGAGGATTTATGTCTGAATAATAACTAAAACTAACCGGTTTAATTTGTTTGTTTTGAATCTGTGCATTAATTGCAAATATTGATAATATTTGAAAAAAGAGGCAAATACATATTTTTTTTAACATTAAAATTACTCCCTTTTATCTATTTAAAATCATAGCTAATTAATGTATCCATATTAATTGTAAAATTATCTGGAATTTTTGGAATAAGTAGGAAGTTACTGTTATGAATTAGAATTTCATCCAAATTTGTAATTTTTAATTTTATCAAATAAAGATATTTTTTTTTCGAATCATTTTTAAAAACACTTCTTTCAATTAATACAGGTCCGGTTCTAGTATTCAAACCCAATAAAGTATATTGAGTGAAATCAATAGTTGGTAATTCATAATCAATGCATTCAAAGTAATTCCATCTTAAAGTATCCAGATCAGTATACTCAATGCTGTCACGAATAACAAATGACTTTAAATGAGAAATTAAATCACCGTTTAAACATTTAATATCTATTGACATTGTATCCGTTACCTCTACCCAGTTTGTATCGTTTTGAATATTATGTTTATCGTAGTTAGGAGATAACTGTGTCGGTTGCTCTTGCTTACAAGAAGTAAACATCGTAAATATTGATGCAAATACAAGAATTATTAACTTTTTCATTTTATACCTCTTTTATTTGATTTAACTAATTTCTTTATCTCTTCATTTTCTTTTTTTAGTTCGATAATGTAGAGATTAAAATAACCAATTATCCAAATGTCTTTAGATAATGTTATCAAAACAACTACTAAAT
>JANJTB010000001.1 GCA_024711295.1 bacterium | reverse complement strand
CACTACTTTCACCAAATCTTGTGTTGAATGCTTCTTTGAAATCCATTATATAAGACTTATATTGCATCATAGCCATTCTACCATTCTCATATTGAATTTCACTATAAACGTTATAAACTCCATCCCAGTCCAACTCAATATTCAACAACTCCTCTCTATCCCTCTCTTTCTCCGGTGCTAAGCCGCTGGGGTCACTCCATATCAATGGGGAATTGTAAGCATAGTGGTAGGGTGTATGCGACGTAAAAGCAGCCCAGAGCAGGTCAGGGGTGGTAAATCTGCCGGTCTCGGTGTCGTACATACGTACTCCCTTCATTTCGAGATCGGACTCGGGGTTTGAATAATTCTTACTCATTTTCCTCCATTCTTCTTTCTTCTTCTTCTTGTTGTGCTTCTTGTTCCTGAATTATTTTCTTAAGCTGATCAATATCTAAACCGACACCTCGTAATCGGCGGTGATATAATGTAAGGATGAACGTTGACTGTCTATCCGGATGCTTTATACCATATTCTGAAAAAATTGACCTTTGTAATCTCGAACTTCCCCATAATCGCCAAGAATTTCGTAAACCCATTCCAAGACCAAAATGCTCTTTACTCACAGCTATTTCTTCATCCTCAACAATAAATCGTTTCTTATAGTCTGGTTCTAAAATTGTATCTAACTGTTGGAATGCATCATATAAGTTTTTGGGTATATAACTTCCATCAATTGTATCGGCAGTTGCCTTAAATTTAGCAATACTGTCAAGCTCTACAAGCATTCTTTTCAGAGAATCTAAATCATTTCTTATGTGATATACTTTACCATTTAAATAAAAATGAAAACCCTTTTCAATGACTTTTATTAACTCTAAATCCATCCACTTTTTCTCACATAAACAAGAATCAAAGTATTTAGTACATGTATCAATATTTCTAATTTTTTTAAAATATTTATCAAGTGATTTACTTATGTTGACTTCTGTAACGACATCAGCATCAATCAAATAGATACCATAATCCTTAAAATCCTCTAATTTAGAGTTTTTAATATCATTTACATATTCAGGAGTAATGATATTTATAATATCTTCATAAAATCCGATTCTAAATAAATTATTTAAGGAATCGTTACTTTGAGAATTCAAATAACTTGCATTTAATGTCATTAATAATATTAAGATTAATTTATTCATTATTATTTTTTCCTTATATAGTCATTAATCTTTCTATATTCAAATTGCATAAAAACTCCACGTGTACTATTGAAGAAAAATACACTTTTTTCCGTAATCATCATACCTCCTCTTATATTCAATTTTGTTACTGCATCAAAGTCATGTGGATTTGTTAAGTTTTGTGAATAGCCCGTTAAATGATGCGGATGACTGTGTACATAAATTGTAGAAAAATCAATTGCACCACCTGCTATGATTTCATTTACAGCTTTTTCCACAGCTTTCGATACATTTGATCTTCCATATTTATCTTTTTCGCCTTGCCCACCATAGCTATATATTATATTTCCATTCTCATCAACTCCATAAGCTGAACCGTCTTCTAATTCATTATAAGGTCCAATTTTATTTAATATATCCTTTATAATATCATCCCAAGTAGATTCATCAGGTAACATAAAAGCATCTAAATTATCAAATGATATGATAGGATTTCCATTTTCATCGGTACCGATAATATTTTTGGATACAGATTCGTCCGATACAACAAACTTCTTTCCAGTTCCGTTTGGATTTGTATAAACCTTACTTGATGGGGTCTAATAATAATCAGGTTGCCCATTCTCAGCGCCCGAGCTTGCTCCTGTTCTACCTCCACTACTTTCACCAAATCTTGTTTTGAATGCTTCTTTGAAATCCATTATATAAGACTTATATTGCATCATTGCCACTCTACCATTCTCATATTGAATTTCACTATAAACGTTATAAACTCCTTCCCAATCTAACTCAATATTCAACAACTTCTCTCTATCACTTTCTTTCTCTGGTGCTAAGCCGCTGGGGTCACTCCATATCAATGGTGAATTGTAAGCATAGTGGTAGGGTGTATGCGACGGAAAGGCAGCCCAGAGAAGGTCAGGGGTGGTGAAGCGAGTTATTGTGGTGTTATCAATTATAAACATCTTTTCTGTGAGAAATTGCTATTACCTTTATTATGAGTATATCATCTTCAATCTCATATATAATTCTATAATCTCCTATTCTAACCCTATATGCTTCAATTCCCTTTAATTTAATATAGCCATAAGGTCTAGGATTCACCGAAAGTGCCGTTATTGTTTCCTTTATCTTCGGGATCACATCTTTATTGATTTGCTTTAATTGTTTTAGAGCGTAGTTTTCAATATAAATTTTATAAGGCATAAATTACCCTTAAATTATTTCAAAAGCAGATTCAATTGGTACTAGCTCAGATTTTTCACTTTTTGATAAATAATATTCTTTTAAATCATCAATTTCATCTAATTTTTCCATAATCTCTAAAAAATCAGAATAAGGAATTATTACGCTCAGCTTGTTTCCTTCTGAATCTACAATATAATTATTTTCAAACATGGCAGTAATCCTGAAATATAATTTTTTATGTATTTACGTTTTTTATTAAATTTTATTTGTATAGCTATAATTAGACAAGCTCAGATTTAGAAATATCTATTTCTCGAATCTAATTTGGTAATTATCAATTATTTACGTCCTTCACGTAAGTGAGAGCCATCACTTGACCAGTATAGCTCACCAAAGGGTTTGTAGTCATATTTTTTAATTATGTTGTTACTGTCTATCACAACACGTAAATTTCCGTTGTTATCTGTAAAATATACTTCTTTTATGCCATCACGACGGATGTGTAAGTCACTCGTTGCATTAAATTTATTCACCGATAAATACACACGCCGACCTATGTCGCCATCACTTTCCTTGACTGTCTGAAAACCGGTATATTGTATTAATTCCTCACCAAAAGCACCGGTCATATAGTACTCCCAAAGATTGATAAATTTTCTCATTTACTCCAAACTTCTAATCACTTTTGTAAATTTAATGTCTGTGATATTCAATTCTTGACGCTTTAAATTAAATTCTTGCTTTGTAAATGGTCCAATTACATTTTTTTCAGGCCATAATGGATCTAAATTATCTATCATTACAATATAATAATTAGTAATTTTACGATTATTATAAGGATGTTGTTTAGCAATAATATAATTTTTATTAAATCCAACTGCAAAAACTGTCTGGCCAATTATTCCTACAAAGTTGCCACTCCCTACCTCGTAGCTTAAATCCATATCTTCATTAATATCTACTGCTATAAGATAAAATCCTTCAATAATCTTTTCGTTATGCACCAAATCCTGGCATGATGTAAATGATAGCGTTAAAGATATTATTAAAATAAAATATTTAAGATTCATCATTTTCCACTTAGCCTTTTAAAATTAATGGGTTCGGTAAAAATAAAAACCTGATCATAGTTGCCCATCGGACCTTGACTCCAGTTCCAGGAATTAGGCCATAAGTGATATAACGCTGAAGTTAAACTTGTTCTATTTATGATGTTAAATTGAAGATAATCATCGTGTAAATAAATATTTATTTTACAACTTCCCACAAATTGTTCAATAGGATCTAAACCCGCTTTGAACAAACCCATTAATCCAAAAGTACCTCTAAAAGCAATAACAGAGGCTCCTTCTAAATCAGTTTTCCCTTTATATTTATTATAGAAGTAATCTCTCGCTTCATTTACCTTTCTAGCATTTCTCATAGCATTTGCAACTATATCATTATAAAAATAATTACTCTCTGTTGTTCCATGAATTCCAGTAAACCATTTCAATGTCATTTCAAATGCTGTCGAGACGTTTGAAAACCATTTATCAAAATCACTCATTTTTGATTTCTTTTGAATGATTTTATTACCTTTATCATTAGGATTTGGACTTAAATTAGTATTTCTATGATGTGAACTACCACTTCCCATATTTGGAGGTCCTGAAAGTGATAATCCATCTGTCAGTCCAACATCAAGGTGTTGAGCAAGCAATGTTGAAAACATTGCAGTTTGAGTATTATCAGTATATTCAGATAACAAATTACTAATTCCCCTACCTATTCCAGCACTTAAATCACCCGGAGCACTGCCTTCATTTCCATCCCTACTACCTGAATTGGATGTTTGATTTTTACTACTATTTTTTATTTCATTTTGCTTTCGATCTAATATTTCATAACCGCATTCAGCTCTCTCTTCTT